>NZ_CP151099.1:627083-1251666 GCF_038096175.1 Nostoc sp. UHCC 0302
ATATAAGGCAGTAAGCTGTAACTCATGCCAATTAATACAGCTGGAATTCGGTTAAGTAATTCCAAAGTTGGCAAGCCGAAAGTAGTAAGTAAAGTATTCAATAAACCAGTCGGACGAAGAATTGTAATCCAAGCGTAAGAGCGAAGTAAGGAAGAAGTCCACAAAGGTAAGACAAAAGCTAGTAGTAGCAAATTGCGCCAACGCTGCGGAGCCATTTGAGCAATCCAATAAGCGACGGGAAAACCCAAGATTAAGCAAATAATAGTAGTACCAAAGGCTAAAAAAAGCGATCGCCCAATTACTTGCAAGTAAAGAGGGTCAAGTATGCGGATGTAGTTTTTGAATCCATTAGGGTTAACTAAATCCCCTGGTCGGATATCTGCTACTAAGCTTAACTGAAAAATTATCAACGTTGGCAACACCAACAAAAGTAGTAACCAAATCCCAGATGGTGCAAGCAATACTAATGGCTGGAGCCAATTTATTTGTGGGCGATGCGATTTTTGCACTTCAGCAATATTGCCCGCAGAATCTATTTGTGAATGATGAATTTGATTAGACACAATCCTAATTTATAATTTTTGAATTTTGACTCTTGTATAGATGCGATTAATCGCGTCTCTCTAGATTTTTAACTACTAGTTAATTGAGTCCAATAGCGTTCGTAAATTTCTTCAAATTTTCCTAAAGGAGTAATACGTTCACAATTTTTTAAAAGTTCCTCTGAGGGAAACAAATTGGTATTGTTTTGTATTCTTTTTGGTAATTGTTCAAATCCAGCGCTATTAGGTGTAGAAACGTTCAGGCGTTGACTGATTTGAGCGGCTACTTCTGGTTGCAAAATCATATTAATCCAAGCGTAGGCTCCAGCTAAGTTCGGGGCTGTTTTAGGAACTACAATAGTGTCAGTCCATAGTGAGGAACCACTGCGAGGAATGACATATTTTAGTTTAGGATTTTCTTTAGAAATTCTCACCGCATCGGCTGAATAACACATTGCTAGTAGTAAATCTCCTGCCAAAATTTGATTTTGCCAAGCATCAGTATCAAAAGCGGCGATCGCAGATTTTAGCACCTTCAACTTATCATAAGCTTGTTGGATTTCTTGTTCGTTTTGTGAGTTGTAAGAGTAACCCAACATTCGCAACGTTGCACCCATCACCTCACGGACATCATTAAGTAACGTCATCCGTTTATTAAGCTTATCTTGGTTTCGCCAAAGATATTCCCAATCTTCTGGTGCATCTTGGAGTTTCTCAGAATTATAAAGCAACCCTGTCGTTCCCCAATTAAAAGGGATACTGTAACGGTTATTGGGGTCATAACTAGGATTAACAAAGCGGGGGAATAAATTCTCTAAACCGATGAGGCGATCGTGATCTATTTCTGTTAATAAATCTTTGTCGACCATCTTCTTTACCATATAATCGGATGGGTAGATAATGCTATAACTACTACCGCCCCCAGCTTGCAACTTAGCCAGCATCACATCGTTAGAATCATATAAATCCGCAAGCACTTTCATGCCAGTTTGAGCGCTAAAAGTTTGCAGTAATTGTCTATCGGTATATTGCGTCCAGGTGTAAATATAGAGTTGATCACGTTGCTCAGAAGTAGTAGAATTAGCACGCACTTCAGCTAGTCTCCAGCCACAACCAGCCAAGGAAAAGCTAGAAAGTGCTGCCATCCCTTTTAAGAATTGGCGTCTGTGAGTCATTAAGTTAATGTTTAATACTTTAACAATTGTGTATCGAGCAATTCGCCAAGCTGATCAACAAGCAGTAGGGAACAGGATTAGGACTAGCGATCGCTCAACAAATTGTAGTTGATAAGCATGGTGGTTCGATTCAAATGAAATCCACACCTGGTGAGGGAACTGAATTTGTTATCCTTTTACCTATTAAGGCAGATTTTAATAAGTATTATCTATTGAATAATAGCGATACAATCAGTTTCTGCCCACCAAGCGTATATTGATGTGTCGCGGTCTGGCAAATTGCCTAAAGTATTAGGTTGTAAAACATTGAGCCTAATACCATTTGTTAATTCCACAACATAATTAACGTGAGTACCCAAATACATCACATTCACAAGCTGTCCTTCAAAACAATTAGTTGGCAGATTGGGTTGATAAAGCGAAAGCTGTATTTTTTCTGGACGTACACTTACTATTACCGTTTGTGATATTTCAGTTGGTGTATCTTCAGCGCGGCTAATGACAATTGAAAGTCCCGTTTTCGTCAAAATTTGCACGTTAGAAGCGTCTACTGCAACGATTTCACCGCTAAATAAATTAGTGTCGCCAATAAAATCAGCAACAAAGGATGTCTGGGGACGTTCGTAAATTTGGCTGGGAGTACCAACTTGTTCAATTTTGCCTTGATTCATCACCGCAATGCGATCGCTCAACGAAAGCGCCTCTTCTTGGTCATGTGTCACCATCACAAAGGTCAAACCTAAGTCTTTGTGTAAATTTGATAACTCAACCTGCATTTCCTTACGCAGTTTTAAATCTAGCGCCCCTAAAGGTTCATCTAGTAGTACAACAGCGGGACGATTGACTAAAGCCCTTGCCAAAGCAACCCGTTGCTGTTGACCACCAGAAAGTTGACTGGGAAAACGCGATCGCAAACTTTCCATTTTCACCAGCTTTAAAGCTTCTTGGACTCTAATTTCAATTTCCGATTTGCGTAATTTTTTTAGCCGCAGTCCAAAGGCGATGTTATTCCACACATTCAGGTGGCTAAATAACGCGTAACTTTGAAATACAGTATTGACTGGGCGGCGATAAGCAGGGACATCAGTCATAGGCTGACCTTGAATCAATACCTTACCAGCATCAGCCCTTTCAAACCCAGCAATTAAGCGCAATGTCGTTGTCTTGCCACAACCAGAGGGGCCTAAAATACTAAAAAATTCCCCCTGTCTGACATCCAAGTCTACTCCATGTACTGCTGGTTCTTGGTTAAAAAACTTAAATACATTTCGCAGTTCAACATCTAGTGGTTGAAAATTTATTATCCCCCTCTGATTGTGCATGACAGTTTGAGCCATAATCCTTAGTAGAATGCCGTAATATTACGAGATTTTGTCATATTTATGTAGTCTATTGTCATTTGTCATTTGTCATTTGTCATTAGTTATTCAACCTCTTCCTTGCTCCCTACGAAAGATACGCCCGATTATTTTGCGCTCAGTACCGGGTATAACTTTAGAGTAATTGCATACAAATAATTTCATTCTCACAATCACTCTTAGTATTATGGGTTCATTACGCTCATCGCCATTTGGGAACAAAAAATATACACGTACAGTTGGACGTGGTTTCCAATCAATATTTTTAATCGTATTTACGCTATTAATGACGGCTGGTATTGGAGCGCGTTTGGCATATTTGCAAATTGTTGAAGGGCCAAAACTTCGACAAAGAGCAGAAGCCAACCGAATTCGGATGATTTCTAAACAACCGGAACGGGGGAACATTTTTGACCGTAATGGTAAACTTTTAGCCAGTACTCGCTATCCGCGTTCTGTATATTTGTGGCCGATGGCACATACTAAACCTTCATGGTCAGTGGTCGGCCCACGTCTAGCAGAAATTCTGAATATCTCGCAAGAAGAGATGGAAAAGAAATTAGAACAGGCAGGTGCTAATTCTTCTTCACTGATTAGGGTGGCACGCGATTTGAACGAAGCACAAGTCACAGCATTGAAGGAGTATCAAAATGAACTCCCAGAGGTAGAGATTAATACAGATGCTGTGCGCTATTATCCCCACGGCAAAGAATTAGCACATATACTAGGTTACACGCGCGAATTGACCCCTGAACAGTTAAAAGACAAGAAGAACGAAGGTTACCGCCTGGGAGATGTGATTGGTCAGATGGGGATAGAAAAAGCTTATGAGCAATTACTGCGCGGTGAATGGGGTGGTCAGCGGGTAGAAGTAGATGGTGCTGGTCGGCCAATCCGCGTTTTGGGAGAGAAACAGGCAAAAGCTGGTAACGACTTACACTTAACCATAGATTTGGATGTGCAGAAAGCAGCAGAAAAAGCTTTGGGAAATCGCAATGGTGCGATCGTGGCACTTGATCCAAAAAACGGTGCTATTTTAGCAATGGTGTCTTACCCTACTTTTGACCCGAATATCTTCTCCAAACAAAAACTCTCTCAGAAAGACTGGGAAAGTGTGCAAGGTAAAGACCATCCGTTGGTCAATCGCGCCTTGAGTGCCTTTCCACCCGCTAGTACTTTTAAAATTGTCACCACGACAGCTGGACTGGAATCAGGTGAATTTTCTCCTGACACAGTATTACAGACATTTGGCTCACTCACCGTTGGCGGAGTAACTTTTGGTGAATGGAACCACGCCGGATTTGGGCCGTTGGGATTTCCCAGAGCGATCGCTATGAGTAGTGATACCTTCTTTTATCAAGTTGGTAGAAAAGTCGGTGGCCCAACTTTAATCGAATGGAGTCGCAAATATGGCTTTGGTAAAAAAACTGGCATCGAGTTTCCCAATGAAGAATCAAAAGGCTTGGTTCCCGATGAAACATGGAAACAAAAAGTTTTTAAGATACCTTGGACTGTAGGCGACACTATTAATATGTCAATTGGTCAAGGCGCTCTACAAGTAACACCCTTGCAATCGGCAATTATGTTTTCTGTGCCTGCTAATGGTGGCTATCGAGTTAAGCCACATCTGCTTAAAGACCATGAAGAGGCAAAAAGCTGGCGAGAATCGTTAAATATGAAACCGTCAACTATTAAAGTTCTGCGCGATGGATTGCGGAAAGTAATAAGTGAGGGTACAGGTAAGCGTTTGGATGTGCGAACAATTGCCCCAGCATCAGGAAAGAGTGGTACGGCTGAAGCTGGTGTTGGTCGTCCGAATCATACTTGGTTTGGTGCTTATGCCCCTAGCGTTCAGCCAGAAATTGTCGTTGTGGCATTTGGCGAAAACTCTGGTGATCATGGCGGTACTGTTTGTGGCCCGATGGTTTTACAAGTGTTAGAAGCTTATTTTCAACATAAGTATCCCGGCAAATATGAAAAACCTCAAACAGAAGCTAAGCCTCAAAACTCAGGACGTGTGGCTGGGGATTAGGGATTAGGGATTGGGGATTGGGGTATTAGTTATTTTATTTCTCCCCCTGCATTAGTGTCAACTTAAGGAAAAAGTCAACAAGTAGAGGTAGAGTAGGGGAGTAGAGACAAAGACAAAAGGAGTTGTCAAAATGGCTACTCCCCGGATGAGAAAAGATGGCAATCCAGACTTAAGAAGACAAACACAACTGCCAGCACCAGCAATAGAAGAAATAGAAGCCCAGATATACGCACTACTAGAACCATCAAACTTTAAACCACTAAGAGATTCACCAGGACTAGACAACAAAAACTTAAGAGAAAGAAAATTAACATTACCAGTGATGATGGCAGTGGTAGTAAGTCTGGTGTATCGACAAATAGCCGGATTAAGCGAAGCAATCAGATTATTAGCCACAGAAGGATTAATGTGGGTAGAACCGATGTTAGTGAGTAAACAAGCACTCTCACAAAGGTTAAAGAAAATACCAGCAAAATTATTTGCACAAGTGTTTGAGCAAGTCATCGAAAAAATCCATGCCACCCCACAGGCAAATAGAATCCCACAGCAGTGGCAACAACTACATCAGACTTTTGGTGCAGTGTGGATAGCGGATGGGTCAACACTAGAAGAATTACGCAAAAAGTTAAAAGCATTATCAGACCAAACAACAGTGTTGGCAGGAAAAATGATGATGGTGGTAGAAGCGTTTACTCATGTACCGACCAAAATCTGGTACACGGAAGATAGCAAAGCTAATGACAAAATTTTTGCCCAGGAGCTATTAGAGCAACTGCCAACTGGCGGACTATTGATTTTCGATTTGGGTTTTTTCAAGTTTGGCTGGTTTGACCAGTTTACACAGCAGCAGAAGTTTTTCGTGACGCGATTGCGCGAAAAAACTTCTTACTTTGTGGTGCGCTGTTTATCAACTGGTGTTTACTATCGTGACGAAATCATCGATATGGGACAATATCGATCCAATCCTTGTCAGTATCCAGTTCGCTTAGTTTCTGTACTCTGGGGTAATAGTTGGTACTACTATTTGACCAATGTGCTTGACCCACAGTTATTATCTGCACAACAAGTGTGTGAACTCTACCGTTGTCGTTGGCGGATTGAAGATGCCTTTAAGCTGACTAAACGACTTCTGGGTCTGGCTTATATTTGGGTTGGCGACCGTAACGGGGTTCAGATTCAAATCTTTGCGACTGTGATTTTCTACACTGTTCTCAACAATTTATCTTCTCAAATCGCGTTCGCACTCGGTCAGCCACTTGAACGTATTTCTGTGGAAATGGTCTTTCGCAGTTTGTATTACTTTGCTGTGGCTGTTTTGCGTCGTGAAACTGATAATGTTGTTGACTATTTAGTTTCACATTACAAGCTTTTTGGTTTGCTTAAAGCCGAGCGCAAACGTCATCGTCAGATTCACTCGCGGTCGGCTCAAGTCTGGGCTGATGCTCCTTAAGTTGACACCAATGCTCCCCCTGCCCCCCCTCTTCTTTTACTGGCCACTTCTAGCGGGTTTTAAGTTTCTGGCTTTGTAGAACATTTCTAAGCTGTCGCGATCGCCTACAAAACGCCAGTGCCAAGGTTCATAACTTACGCCTTGAATATTATTTTTGGGAAAGGACATTTCAAAGCCAAAACGTGCTGCATTTGCTTGCAGCCACTTATAAGCTTTGGTATTGTCAAAATTCGCTTGGAGATTAGTTACTGGTACTGCCCCGTCTCCAACATCCACAGCGTAACCAGTGTGATGTTCGCTATGCCCAGGGGGAGCGCTCAAAGCTGCTCGTTCTGCTGGTGTCTGATTTCGTTGAGCGCCCACGTTAAAAAACAACTGCTCTTGCTCTTTCACCGAGCGAAAACCAGAAATTGGCACTAAAATTACACCTGCACTCCGCGCTGCTTGTGTCATCGCTCGAAACTTTTCAGCAGCAGTTTTTCGCATTCTGATCCGCCTGTCAGCAGTAATCGGTACTAATTCTGACTGAGGTGCTTCTGGATATACCAAATGCCCCAACACAGCATCGTTATTGTTACTTTGGCTGTTGACAGAGCTACCAGATTCTGTGCTAGTTGAAGGTTGAGAATCAGCAGTTTTTTTAGGTGCAGTGACAAAAAACAAAAAGCCGCTAATCAAAGCCAGCAGAATAAATCCCACGACTCCCCCAATCAGCAATACTTGGAGTCGCAAATTGATTTTGGGTGCTACATCAGGAGTGACGCGTAGAGCCACTGGAATATCATCACCAGGGTCATTCGATGGGTTTTGCGGTTTTCCAGAAAAGCCAGCCTTATTCAAGGGTCAACTCCTGCTTAATGTTGAATAGCCATAACAGATTTTAGACTGGACAAATATAGACGTTACAGGTAACATTTTACATCTGTGGTTTCTAGGCGTAGATTTTGACAAACCTTCTAGAACTATACGTCAAGCTAGGTGGATTAGTCCTAGTAGGACTTATTTTGGGACGCAAACTACCTGCCACAGTTCCCATCCGTTTAGGTCAGTTTATATTCTGGGTGGGAGTACCTATAAGTATCGTATCTTTTTTGCGACAAGCTAACTTGTCGAGGCAGATTTGGGTTGCACCTGCCATCGCTTACCTAGCAATTTTACTAGGAGCGTTTTTGGCTTGGCTATGGATTAAAGGACAAGCCTATTTTAAAAATACAGTCCCCCAACAGCAAACTCAGGGTAGTTTTATCTTGGCGGCTATGTTGGGCAACACAGGTTATCTTGGATTTCCCATCATCCTAGCAATGGTAGGCAAGGAATACTTTGCTTGGGCGCTATTTTATGATTTGCTGGGGTCGTTCCCTGGTACTTATGGCTTAGGTGTGTTGCTTGCAGCTCGTTTTAGTAGCGATAAGCAGAATTATCAGCAGTTTCTTAAGGCAATCTTGATTAATCCTGCACTTTGGAGTTTTGGATTTGGCTTACTCTTTCGAGAAGTGAAAATACCCACACTAGTAGAATTCTCTTTAGAAAAATTTGCTTGGAGTGTGATTACTTTGTCTTTGGTGTTAATTGGGATGCGATTAGGGAAACTGAATTCTTGGCACAGCTTACCAAAAGCAGGAATAAGCTTAGTCATCAAAATGCTGATAGTTCCCTTAATTTTAAGTAGCATCCTGCCACTATTTGGTTTAACTGGCCCGACAGCACAAGTAATTGTCCTACAAATGGCGATGCCTCCAGCTTTTGGCACATTGGTAATAGCCGAAACATTCAATCTTGATCGCAATTTAGCTGTTACTACCTTGGCAGCTGGGGCTATAGTCTTGTTGATTACTCTTCCACTTTGGCTGTGGTTGTTTTGAGCTAAGAGTGCAAAGGACACAAGGAAAGCTAGATTAAACAAAGGGCGCTTGAATTTTTGCAACCCGATGCATTAACAATACAGGTCGATGTTTTGGCATAACCAACTGATGTTTTGGCATAACCAACTGATGTTTTGGCATAACCAACTGATGTTTTGGCATAACCAACTGATGTTTTGGCATAACCAACTGATGTTTTGACATAACCGATTGATGTTTTGGCAGACCGATGGAATGCGACAGATAAACCATTGTAGAAACGTTGCAATGCAACGTTTCTACCAAAAAATTTGTTGCAATCATTAATTGAATTGGTATGACAACGCAGGAAATTGCATTCAAATGGCACAACAACGCAAATAAGTTAGAGACGTTTTAAACAACGCGTCTTTACAAGAATCTATCTGTTGCTCGTCGCTTTAGCCGCCAGTTCTCCGGGGTTCATCTGCTCGTAATGTTCAAAAGGTTGGTGAATCCAAGGGTTGTCAGGTAGGTAATCGACATAATAATCGGGTGCTATAACTGAACAAGCTTTGTACCACAGTACAGCAGTGCGAATTTCTTCAATGGGGAAATCATTATTTTGCTTAAGCCAAGGTATAGTTTGTTGCAGTGTAACCCCAGAGTCTACTAAGTCATCGACCAAGAGAATACGCGAACCCAAGTTTTCGGCAGTCATTGTCAGGTGGCGCGAGAAAACTAGATTACTTCTTTCTTGTTTACCAGGGCCACTGTAAGATGATGTTGCTAATATAGCTAGCGGCTGCTGGTATATACGAGAGAGAATGTCTCCAACTCGCAGTCCACCTCTGGCAAGACAAATAATTTGGTTGAACTTCCAACCCGATTGATAA
This sequence comes from Nostoc sp. UHCC 0302, assembly GCF_038096175.1. NCBI lineage: Bacteria > Bacillati > Cyanobacteriota > Cyanophyceae > Nostocales > Nostocaceae > Nostoc > Nostoc sp. UHCC 0302. The sequence continues at coordinate 636,357 of NZ_CP151099.1, forward strand.
ATCTCAATAGCCAGTTGTTCAATTTTATGGTGATAATCTGACCAAGAAACATAAAGGTCTGGCATAACACTAAAGGAAGTGGTAGATAGCTAGTACTGTAGGCAAACACAAACTTTTTATTTTAGTATGAGCGCAAGATATTATGAATGATTCTGCTGCTAATAGCGATGCTCAACGAGATCCTGCAAATACAAAACTGGATTTAAAAACAAAGCTGGCTTACGGTGCAGGAGATTTGGGCCCAGCGATTACTGCAAATATCTCCATTTTTTACCTGCTACTTTTTTTTACCAATGTCGCTGGTATTCCGGCGGGTTTAGCTGGCAGCATTTTGATGATTGGTAAAATCTGGGATGGAATAAATGATCCGATTATTGGATTACTGACTGATAAAACAAAATCTCGTCGTTGGGGGCGTCGTCTTCCTTGGTTGTTTTATGGGGCAGTTCCCTTTGGAATTTTCTTTTTCTTGCAGTGGATTGTACCGCCATTTAGTACACAGCAGAGCAATAATATTTGGCCGTTATTCTGGTACTACGTTGCGATTGGGATAATATCTCAAGCGTTTTACACCGTTGTGAATTTGCCTTATACGGCGATGACTCCAGAACTAACTCAGGATTACGACGAACGCACTAGTCTTAACAGCATTCGCTTTACATTTTCTATTTCTGGTAGCATTCTGTCGTTGATTTTATCAAAAATTATTTTTTCTCAAATCGCCGATCGCCAACAACGATATTTAGTTTTAGCAGCAGTCTGTACAGTAATTTCGGTCTTAACATTATATTGGTGTGTTTTTGGAGTGCGCGATCGCGTTATGGCTTTTGAAGCAAAACGCATCCAAGCTGAGGAAGCCCCATCTATACCTTTTGGTGAACAGTTAAAGATTGTTTTTAGTAATCGACCTTTTCTATTTGTAATCGGTATATATCTGTTTTCCTGGTTAGGCGTGCAAGTCACAGCGAGTATTATTCCCTACTTTGTGGTCAACTACATGGGTCTCGAAGAGTCAGATATACCCTCAGTCCTAATTGCAGTGCAAGTAACTGCTCTGATTATGCTGTCTGTCTGGAGTGCTTTGAGTAAAAAAATTGGCAAAAAACTTGTTTATTGCCTGGGAATGAGTTTATGGATAATAGCAGCAGCGGGAATGTTTTTCTTGCAGCCTGGTCAAATAGGTTTAATGTATGTAATGGCTGTGATGGCAGGTGTTGGTATTTCTACAGCTTATCTAATTCCCTGGTCAATGATCCCAGATGTAATTGAATTAGATGAACTCCAAACCGGCCAACGTCGGGAAGGGATTTTTTATGGCTTCATGGTTTTGCTGCAAAAATTTGGTTTAGCTTTTGGGTTATTTGTGGTAGGAAATGCTTTGCAAGCATCAGGCTTTAAAGAGTCTGTAGCAGGACAAGCTACACTACCCATACAACCTGAGCAGGCACTACTAGCTATCCGCATTGCTGTAGGCCCTGTACCTACAGTCTTTTTAATTTGTGGCTTAGTTTTAACGTATTTTTACCCTATTACCCGCGAGATGCACGCAGAAATACTTCTGAAACTCAAAGAACGGAAAGAGAGATAACAAGACAAGGAAAAATAATAACTCCTGATTCTTCTACAGACGCGATTAATCGCGTCTCCACTGACTCTTATACGGACGCAATTAATCGCGTATCACTGGCTCTTGACTTCTAATCCAAATGACCAATCCTTGGATAGAGGTTACTGATTGAAACTAGGTAGAAACTGAAGCTAAGTTAACAGGTTCAAGGATAATAACCTAACAGTTTTTAATTAAATACTACGGTTTTGCACATCTAGAGCTTGTTAGTTTTTCTCCTCTAACTTAATAACTTTTTGGAGGATCTTGTGCAGCCTATCTATGATGAATCATTTGAAATGATGGTTCAGGACGTTGAAGTTAAACCCCAGCAGGAAGAATATTATCCAGTCAAACTGATAACGAGCCGAGGTTTAATTTATTGTCGCTACTATCCGGTAAAGGATGCTGAAAAAGCAGTAATTTGGGTGGGAGGTGTTGGTGGTGACTGGGATACACCTGCTCGTAAGCTTTATCCTTTGCTGTGCGAGGATCTCAGAAAAGAGGCGATCGCTTCTTTAAGAGTACGTTACCGTTACCCAACAGAGTTGGAGGAATCTGTCCTAGATGTTCTCGCTGGCCTTCTTTATTTGCGAGATGAAGGTATCAAATATTTTGCTCTGGTTGGTCACTCTTTTGGAGGTGCAGTAGCAATTCAAGCTGCTGTCCAAGATCCAGATGTCAGCACTGTTGTTACTCTTGCTACTCAAGCTTACGGTACAGATCCGGTTCACGAACTTGCAACACAATGCTCACTGCTGCTAATACATGGTATGGCTGACGAAGTATTGCCACCTTTGTGTTCGCAACACGTTTATCAGCAGGCCTTGGAACCTAAGCAGATAATTCTGTATCCAGATGCTACTCATGGATTAGATGAGGTGGCTGACGAAGTTTACCAATTAGTTCGGAATTGGATTGTTCAACAGCTAAATCCTTCTACTGATGTGGCAATGCTAAATTAGTACAAGATAAAATGTTTTTAGTAGCGTTTTAGCGCTTAATAAACTGTAAATATAATGAACAGATTTAGTCTGATCCCATTTCTCAACTTAGTTTGCTTTAACTAATTTAAAATTGTATGAAAAGCGCAAAATTTTATGAAAAAACTGCTTAATTTCTCAGAAAAATTAGTACCAATTTCGAGTAATAACAGTAGCAGATATGATAGTTAAACATCAATTTCAAAACTTTAAAGAGCTACTATCAAGCTCAGAGTTACCGCTGTTGGTAGTTTTTTACTCTCATGTATGCGGGCCTTCTCATTTGATCAACTCAGTTCTTCCAGAAGTAACTAAACAGATGAAACAAGAGCTAAGGGTTGTGAAAGTTGATAGTGAAGCCTATCCTGATTTAGCTAATCAATATCAAGTTCATCCCTTACCAACATTGTTATTATTCAAAAATAGACAACTTGTAGAGCGAATTGAAGAAGAACGAGCCGAGAATTTAATTCCAGTAGAACGCCTCATCCAACGCTTGCAATCCTTAATTTAGTAGTAGAATTTAGTAGTAGCAAATCTGAGCGATCGCGTATATTATGAGTCAGTATTTGCATACTCGCATTCGCAATGTTTTCACAAAATATTAATTAGTTCTATGATGCTTACACCTAGCGTGAGCGTAACTATCACCACTATAAATCTCAGATGATTGAAGGAAACCCGTGAGAATTCACAGACTCAGATAGTACAAGTAAAAGAACTATCCCTTAAAATGCCTGAGAATCCTCGCAAGTTCAGCTTAACACCCTTCACGAAGTTAATAGTTAGTGTTACACCTGCACGACTACCAAAAGGTATAAAAAATATTACAAAAATATGTGTTTTGCAATACATGATTTTTATTTAACCTTGTTAACCAATAAAGCTGTCTTAAAAATAGGTGTAGAAAGAAAGCTAAGTTTATTAGGTAGCGCTGACAACAAATAAAGGTAGTTGGATATCTGCATTGCAATAGAAATTACTCAGTATTGTTACGGCAATGAATAGTTAAGTAAGTCCGCAGAAAAATATTAAGTAATATTACAGCTACATAATTTTCATCAGTCAAACTGAATATTAAATATGGGAGTTGATAAAGCTTAAACAACCTAATACTTTAGTACTCCTACTTACCCTGTATTCTTTATTATTTCGCTACCAGATTGTACTAATCGAATTCACTTTAGGTTAGTGTATTACAGCATAAAATCATACATCTGCTAATCTTTAAGTAACGCAAAACTACTGCTGTTAAAACATTACAGTAGTGAACAAATGGTATTGAAAACAAATTGAGTGAAAGTACAAATAACTCTGAAGTCAACATTGTAATCAAAAATAGACTTCTCGTAAAAATCACGCTTACAGTTATTCAGTAATTAGTAATTTATAGAAGGATGCAATATTCAAAAATGAGTAATTTTTTGGTCTGCTTTAAAACCTTAAGTTTCATAGTAAGTAGTGCTATAATTTTGTCTGCAAACTCTGCTGTTACTCAAGTCTTTCATAATGGTACTCTACTGACTAATTTTCTGAACATCACAGAAGATAATATCACAGTTAGTAAAGGTGAATTTCAATCTGGACATAATCCATTGTACTCTTTTAAAGAATTTTCTAAATATATTATAGAAGTAGCTCCACCTAATAATATTGAGAGAGTGGGTTGTATTACAACCCCACTAGGTTTGAAATGTTGGTAAGTTTTAATGGTATTTTAACTTTGTCTTCATCCCTAGTTAATTGAGAATAAAGATATTAGGAATGGAGAGAAGTTAAATTAACAATACCATCCCTAACTACAGATTTATAGAATTGAATCGAATATAGGTTTTCTAGGGGTGCAACATTGTTGCACCCCTTTTATGTATTGTTTGTTTACAAAGTAAAAAAACGACTAAATTTGGTAAACAGAGAGGTAAATATAGGCAAAGGGTTTCGATGTAATCTACTTGAATTTAAGCGCTGTATTACCGTAAATCAGCAAATTGTATTTCTTGAAAAGGATGCAAAATCATAAATGATTAATTTTTGGGTCTTGTTTAAAAGCTTGGGAGTTACAATAGGTAGTGCTATAACTTTTTCTACAAACTCTGCTATTGCCCAAATTACTCAAGATGGTACTTTACCTGTTAATTCTTTAGTAACAAAACAAGGCAATATCACAATTATTAAAGATGGAACCGAATCTGGAAACAATCTATTCCACAGTTTTAAAGAGTTTTCTGTACATAATGGAAGTACAACTGAATTTCAATATGTTGGCAATATTGACAACATTATTAACCGCGTAACAGGTAAGTCTATTTCTAATATTGACGGTATCCTTAAAGTTAATGGCACAGCAAACCTCTTTTTAATTAATCCTAATGGGATAATTTTTGGCCACAATGCTTTTTTAGATATCCGCGGTTCATTTGTGGCGAGTACAGCTAGTAGTGTAAATTTTGCCGATGGTATCAAGTTTAGTGCTACAAATCCCCAAACCATACCTTCGCTGAAAGTAAGTGTTCCTATAGGTTTACAATTCGGAGCGAGTGCGGCTCCCATCCGCAATCAATCCCAAACAAAAGTCAATGGCGCGACTAATAGTTTTGGTCAATCTGTTGGTCTACAGGTACTGCCAGGCAAAACTTTAGCACTTATTGGTGGTGACATAACACTACAAGGCGGAAATATCACAGCAAGTGGGGGACGAATCGAGCTAGGTAGTGTTGGTGCTAATAGTTTAGTCACTTTGAACTCAACGAACCAAGGTTGGACAACAGGATATGAACGGGTACAAAATTTTCAGAATATCCAACTCATAGAACGAATGGTAAATGGTTCTAATATCCCCTCTATTGTAGATGCCAGTGGTGAAAGTGGTGGTAACATTCAGGTTCAAGGTAGGACAGTGGAACTAATTGGCTATCTTGTGTCTTTAACAACTCAGACTAGAGGTGAGGGAAAAGGCGGAGACTTAACAATTAACGCTAAGAAATTAATTGTTCGAGATGGCGCGCAAGTATTTACTTCTACTCTAGGGAAAGGTAATGGAGGAAATTTGACTGTGAATGCCTCTGAGTCCGTTGAGGTTGTTGGTGGTGTTCCTATACCAAATAGTAATTTTTTTCAAAGAAGTGCATTATTTAGTACAACTGGCTTAAGTGGAAAGGCAGGTGACCTGACTATCAACACTGGAAGGTTGCGTGTTGAAGATGGAGCAAGGATTACAACAGAGTCTAATGGCACGGAAATTAATTCAAAGTTAATACCGGCTACAGGTGCAGGAGGGGATTTGACTGTGAAAGCTTCTGAATCTGTAGAATTAATTGGAACATCAGTAACAGGTTCTGCTAGCGGCTTATTTGCTGCTACTAATGGTTCTGGAGATGCAGGCAAAGTAATAATCGATACAAAAGAGTTACTTGTTCAAGATCATGCTGGGGTGAGTGTCAGTAGTAAATTTATCCCGGGTTTTACTTATACAGAGGATACAAGCAATCTAGGAAAAGCAGGGGATCTAAATGTCAGCGCTCGTTTTATACTTCTGGACAACCAAGGAAAACTGAAATCTGATAGTGATTCAGGACGAGGTGGAAACATTACGCTAAATGTGCAGGATTTATTACTAATGCGCCACCAAAGCCAAATATCCACCAATGCAGTCACGAATGGGCTTGCTGGTAGTGGAGGTAATATTTTCATCAATGCTGCTAATGGCTTCATCGTTGCAGCTCCCTTAGAAAATAGCGATATCACCGCCAATGCATTCTCTGGTTCTGGGGGAAAAATCACAATCAATGCTAAAAGTATCTTTGGATTTGTACCGCGTACACGTACAGACTTAGTGAGGGTGTTACAAACTCAAGACCCAAAAAACCTTAATCCAAGTAATTTACTTACAAGTGATATCACGGCGTTTTCGCAGCAAAACCCTTCGTTAAGTGGCACAATTCAAATCAACTCACCAGATGTTGACCCCAGTAAAGGATTAGTGGAACTGCCTGTAAATGTGGTAGATGCTTCGCAGCAAATAGTTACTGCTTGTAATGCTGAGGGAAAAATGACTAGGGCTTCATTTATTATTACTGGCCGTGGTGGAATTGCATCTAATCCTGTAGAACTTTTGACGGCTGATACGGTGCTAGCAGATTGGATAACGCTAGAGCCAGAGGATGAGAATCGTGCTAACAGTAGCCAAAACAGAGTGATTATTCAAGAGTCGAATACACAAGTAGCGTCACAGAAAGTTAATGCTGTCAACAAAGCAACTCAAATTGTAGAAGCTCAAGGGTGGGTTATGGATGCCAATGGTAATGTAGTTTTGGTTGCTCAAGCACCGACTGTGACCCCCCATCGGCAAGCACTCAATTTCACATCTTGCGCTGTGGTTCAGGAAGTGCGTAGGAATGATGACTTTGTATTTAATTAATATTAAATATTTAATTGTCAAGTATCTGCGGTTAGTAATTCTTGCTGTAGAGTTAGAGTTGATTGGAAATAGCCCAATGTGGCTTGTAGCGATCACTTAATTAGTCAGTGTAGTTTACACTCTGGCTCAAAAAGGGGTAGTAATTAGGATTTTTAGCAGAATTTTTCCTCATACTTGTTCCTTCTTCCGGTACAAGACGAATAAATATAATTTAGTGCAAGTTAAGAGTAGTGCAAACATCGCAAATTATGGACGCTGCTAAACGCCTTGCTACTCTTAATCACATCCGCAAACTCAGCCGTCTGATGGATACATCTATACGTATCCCTCTGATAGGTTTTCATATTGGACTAGATCCAATCATCGGTCTAGTTCCAGGTGCTGGTGATTTGATCAGTACAGGGTTTTCAGCTTACATCATATTTTTAGCTACGCGCTTTGGTATACCACGCCAAGACTTAGCCAAAATGATTTTCAACGTCGGCTTGGAAGCGATTGTTGGCACTGTGCCTTTAGTAGGTGATTTGTTTGATGCTGTCTATAAATCCAACATTCGCAATTTGGCAATTTTAGAGCAACATCTGTCGGTAGTTGAACCAAAAATCGAAGAAGTATTTAATGAAATTTACAAAAGTGAAGTTAGCCGAGTTTAAGATTTAGAACTTCAAGATTCTACGGGCAGAACTACAGGAGTCAAGCTAAATTAATGCCCTTACATATTGCATTTTTAGGTGAAGATTGTCATTAGTCATTTTTAAATGCAAATGACAACTTTCACGAATAGGTATGCAAATTAAATACCTAACAGCTTACAACATTCAAATCTGATATTTAAAACAGGAGATGTACTATCATGTCACAGCAAACTGCTGCCGAACTTTTGAAAGCTATAAAACAAGATCAAGCATTAAAAGAAAGGCTGAGAGCAACATCTGATCCAGAAACCTTTATCACAATTGCTAAAGAACGTGGGTACGACTTTACAGTTGACGAATTGGAAGCTGAACTAGACAAATTATCTGAAGAAGATTTGGCAGCTATTGTAAATCCAGGGTGGGGGCCTAGACGCCATATTAATCCCAGATAATTACTGTTTGCAAGTAGAGGCGTTGCAGTGCAACGTCTCGTAGCGAGGTGATCTAACGTATTACTTTAAAAGAAGGTAAACATAGAGTTTTAAACTCTTACTGTATTTAATAATTACACTAATTTTGACAGGGCTGAGTGAATAACCTAATTTATAATCTTTAAACAGCCTTGATGGAATTTTCTCACTTTGTTCTTAATTTCTCAACGACTAGCCTTCTTACGCCATTTCTTCAAATTAGCATCCGTTAACATCCTTTCAAACCTGATGGTTCCCATCGCAGGATTAATGGATATGGCGTTTTTGGGACACTTAACAGAAATACGCCATTTAGCAGGTGTGGCAGTAGCAACAATTTTATTTAACTATATTTACTGGACATTTGGTTTTCTTCGCATGGGTACAACTGGAATGGTTGCCCAAGCAATGGGGCGTGAAGATCACAGATCAGTACTACTAATTGGGTTACAGCATGGAGTTTTAGCACTATTACTAGGGCTAGCAATTCTGGTGTTACAACAACCCATACAAATATTAGGTTTTGCCCTCTTGAGTGCAACACCAGAAATTAAATCCTCTGGAGTTGCTTTCTACAATGCTTTAGTTTGGGGTGCGCCAGCAACTCTCATCAACTTCGTATTAATTGGTTGGTTTTTAGGGCGAGAACAGAGTAACAGAGTATTGATACTATCAATAGTAAATAGTGGTGTAAATGTACTGCTTGATTACCTGTTTATTGTTCTTTGGGGATGGGAAAGTAAAGGTGCTGGAATAGCAACAGCGATTAGTCAGTATCTAATGTTATTGGTAGGTATTTTATTATTTTGGCGAGAAATTGCGTTTAAGCAGGTGCAAGCGTTAAGTAGAGAATTATTTGACTTTTCTACTTTAAAAGTTGCTTTTATGCTCAATGGCGAGATTATAATTCGCACCTTTGCGTTAATCTCCACGTTTGCAATATTTACTAACCTAAGTTCCATGTTGGGGACTGTGGTTTTGACAACGAATACAGTACTAATGCAAGTTGTAGCCTTAGCTGCATACTTCATTGATGGGTTGGCATTCGCTACAGAGAGTTTGGCAGGAATTTTTCGAGGCAGAGAAAATACTGATGCTCTAATACCGCTGCTACAAGTTTCTACGGTAAGCAGCTTGGGTGTAGGACTTATGTTTGCTACCGCCTTTATTCTCAGTCCAGAACCGCTTTTTCAATTATTAACGAATCATACTGAGATTATTGAGCATTTACGTCTTTATGTCCCTTGGTTACTACCAGTTTTAGGGTTTGGTTCTGTTGCTTATGCGTTAGATGGTTACTTCCTGGGGCTGACTCAAGGTCATACACTTCGCGAGTCGATGCTAAAATCTACTTTGATCGGCTTTATGCCGTTAGCGATCGCAGCTTGGTATTTTCATAATAGCCATCTACTTTGGTTATCAATGTCTTTGTTTATGGCAGCGAGAACAATGACTTTAGCATTGCAGCTCCCAAAAACATTGAGGAAATAAACCAAAATAGGCTAACTCTTCTCAAAACTGGCCCTTCATTAAGACAATTCTGCCGCAGGGTTTAAAAAATCTATCTTTTTCCTAACTGAGATATGTCTTTTGTTAGAAGGATAATTCCCTTTTTATAGTTAGTGTTTATTTATAATCAAAAGAGCTAATTGGCTTGAAAGTTAGGTGAGATTTTATCAGATATGCTCACGAAACTATAACTCCATTCGCTGAGTTAATTACACATAGAAACTAAATTTAGTTTCTATAAAAATAGCTAGATTTGGAGTAAGCCAATTATGTCTCGAAACTGTGAAAAGCACTGACAATGGAGTAATGGCATGACAAATTTGATTTCTAGGGCGATCGCTTCCGTCAATTCCTTACTTAAGGAATTTCAAGTAAAAAGTTTATTGAGTGTTGTCCTAGTTGGTTTGATAATGCTGACAACGAATGTTGCTTCTGCGGACAATAACAAAGGCTTGAAGGAAAAAGTTAGAGAAGACATAGAGCAAAATGATGCCCAAAGACCAAAAACAGTAGGACAATGGTATAAAGATGCTCGCCAAACCAATGACGCTCCTGGTGAACGAGTTAAGAAAATTGGACAACAGTCAGCAGAAGCCTTCAAAGAATTTGGTTCCGGATACGTAGAAGGTGCTAAAAACACAGCTAGTGACGTAGGGGAAAGTGCAGCAGAAGCAGGTAAAGATATCTCTAGACAAGTTGGACGCTAAACGCTTTGTCATACTGCATTGAGAGAAAGTACTGATATTTGTCATTTGCATTTGCATATACATTTATTAGTACTTGCATAAATACCTTAATCTCAGTGTTGGGTATAAAACTAGGTGAAATACAAACTTTAGCCGCTGCGCGAAGCTTAAAGTAGGGTGGGCATTACAATGCCACCCTATTTTAGTTTATTCATAATAATATAAATAGGGATATTATTAGAGCTAGGATTACTAAGCAATTTACCACTTTAAGAGTTGCAAATTGGTAACCTCTAACCTAACATTATCCCTATACATCATACATCCATATATTGTCTAGAAGATTTTATTCTTCTAAAGATTTGGCAGTTTTCGTTAGCAGCTTTCCTAATCTTTGAATTGGGCCTTTGAAGCCTCTTTTTGCTTCTTGACCTACAGCCGTAGTTTGTTCACCCAGTCTTCCTAATACATTACTAATGTCAGCAGGTTTAGGGTTACTGCGCTTTAAAAGCTGCTTGAGTTCTTTAATCCCATTAGCAATTTGCTGTAGATTTTCATCTTCGGATTTGTGCAGCAAATTGTACCATTTATCAACACCACCCAGTGTTGTCTCGTTATCAACCTGTGTTAAGTCTTCTTCAAGAATTTCTATTAAAGAATCAATTTCTTCAATTTGTTCTTGGTCTTCAGCTTTGCCTAAAGAATTACCAGCTTTAGTTAACTGCTTACCCAATTGCCGAATTGGAGTTTTAATCTCCTTATTAGCATCAGCAGCAAAGTTAGCTGTTTGCTCCCCAATTTCTGTTAGCACTTCGCTAATTTCATGACCTGTAGCTTTATTGCTTTTGATAAGTTGCTTGAGTTGTCTAAGGTGAGTAGCAACTTCTTTTAGTTCCGGCTCTTTAGCCTTATGCAGCAATTCGTACCATTCTTCAACTAAGCTCAAAGCAGCATCACTTGGTACTACCGTCAAATCACCCTCTAGCGCAGACTTCAATGACTCTAGCTTCTGGCTCAATTCGCCATTATCACCATTGTTATCAGATGCTTTCTTACTTGTATCTTCTTCATGGGTAGAACTTTGCTGACCCTTGGTTTTTGGTTGGCTAGCCATAGTGTAATTTTGTTACGGTAACTTTGTAAAAGTACAAGTATCAGTTTATAAAGCTAATACTGTAGTTCCCTCATTCTCAAGAGCTAATATTAAATTAGTGAATAGATAACTCCTTTGATAGAGGCTGCTTTGGCTTTTAAAGCTACTTGTTAGTAATAATGGATAAAAAAGCTTAAGTATATGATTAGATCCAAGTGTGTTTGAGATATTAGCAAGGCTTAGACAATAATTTTACTAAAAGTAGCTAGTTAGATTTGCTGTTGTCTACGAATAGACTAGAAGAGAAGATTCGGACGATAGAAGCTAGCTACCTTGAACAGAAAAAGTTATATAAATGCTAGTTTTGTTTTATTATATAAAATAATAAAATTTGCTTATTTTAACATAATATTTAAAGCGTAAGTTTTACAATTAGGTGTTTTTACATAAGACAAAATCAAAGATATAATTCAATTAATTTTGTCAGATATTTTAATAAAAAAGCTTGATTTTTCAAAGAAAATCCTTAAAAATAAACGTATTATGCAATTACCAAGTTATTGTCCATATAAGCTATAGAATTTATATCTCACTTACTTAAGTCCGCAGATGCGGACTTTTTTATATGTAGTAACTCTCTAGTATTACTAAGATAATCTCAATTAGATACTTAATCTTATTCCTAGTCTTTAAAAGATTAGACAATAATCATAATGCATGGAAATGAGACTAGCACAAACTATTTAGGAATTCTTGCCCTAGATAAGCTACCAGGTAACAAACTAAAGCTGCGGTAGGAGTCTGGTTCAATTAAGTTAAAAACGGTGTAAATTTAGGTTAATAAAAGATTATGTATTCTTCATTACTGCTTTATAATTCCCATTGACTACAGTATCTTGCCCAAGATACCGCAGATTAGTGGGAGAAATTTGATGACCAAGTGGCAACGTACTCCTAAATCAAGGAGATATTTAACTGAGTTAGTTGAGAGTTACATTATTAAAGCTTCGCAGCCTATAAGACAGTGGTGTTTACAAGCAATACGAAGTTGGTTAGATAGGTATTATTTATGGGGCTTTGTGTCCCTATTTTTGGTTGGAGTTAGCTTGAGTGTGGTACTGGCTGCCTGTTCTTCACCTAATACTGATAACACTCGTAATACTAGTGCAACTTCTAAAAGTGATGTAACCCTGACGTTTGTTTCCTACTCGGTTACTAACGCAGCATACGAGCAGATCATTCCGAAATTTATAGAGAAGTGGAAGAAAGAACATAACCAAAACATTACATTCAATCAGAGTTATGACGGTTCTGGTTCTCAGACATTAGCCGTGATTGAAGGTAAAGAAGCTGATGTAGTACACCTGTCGCTTGCCCTTGATATTGATAAACTTGTTGAGACAGGTTTTATTCAACCGGGTTGGGAAAAAGAAGCGCCTAATGATGCAATTGTTACCACATCTATAGATGCGATCGCTGTACGTGAGGGTAATCCCAAAAACATCAAAACTTGGGCAGACTTGGCACGAGATGGCATAAAAGTAGTAACTGCTGATCCGAGAACATCTGGTGGTGCGCGCTGGAATTTTCTCAGTCTTTGGGGTTCTGTGACAAAAACTGGCGGTAATGATAATCAAGCAATAGATTTTATCTCCAAAGTCTATAAAAATGTACCATTGTTGCCTAAAACTGCTCGAAATGCTAGCGAATTATTTTTCAAAGACAATCAAGGTGATGTTCTGCTTAACTATGAAAACGAGATGATTTCATTGGCACAACAAAATGGAAAAAAAGTTCCATATATTGTACCTGATGTAAATATCTCCATCGACAATCCTGTTGCTGTTGTAGACAAAAATGTTGATAAACATGGTACTCGTCCTATTGCAGAAGAATTTATCAAATTTCTTTACACCCCAGAGTCACAAAGAGAGTTTGCCAAATTAGGATTTCGTCCTGTTGACAAGGCGATCGCAGAAGAACTAAAAAGCAATTTCCCTAAAATTAAAACTCTTTTCAATGCTCAAGATTTAGGAGGATGGAACGAGATTCAGAAGAAGTTTTTTGATGAAGGTGCTATCTTCGATAAAATTCGAGCTACTAAGTCTTAAAGTATAGTTGCACAACCCAATGAATATTAAAGTAAGATGTAATTTTTGATTCTATACAACAAAACTCATTATCGGCTTTGGTGGTGCAACTATAGTAGACAGTAAACACAAAGTAGTCATTGCCGATATTATAGCCAGCAAGGTAAAAGGTATCTATAGCAATCCTAAATCCTTTGTAATAAACTAGCTCCTCGAATTTTGTGATAAGTCGGGGAGCTATGAATTTCTAGCGATCGCTCTACTATTAATCTTGCATTAAGGGATATTGGCGTTTTTCTCAAAACTAGCATCGTTTATCTATAAAAATATGGATACTTCAGTAAATCTGCATTTTTTAAATTTAGTTACAACGTGTATTTTTTAGGTTGCTAATTAGCTAGTTGAAGTATTGCCTGTTACCTGAAGAGAAAAAGTAACAAATTAAAGTTGGCTACATCTTTGTAGTTTACTCGGTCTAATTTGACAGATAACTAAAAGCGATCGCTCGATTTTCTGTATTTTGTTGTACTGCTGTAGCAAGTTTTTGAACTCTTGGCACTTCACTTTTTTTAGATGTTCAATTATTTACATACCTCTCACAGCTTGGAAAAAACCAAGTTTAATGAAATAGTGAAACTTGCTAATGTCTTATGGCTAAGAGCCGATGAAACACCTAAAATCCCGTTCCCAAGACCTACGGAGTTTGTTTGAGAACAACATCACAATTGAATATGTGGCAGAACCCCTAAAAGCTGTGCCAGATGAAGCACAGGTAACAGAGGTGCTAGATTGGATGGTGGCACAGGATTTTGATGTTATTGGCATTGAGGCGGGAGATTCCATTAGTGGTTACGTAGAACGCTCCAGTTTGATGCAAGCAAAATCTGGCAAATGTAGCGACTATCAACGGGCGTTTCATCCTAAAGAACTGATTGCCATTTCCACCCCATTAATAAAATTACTCCCGATTTTGCAACAAACTCCCCGATTATTTGTCCTAGACTGCAATCAAGTAACTGGGATTGTTACTTGTGGAGATTTGCAGAAAGCACCTGCCCGAATGTTACTGTTTGGCTTGGTGACGCTGCTAGAAATGAATCTGTTGCGACTAGTGCGGCTTTACTATCCCCAAGATTCCTGGCAGCAAGTCCTCAAAAGAGAGCGTTTAGTAGTCGCTCAAAGGCTATGGCGAGAAAGCCAGGAAAGAAACGAAGCCACGGATTTGTTAGATTATCTGCAATTCTGCGATAAACGAGAGTTAGTTTTAAATCAACCAGAACTCCTTCAGCAACTGGGACTAAAGTCGAAGCGGTTTGGCGAGCGCTTCCTCAAATCTGCTGAACAGTTACGAAACCGATTAGCTCACGCCCAAAATTTAGTTAGTGGTTCCTCTTGGACAGAGTTGATTTCTCTAGCAGAAGCAATGGAGACGCTTTTAATTCGCTGCGAGGATGTTGAGTAAAATGATCACCCCTTCTCTTGCAAAGACCAAAGCGAACTGCTCAGACTTCTCTCAAAGTTCAAATGTAACTACTGCAACTATTGATAGTTCTGTCAAGTCTACACTTGTAGATAAATTTTAGTAGTCCCTGGCTCAATTCTTTTAATAGAGTAAAAGTTACAATCTACGTCAATATAATTTAGCTATTAACGCGGCTTTTGAAGCGCATCGCTTAACTGAGTTCCTGTATAATTGGGAACCCAACCTTCTACAGTAGCGAAATAACGTACTGCTTTGAAGTGCAACGATACGGAAGGGCTACACCAATGCTCTACTCCAGCGGGGATGTAGAGATAGTCTTGTGCGTGAACTAAAAGCTGTATCTGGCTGCCATCAGCTCGCACAAAACCATAAATCATCTCTCCGGCCAAGACGTAAATAGGTTCAGCGGTAGTGTGAGTATGGTAACGGCTATAGGTTGCTATCAATGCCTGGAGATTAGGCGAACCTGGATGCACATTCAGCAAATCACACCAGAGAGAGCCATTTTCTTGCAGGATAAATTCGAAGACGCTGTTATGAAGTTCTAAAATATAGAGCTTCTCAGAGGATGTTACAACGTCTTGGTCTATCAAGTTTGGGAAAAGGAGGGATGTTCCTGGATCGTAGTGTCTGAGTTGTATGCCTAGAAGGGCAAGTTCACGAACTATCTCGTCTAAATCACTCTCGATTGTACCGTCGTCAAGTAGTAGGGTCGCCATGACAAAAGACTAATTAACTCTTAAGAAGAGTATACTTAACTTTACCTTAATAAGCCACTTTATCCGATAGACAAACTGGTGATTCTGTTTATTTAGTGTCTTTGATCTCTTGTGGTTAATGAATTAATTTGTGTTACCACTAAGACACTAAGACACTAAGTAGAATCATTTACCAATGACAGGGATAAAAGCAGATTTTTGACTCACCTGGAAAGGACTATTTACCCTATACCCATTTTCTAGTGAGGTTTATTTATTGGAGTTTAATCACACGACGACGTAGTAGGGCGCTGATTCCTGCAATCATTCCTAAACCTAAAATAGTTCCAGGCTCTGGTACTCTGACTTTCTTTCTAGCCACTACCTTATAATCAGGGCCATCGTAATTTTCTGAGTCTTTGTTAGCTTGGCTCTTGGCTATAATTTGAATCCCACTGAGAGAATCAACACCCAATTGACTAAGGTTAACTCCCCAAGAGCCAACATCTTGAGAACTAGAAATTTCTGTGGTGTCAATTGAGTAGCCTGCATCAATTTGTTGAAATCTGGACAGTTTTAAGAATTTGCCAACTAATTTTCCACTGCTATCAATCGCTTGAACACCTAAGTCACTATTCTTGCCGCGTTCCCAAAAGAACAAGTTGTCTAACCCAGTATCATCTTTTTGAATATCGCTATCGAAAAATAGGTTAATTTTAGAAGCACCATCATCTTCTGTATCGATAAGATTATTTAAATTACGGTTACCTAATAAAGCAGTAATTTGGCTATTAGTTGGATTATTTAGCCCAGAAACAGGCACAGGAGCTGTGGCATTATCTCCTTTATCTGTACTGCCAGCTCCAGTATTATTATTACGTGGGCCAGGAGTGCTGGTATTTCCAGGTTTAACACCGATAATCGGTGTATTGGATAATATCTCGGCTGAGTTCACCAAAGAGAAATTATCAAATGTGACTTGATTCTGAGTAATAGAATCTAACCAAATATCCCCTTTTGACGTATCTTCATCTTGAGTAAAATTTGTCTTGAAATTCGCGGCTTTGGCAGATGGTGAGATAGATAAATTTGTGCCAATAGCAAAAAATGTAAAGACAATACAAGATGCAAGTTGTAATCTCATAATTTTTACCTAAAAAGCACCTGATAATCAAATACACAGTAAATATCCCACATACTTGGAGTAAATCTAATACCCCACATTCCGCTCTTTAAACTGGCACATATTCATTGAAAAAGAATTCTGAATTCTGACTTCTGAATTCTGAATTCAGTAAGAGAAATTTGTCGGCAGAATGATGCTCAATAGTACCGCTAGCGTTTAAGCTAGTACGGGTGAACTAACTTCAGCAGAGAATGTCTGACTTAATTCTGTTTTGGCATCGTCGTGATTTACGTGTTTCTGACAATACAGGGCTGGCTGCGGCAAGACGGCAGAGTCCCAGAGTCGTGGGTGTGTTTTGCCTTGATCCAAATCTACTTGAACGGGATGATATTGCGCCAGTGAGAGTGACTTACATGATTGGCTGTTTGCAGAAACTACAAGAGCGATATGCCCAAGCTGGTAGCCAACTGTTAATACTCCACGCTAATCCTGTGCAAGCGATACCAGCTTTAGCAGAGGCTTTGAAAGCCAAAGCTGTTTTTTGGAACTGGGATGTAGAACCGTATTCGCAAGAACGCGATCGCAATATTATCAATTCTCTCAAAGAAAAAGGCATTCAATTTCTTCCCCAAAATTGGGATCAAATTCTTCACTCACCAGAGGAAATCCGCACAGGTTCAAATCAGCCCTACACTGTTTACACGCCCTTCTGGAAAAATTGGAGTAGTAAACCAAAGGCTAGTCCAGTAGAAACTCTGCAAAATGCTGAAGGATTAACAGAAACTGAACAGGAAATTGCCAAGCAAGCAGGCGCAAAGACACTACCATCAGCTAAAGATTTAGGATTTATTTGGGATGGTGGACTGGTTATTCCACCAGGAGAAGCGGCGGCGCAAGCAAGGCTAGAGGAATTTACTAGTAGAGCAATCACCGAATACCAAGAACAGCGTAATTTCCCAGCTGTTGACGGAACATCGCAACTGAGTGCAGCTTTTAAATTTGGTGTAATTGGGATTCGCACTGCTTGGCAAGCCACAATAGAAGCATTAGAAAACAGCCGCAGTGAAGAAGTCAAAACTAATATTCGCACATGGCAGCAAGAACTGGCTTGGCGAGAATTTTATCAACACGCCATGTATAATTTTCCCGAATTAGCTGATGGTGCTTACCGCGAGATATTCAAAAGCTTCCCTTGGCAAACCAACGAAGAACATTTCCAAGCTTGGTGTGAAGGTAGAACTGGCTATCCCATCGTAGATGCTGCAATGCGGCAAATGAATGAAATCGGCTGGATGCATAATCGCTGCCGAATGATTGTCGCCAGTTTCCTGACTAAAGATTTGCTGATTAATCCCCAATTGGGAGAAAAATACTTTATGCAGAAGCTGATTGATGGCGATTTATCTGCCAATAATGGCGGCTGGCAATGGAGTGCTTCTAGCGGCATGGATCCCAAACCTGTACGAATTTTCAACCCAGCCAGTCAAGCGCAAAAGTTTGATCCAGATGGGGAATATATTCGGCAATGGGTATCAGAATTGCGGTCTATGGATACAGAATATTTAGTTACTGGTAAAATTTCACCTTTAGAACGCCACGCTGTTGGCTATCCTGACCCAATTGTGGATCATAAAGTACAGCAACAGCAGTTTAAATTGCGTTATCAACAGCAAAAAGGGGCAATGGCATAAAAGAGGTGGTCTTCCCTTGCCCACTGCCGCTTATTTGCATTAACTTTAACGTGAGTTTGACGGTTAGAAAAAGGTAAAAAGCTTGCTATGTAGGGATTGGCACAACTGGGCATCACAAAGGCGATCGCACTTGATTGAGTGAGAATCGGTAAAAAAGTCACAAAATTAATTTGATGGCTGGTAATCGTGCTTATACTTATTTGCCTAAAAAACTTTCAATTGATATTTCCCAAAAGTTTTACCTGTACTACCTCCTGCCATTTTTTAGCCTTGTCGAATTCATGTTAAACAACTGCCCGAATTCAATAAACGACTGCCCGAATTCAATAAACGACTGCCCGAATTCAATAAACGACTGCCCGAATTCAATAAACGACTGCCCGAATTCAATAAACAACTGCCCGAATTCAATAAACGACTGCCCGAATTCAATAAATGACTGCCCGAATTCAATAAACGACTGCCCGAATTCAATAAACGACTGCCTAAATTCAATAAACGACTGCCCGAATTCAATAAACGACTGATTGATATTTACCCAAAAGATTTGCCTGCATTACTTCCTGCCGTTTTCTAATCGTCGAACTCACGTAACTTTAAAGTGAAATGGTATTAGCGCCCGATTTCGACATCTTCGAGGATGCCGAGTGCGTCGGGGATGAGAACGGCTGCGGAGTAGTAGGCGGTGACAAGGTAAGACATGATTGCCTTTTCGCTGATACCCATGAAGCGAACGGACAGACTCGGTTGGTATTCATCGGGGATACCCGTTTGATGTAGACCGATCACGCCTTGGTCTTCCTCACCAGTGCGGAGTATCAAGATAGAACTAGTCTGGTTCTTGGTAATTGGGATCTTGTTACAAGGAAAAATTGGTACATTGCGCCATGTGATTATCTTACTCCCATCCATATCAATAGTTGATGGATAGATGCCCCGACGGTTGCACTCCCGACCAAAGGCTGCAATAGTACGGGGGTGAGCCAGGAAAAACTTCGACTTCCGCCGACGGGTGACCAGTTCATCAAGGTCATCAGGAGTAGGGGGGCCGCTACGGGTGTAGATGCGCTGTTTGAGATCGGCGTTGTGTAGCAAGCCAAATTCGCGATTGTTGATCAACTCGTACTCTTGACGTTCCCGCAACGCCTCGATAGTCAGCCGCAGTTGTTCTTGTGTCTGGTCGAACGGTTCATTGTATAGATCCGCAACGCGATTATTTACACGCAACACAGTCTGAGCAATGCTTAATTGATATTCGCGGGGTGAGAGTTCGTAGTCAACAAATGTTCCCGGTAACACTGTCTCTGTGCTATGACCGACTGACAGGGCGATCGCAGCTTCTCCATACTTATTTTGTGGAAGTTCTGCGCGATTCCGAAACTGCTCAACCTGCGACTGTAACGCCTGCGACTGATTGAGGAGTTCCCCAAATGCCTGTTGTGGTAGCGCCAATACTGTGCATTGGGTCACAGCTTGGATTGTGAACTTCCAAGTACTTTCTGACTGCACCAACACCTGCTCGCCAAAATAATCACCGTCAGCCAGCATATCCAACAGAGGCTGCTCGTCATACTTGCCAACACCAATCTTGTTTACCTTGCCATGTGCGATTAAAAAAAGCTGATTGGCTGGCTGACCTGACTGCACTATAATTTCACCAGGTGCGAACTCCTGCTGAACAAACCTACCCGCTAACGCAGTCAATACCTCGGTGTCGTCAAAGCCTCGCAACAATGGCAACTCACCAAGTTCCTGGGGAATTACCTGCACCTCAGCTCCAACGTTAGAGAAACTCAACCGCCCATCACCCACGGTATAGGTCAACCGACGGTTGACTCTATAGGTGCCACCCTTTGTCTGCACCCACGGCAACATCTTCAACAACCACCGCGAGGTAATTTCCTGCGTCTGCGGTGCAGATTTAGTTGTTTTGGACAAATTACGCGCAGCATCTTTACTCAAACTCAGTTGAGGTTGCCCACCCTCAACATTTAAGTTCGATTCAATAAAATCCGTCATCACCTCATCCTCTAGTTACTAAGTAAAAATGTGTCAACTGGCACATATACTTCAATTGCAACTGACAGCCTTTTGCAGGTAAATAGACCACGCAGTAGGGGTACAGCATTGCTGTACCGAATGGCACTAAGTTAAGCGTAAACCCTTTATATAACTGGATGAGAGGGTGTGGGGTTGCAGGTTTGGGAAATGAAGAAAATGTTGAACTCCTTGACGCAACTAAAGTTTAATTGTCTTAAACACTACACCCTACCCCCTACCCCCAACACCCTGCCAAGCGCGAGGTTTCACGTTTTCAAGCGTGACATTCATTGCTGTACCCTTACCAATATCTGTGGTTCAATTAACTGAAAGTTGCTTGCTTGTAAGCTCTGATTTATCAGTCTTAGATGCCAGTTGCGTAAGTTCTGTCACAAATATTTAGCGCCCGATTTCGACATCTTCGAGGATGCCGAGTGCATCAGGGACGAGGACGGCTGTGGAATAGTAGGCGGTAACGAGGTAAGAGATGATCGCCTTTTCGTCGATGCCCATAAAGCGGACAGATAGACTGGGTTGGTATTCATCGGGGATACCGGTTTGATGTAAGCCGATCACCCCTTGTTTTTCCAGACCTGTACGGAGCAAAAGGATAGAACTGGTGCGGTTATTGGTGATGGGGATTTTGCTGGAAGGAAAGATGGGTACGCCGCGCCAAGCTGTAACCTGAACGCCGTTTATATCTATACTATTTGGATAGACACCTAGGCGGTTGGCCTCCCGACCGAAAGCAGCGATCGTCCGGGGGTGGGCTAGGAAGAATGTTGGCTCCTTCCATACTGTAGCCAACAACTCGTCGAGGTCGTCAGGTGTGGGTGCGCCAGTGCGGCTATAGATGCGCTGTTTGAGATCAGCATTGTGCAGTAAGCCGAATTCGCGGTTGTTGAGTAATTCGTGTTCTTGACGTTCCCGTAATGACTCGATAGTCAGCCGCAGTTGTTCTTCTGTCTGGTTGTACGGTTCATTGTATAGGTCGGCGACACGGGTACTTACTCGCAATACCGTTTGGGCGATGCTCAACTCATATTCACGGGGTCTAAGTTCGTAATCGGCGAAGGTTCCCGCTAAGGTCGTTTCTTGGGGATGATCGGCTGTTAGCTCAATGGCGGCTTCACCCTCGGCATTCTTTGGTCGGTTGAGGCGATCGCGGAACCGATCGACATGAGCTTGCAATGCGTCGGACTGAGCGATCCGCCTCTCAAACGCCTGTTGAGGGAGCGACAAAACTATGGTTCTGGTAATCGCCTTCAGGGTGTACTGCCAGGTGTCCTCGGATCGCACCACAGTTTCATCGCCGAAATGGTCGCCGTCGGCTAGTACATCGTAGACGATCTGCTCGCCATACTTGCCAAGACCAATCTTGTTCACCTTCCCACGAGCAATTAGAATCACGCGATCAGCTGGCTGACCAATCTCAACAATCACATCGTCTGGGGCGTACTCCTGCTGCTCAAACTGGTTTGCCAAGTCGGTCAACACGCCAACGTCCTCAAACCCCCGCAGCAATGGCAATTCAGTAAGTTCTTGGGGAATTACCTGCACCGTCGCTCCGGTGTTGGTGAAAGTCACCCGCCCATCACCCACGGTATAACTTAACCGACGGTTGACTCGAAAGGCGCCACCCTTTGTCTGCACCCACGGCAACAGCTTCAACAACCATCGGGACGTAATTTCCTGCGTCTGCGGTGCAGATTTGGCCGTTGTCGCCAAATTACGCGCCGCTGCTGTACTCAAACTTAGTTGTGGCTGCCGATCTTCAACATTCAAATTGGGGTCGTTAGAATACGTCACAACTTAATCCTCCACTTTTTAGTTACTAGAAAAAAAATCAAACCTTACCTGATGACTCCTCAGCAAGGAACTCAAAGCCGCAAAATTTATCAAAACAGCGATATTGGCGTCAGTCGTGACTCAGTACTTTTGATCGAGTACCGAACTTAGACCCGATGTACTGACCAACGATCTAATACGTGCAGCTGATGTGCCTAGTCCTGTGGGGCCCCTCAGCAGCCGCCCTTCTGCCGAACTATTACGCAATTCAAATTCCTTATAGCGATCCACCGCTATATGCCACTTGAGGACACCGCACATCCACTGCTGTAGTTTTTCGACGTATCCGTACAATTTGTCGCGAGTACTTGCATCCAGGTCAAAATCATCGAAAAGGGCTGGCAGTTCGGTGGCCACGATGTGTTGAAACTGAAGCGCCCGACAGGTCATCAAATTGTTGACAACCTCAACAGCCTGCGGCAAATCGCAGTTGAGGAATTGCTGAACGACCAGCACACCGTTATTAAGTTCGCCCTCGAATTCTATTTCTTTCTGGTAAGAGAAGATGTCGTTAGTTAAACAGGCGAAGTCGGCGGCTGAATTGTCCAGTTGGCGCATTGATCGGGTGCGGTAGATATCCTGTGGGATCTCGTCGCCCTGAGCTAGTCGAGACAGGCTCATCGTCAAATCCGAACCAAATGTCTTACGGCGCATCTCAACATAATCTATTGGGTCTGGAATCCGATTTTGGATCTGGTTGGCGAGTTCCCATAACCAGCTTTCGGTCATATCCGCGATCGCACCGCGGAACTGACGCCGCGCGTTTGCAGACATGGGGCCAGCTGTGCGAGACCACAGATCAGCCAAGCCGCGTTCCACTGGGTTGGTCGGGTCTGGGATGGGGCTGGAATCAAGAGGCATGAACGCCAACAGTCGGGCGTTGAACACTTTCGCACCCGCCATGTTGCGGCTGTGTCCGTAGAGCGCTGGGAAGTAATCGTCGGCATAGGTTCCCCAGACAAGCCAGCACGCCGTTATATTTAGCTCCGAACTGGACGCATTCGGATGGATCAACGCACCACATAAAGCCACGTCAGCAACATCAAACTTGTGGTCATCCCAGATGACGGCATCAGGAATGCCAGGTAGTGAGTCTAGCATCCCCATCTGACGCGCCCATTCCTTGGAATGCTGCCGCGCCGTATTTAGATGGGGATTCAAGCTTGTAGTGAACGGCATATAGAACTTCGGCAGTGTCACTGCCCCCACAGGCTTGTATGGAACGTGGGTGAAACTTTTAAACCTTCCCAAACCGAAGGCGGCGTATAACGATCCAATACGTGCAGCCGATGTACCCAACCCAGTGGGGCCGCCCAGAAGTTGCGTTGGTGTTGAAGAATTATCTCCTCCTTTGTTCATGTAGCGGCTCGACCTCATGTGCCACTCATGACCGCCTGACTGCCAGTCTTGAAGTCCTTTGATGTATAACAGAACGTTTATGCGAGCCACTGGGTCTAGCCCATGCTCTTCAAAAAGTGGGGGCAGTTCGGTGATGGCGGTGTTGTCAAACTGCTGTAGCCGCGAAGTCAGCAGTTCGTTGGTGAGGTTGGCTGCCTCCTGGGTACTCACATTTAGGAATCGCTCAAAGACCAACACACAGTTGGCATTCTCGCCTTCATCCTCCACTTCTCTCTGGTAGGAGAACAAGTCGTTACGAAGATGTACTCCGTCAGAAAATGTGTCTTTGAGTACACGCATTGGCCGAGTGGCGGCGATTTCAGCTGGGATCTCAACAAACGCGGCATGTTCGACGAGATTGGCTGACCACGGTGCGCCACCAACCTTACGGCGCATCTCGATATACTCAATGGGGTTAGCGATCCGATTTTGGTTAATATTGGCGAGTTCCCAAAGAGATTCTTCCAGGAGGTTCTTGGTACTCTCGAAGAACCGAAGCCGCCAGTCCGCAGACTTGGTGAACGCAGTGCGAGACCACAAATCAGCCAAGCCGCGCTCTACTGGATTGGTCGGTACAAGGGGAGTGCTAGCGGGGTGGATTGGCATGAATGCCGGCAGTCGGTTGAGGTACTCCTTTGCCCCAGCCATGTCTTGGGTGCGCTTATAGATTTCAAGGAAGTGATCGTCGAAGAAGAACACCCAAACATACCAGTCAGTCACTAGGTCAAGCTCCGTCCCTGGTGCATCTGGATGGGTATACGAACAAAGCAAAGCGTAATCGTGGGCATCGAATGTGCGTTCGTCCCAGATAATCGAGCTTTCCGCTTCCTCTTCTGAGCCAAGTATCCCCATCTGATAAGCCCATGCTTTGGAATGCGATCGCGCCGTTTCTAGATTGGGGTTCAGCCGTGCTGGCCAAGGCATATAAAATTCCGGCAGTTCAAAGGGTTGCATGAGCTGCGCGTAACCTCCTCTGTGCTTTTTGCTGTCTTTATTTCATAGCTGAGCTAAGCACCATTCCAGTTCATGAGATCCTTGCCACCCTTGCTAGTTACCTACATCTGGTTTGCTCGTGGTGGCTGGTGTCAAGACGATAATAGAAGATGCTTCTAATCCAAATAACAGCTATGTATGTTTTATTTGAAGTTCCTTATACTGAAAGATAAGTCAGGACTTAATTTCTAACTATTGGCAGATGAATTTTTATGGATTTACTATCGTGTTCTCCTAACTTTTCATAGTTATAGAAAAAAAGCAATCCATAGACTAAAGCAGATAAGCAAACAATCGAATAACTAATTAAGTAATTAGTAGACAATTAAGACATTTAAGACAGTTAAGCAGAGAGTTAAATCAAAAATTGAAGACAGTTAAGACAGTTAAGACAGTTAAACAAATAGTTAAAAGATTTAAGATGGTTATTAAACATTAATTACTAATTATTATTTTTTGCAACTAATATCGATTAAAAGGAAACTTGTTGTCGTTAATAAGTTACGCATTGCATAAATACGAGATCATTCAGATAGATACGAGTATTTTTCTATACCCTAAGTAATGGCGTTGGGTGCTATGGTATTTGACCGCACGCTAGTCGAGGATGAAATGCAAGCAGAGAGAAGCTTTGGAGGTGGAGAGAAGTCTGAGCAGAGGTTTCCTCTGCTCAGAACTTCGGGGTTTTGCTGTGTACGCTTAGTATTGCTTAGGCCATTACCATACCGCCATCAACATTAAAGACCTGTCCGGTGATGTAGGCGGCGGCAGGATCTGCGGCAAGAAATCTTACCATACCAGCGACTTCTTCTGGCTGACCAAAGCGATTTAAAGGGATGTATTTCAAAATATCTTCGGTGTTGTTGAGGTCGCTTGTCATGTCAGTGGCGATGAAACCAGGGGCGACGGCGTTTACGGTAATTCCACGAGAAGCAAGTTCTTTTGCTACAGATTTAGTAAAACCAATTACACCTGCTTTGGCGGCACTGTAGTTTGCCTGACCTGGATTGCCCATTTGCCCAGCGACGGAGGCAATATTGATAATTCGCCCCGAACGCTGCTTGAGCATGATTTTACTAGCCCCACGTGTACACAAGAAAACGCCAGTGAGATTGAGGTCAATTACAGCTTGCCACTCTTCTGGTTTCATCCGCAATAACAGTGTGTCGCGGGTAATACCTGCGTTGTTTACCAAAATATCGATGCGTTTGAACTTGTCTATGACTGTGTTAATGAGTGAGTCTACTTGATCGATTTTAGAAACGTCTGCTTGTAAGGCGATCGCTTGACCTCCTCCTGCTGTAATTTCTGAAACTAACGTCTCTGCTGCGGCACTAGAACTAGCATAATTGACAATTACATTGGCTCCTTGTGTAGCTAATTCAAGTGCGATCGCTCTCCCAATTCCTCGCGAAGCACCCGTGACAATTGCTACTTTTCCCTGCAAGCGTTGCAAATTTTCACTCAAGACTTCCATGAAATATTCCTCAACATTTTGAATCACCGCGCTAATTATCTTATGGTGATTCGGATCTACAACTTATAGGATTTTGCAGAAAGTTTTCAGTAGTGCTGAGTTGGAAGTCTTGGTTCACTGAAGTTTTGTTAACGTCAAGTCCTCCCTTGCATAGCTACGCTTCCCGCATAGCTCCTCTGAAACAGGCTCGGCAGAAGTTGTAATATACCCCTACTGTTAAAGAAACTCGTTTTTTTAATTTAAATCCTCAGCAATAATCATAGAACTCTAAATAAGCCATCTATAACTTTTGGATTGGAGGCAAGAATGACAAACAATAAAAATAAAATGATGTTACACCGATTCTAGATAGCAAGCATTACTATTGAAATCAAACAATAGAAAATCGGTGTGTGTTATATGGCAACTAAAAAGCAATTTGACAGCTTTGAAGAGATGCTATCTGCTTCTGATGTACCTGTATTAGTAGATTTTTACGCTGACTGGTGTGGCCCTTGTCAAATGATGGTGCCAATTTTAGAGCAAGTCAATGCCCAACTTAAAGATCGTCTCCGTATAGTTAAAATTGATACTGAAAAGTACGGGACATTGGCAACTCAATATCAAATTAATGCCTTGCCAACGTTGATGCTGTTTAAGCAGGGTAAACCTGTGGATAAAATTGAGGGTGTGAGGCAAGCAGCGCAGTTGGTGGAATATCTACAAACGAAAATTTAACCTACATCTACATATAGAACTTGGATTTTGCTTCCAAGAGATGCGAAATTTGAGTTTAGTGCTACAAACAGAAGTTGGAGAGGTAGAAACTACTCCAACTTCGGCTTTCTTCCTCTACGAGAAGCGTAGCTATATCCGGCTCTCACAAGTTCACTTAGGTACAAGTGTTGGCAAATAAAATATTAAACTAATCTTAAGTATATATATTTATACGTCTTAAGAAAGTAGCTTATAAATTGATAATAGTGGCATTGTATAGATATCATAAATTATCTTGACTAGTGGGGCAAGCTATGCAAAAAAAGCAGAAAACGCCTGACAGAGATGTCATTTGGACACAGATTGACTTTAATAAAGTTAAAAATAGAATAAATGAAGTGACTAGCCAGATTGAGAGGGTTATAAAAAAGTACAAGGTTCCCAATGAATCTGGTAGCTCAGATAAAAGAAAAAATTAAGCTACTTGTGGGGCGATCGCTCCTCATTTTTTTTGTTCAAGAACGCCTGACATTTAAACAACACCATTCTTTTCTTTTCCACAGAGTAGCAACGACCCAATCATGTTTTTCTAAAGCATCAGCCACAGCTTTGGATTGATCAAGTAAAATTCCGCTAAATATAGCCCAAGTAGTTGGTTTGGCGATCGCAGTGATTTCTGGAATCAATTCAATAATCACATGAGCTAAAATATTGCAAACGATGCCGTCTACTGGGTTCTCAAGAAGTTTTGTCAAAACATCTACACTTCCCAGGGCTGGTTCTAAACGTTCGGCGCTAATGTCGTTGAGTGTGCGATTGCTGATAGTTGATTGCACTGCCAAAGGATCATTATCCACTGCATAGACTTTCTCGGCTCCTAGTAGCACCGCACCAATCGAAAGAATACCAGAGCCACAGCCAATATCCGCGATTACTAGACGTTCTTGTTTCTCGCTCTTATCCCCAAAAAGTGGGGGTAGTCCATTCAAGCGCATTTCCAAGGATTCTAAACATAGCTGAGTGGTGGCATGAGTTCCAGTACCAAAAGCTACACCAGGGTCGAGACGGATGACTAACCGATCTGATGCTTCTGGTAACGGTAACCACGCGGGGTTGATCAAAAAGCGATCGCCTATTTCCTGGGGATGCCAATATTGCTTCCAGCTAGTCGCCCAATCTTCTTCATCAATCAAATCCCAGTGCAGTGTAGGGGCTGAGAGTCCTACACACAGAGCATCTTGTCGCAACCACAGAGATAGCGCTGCTAAATCTAATAACTGCGCTTGAAATTGTGGCAGGTAAGCCTTCACCTGAGCAGAATTTCCTTTGCTTTCGCTAGCTGTGCCACGACAGCCAAAATTTTCCAGTCGCCAAAAGATAGAATCTTCTAGGTCTGGCTCACATAAAATCTTGAGTTCCCACCAAGTGTTTGTCATCTTTCAGTGCTGAGTGCTGAGTGCTGAGTGCTGAGTGCTGAGTGCTGAGTTTAAAAGAGTTAAGAGTTAAGAGTTAAGAGTTTTCATGTTTAACTTCTAACTCCTCACTACTCACTCTTAACTTTTCTTCACTCAGCACTCACTACTCAGCACTCAGCACTCATAGAGTTACTGTGTACGCATCCCGGATTCCCGGTACTTTGATAATCTCAGCCAAAATGCCATCGGGTAAGGGATCATCAATGCTAAGAGCCATCACCGCGTCACCACGGACGATTTTGCGCCCTACCTGCATACTGGCTATATTGACATTAAAACTGCCGAGTAGCGAACCGAGTTTGCCGATAATGCCTGGCATATCGCGGTGTAGGGTAAACAGCATATATTTGCTGGGAGGAACGTTAATTGGGAAACCATCAACGTCGGTGAGATGGATTTCTCGTTCACCCAACAAAGCACCTGTGACAGAATGTGTACCTAATGTACCTGTGGCTTCTAGATGCAGCGAGCCTGCATAGTCTCTAACTGAGGCATCGCGGGTTTCAATTACGCGAATTCCCCTTTCTTTAGCTTCTATGCTGGCATTAACGTAATTTACCCGTTCCCGGAGAGCTTGGTAAAGTAGTCCTTTGAGGGATGCTACAACCAAAGGCTGACTTTTGTTAGTTGCGAGTTCGCCTTGCATTCGGACATTCAGCGTTTCCACCCGTCCGCCAGCTAGTTGTCCGACGAGATTACCGAGAGTTTCTGCTAGCTGCATATAGGGTTTGAGTTCTTCCAAGACATCGGGACCGAGTCCGGGAATATTCACTGCTGAACGCGCTGGGAGTCCTAAAAGGACATCACGGATTTGTTCAGCAACGTCAATTGCTACGTTTACTTGGGCTTCTGTGGTGGAGGCTCCCAAATGGGGCGTGAGGATAACTTCTTTGCCTAGCGATCGCAACTCAGACTCACCCAGCGGTTCTGACTCGAACACATCCAAAGCTGCACCTGCAATTTTACCTGCTTTGAGAGCTTCTGCTAAAGCTTTTTCCTCAATTATCCCACCACGAGCGCAGTTCACAATCCGAGCATTGGGTTTCATCTTCCCCAGAGTGACGGCGTTGATTAAGTGTGTGGTTTCGGGGGTTTTGGGTATGTGTAGTGTAATATAATCTGCTTGCTGGAATAGCAAATCTAGTTCTACCAACTGACAGCCAATTTGCTCGGCTCGCTCTGTGGAGATAAAAGGATCATAAGCTAGCAGTTTCATTCCCATTGCCTTAGCTACAGCGGCAACATGAGAACCAATTTTACCCAAGCCGACAATACCGAGAGTTTTTTTGTAAACTTCCGCGCCGATAAAGCTATTGCGATCCCATGCACCACGTTTTACCGAAGCGTTAGCATCGGGGATGTGACGAGACAAAGCCAAAATCATTGCCAGCGCGTGTTCGGCGGCGGCGATCGTGTTTCCTTCTGGAGAATTTACTACTACAATTCCTCGGCGTGTAGCTGCGGGAACATCCACATTATCAACACCCACACCAGCACGCCCAATAATTTTTAGCTGCGTACCAGCATCAATAATTTCTTGGGTGACGCGCGTTCCTGAACGAATCATCAACGCGTCGTAATCACCAATAATTGCCACCAGTTGGTCTGGTTTTAGACCTATTTTGACATCTACAGTGGCGACTTGAGAAAGAATGTCAATTCCAGCTTGGTCAATAGAATCGGAGACAAGAACCTTAGACATGATTACTTCATTTTAAGCTACAGGTTTGGCTGCACAAGAATTTTTAGTTTAGTCTTTATTAGTTGCAATTTAGTAAAGATTATTCGTTTTAATATCCACTTAACCTCTGCTCACTCCTTATGGTGATGGTATCAGAGTATGAGTTCAAGGGATAGTATGGTGCTGCCTCCTAGTGTCTGAAGAAGATTGGCTGTTTGCGCCGCCCTGTCGCTAAATATAAAGCATGAATAGCAGCAAACACCTCATATTTATTAATAGTTAAGAGTTACCAAGATTTGGTATAGTTAAACAGCTTCTTTTATTGAACGTAACTGTCTGTATTCTTTACTGAGCGGCTACTTGAGCTACGGCATTGCTCTACATAACCAGTAAACAAGAAAGTAACTTTTATATCTGCTAAATCTGAACTGTTTATCATGACCACAAGTAGGATTATTGAGTCTAGACAGAACTGTACATCGTTAGGATGATAGAGATTGTAACAGTGAGAATTTAAGTAGTAGATAAACTTTTTTACATAAGATGAACGCAGATTTAAAATTGCTGAGTAGTTAAAAGCTGTTATTTAGTGTCAGTATGATGCTCATACCAATTATGTATGAAGATGCAATATAAAAAGACCCTACTGTAGTCTTCCCTCGGCAAGTCGAATTACCCCCCTTATAAAGGGCTACAGTGTACACACAAGTATGACCAGCATAGGTTTCAACTCTTTTAGTAGTTTCGTAGCGTGCGTTATGGACACGCCGAAGTAACAAATGCGAACGCCGAAGTAACGAATGATATTAATAAGACTTACGCACTGAAGCCTGAAACCTTGATCCCCCCTAGCCCCCTTAAAAAGGAGGATTTAGGGGGATCAAAAGCCTGTGACACAACTTTAGAAGACTTGTGTGTACACCGTAGCTTATAAAGGGGGGAGACAATAAATCTAATTCCCTCCCCTTGGAAAGGGGAGCCAGCGCGGTCTTGGGGGTTTCCCCCATGAGCGACTGGCGTGAGGGTTAGGGTGGGGTAAAAATATATGCAACTTCACAAAGTAACGGTATCAACTCAATATTTAGTATAGACACTTCGTGTCTTGCCGCAAGACACGAAGTGTCTACGCTTGACAGCAAGAATCCCTAACCGCAGTCAAGGACATTTAGAAAATCGCTATAATTCTCATGAGTATACAGGCATTGGCAAAAGTTAAGTATCCTTTGAGTTTTGGGGAAACCAGTCATGTTAGAGTACAACTTACCAAAGTACTTGCCCTCAGCCGAAGAACTGCCCGACTCAGATGAAACGCCTGTGGATAACGAACTGCAAGAATTAATACCAGGTTTGCTGAAGACGATACTGCTGATACTTTGGGCAGAACGTATGGACTGGTTCTTTGGGGTAGATATGGGGATTTATTATGATCCCGACAAACCGCCGATAGTACCAGATGGGTTTTTGAGCTTAGGGGTAGAGCGATTTTATGATGAGGAACTGCGCCCAAGTTATGTACTGTGGGAAGAAAACATTTTACCAATTTTGGTATTAGAAGTAGTTTCGCAAAATTATCGCAAGGAATACAGTACTAAGTTAGAAGAATATGCGAGCTTGGGTGTACTTTACTATGTAATTTATTCTTCGCGTCGTCGTCGCAAACCGCGTTTAGAAGTACATAAGTTAGTTAATGGTAGGTATCAATTGCAAGAGGGAAACCCCGTTTGGTTGCCAGAAATTGGTTTAGGAATTGGTTGCGAAAGAGGTAACTATTCTGGGGTAACGCGGGAATGGATGTATTGGTACGATGAGCAAGGACAACGCTATCTCACGCCAGCAGAACAAATTAAACAAGAAACACAACGGGCGCAACTTGCAGAACAACGCGCTCAACAATTGGCAGAACGATTAAGAGCGCTGGGCATAGATCCTGATAATCTGGGCTAGAGTCTGAGACTGGGCATTATGTCTACGCATTATCTCGTATTTCCCTGACTTTAAATTATCGCAAATTCTGAAACGCTTGCTGAAACTGCTGTATATACTCGTAGTCAAGCACTTAGCAGGCGTGTGTATGATATTGGTATTTGAGTGGTTCACTACCTGGGTAGCGGGAAAAGCATTTGGATTTCTTGTCAAGACTATTATCAGCGAAGAGTTTGTTAAGGATTTAGTCAAGGACTACGCTAAAGATTTTTTCAAAAGTATCTTTAATAATGCTGTAACCGCGTCCTTTAAGCGAGAACCGCTCGATAAAGCTGTTGTCATGGCTGTAACAGAATTTTTGCAACTGATGCAGCAGGATTTAAAAGACGGCGATCGTTCTGAAGATGAAATCAAAGAGTCCACGCAGCCAATAAAGCAATTTCTGAAGCATCAAGAAGTAAAAGAAATTTTGGGAACTGCTTTTAAACATGACTGTCAGGTGATAAACACCAAAAGATTAGAAGAAATTTGGTATCAACTTAATCCCTCATGCTCGTTACTGGAAGATTTTAACTGGAAACGAGTTGGCAAGAAATATCTGCAAAAGGTTAAAGAGATTATTAGAGAAGTTCCTGAACTGCGAGAGATTCTTGATTCCTGGAATCTAGAAAAAATTAGGGAAAACACAACAGAGATAGCCGGGATTATTCCTGCATTTGATTTGAAACGCTATCAAGAAGGAATCCGTGAGTGCTATGGCAATCTCAAATTAGATAGCTTAGATACTAGCGGCTATGCCTATAACGAACTTAAATTATGGCGGATTTTTACTGCTCAAAATGTCCGGGAAACTCATCAAGTTTTGCCACAAGTTCACGAACTGCCTAAAGAACATCTTAGACGGCTGCGAGAAAGCGACCAAGTAGAAGCAGAAGTGGAATTAGAAGAATTAGAACGCCACAAACGGGTTTATTTTGAACAGCCGATCCGTTCAGTTTTAGATATTGTCAATAAAAAGCAAGATTATAAATATCTTGTGATTTTGGGCGATCCTGGTTCAGGTAAGTCTACATTGTTGCAATTTCTGGCTTTGAATTGGGCTGAGTCTCCACTGGATAATGTTATATCTTTACCAATTCCCTTGCTAATTGAATTACGCACTTATATGCGGCGACGGGAAGATAAAGAGTGCAATAATTTTCTCGAATTCTTTCATCAATGTAGTGGTGCAATTCATCATCTCAATCAGCTTGAAGTAGATAAACAATTAAAAGCTGGTAATGCCTTGGTGATGTTTGATGGTTTGGATGAAGTATTTGACCCTGGTAAGCGCGAGGATGTAATTACTGATATTCATCGCTTTACTAATGACTATCCTGAAGTGCAGGTAATTGTCACTTCTCGGATTATTGGCTATAAACCGCAACGATTGCTTAATGCTGAGTTTCGCCACTTTATATTACAAGATTTAGACTCAGAACAAATTCAGGGTTTTATCAACCGTTGGCATGAGTTAACTTTTACCGATGCAGTAGATAAAGTAAGAAAACGGGAACGGCTAAAAAGAGGAATTGCAGCTTCCAAATCTATTGCAGAATTGGCGGGAAATCCTCTGCTGTTGACGATGATGGCAATTCTAAATCGAAATCAAGAGCTACCAAGAGATAGGGCGGAGCTTTATAATCAAGCATCACGGGTGTTGCTGCATCAATGGGATGTGGAACGCGCTTTGACAGAAGATAAGAGGTTAGATCCCAAAACGATTGATTATAAAGATAAGCAAGCGATGCTGCGTCAGGTTGCTTATCTTATGCAAACTGGTGATAAAGGTTTGGCAGGTAATTTGATTAATGAAAATGATTTAGTCAAAGTTCTGACTAATTATCTCAAAACCATAGAATTTGATAAACCCAGAGAAGTGGCGCGGGTGATGATTAATCAGCTGCGGACTCGCAACTTTATGTTATGTTTCCTGGGTGCAGATTATTATGCTTTTGTGCATCGGACATTTTTAGAATATTTCTGTGCTTGGGAGTTTGTCTGGCAGTTTAAAGAAACGCAAACGCTGACTATTGAGGAACTTAAGAATGAAGTTTTTGGCAAACACTGGCAAGATGAAAGTTGGCATGAAGTCTTGCTACTAATTGCGGGAATGATTGAGCCAAGATTTGTTGGGGAGATTCTTGATTATTTAATGGCGCAAGATGGCGAAGAGGAAAAGTTTGTTAATCTCTTTTTAGCGGCCAAGTGTCTTGTAGAGGTGAGAAATCGCTCAGTAATTGCGTCAACAGCTACCGAATTACTTAACCGGCTCAAAGAATGCGCTACTGAGTATTATGATGATTATGATGGTGATGTGCGAGTTGCAGCAGTCCAAGAATTAGCCCAGAACTTCAAAGATGACCCCGACACCAAATCCATCCTCAAACAATGCGCTACTGAGGATTATGATGGTGATTTGAGACTTGTAGCAGTCCGAGAATTAGTTCACAACTTTAAAGATGACCCCGATACCAAATCCATCCTCAAACAATGCGCTACTGAGGATTATGATGGTGATTTGAGACTTGTAGCAGTCCGAGAATTAGCCCAGAACTTTAAAGATGACCCCGATACCAAATCCATCCTCAAACAATGCGCTGCCCAGGATGATGACGGCGATGTGAGACTTGTAGCAGTCCGAGAATTAGCCCAGAACTTCAAAGATGACCCCGACACTAAAACCTGGCTTAGAGAACGTGCTACCCAGGATGATAACTACGATGTGCGAGGTGCGGCAGTCCGAGAATTAGCCAAGAACTTCAAAGATGATCCCGACACTAAATTTATTCTCAAAGAATGCGCTACCCAGGATGATGACTACGATGTGCGAGGTGCAGCAGTCCAAGAATTAGCCAAGAACTTCAAAGATGACCCCGACACTAGAACCTGGCTTAAAGAACGCGCTACTCAGGATGATAACTACTATGTGCGAGGTGCAGCAGTCCAAGAATTAGCCAAGAACTTCAAAGATGACCCTGACACCAAAATCATCCTCAAAGAACGTGCTACCCATGATAATTACTGGGATGTGCGAGGTACAGCAGTCCGAGAATTAGCCAGGAACTTCAAAGATAACCTCGACACCAAAATAATCCTTAAAGAACGCGCTACCCAGGATAATAGTGCGAGTGTGCGAGGTGCAGCAGTCCGAGAATTAGCTAATAACTTTAAAGATGACTCGGACACTAAAACCTGGCTCAAAGAATGCGCTACCCAGGATAATAGTGCGAGTGTGCGAAGTGCAGCAGTCCAAGAATTAGCTAAACACTTTAAATATCAGGCTGAGTTGTTTGAAATATACTACAACTGCGCTGTCAATGACCCCTTTAAGGATACCCATGAGCTCCTGTTTAATCCCAATCCTCGGTACATTGCATTGGAGATAATTATCAAGCAATTTCCTCAGCATCCCCAGACTTTACCACTGTTGCACGACAGAGCAGAGAATGACCCAGATGAGCAAGTGCGAGAATTTGCTCAGAAGAAGTTGGCACAATTAGAGAAGTAAAAGAGTTGCAAAAACATGAACAACACAGAAGTTCGTCAGCAAATCAACCAATATTTAGATGTATTATCTTCAGAACGCTTACAACTGGTTGCTGATTTTTTAGCTTATCTGGCTGATAAAGAGAGTGAAGATGCTACCCAAGAATTACTTGATATTCCTGGATTTATTGAATCCTTTGAGAGGAGTAAAAAAGATATTGCAGAGGGTCGCGTAAAAAGTTGGAGAACAATACGGTCTGATGTATAGCGTTGTTTTATCTGCTGAAGCAGAAAAGATTTATAGTTCAGCAGACCAAGCTTTAGCCAAAAAAATTGCTAGATGCTTTGAGCAACTCGAACAAACTCCTCGTTTCCACCCCAATATTAAACCTCTCAAAGGTGACTTAGCAGGCTACTACCGTTATCGCATAGGTGACTATCGCGTGATTTACCAAATTGATGATGACATAAGTCAAGTTGTTGTAAACACTATTGCTCATCGACGAGAGGTGTATGAGTAAATTATGAAATACACAATAATTATTCAATGGTCTGACGAAGATGAATGTTTTGTTGTCAGTCTTCCTGAATGGGGAGAGTTTTGTCACACTCACGGCTACACCTATGAAGAAGTTCTCAAAAATGCTCAAGAAGTTTTAGAAATGCTGATTGAGTCATCTTTAGAAGATGGTCAACCTCTCCCAGAGCCTCAAACGCTAGGACAGTCATTGAAAGTAGCATAATTAAATTAAAGAGGTAAACTTATGACTATATCTGTAAATACAACCAAAGTTTACGACGAAATTATCGAGTTTATTGCTGCTGGAACCACTCCCCAAAGCGTTGTCAAGTTTCAACTCTCAGATACAGCAAAAGAACGCTTAGAGTATCTGGTTTACCAACATAAAACAGGGGAGCTAACACCAGAGGAGAAAAAGGAGTTAGATCATTTTCTCACGCTGGAACATATTATGAGATTAGCAAAAGCAAAAGCTTACCAGTACATCCGCGCGGAGTAAGTCTTTAAAGTGTCTAGTCCTTACATTAATGTAGAACTGCGGCGGTTAGTTGCATCACGCTCTGATTATCTATGTGAGTATTGCTTAATTCCAGAAGCAGACGGGTTTCGGCTGCGCTCAACCCTCAGCCGTCGAGAGTTGAGCGCAGTCGAAACTCGGTTTACTGGTACTTTATTTTCACGCAAGTCCCTAACAGCACGCATTTTAGATTTTAATGGTGATGAAAGAACTATAGAACGCCAAGCTTTGATAGCATCTGGCCAATATCCATCAGCATCAGCACTAAAACGAATAAATAAATAGAGTAATTGTGTGCGATCGCATTTGTCAATGGGAATTCTATACTCAGCAAACACTGCTACTTCACCCTTAGAATACCCCAAGGTAAATACGATGCCTTATCAAAATATTACAGGCTCCATTACGCCAGCAGATATCCAAGAAATTAAAGCAGCCTTACAGATAGTGCAAAAAAAGCTACCCTTTTTAGTTACTTTAAGCACAGAAGAACGGCGCAAGTTAGTCAAAATGGGCGATAAAAGCCTAGCCTTTGTAAATAATAGCGTCACTGCTGCTCAGTCTAACCGTGAGATTCTTCCAGCCAGCTTTGACGTTGACGAATTTGTCAGAGATTATCAGTTAGCCACTACGCTTACCGAACTTTTAATTTCAATGCGGCAACTCACCGAACAAGTTGATGATACCTTACTGGCTGTCGGTAGTGAAGCTATGACTAGCAGTTTGACAGTTTATGATTATGTCAAGACTGCTGCAAAAAAGACTCCAGGCTTAAAAACTATTGCCGAACAGTTGGGTGAACGCTTTAAAGCTATTAGCAAAGCCAAATCTGCAAAAACTTCTGGCTCTTAATAAGTTAATACTCGTCGGCGAGTTTTAGAACTCCGTTCATCCCCTTCAAATACTCGTCGGCGAGTCTCGGAACTCCGTTCATCTCTCTTGGAACTCCGTTCATCTCTCTTGGAACTCCGTTCATCTCTCTTGGAACTCCGTTCATCTCTCTTGGAACTCCGTTCATCTCTCTCGGAACTCCGTTCATCTCCTTCAGAACTCCGTTCATCTCTCTTGGAACTCCGTTCATCTCCTTCAGAACTCCGTTCATCTCTTTCAGAACTCTGTTCACAAGAGATGAGTTTAGGAGTTAGTTCGATAAAGTTGCTAGTCCTTTGTTATGCTTTTTATTCTTTCTGTGTTGCCATTACATAGTTGGCTTACTTTTTGCTGCTGTATTTTTCCCTGGTGATTTTTTTTGGGTAACGATGGCTTGACTTTTAAGACAGTCGCTACAACATTGAGATTTCTCAACATAATTGGAAATATTAGCGCCGACTTAGACCAATTCAATTAATGATTGCAACACATCTTTGGGTGAAGACGCGATTCATCGCGTCTCTACAAATGGTCTATTTGTCACATTCTTTTTTCAAATTGGTATTACTTACCTATTGTTAATCAACTATATGGAACCAATAACATTCGCCCCTCAATTGCTTCCCAGGTTTGCGGCGACACTCGCACTGCTGCTTGTTTGCACTGGATAATCAGCTCATTGGCATAAATATAATTGTTCAGTGCCTTTGCTTCTGCCTCAGATAGATTTAGCATTTCTTGAGTGAGATAGAAAGCATTGAGTAACGTTTGTTGGAGGCGCTGAGTAAATGCCTGAAGCACTTCCCGCGGCTGTTTATCAGTAGGAACTTGAGCTTTTAGTGCTTGAAGTTGGGCAATTAGCGCCATCAAGTTGACGTTATTGAAGATTTTTAATTTTTCAAGTTCATAAGTGTAATCGATAGCGATTACGATGGCGTTGGCACTAGCGTTGGCGTAGGCGTTAGCGATAGCGTAGGCATTTGCGTAGGTTTTGGTGTAGGCAATGGCAATAGTGATAGCGATAGTTAGGGCGTCTGCACTGGCGTTGGTGATGGCAATGGCGCTAGCAATGGCTTTGTCAATAGTGATAACATTGGCTTTGGCCCCCTAGCTATCTAATTGGTATTTCAGGGCTTGAGACTCAAGCACAGTCAGAAGTTCCGTATGTTGATCGACTAAAGCTTGTATTGTGGTAACTGGATGACGATGAAGGCGATGTTTTTGTTGACGGGGTGCTTCATCCATTGCTAATCTGCGACGTTGAGTGTTGTATTCCGCTACAGGCACTTCCCGAATTTGTGTCAGCAACATTTGTTCACTTTCGGCGAAGAAAAGAACTTGATATTGCCCAAAATCACGTAATTCGGCAGTTGATTTGCGCCCACTAATTCGCCGTTGATTGCGACGCAAAAGGCTAAACATAGCTTCCATTTTCAAGTTATCTGGCGGTAAGCCAGGAATGTCATAGCAGTGCAATAAATCAGTACCGTATTTATGCCATAGTTTTTGTAGCTTTTTCTTCAAGGCAAACTGTGCGGGATTTTGTTGAGGGTCGGGCTGAAATTGCTGTAATAACTCTTCCATTTCGCGCCGAACTTGAAAACTTGTTAAAGGTAATTTTACAGTTTGTGTAACATCGGTCGCGCAATCAATGCGTGGACTGGTTTGTTCAGGATAGTGCAAACATTCTGCAATTCGTTGCAACCAATTGTGTGTTTCTTCTAAGTCGGAGGCTAATGAACGATTGCTACTTAAGGCTTGGTCAATCCATACTGACAAGAGAGACAAATAATCTGTATCAAGTTCTCGACATGGTAAACTACGTAGTATCTGTCCAATAGTTTCTAATTGCTGGTAGCCGCTTAAACCGCCCCAGCGAAAAGGTTTGCGACTGGTGCGATTGACACAATCCCGAACCGCAGCCCGAATCTGGGATTCGATTGCCATTAACTCTATGTCTCGTGACAAATAGGGGATTCCTGAAAAAAAGGGAGACTGTCTTGCTGCTGTTCGGAGCCTGGGTGTTGGGCTCTTTCTGAGTACTCAGGGACTTTTGGCAGATCATCTAAATCTGCTTTTAATTGCTGTCTGAGCTTTGTGTCTAATGGCAGCACCACTTCACTTAAATTACTGAGAAAGTGGGCTTGACAACGTTGATGGGGTGCATCTGGCCAACTTGAATTCATTGCCGCAATGATTGATTTTTCCCCATCTGACAATGTTGCTAGCACTTTATACGGTAACTCTTTATATGGTTGCAGCCACTCAATTAACCTTTGTGCCTGTGCCTGTGGTAACTGAATTCCACTTACTGGTGTACCGCTTAATACCTCGTACAATACATACAGTAAGGTTCCGTGGCCTTCGGGCTGTAAGGCATCTATTGCCCAAATCAAGCCACCATGATGGACTGCTGTGGCAGCTAATTTCTCCTGTGTATGTGCAATCGTTCCACCCAATAGTGCCAGAAATTGACGGTATAGCTTACCTACATTGCTTTCGTTAATTTCAACACCACGCTGGTTTAATAAGCGCCGAATTTCTGCCAACTGTTGATGCTCATTTTCATGTTGCCAACCAATAAATGCCAGCACGTCTAGCCCATAAGTACTGTAAGGCAGACTGTATTTTAACACGCCAGTCGCGTAGTAATGTTTACCAAAATGTGTGCAACTATGATTGGTACATTCTTTACTCTTGCCTGCCACAAATACTGCACCATCCATTGTTTGAATGGTTTTACGCATGTGTCTTGGTCTGCGTAGCGCTAATTCTGCCCCACAATGCACGCACTCAATGAGTGAACATTCTAATACTATTCGTTTGATATTACTGAATTTTCGTTCTGGGCGATGGCGAGGCAACTTTACTATCACTAATTTTTTACTGCTGCTAGGTGCTTTCCTCAGTTTACCTGCTTTGTATACCAATTAGATAGCTAGGGCTTTGGCCTTAACAATAGCATTGGTATGGCAAATAGCGTAAGTCATGGTGATGACGTTAGTGTTGGCAATAGCGATCGCGATCGCAACTGCACGTTTACCCACAGGTTTAAAATCACCTTCAGCTCCAGCTGTTACCTGTTCTGCCCAAGTTAATAATGCTTGCAGTTTCGATGTATTAATATACTTTTGCGCTTCTTTTTCCATCGACAATAACAACTCATCTGCACCGCCCCGCATTAACCCAGCTACTAGCAAAAACACCTCTTTCCAGCGTTTATCTATTAGGTGTTCAGTAACTAATTGGTCAACTTTGCGATAGTCATCAATATACTGTGCTGTTAAATATTCCTGTAGCGTCAGATGAGAGAAAGAAAACACATCTTCTGCTCGTTCTACCAAAATTCCTTGTTGCACAGTAATAGCATTTAGAACTGCTTCACCATCTAAATGTTGAGGTGCATTAAGATTACTTGCTAAGAATGTTTTGATTTGCTGAACAATATCGCGTCCAGGAAAGAAAAACCTATCAGACTTGAAACCTGTATAAGCAATTTCGGATAGTAATATCTCTTCTAATTCTGTATGCAGTCCTTGATAAATTTCATCTTGGAGAATTCGCTTTTCTGACGCCCATTCTTCTAAAAGTATCCGCAGTGCTTTCCGGTAAAGAACACTGCGATTACCTGGAAAGCTTTGGGAACGGTCATAAACCAAACAAAGAAATGTCAGTAACAAAGGAGTATGGGCTAGCTCTTTAGCAGCAACATTTTCTGCTTTTTGTAGTAATTCCCAGCATTTATCACCTGTTTTTACCTGTTTATCTGCTTCTGAATTAAACCAGTTATATATAAATTGTTGAATTTGTTCATCATCAAAATCTGCCATTACCACATCACTAAAGCGGCGAAACCCAGTGCGATAAGCCGCTGTACGACAGGAAGTAATGAAACGATTATTATCGTACTTGTCAACAAAGTTTTGAATTTCGCTAATAGCCTCTGTCAATTTCTTTGTTGGTACTTCATCTAATCCATCTAGCAGTATCAGTAATTTACCATCTTCTAAGGCTTTAGCTGTAAATTTATCAGGGTCTGGAAAACCACAAAGTTCAAACTCCTCAGCAATAATTTTTTCAATATTGATATCACTCGATGTAAACTTTTTCAATTCGATAAAAACTGGAATACAGGAGTTTATAAATTGTCCTTTTTTCCCTTTGAGCGCTTCTTGTCCCATTTTCCTGAGAAATGTAGACTTACCCGCACCCGGGCCACCAAGTACCATCAGATATTGCTTATCATTAGCAACTTTAATTCCTGCTTGTTTGCGACTATTTTGAGATTGAAATCTGCGATTTTTGGCTTGGCGATAGAAATTTTCTAAATTTTCGATAGATTCAAAGCTCCGGATAGCATCATCATCTAAAAACTGTACTGCTGTGTAGACAGATTCCAACTTAACAGGTTCACGCATTCCCAACACTTTGAGAATGCCATGACGCTCTTCATACTTCTTTTCATATTGTTTGGAAGCAGTAAAAATTATCTTTTTAGTTGTTTCATCTAAACTTCTGCCAACATTTCCTAGAACCTTTCCGCCACTTGTCAAAAGGGACTGAAAAATGGGAGTTGCGACACCGCTAACGACTGATATCGCCCAAGCGTCAATTCCTGTCATAGGAGTAACAAGGATTTTTTCTAAAATCTGTTCTTATAAATATAACGTTAAAGTTAATGAAATTTGTACGTGAGTTTTCGCGATGACGCACGCTGCGAAAAAGCAGATGGCAAAAGCATTTAAGCTAAAGTTGAAAGTATTGCCGACAGTATAATCAAAGCTGCAAAAACTTGAACTCAATTTAATCAGACTTTACACAGTAAGAATTATTTGCAATAATTTGCAAGGTTATTGCAGATATTAAATTTAAAATCTAAAAAAGTTGTAAACAGCTTAAACCCATAAAAGGGAAGGGTAAATCATGTCTTTTATGTATTTAATAATTGTTATTCAACTCCAAGTTTTATCATGACAACTACACCAACTTTTAATTCCTGGGTTACTTGTCCCAAGCCTAATCCTCAAGCAAAGGTACGTTTATTCTGCTTTCCTTATGCTGGTGGTGGGGCTTCAGCTTTTCGCACTTGGTCTAATAGCTTACCTGACACTGTTGAAGTCTGTCCTGTGGAACTACCAGGACGGGGAAGACAAATCAAGTCAGTTCTGTTCACGCAGTTAAAACCGCTGGTAAGTGCGATCGCTTCCATTCTCATACCATACTTAGACAAACCATTCGCCTTCTTCGGTCACAGTATGGGTGGACTAATTAGCTTTGAATTGACTCGTCTACTCCGCTCTGAGTACGGTTTAGCTCCATTTCACCTCTTTATATCTGGTCGCCGCGCCCCGCAGCTCCCGTCAACTAAACCACCCATCTACGCCCTACCAGAACATGAGTTACTAGCGAAACTACGCCGTTTTGATGGGACTCCCAACGCAGTTTTAGAAGATCCAGAACTGTTACAGTTGTTCCTTCCTATTCTGCGGGCAGACTTTGCAGTTGTAGACACTTATGTTTATAATCACGAGCCACCGCTTGATTGTCCTATTAGCGTTTTTGGTGGTTTGCAAGACCAGGAAGCTACTCACAATGATTTGCAAGCATGGCTAGAGCAAACTACCGCTTCTTTCTCATTACAGATGCTTAATGGTGGACACTTTTTTATCAACTCAGAGCAAGCAGTATTATTGGAAAATATAGCTCAAGAATTGCAAATGGGATTAGCTTCACTAGTGTAAGCAACATCTAAAAAATATGGGCGATCGCCTGCGGTACTGGTAAAGCCAAACGCATTCAATATCGCCCAAAAATTATCTGTTGTATTACGCTAATTTTACTTATGGTTTTTGGGTGGCGATCGCTAACTTTGCCCCTTCAACCTGACGGACTCGATCCATTACTGCCACTACATCACCATAACCAACTTTTTCATCAGCATTAATAACCACTAAAGCTTCTGAGTCAGAGCCAACTAAAGCCTTTACTTGCTGTGTTAAATCATTAATTGCCACAGGTTTGCGATTCAAGCTTATCTGCTTTTTGTCATCTACTGTGATCGTAATCCTCGTCGGAACTTGCTGTTGTTTTGCCGTTGCTGCTTTTGGTAAATTGACTGGCAATCCTTCTGAGCGTGTTAAAAACAGAGTTGACATGATAAAAAACGTCAAAATTGCAAATATCACATCAATCATCGGTACGATGTTGATCTGTATTGGGAGTTCCGGTTCATCTTGTAGACGCATAAGTTTTCTCTCCTCGTTCATAGCGATGGCGGTAAAGTAACTCCAACTGCCCCCCATACTCTTGAATCTGTGCTATCTGGCGCTGGTACAATCCCCGGAAGGTGTTAGCAAATAGAAGTATAAATATAGCAACTATCAATCCTGATGCTGTCGATACCAAAGCTTCACTGATCCCGGCGGTCACATTTGTTGTTTTGCTACCTCCCACATCACCGAGATTTAAAGAGGCAAAGGAAGCTATTAATCCTAAGACTGTGCCGAGAAGACCCAATAGTGGAGCAAGACTGATGATTGTCTCAAAAATATTTTGAAAGCGTTTGAGTACAGGTATCTCAGCTTGTGCTTCG
The DNA here is from genome assembly GCF_038096175.1 of Nostoc sp. UHCC 0302. Classification (NCBI taxonomy): domain Bacteria; kingdom Bacillati; phylum Cyanobacteriota; class Cyanophyceae; order Nostocales; family Nostocaceae; genus Nostoc; species Nostoc sp. UHCC 0302. The sequence continues at coordinate 680,402 of NZ_CP151099.1, forward strand.
CTTTCTAATGCCAAACGAAATTCTTCTGGGTTTGGCTCGTCCAACTCTAAAGCGGCAAGAAAAATCCGAGCCAGTGGCAAATCTGCATTTTTCTGAAGTTTGTCCATTGCACCGACAACATTATCAAGGCGATAGAGATTTAATACATCTCGTACCACGCGACTTTGACGGTTGTTAATTCTTACCCAAAACCTAATACGCTCAATTATTAATGCCACACCCAACACCGAAAACGCTAGCAGAGGCCACATGACTACGCCGCCTGCTTCAAACAGTTTTTGAATTCCCATGTTCTCTAAACGTTCTCAAGAATACACAGTCAGACTACCAGAATCTGGAGTAAAGCTGAAACTTTTTCTCAATAAAGTTTAAAGTAAAATAATAAATTTTTCAAATACTACAATCATTACTTTTAATTACTTGTCTGTTGACTTCAGATAAAATAGTTTAATTTAAACAATACAAAAGTTAATTTTATCTAAAAATCCTGAAATTTATAGTCTAACAAGACATTTTGACTCATATCATAGCTATCTAACAGCAGCCAAAAAATTTTAATTCTTTACTTGATATTTGTACCTTTGCATCCTAAGATGGCTAAGTTAGTGAGAATAGGTAGCAATAGGCTATGAGCTTTTCTGGTATCAATGTCGAGCAACGTTCTAAAGAAGTTGAGGCTCTTAAGTCTTTTCTGGCTTACAGTCTGATTGGTTCGCTAGCGTTGCATATCGGCGCACTATCCTCCGGATTAGGTAATTTTTTAACAAGAGTACCTGAAGAAGAAGACCAACCCATAGAAGTAGCGATCGTTGATTCTCCGACTGCGGAACCAGAAAAACTAATTGAAGAAACTCCTAAACAAACACTAAAAGAACCAGAAGTACAAAAGCAATCCATAATAAAAGAACCAGAAATTGTACAAAAGCAGGCCATAGTACAACAACCAGAACAACCTACTCAAACGTCACAGTTAACCAATACCCCACCAAGGGAAATTGCCAGTAAGCCAGAAATCCCTGTGAAATCTCCTTCTAATTCACAGCCAGCAACTCAAAATAGCGAAAGTTTAAAGCAGCAGTTGAGTGAACTTAGAAGTTCTAGAACAAGTCCAGGCGGTGGTGGAGGCGATAGTACAGTACCTTCAAATAATCCAGGTGGCTCTGGCTCCGGTGTTGCTTTAGGTACAGGCTCAGGTATCCCTATAGGCACAGGCACAGGTATAATTGGCGGTACAGGTACAGGTACAGGTACAGGTACAGGCACAGGCACAGGCACGGGTACAGGCACAGGTACAGGTACAGGCACAGGCACAGGTACAGGCACAGGCACAAAACCAGGAAACATTTCTACAGTAGCAACAACATCAACACCGAGAAGAACTAATAATTCAGGAAATGGTCGAGCAGCTTGTCAAGAGTGTGGGGCGAAGTATCCAGAGGCAGCCAGACGACGAGGCATCGAAGGCAGAGTAGAGGTAGCTGTTGATACCGATGAGAAAGGTAATGTCACGAATGTGCGTGTTGCTCGCTCCAGTGGAAACCGTTACTTAGATGAAGAAACCTTGAGACAAGCGCGTGAGTGGAAATTAAAATCGGCAGCAGGTGGCAGACAAGGAGTGTCTATTGCCACCGAATATGCCTTAAGGGGTTCACGGCGATATCGCCAAGTTCAAGAAGAGAAAAAACGCCGACAAGCAGAACAGACAAACCAGCAGCAGACAGCAGCATCAAACTCCAACTCCACAGATGAAACACCAAGACGTAGGCGACTGAGGACATCTACTATTGTGGATGTTCCTGCGGAAACTACTACCGTAAATAGAAACAGGCAAAGACGAGAGTCTACACCATCCTCGAATGAATCTACAGCAAGGCGTCAGCAAGTCGAAAGCACTGCTGCCAGATCATCTCGTAACCAGGGAAGTACAAGAGATTCTCAACCTCGCATCCAGCGTCAGCAAGTGTCTAACGACTCATCACCAAAGCCAGCAACAACTACAAATCGGCGGCGGCGAAGAGAAAATGCTAGCCAAAGCCAGTTGCGGCAATCTCTACGCCAATTGCGCCAACAACCTCAATCCCAGCCTGCTGCACCATCAGCACCTGCTAGCCAGGAGTGAGGCAGGAGAGCAGGGAGCAGGGAGCAGGGGAGCAAAGAAAGAATAACTTCTAACTCCTGACTCAGCACTTCTCAATCCTCAATGACAAATAACCAATGCCCCATGCTCCATACCTCATACCCTAACTTTTATCAAGCAGTTCTGCCATCTTGCTGTGACCTGAGTTGTGCCTCTGGCTGACTTGAGCCTGCTGGCAAAGCTCCACGTCCAGAGCCTGAAGTTCCATTGGCAGAATTTGGCGAATCTGGAGGATTTGAGCCTCCACCACCCTTACGAAACAATAGAGCTTGAGCTAGGCTCTTCACCAAAATGTACAGAATTGGTACTAAGAATAGACTCAAGAAGGTTGCCAGCAGCAGTCCTCCAAAAAGTGCTGTTCCCAGAGACCAACGGCTGCTAGCTCCAGCACCCTCAGATATAACCAAGGGTAAAAATCCTAATAACGCCGCAAAAGCAGTCATCAGAATCGGTCGCAGACGTTCTTCTCCTGCTTTCACTGCCGCCCGCGTGTAGCTCATACCTTGCTCATGCAACTGATTGGCAAATTCCACGACTAAAATCGCGTTCTTTGCCGCCAGACCAATCAAAGTCACCAGTCCCACTTGGCAATAGATATCATCCACCACTTTCGGAAACAAGCTACCCACCATAAAAACATTTGAGCGTAGCCAAAGCGCTGTCATCGCTCCCAGGATTGCCAAGGGAACTGTCAGCAAAATAATAATTGGGTCAACGTAGCTTTCATACTGCGCCGCCAATACCAGAAAGACCATAACAATAGCTAAACCAAAAATTAAGCCTGTAGCTCCTCCAGAAGTCTTTTCTTGAAGATAAGTCCCTGTCCACTCATAACCAAACCCTTGGGGCAATATCTCTGCTGCTACTTCCTCCATTGCTTTAATCGCTTGTCCAGAACTAGCGCCTGGCGCAGGAGACCCTTGGATTTTGATTGACCTGTACAAGTTGTAATGCGAGATAATTTTCGGCCCGACAAACGGAGTAATTTGCACCAGATTACTCAACGGAATCATTGCCCCACTATTAGAGCGAACGTAGAGCTTGCCAATATCATCAGGATTAGACCGAAACACCCCATCTGCTTGGACATATACTCGATACTGTCGCTGTCCTTGAACAAAGTCATTGACATATTGCGATCCCAAGTAAGTCTGCAACGCTTGAAATATTTGGTTAATCTCTACGTTGAGAGCTTTGGCTTGGTTGCGGTTTACCTGGATTTGAAATTGGGGAGTATTGGCAGTGAATTGAGTGAATACTCGTTGGAGAACAGGCTTTTTATTCGCCGCTGCAATAAATTTTTCTGCTGTCCCAACTAGGCTTTCAATCGGAGCATTGCCAGTTCGGTCTTGAATGATAAATTCAAAACCACCTGTAGTACTCAACCCTCGCACTGGTGGAGCATTGGCAGCAATCACTCTCGCTTCTGTAATCGTGGAAAGTTTTTTGTTTAACCTTTGAAGTATTCCATAAACAGACTGAGATTCTTCAGGCCTCTCTTTCCAAGATTTCAGGTTAACAAATGCCAGCCCCAAATTAGAAGCATTTCCATCGAAACCAAAACCACTGATTGCAAAAGCAGCTCTCACTTCTGGCATGGCTATGGCTTCCTTAGCAACCCGTTCCAAAACTGATTCGGTATACTTCAAAGAAACCCCGTCAGGTGCTTGGGCAATCACGAAGAAGTAACCCTGATCTTCCTCTGGTATAAACCCAGTAGGTACTGCTCTGTACATTAAAACCGTTGCTACTAAACCAGCAATGAAGACCCCAACCACCATTGGCTTAACATGGGTGAGGAAGCTAACAAGCCCGACATACCGACGCGTGAACCAAGTAAATCCGCGATTAAACAGGTTAAAGAACCAGCCTAAAGGGCCTCTTCCTATTTGAGATGGCCGCATAAGAATAGCTGCCATACTCGGAGAAAAGGTTAAGGCGTTGAAAGTTGAGATGGCAATAGAGACAGCAACGGTTAAAGCAAATTGTTTGTAGACAATACCAGTAGTACCAGGAACGAATGCGACGGGAATGAATACTGCCATGAGTACAAGTGACGTAGCAATGATTGCCCCAGTTAACTCTTTCATTGCCTCAACAGCTGCTTCATAGGGTCTCATACCCTGCTCTAGCTTGACTGTAACTGCCTCCACTACAATGATGGCATCATCAACGACAATCCCGATCGCTAACACAAATCCAAACAAGGTCAGTGTGTTGATCTGAAAACCTAAAACTAACAAAGCTGCACAAGTCCCAATTAGCGAAACGGGGATAGCAACAGTGGGAATGATGGTGGTGCGCCAGTCTTGCAAGAAGACAAAAATGACCAAGACAACTAGGACAATGGCCTCAGCCAGGGTGTGTAATACCTCTTCTAAGGAAATTTCCACAAATGGAGTAGTGTCAAATGCGATTTGCGCTTTTAATCCAGGTGGAAAACTCTTCTCTAGCTCTTTTATCTTCTCTTCAATAGCATGGGCAACTTGTAGAGCATTACTACCCGGAAGTTGATATATTCCCAAACCCACGGCTGGCTTGGGATTGCTGCCTGATAGGGCAAATTTAGCATCAGAGAGATAGCTCTCTGCTCCTAGTTCAACCCGACCGACATCTCTGACTTTAACTAGGGTGCTACTGGTGGCATTGGTGCTAGTAGTGGTACTGCTACCATCACTTGGGCTAACCTTCAGCACCATATCTTCAAATTCAGCCGCTTCTTTAAACCGACTACTTGCTCTTAAAGCAAATTCAAAGCTCTGCCCATCTGGTGCTGGTTCCTTACCAATTGACCCTGCACCCACTTGAATATTCTGTTCTTGCAGGGCAGTTGCCACATCTTGCGGAGTCAGTTTTTGTTGAGCAAGCTTATTGGGATCGAGCCAGAGACGCATCGCATATTTGCGTTCCCCAAAAATCCTGACACTTCCTACACCAGGAATCCGTTTTATTTGATCGAGAATATACAAATCAACATAGTTACTGATAAAAGTGTTGTCATACTCACTATTATCTGCATAGAACCCAAAAGCGAGAAGCAGACTGCTTGATGCTGTTTCAACAGTCACACCCGTTCGTTGAATAATGTCTGGCAATTGCGGTTCAGCCAGGGTTTCTTTATTTTGGACGTTGACTTGAGCAATATCTGCGTTGGTACTCGTTGGAAAAGAAACAGTTATATTGCTGGCTCCATCATTGCCCGTGTTAGAAGATATATAAGATACACCTTTAACTCCGTTAATTTGTCTTTCAATAATGTTAGTTACAGTGCTTTCTGTTGTTTGGGCATCTGCACCAACATTATTGGAAGTAACGTTAATTTGCACCGGGGCGAGGTCTGGTAGCTGAGAAATGGGAAGAATCGGAATACAGATGCTTCCCAGCAGCAAAATGATGAATGTACAGACGGTCGTCAGAACTGGCCGCTTGATGAAGGTATTGACAAACATAAGTTAGGGATTGGGAACTAGGGACTGGGGAACAGGGAGCGGAGGAGATGGAGAAGAATAATTTAATGCCCAAGACCCAATATCCAGTCCCCAATCCCCAGTACCCTTTATTGCTCATTTTCAGTTTGTATCGTAGAGTAACCAAAAAGTCCAAGACCTACTGCTATAACCAAATAGAATAAATAAAAAGAATTAAACAGCATGGATGCTGATTTGCGCTTGCTCCGATACTTTGTTGCCGTGGCTGAAGACTTAAACTTCACTCGTGCTGCCGAACGGTTGTATATTTCCCAACCAGCGTTGTCTAAGCAGATTCGCCAGTTAGAACGTGAATTAGGCATTGAATTATTAAAGCGCAGTAGCCGCGATGTCAAACTCACCGCCGCTGGTGCAGCTCTCTTACCTCTAGCTCAACAGCTTCTACAAGACTGGCAATTTACCTTATTGGCAGTGCGGGAAGTCGCAGCAAGCGAAATGCAGACATTGCGCGTTGGTTTCATTGCCAGCATTGGCAGCGAATTTACGAAATCTATTCTGGCACGTTTTCAAGCCCTAAGACCGGGTTGGAAGGTGACGATACGTTTCTTTGAGTTGTCAGACCCAACCGCCGGACTACTCTCTGGGAATACTGACGTTGCTTTATTGCGTTTGCCAGTACCTAAGCAAGATAAACTATCTACAGAAATCTTGCTGGTTGAACCGAGATGGGTGGCTTTATCTTCTGACCATCCTTTGGCGCAGCGCGAAGTTTTGCAGATGTCAGATTTGGTTAATGAACCTTTTATTACAGTACCTGCTGAATCTGGGATATGGCGAGACCATTGGCTAGCGATAGATGAGCGGGGTGGGCATCCAGTCGTTATTGGTACAGAAGTCAACAATACTAGTGAAGCTTTGGAAGCCGTGATTAATGGTCAAGGGGTAGCTCTAGTTTCGGAAAGTACGACAAAAGTTTATACCCGGTCAGGACAGACTTTTCGCCCAGTTAAGGATGTTAGCCCCAGTGTGCTGGCTGTGGCATGGCGCAGAGATTCTTCTAACATCATAGTTCAAGACTTCGTGCAAGCTTGCCTTGAGGTGAGCAAATCTGAGGGCTAATTATACCAATTCAATTAATGATTGCAACACATCTTTCGATGAAGACGCGATGAATCACGTCTCTACAGATGGCCTATTTGTCACATTCTTTTTTCAAATTGGTATTACTTGTACAACTGGATCACTAATTGAAAATACTGCATAATTGCTGGTGCTGGAGAAGTATATGGTTAAGCTGGGCTTTCCATCAGCGGATGTGGCGGTAAAAGAAGTGTTAGTAATGGTAATGACAAAAATCACTACGTCATTTACGGTTGTATGTGATTATTATTTATGCATTGCAATATCGCCCTGCATCATCAGTGTATATTAAATTGAAAGCTCGCGCAGGTGGGCTTGTTTATGTAAATGCGAAATTCTTTTTGCCTGAATATTTTAAACCATGAGTCAGATAGTCTGGATTGCAAGACACGCTAACCGCCTTGATTTCGTAAACCCTGATTGGTTTCTCACCGCAGAACGACGCTATGATCCACCCTTATCTGATGATGGTATGGTGCAGGCACAGCAGTTAGCCAACCGCTTGAAAAGAGAAAAAATCGCCCACATTTTTGCTTCTCCCTTTCTGCGAACCGTACAAACAGCAAATGCAGTGGCAGAAATCCTGGATTTACCTATCAAGTTAGAAACAGGCTTGAGCGAATGGCTAAATCCTGCTTGGATGACAGAAGATCCAGAAAGACTCTCAATTTCAGCATTAGCAGAGTTATTTCCTAGAATCGACATCAGTTATACACCATGCATTGCTGCTAACTACCCCGAAACTCGTGAAAAAGTATGGGAACGTTCTGGACAAACAGCCAGATGCTTATCAAGTGAATTTTTCCCTGAAAATATCCTTTTGGTAGGTCACGGTATATCTGTTGTCGGGGGGACAATAGGACTAGTAGGGGAAATTGCCAAAACAGAAGTTAAAGCTTCGTTATGTTCCCTAGTAAAAGTCGTGCGTCAATATCCAGAATGGTTTTTAGAACTAAAGGGAGATACCTCCCATTTAACTCAAGTAGAGGAAGTGATTCGATTTGCTTAATTTCGTCTCTTTTCATTTCAATTCCTGATAGTGATTTTAAATTCTTATTTACCCTACCTAGAGATACTAAACTTATCTTTAAAATAAGACAGGAGGCAGAAGGCAGAAGGTAAGAAATAGAATATTCTGTCTTCTGACTTCTATTTTCAAGAAAAATTGATTTTTGTAGGAAGTCTACTATACAAAAACAATAACTACCTTACTGATAAATTTTATGACATTACTATTAGCCGGAGATATTGGCGGTACAAAAACTATTTTGCAACTGGTTGAACTATCAGAGTCACAGTCGGAGTTACATACTATTTATCAGGAAAGTTACCAGAGTGGAGACTTTCCCGATTTAGTACCGATGGTACAGGGGTTTTTGCTCAAAGCTGAGTCACCAACGCCAGAAAAAGCTTGTTTTGCGATCGCAGGGCCAATAGTAAAAAATACTGCCAAACTGACCAATTTAGCGTGGTTCCTAGAAACCGAACGATTAGAAAAAGAATTAGGCATCCCGCACATTTCTCTAATCAACGACTTTGCTGCTGTTGGCTATGGCATTTTAGGTTTACAAAAACAAGACTTACTGACTTTGCAAGCTGGTAAACTGCAACCCGAAGCCCCGATTGCAATTATTGGTGCTGGTACTGGTTTAGGGCAAGGATTTTTAATTAAGCAAGGAAAGTACTATCAAGTCTTTCCTTCTGAAGGTGGACACGCCGACTTTGCCCCGCGTCACGAGTTAGAATTTCAGCTATTGAAATATCTGCTAGATAAACATGATATCCAGCGCGTTTCTGTAGAACGTGTGGTTTCTGGTCAGGGAATTGTTTCAATTTACCAATTTTTACGCGATCGCAAAATCGCCCCGGAATCACCAGACATTGCCAAAATAATCAGAACCTGGGAAGAAGAAGCCGGACAGCAAGAAAAAAGCGTCGATCCTGGTGCGGCTATTGGTAAAGCTGCACTGCAAAAAAGCGATCGCCTTTGTGAACAGACTATGCAATTATTTGTAGAAGCTTACGGTGCAGAAGCCGGAAATCTTGCCATCAAACTTTTACCTTATGGTGGATTATACGTTGCAGGCGGGATTGCACCCAAAATTCTCCCTATAATCCAAAACAGCAGTTTCCTATTGAATTTCACTCAAAAAGGTCGGATGCGATCGCTCCTCGAAGAAATACCTGTATATATTGTCCTCAATCAACAAGTTGGACTAATAGGTGCTGCTTTGTGTGCTGCTAGGTTATAACATCTAGCATCATCAGTAATATCAGCAGCTTGAAAAGCAAAATCTATGACAATCAAAGGTTTGTTGCCATTAATCGCCGCCACTTTTGTCTGGAGTGGATCTATCTTAGTTGAGGCACGTCAACCCAAACGTCCTGTTTCTGTTCCCAAACCAACCCTATCGCAACAGAAACCCAAACCTAAACCAACAGCTGTTAAACCAGTCCAGCCACAATCTGTTACTGTTACCAAACCAACTGTATCGCAACAGAAACCTAAACCTAAACCAACAGTTGTTAAACCAGTCCAGCCACAATGGAAGTTATTCACGGCTCCAGATGGGCGTTTTTCTATTTTGATGCCAGGAAGACCTAACAGAAATACCCAATATCAAAAAACTTACATGGGGGAAATTAACTTAGAAATATTTGTAGCTGAACCACCTAAGCAAGAAGTAGCATATATAGTTACTTACAACGACTTTCCTTATAGTTATGGTCAAATGGCTGACCCCCAAGCAATACTTAATGATGCACGGGATATGGCCTTAAAAACTACTAAAAGTAATTTAATTAGTCAAAGAAACATTCGTAGCTCAAATAATCATCCTGGCAAAGAAATTGAGTATGTCAATGCTGGGGGTAAAATTACTAGAAGTAGGATGTATGTTGCTGAGGGACGCTTATATCAAGTAATGGTAATAACTAGTAAAAAACAACGGAGTACTTTAGCTAAAACTATTACAGGCTATTTAAATTCTTTCAATGTAGTTTTGAAAAAGTGAAATAACTACGCGCCTTGGACTAAAATCCAGGATCAACTCACTTTATCTAATAGCAGTATTAAAGCCTGAAGTAGAAAAATATAGAGACTACAGGCTTAGAATTGCTATATGGATGAAAGCAAACTTGTTGCTATTTGAGTAAAAATACTTAATAAGCTAATAAAAATAAATCAGTTCAAGTCAGTCGTAGCTAGAGAAGTAAATAACATGAAAGATGTTTTGCTTAGTTTTATCAAAGGCTATGTGGCTGAACGCGAATTAAATAAGATAAGGGTGCGACATGATTGATACATTAAGAGGCAATTGCCAAAATGGTTGAGGCGGGACGATAACGTGAAATACCTCACAATTACCTAGCAGGAATTGAAAATGGTCGCAACTTCCCCACTTACAGAAACAAGAACTTTGCTTAAGAACATCAGTTAGCAGACGTTCAAAACTATGTTGGCTGAGATGGGAGTCGAGCGCAACTCTCGATTTGCCTATGACAAGGGAATAGTAGAAATTATGACCTCACTAATGCTGAATGAGAATTCTAATCACCTCGTTGAGGGCTATATTCTCGTGCTTTGTGAGGAATTTGGCTTAGAAGTTAAAAGTACAGGCTCATTAACCTTAACACGAGATGACTTAGAAAAAGGAGGAGAAGCAGATAGCAACTACTTGCTTTCTCTTAAACCACGTTCCTCGCAACCCTGCAATTGATCTTGCTCCAAGGGTTAATGGTTCGGGTACAGGGTGGATAATTGGAAACTAGCTCTCAAAGCAATATCGCCCTTACCCTCCCCAACAAAAGTTTCCCACGGAGTTGTGTTAGCAGACTAAAGTTTGCTAGCGATCGCTTAACCCTTTCGCGTACTCAAACCGAGGGGTACTACGCCATCACGGCTTAAGTGCGGAAACGCCTTTTACTCTGCTTATGCAAGGCAATTTCTTTGCGTTTGCGTTTTTCAATAGGCGTTTCAAAGTGACGGTGCTTCCTCATATCTTGAAAAATTCCAGCTTTGGAAACTTCTCGCTTAAATCGACGTAAGGCAGACTCAATGTGTTCATTGTCGCCTACTATTACTTGGGTCATTATCTCTCCTACTAAATTGACTTAAACAATGGCAGTTTTGGGGTAACAGTACAAAAAAAAGACAGACTCCTTGTCTGACCTTAAGACTAGCTTGTAAAATGTTTGTTTTACAGCTTAGTAGCGGTTACGTCCACCGCCCCCACCGTATCCTCCTCCTCGGTTACCGCCAAACGAACCTCTGTCTCCTCTATCTTCCTTGGGCTTCGCCTTATTTACTTTCAGGTCACGACCCATCCACTCAGCACCATCAAGAGCTTCAATAGCAGCTGTTTCTTCAGCGTCTGTTCCCATTTCCACAAAAGCAAAGCCTCGTGGACGACCTGTTTCACGGTCTGTAGGTACTTGAACCCGCTTTACAGTACCGTATTCACCAAAAACACCCTTGATATCCTCTTCTGTAACTTGGTAAGAAAGGTTACCTACATAAATTGACATTAATTTTCTCGCTCATCATCACTGTGTAAAGATTTAAATTCTGGAGAGAACTTTTCAATACCAAAAGGAAAAAACCTGTCAGTACTGAAACAAAGACTATCACCGAATTAAATCTCTTTTTCTAGGATGACATAATTGTCAATTCTCTGCATCCAGTTGTCAATTGTCTGCATCCAGTAGATACTTAACTAATTATGTAAGACTAAGTGCGATTGCACTCCAGTACAGCCCTGGAGGTAATAATTATCTTATTTTCTCTCTTCCATCAGAACAAAAGAACAATTACACTTCGGTGCAGTGCCGAAGGCAATTGCCGTTTCGTCCGTTATTTCCTTCTGAAAATAGTTTGATAAAAAGCTTTATATTATTTTAAGTATAATTTAATACAATTTTAACAAGCAAATATACTAAAAATTTTATCCTTCAAAAGTGAGTATTAGAGCGCAAAAGGGAGAAAATAGTTGTGTTATCGAAAACATTAATTTACTGGCACATCTGAAAAAAGTCAGAATCCAGAATTTAGCAATCTTAAGTGTGGGGGATTTAGAGCCAACACTAGTTGCTTTGCACGCTTTTTTTCAATTGGGTGGGGGATGTAAAGAGGGCAAGGAGGGTGCAATTGGTAGTTGCCTTCCTCCTAAGCCACCTCAAACACCCTAAGCTATGCGTTGGTTGGCTGCTTGGCATACTGCTGTGAAGAAAGGCAAGGCATGAGTATTAAACTGTGGATGTTAAAGACGGCGATTACTACCTACAGTAGACTCTGACCCAGCATTTACGTTAAATTTGTGTCTTTAGTTAATGTTACATTATCGTAAATATCTGTTACATTCTGTTACAGACACTAATAAGTGTTACAACACAATACATTGGAGTTTCACTCATGACAGGTTTCAACAATCCTAAACCTCCTGTTTTAGATGATCGGAATGCTGCCCGTCCTGGATTCACTCCTCAAAGTGAAAATTGGAACGGTCGCCTTGCCATGATTGGTTTTTTATCTGTCGTGTTGATTGAAGCTTTTTCTGGTCAAGGCTTTCTTCATTTCTGGGGACTGCTTTAAATTGATTTAGGCTTTTGTACTTCACAATTAATTATGCTCGGTTCGTGGGAACCGAGCATTGCTCATACTGAGTGCATATTTACACAGCTTTCCAACCAAAGCGCAGTTGAGAAAATGGAAACTGCTGTTTCTCTGACGCTACTATTGCTAAGGCTGTATTGACTTGAAATTTTAGAGTCTGTAATCAGAGTTAAAACGCAGCCTAATTTGATAATCTTTTAAAGCTCCTGGAGGAACGACAGTTCTTCTATCTCTTCTAAAAGTAGGGATTTGTCCTTTTTGCACAGCCACATACAAATCGCTCTGACTCATACCTAGACGCTTTGCTGCCTCTGCCAGTGAAATACCTTGCTTTTGCATATGGGAGTTACTTTCCTTGCAATCTTAATTTAGATTGCTATCTAAGTAAATCCTAACAGAGTATTAAAAAATATTAACAAATGTAATATTAGTAGTACTAATGCATATAATAAGTATTCTTTATTAGCTTTAGCTTTTGTCTATTGCCTCCTTCAGTTAAAAGTAATTGTGGTCAAACACTGCTTCAGTACTGGTTGCTGGGTAGAGCGCATCATTTCAAAAAGCCAATATTTCGTCTCTTTTTGAGAAAAGAGAGATATATAGCATTGTGTTACCTTGGGAATGTCAGTGATACAAAGTTCTAAAAAATTGAGAGGAAATCATTATCGCAATCCAAAAGCAACTAATTAACTCGCAAATTAAGTCCCATCAAGTCTTCTTGATTGACCATGAAAATAATAATCGTGGTCTAATGGATACTGATGAAGCTCTACAGTTAGCCGAAAGTCTAGAACTTGATCTAGTTGTAGTCTCTGAAGGTAAAGACGCTCCAATAGCCAAGATTCTTAACTATGGCAAGCTTCAGTATCAAAAGAAAAAACGTCAGGGACAAAGTGCTAGACCGACTGTAAAAGAAGTTCGATTTCGTCCAAACGTGGGTGTGGCTGATTACAACTTACGGATTGAGCAAGCGATTCAGTGGTTGAGTCAAGGCGATTCAGTGAAGTTTGCTATTCGTTTGCGAGGTCGAGAAAATCAATATCGCGAGCAAGCTGGAGAAATGTTAGACCGCATTGTAGCTGCTCTTAGTCAAGCAGGGAAAGTCCAATCCTTGGATAAACGCTCACTGATTGTTCAAGTTGTTCCTGCCTAAATTAATATTGTTAGGGATATCGTTAGTAACCTGAAGTAGCGAGAATAAGTGCGCGAAAATGCAGTCACTACTTCAGATATTGCTGAGTGCTGTAACAGGAAGCAGAAATCACCACTGCTGATTTCTCTTAGTGTCAGCGCTCAAGCACAAAATAAATTCCAGATTTCGGTGTTTTGGTAACCTATATTTTCGTGTTGCAGATTCGATGGAAGTAGCAACTCAATGCAGCTGCTACCAGCTAGATTAAGTATTTAAATTACATTTGATTTACGGTGCTTTGCCTACATTTAGCTCAACTCACTTCTAAGTGAACCGAGTATTGATTGAGAGCCGATGTGATACTAAAAATCGCGCTTAGACAAGCGCGATTTCCTTTGTATTAAGAGGAAGTACTCCAAATCCAAAGCAAACAAGTTTTACCTGCGAGTTAGGTTAAGCAGTTCTTTGGGGGAGGCTAGTAAGTCAATAGCCACGAAGTAAATTTGACCTTGAGGATCAAGTAAAAATCGCCAAGCAATGTTCATCCCAACATTACCTCCAAACCAAGGAGTTTCGACCGTACCAGTAATTTTATGCTGTGTATAACCGTCTTCTATACTTTCTGAGACGCCTTTGGTTGGCTTCATCACTAATCCCTGCCCTTCATCCCGTAGATATGCAGCGATCGCTTCTCGTCCGACAATCGGTTTCTGGAAGGGCGGTTGCAGCGCACCGTTGTTAGCAAATAAAGCAACAGCAGCTTCAACATTATCTGCATTCATCGCTTCAATGTATTTCAACACTGTCGGTTCTGTGACTCCCTCAATGGTGAATTGGGGGCTTAAAGATGTACGTGGAAACTTAAAGTTTATGACTTGTGCCTGTTTGTTGTCAGCCAGAGCCGGATCAAAACCCATATTTACTACAGTATTCCGTAGTACAGTAATTTGCTGACTCTGATCGATTTTTTGAACTGCTTCTAGCACTGCTTTAACTTGAGTTGACATTTGATAGCCAACTGGCATAGGAGCGACGATACCCTGTTTCATCCACTCTCCTAACTGCCACCAGAATCCTAGCTTCGCGTTGACACCAAAATATGCATAGGAACGGCTGATGGGAGTGTCAGCATTACTCGCTAGATCCCTCATTAATTGCGTTTGCTCTTCATGAGACATCTGCTTAATTTCGTTGAATATTCCTTCCATCAATTGGAGGTTTGCTTTGCCAGGAGCAGCTGGAGTAATTGTACGACCTAGTTCAGTATAGGCATACCAGAGAAATGCTAGTTGATCGTCAATGTTGAGTTCAGCAAACATTGCTGTGGTGGCTGGAACAGCATCTGCCACTTGAGTGTTAGAGAAAATATTGCGTGCGGACTCAATAGTATAATTCATGTTTCTTACCTTAAGTATTTACCTACTAAGCCGTCGTTTTTAGCTACATTTTGTAGCTTGAGGAATAAATCTAGAGAATTTTTCCGGGATGACACAACCATCCCTAGATATTCAAGCTCGAATCATTGCTATTCACTACTCTCGTATCATAGTTGGTAAACATTAATAAAAGACTAAGATTTATAATATTTATCTGATGGATATCATTGAATAAAATGTATATTAACTATTTAGTTTTAAATTTCATATTCTAACAAAAGTAATTTTTAATAATTTACCTTCCTCTAGGAGATAAATAGCTCTATGGCATCTATCTGCGTATATAGATATATCTAAGTCTGGGGCTTTATTAAGCAATAAAAAAGAAATTTAGCAATTGCTAAATTTCTTTTTTCCAACTGCCATATTTGTTGCACCCGTTTTCTCTCCAGTTGTTTAACCTAGTTGAAATCATTGGTTAATCTTCTGGTAAAGGAGAATTTCATACTCTTAATAGAGAAAATAACCTTTAGTTTTAAAAGTCTATTAAAATAGAAAATTTCAATTTAAAGCAGAAGTTTCTCCATCAGATTTATTAATAAACCAGCGCTGTGAGCAGATTTACCAACAGCCAAGCGACTGGTTTTCGTTGTGTGTTTAGCGTAACGCACGCCTAACAGATAATAGGTGCGTTTATTTAGCAGTGCTGTTTTCTATAGATTGTATTAGGAAAATATAGATATGGAATTGTATTAATCTATATATTGCTCTAAATTGCCAAATAATCATCACATTATTATGTCACGCCAAAATAAAAAGCCAAATGGATGTGGATGCTCTAATATTCCGTTTTCTCTAATCATACTGATATTAGGAGGTGGTTATTGGTGGTTTAGTCATAAAGGAAATCTAGATATCAGCAAGCTTTTACCGAAGAATCAACAAATAAGCATTCCGATTTTAAATCCAACTCCAACTACTTCTTCAACCCCAACTCAGACTACTTCTTTAACTCCTACTCCCTCTTTATCAAGTACTCCAAATTCTGCTCCCTATAATAAGCAAGCTTTAATTAAAACAATAACACCTCAAAAAGCACCATTAGCTCAAACTCCTTGGGAGAAGAAAGTAATTAGAGGAATTTATTTAAGCCGCTACCAAGTAACCAATAATGCTGATGAAAAAACGATTCGTGAAAGAGTTCGTTATTATCACTCTCAAGGAATTAATACAATTATTCATGGAGTTTGGGGGAACGGATGTACGATGTACAATAGCGATGTTATGCAGCAAACGCTAGGGTATAAAAGTTGCCCAAACCAGTTTCAAGAGCGATGGTTAGATTGGTTGATTGATGAAGCGCATAAACAAGGGATGCAAGTTCACGCTTATTTTGAGAAGGGTATTAAAATAGATAAAAATAGTCCGATTTTTGATTTGGCGATCGCCCGAAAATGGATTGTCCCAGGAGTGGATAAAACCTACGCTGGAATCGATCATTATGTACTTGATGTAGAGATACCTGAAGTTGCTAATTTTTTTAAAAATGTCTTAGTAGAGTTTGTCAAAAAATATCCTAATATTGACGCAGTTCAATGGGATGATTATCTAGGTTATTATGCTGAATTACCTGGGAAAGTTGACCGCACCGCAAATTTAACTAATTTTGTGCGACAAATGTCAACCTCTATGAAAAAAGCTAATTCTTCGGTAAGTTTTGATATTTGTCATCATAACCCCTATTGGGCTAAAAAATATTTTGCGGCTGACTGGGAGAGATGGGGTGTGGATCGCGTATTTATTCAAGCTTATAATGATGGTAATTTTGTTGAGGAATTAAATTACGCTCAACAATATGCTGGAGTTGCAATTACAGATCGGCAATTGGGTCGTTTAAAAGAATTAGTTGAGAACCCAAAAATCAAAAGTATCTTAGTTTTTCCGTTTTCAGGAAACCCAGAAAAAACAGTTTCTAACTTAAAAAACTCGATGTGATGCTCTGCAAATAATTTGGTTGGGAGACAAAGAATAATCAAGAAAGCATAATAAAAACACGTATAATTTATGCGATCGCTTTTAGCACTGACCCCTGAGCGATCGCACTCCAAACTTCATCACTAGCAACTACATTTTTTATTTTTGCGAGTTACCGCATATCTGCGGCTTTGAGCAGATATGTGGTAATATATCAGATTCTTCGCAATGCTCATGCAAAATTGCACGATATTTACCAGGTAAGGCACAGGTCGATGACTGAAGCAAGATAACTGCTAACGCAACAAATAACAGGGAAAAAGCCAATGTGTTGATGCTTTTGAGCGCTTGGTTTGACTGCGTTAGTGAGCAG
Organism: Nostoc sp. UHCC 0302; assembly: GCF_038096175.1. Classification (NCBI taxonomy): domain Bacteria; kingdom Bacillati; phylum Cyanobacteriota; class Cyanophyceae; order Nostocales; family Nostocaceae; genus Nostoc; species Nostoc sp. UHCC 0302. The sequence goes on from NZ_CP151099.1 coordinate 697,573, forward strand.
ATAATTGTGATTGCGATGTAGAAGGATGTCGTATATGCGCTGGAAAAGTCAGGTCGGGATATATGAGAAGATACAGCAGTATCTGTTCAAAAAATGATAAACTTAAACACCAGCAGGTTGTTCATTAAGCAATTCTTCTGCCACCTCGTCCACCGTTTTTGTGAGGTAAACGGCTCGTTCATCTACTGCCCTTACCCAGTCAACAGGAAACCAGTGGTGTTGACCATCAGGAGCATTATTCTTCGTCAACTTGACGTACTTGCCTCCCTCCACGGAGTCAATATTCCCAATATGTGTGTCAGATGCCCCTTCTAAACCACCTGGGCCTTCTGCATAGACTGGCAAATGTTCTTTAATCTGTGATACGTCCATTTTGTACCTCTTGATTGAATTGGTAAAAAGTCTGACCTAAGTCCTACAAAGTCGTTTTGTTTGTAAGCAGGTAGATTTTATTCAATTACACTAGAGAATACGCTGCATTCTTGATCATGTGCTTCATTCTACAGACAGATGGTATTGTACCGAAATCAGTACTTTATAAAAACCTCTTAGGGATTAATGCTTAAGGGAATGTTGAATGGTTGAACTTGATCTGAGATGATACCAACCCCGAAAACTAGAGTGGTTTATCAGCTATAAGCAAAGGAAAGGATGGAATTAATACCTGAAATTTTCCAACAATTTTGCTGTCTGCTGTGGATGTACTAAAGTATTAGCACACAAAATGCCAGATGCCGCTACGGCAGGCACACCAATTCCTGGCATGGTGCTGTCACCGACGCGATACAAACCCTTAATTGGTGTGTGTGTGCTAGGAAACATACCCTTTCCCGCTGCGATTGCAGGGCCATAAGTTCCTTGATAACGCCGCAGATAATGGGCATGAGTTAGCGGTGTACCGATAAGTTCTAAAACGACGCGATCGCGAATATTAGGGATAATCTTTTCTAAAGCCCGATATAAAGATTTTGCCTTTTGCTGTTTCTTCTCTTCATATCGATCATTCCGTCCCCAGCCAGTATAAGGTTCGAGTGTGTAAGCATGAACTACATGATTACCCTCTGGCGCTAAAGTCGCATCCCACACACTGGGAATCGATATCATGCAAGTATTACCTGGTGCAGTGATATCTTGACTAGAATCATGAATTACCACATGATGTCCCGTCAAATTTTCCAAATCATCTGCCCGAATACCTAAGTGTAAATGCATAAAGCTTTCAACTGCTGGTGTCTCTAAGGCAACTTGACGGTCAAATGCAGGTAAATCTTCTGCACGTAATAAGTGATTGTAAGTGTCCCAAATTGTCGCATTAGAAATCACTACAGGCGCTTGGACAACTTCACCCTTTTGCAATTTCACACCAACAGCTTTACCCGATTCCACCAGAATTTGCTCGACATGACATCCTAATCGTAACTGACCACCCCAGCGTTCTAATCCTCGTACTAAAGCCTTAACTATTGCCGCACTGCCTCCTAAAGGATATTCGACTCCAGCGCGAGAGCGTTCGCCTAACATAAAAGCAACCTCTGGAGCGATCGTGCCATGTGCCTTTAAACCAGAAAGTAGAAAGCATTCCAAATCGATGAGCCTTCGTACCCAAGGGTCTTGCACTGTTGCATCCATTACATTACCAACAGAAGCCTGGACAAGCGGCAAGTAAGGTAGTATTTTTGCTAAAGTGGGTAGATAACGTCTTAACAAAATCAAAATCACTTGCCAATCTGCCCTCAGTGCTAGGGTAGGAATGTCTCTCATTACCTCGTATAACCCTAACAAGCGTTCTTCAAACTGCTGGAGTTCTCTAGCACCTTTGGGCGTAATTTTATGCACCTCATGATGATAACGCTCAGCATTGCTATAAACTGCAAAAGTACCTTCAGGAAAGTGGTAGTGTCCTAACGGATCATAAGGTATAACTTGAATGGATTCGCCCAAAATATCCAGAATTTGTTTTAGAGGATTCAAACTCTGGGGATCACTCAGTCCACAATAAAAGGAGGGGCCAGAATCAAATTCAAATCCTCGCCGTCTAAAACTATGGGCAGCACCTCCAGGAATTGTGTGACTTTCATACACAATAACTCGCTTTCCATAACGAGCAAGTAACCCAGCTGTACATAGTCCGCCGATACCACTCCCAATAACTATGACATCAATATCTTTTTTGTCATTTGTCATTTGTCCTTTGTCCTTTGTATAGCTTCAACTAATATTTATTCTTGATTGTCTACTAATAACCAATGACCAATGACTAATACTTCGACTTCTCTACGAGACGCTACGCGAACGCTCAGTACAAGTGACCAATGACCAATGACCAATAACCAATAACCAATAACCAATGACCAATGACCACTGACCACCGACTAATGACTAATGACTTACGATCAATGACTGAACCATTAATTGAACTGAAAGGTGTTTCTAAGTCCTTTGGTAGCCATAAAGTTTTAGATAATGTTGATTTGACAATTTACCGAGGAGAAGCGCTAGGGATTATTGGGCCTTCAGGGACTGGGAAATCGACTATTTTACGGTTAATCGCGGGGTTAATGGCTCCCGATGAAGGAGAAATTTATGTGCAAGGAGTACGGCGCAACGGTTTGATTGAGGATGGTAGCGACCCGATTGGCATTGGTATGGTATTTCAACAAGCGGCATTATTTGATTCGTTAACAGTGGAGGAGAATGTAGGGTTTTTACTTTATCAAAACTCTAAACTAATGCGATCGCGCATTCGAGATTTGGTAAAAGAAAAACTGGATATGGTAGGTTTGCCAGGAACAGACAATCTCTACCCAGCGGAACTTTCTGGAGGAATGCGAAAACGGGTAAGTTTTGCTCGTGCGATTATGTCTAATCCTGATAATCCCAAAGACACCCCGGAAATTTTACTATACGATGAACCAACAGCTGGACTTGATCCAATTGCCTCAACTGTGATAGAAGATTTAATCCGCTATTTGCAATGCACACAAGGAGTTTGTGGTACTTATGTGATCGTTACCCACCAAGAAAGTACGATACGGCGTACATCAGACAGGCTTATCTTTCTCTATGAAGGTAAAGTGCAGTGGCAGGGTACAGTTAGTGAGATGGATAGCACAGAGCATCCGTTGATCAGACAATTTGTTAGTGGGAGTGTACACGGCCCAATTCAGGTAGTTGGCTAATCAGTTTTGAGTGTCGAGTGCTGAGTAAAAAGATTTATACTCAGGAATCAAGACTCAGGACTCAGGACTAATTGTTGGTGAAGGAACAAAAATGCGAGAAATTACAAGCCGCTTCGCATCTGCGCGAACATTTAGAGAAGGGTCTGTGGGGTTGCTACTCCTTCTAGGACTTGGAGTATTTGGATTAATCTTTCTATGGCTTAATAGATACACTACTGGTCGTAGTTCATATAAAGCTATTGTAGAATTTGCCAACGCTGGCGGAATGCAAAGGGGAGCGCCAGTTCGTTATCGTGGCGTTAAAGTCGGCAGTATTTCCAAGGTTGAACCAGGGCCAAACGCCGTGGAAGTGCAAATTGAAATTGCCCAAGCTGACCTAATTATCCCCCGTAATGTGGTGGTGGAGGCTAATCAAAGCGGATTGATTAGCGAAAGCATTATCGACATCACACCAAAAGGGACGATACCTCCAGGGGTTACTGTTGCTAAACCGCTAGAGAGAAATTGCGACTCTAATCTCATTGTTTGTAATGGGTCACGGTTAAAAGGTCAAATTGGCATCAGCGTTGATGACCTGATTCGCAGCTCAACTGACTTAGCCACCACATACACTAACCCAAAATTTTATAACAATGTCAACAGAGTTCTAGAAACCACTACAGGGGCGGCATCTAGTTTTACTGAGTTAAGTCAAGATATCCAAGGTTTGACCAAAAGCTTACGCCAACAACTAAACACGTTTTCAGCTACTGCCAATACAGTACAACGATCAACAAATAAACTCAGTGCATCTTCGGCTCAAACTGTCGAACAATTTGGTGTCACAGCAAAAGAATTTAGTTTAACTGCAAATCAAGCAAGACGTTTATTGGGCAACATAGATAACCTGTTAACAACAAATCGTTCTTCGCTGGTGGGCGCTTTGAATAATATCACCGAAACTAGTAATCAACTCCGCGTTACAGTCAACAGTCTATCTCCCACTGTCAATCGATTGAACCAAGGACAACTACTGCAAAACTTAGAAACCCTTTCGACAAATGCAGCGCAAGCATCAGCTAATTTACGCGATGCTTCTAAAACTTTAAATGATCCAAAAAACATTGTGCTACTGCAACAAACCTTGGACTCAGCACGGGTAACATTTGAAAACACCCAAAAACTCACATCGGATTTGGATGAGTTGACTGGTGACCCAGCTTTCCGACAAAATCTTCGACAACTCGTGAATGGTTTAAGTACTTTGGTGTCTTCTACGCAGGAAATGCAGCAGCAAACGCAAGTTGCTACTACTTTAGACTCGGTAAAAGTTGCTGTGAGCAAACCCAATACTATAATTACCAGACCAACACCAAATCAACGAGCAATTATACAGCAGCAAGTGCAGGTTGCTACTACTTTAGATTCGGTAAAAGCTCCTGTGAACAAATCAAATGCTGTAATTCCTACCGTAACTCCAACTCAACAGACGTTCACAACAAATCCAGCATCTACTACTTTTAATAGTGCTGGCACAAAAGAACAACCAATAGTCACTCCATCTACAGCTAACTCATCCCAAGAAGACCTCTTAAAGCAACTGCGGGAGTACGGAAAGCAACGGGAGCAGGATACGGGGAAATAAGAAGATTCGCTTAATATTAGGATGATGAGCATTTTACTCAAAACGCCCAGACTAAAGTTAAGTCCTTGTCAAATACAGGATCTTCCGTCTGTTCACGCATTGTGGACTAATCAGCGTGTTCGCTATTTCCTCTTCGATACCGAGTAATCTCTTTAGAAGAAGCACGCTCGTTTATCGAGGATAGCTTGTCGAACTTTGAACAACACAGCTACGGACTCTGGTTAGTTTTTGCTGATGTTAGCTATCTTGCTGGCTTTGCTGGTTTCCTACCGTCAGAGTCAGCAGTTCCCAGTTTGATTTATGGGATTCATCCGGATGTTTGGGGGAACGGTTACGCAACAGAAGCAGCTGGCGCTGTATTGCGCTACGCTTTAGAACAGCTTGCATTTCCTAAAGTTATAGCAGATGTAGATGAACCAAACGCTGCATCCGTAAAAGTGCTTGAAAAAATAGATATGAAGCAAACGAGGCGTTCTGTAGTTAAGGGACGCCCACTTCTTTACTTTGAAAGTTAGCCTGAACCAGTGCCGTAGTGAGTTAGCGTGGTCTTGGGGAGCCACTTGGAGTCTCCCCGGAGCAAGTGGCGTGGTTTGTTCTGTGAGCAACTGCTAGCCTAAAAGCATTCTATATAACTAGATACTCTAAGCTATGCATGAAGCGATCGCCACTGCTCTTGGCACACAATCTGTAATACCCCTACTTCACACTCAGAAACGCTATTTTATTAGCATTAAATCCCTCAAACAGCAAAGTTAAAGCTCCAGTTTTGATATCTACCTTATAGAGATTATTAATTGCTACATATCTAGGAGCAGCAAGAGCAATAAGTTCGCCCGTAGGAGAGCAGGCAAGACCTGCTAAGCCATTCTTCCAAACTTCATTTTGGAAATTTAATTGTACTAGCTTGGTTACTTTTTGAGCAGCCAAGTCTATCTGCACAAGGTTAGTGTAGCCTGTTGGATCGTTAGAGCTAGCGTAGATAGTCCCATCTGGGCATTGAGTCAGAGTAGAGAAATTATGAGTTTGTGGTAGTGGGAAGCCAGTGGAAATCAGATTGCCTTTAGAGCGACTAATCTTGACTATCCTGCTGGAGCCAAAAACACTACTTTTAGCAACTATAGCAACGAGTGAGTCCTTGTCAAGAGCTTCCACGCTCCTAATTTTTTCATCCTGACCTAATCCTGTGATTGTCAGTGTGTTTGAATTGCTCTTGCCAATTGTTTTGAGCTTATTTTGTTTTTGCTTCTTTCTTCCCTTCTTATCTGTTCCAGTTTCTTTGCCGATGGAACTACTACTTAGGTTGAGTTCGCCATTAAATGAAGATAAACCAGTAAATTCCTCAAGATCATTATCTAGCTGGAGTATGGTCTTAATGAAATTTTTAGTTTCATCCAAGACTTGAAGATTGAGTACATTTTTAGAGCTGAGATCAAGTAGATTTAAAGACTTGAGATCGGGTATATTCACAGACTGGATTTTGATAGTACCAGTTTCGACATCAGCTAGTACACCAAACAGATTTTTAGTGGGAGACTTAGCCAAAGTCTTGTCTGCACCCAGGTATGCCAGCCCAGCTAATGTAGTGCCAGCGATCGCAACTTGACCAAAACGGCGACGTGTTAATAATCGATTCATTTTTTACTCCGAGAATAGCTGAGTATTTTTGACAGGTAGGAGTAGAAGCAAGGTATCTGCAACACTAAATAGATTGAATGCTGTAAATAAAATTAAGCGCTCAGCAACTTCACAACCTCAATAACGCTTGACCTTGCCAACTACTAGGGTTTATCGGAATTAATTTGCCCGAACCTCAATAAATGATATTTTGTCATTGAGGTCATCTCCCACATAAACGTATGTACCAGCCGTGAACTCCCGGCATATCCCAGTTCCATCAGCGTTGGTACAGACGCGGGCAATTAAGCCTACAGGTACGCGTAAAGAACTAATTTTATCGTTACCCACAATATTTAAGCCACCTTGATTAGCTCTGTATGTACCTATGGGGAAGCTTTGGGTATTTCCTGTTAAATTCCGGTCTGAGGCGGCAGTTACTTGCAGGCGATCGCTCGTTGAACGCACTTCGATAAAGGATATTTTGTCGTTGAGAGCCGTTCCTATATTTGGGTAGTTCCCAGCCCCATACTGAACGCAATCACCACCAGTTTCATTTTTACAAAAGCGTGCGACTAAGCCCGCAGGCACTTTAATCGAGCTAATAGTGTCGTTACCGATAATATTTAAGTCGCCTCGGTTAGCTCTAAAGATCCCGATGGGGAAACTTTGGGAAATTCCACCAAAATTTTGATTTAAGTAAACAGTTACTTGTGGTTGAGGATTGGGAACACCAACTTGCAGCCATGTTGCTATTGATGGAATTCCTGCATTATCAGTAATAAACAACATATACCAAGACGGTGGTGCTAGATTGGGGTTAGTCGTTAGCTGCACAGTCAAGGAAGTGGCAGTCCGAGAATTAATCGGTACATCCACTAATCTCTGGTCTGTATCCAGACCATGAGTAGTTGCCATTGGTTTGATCAGACTGACCCATTTAATGTTTTCAGCTTGCGGTGTCTCAATTGTAAATGTGCCGCCATAGTTCAAAACTGTGGGCGCATTTTGAATCACTGGTCGGGTTTGTGATGTGTAAGCTGGACTGTAGATTTCCAAGCGCAGTTCATTATATCCGCCTGATTCATTCACCCGTAGTGGGTTACCCCCACCTGTAGCCACTCGCCCATCGGGCAGCAGCAAAGCTACCGAATGATATAACCGAACTACTTCTGCCGTTTGTGCAACTGTCCAAGTGTTTGTGGCGGGATTGTAAATTTCTGCTGTTCGTGCTGCTTGAGTTCCGTTTTCTTCTGCCCCAGAGCCATTACATACAAATACGGTGCGATCTGGCAGGATGACAGCATTGTGGTGCATCCGTGCAAAGTTGAGTGGTGGCGCAGCTGTATAAGTTGGTGTAGTAGCGTTTAAATCAACAATATTGACTCGCTTTGTGGCTATCTTGTTATACCCACCGCCAAGGATGAGTACTTTCTGGTCTTGGGCTGGTGGTAGCAGCACGCTGGCAGATTGGTTGCTATAATTTATATCTTGCAACCCACTGACTGGCGTTTCTATAATGGTTTGGGTAATATCTGTTGGCAAGGTCAGGATGCGTGGACTAACTCCGTTGTTACCCCCAAAGCAAGCACCTGAATAGAACAACTTCCCACTACTCAAAAGAAACAGGTGGGCATAGAGCGCAAGACGGCTAGTGGCTTTATATTTTGTCCAAGTGTCCTTGGACGGGTCATATATTTCTGGCACTACCGCCAGGTTACCATTGACATCCAATCCTGATACAGCAAAGATCCGACCGTCACCGAGTGTGATTAGAGTCGGGTACCAGCGACCGTAATTCATCCACTCTACGTTATAGTTCCACTGCTCAGTGTTGGGGTCAAAAATCAGAGCATCTGGCAAACCGTGAAATGGGTCATACTGTAATGTTCCACCTGCAACAAACAGGCGACCGTCTGATAGGAAGGAATGACCAGCACAGAATATGTCTACTGGCCTCCCTTCTGGATTAATGGGAGTCGTAGGTTGAACAAACGTATCATTTTCATAGTCCCACACTGCACTACCATTCGGGGTATTTTGATTCGTGGGATCGTTGCCTGAACCAGCAAGAAATAATATTTTTCCTGTACGCAACAAAGCAGCGTGTAGAGGTAATATTGGACTGTTTTGTGAAGCTAATTGCCAAGTCATTTGATTTGAGTTACTCCTTTAGGTACAAGAAATTAGTTGCTCATAGGCGAGAATTCGGCATTACAGAAAATACTGTGAAGTCTATTGGTTTCGGATTTCAATTCCAATAGTTCCACGGCAAACGAATCACTCACTTCAATCAACCTTTGAGGCAGAAGCGAGTCTGGGTCGCCCGATTAATAGGGCTAACTCCCAAATTAGGAAGGAGTTCCTGAGAAATAGTTCATAGTTAGAAAGCCCAAAAACTAGTAAGTAGCGTCATTCAGTGCGCTTTTTATGATTGCGATCGCTTGACTAAAAATCCGAAGCCCCTTCCAGCAACGATGTATACTTAACTACAACCCTACGATAAGCTAAGTACAGCATTTCATAAATTAGTGACCCATTGAGTTAGTTACTGCCAAGTCTTAGATCAGCTTAATAGTGTAACTAACTTGTGAAATTTTGTACTCAGTCTGGGTTTGACTGTACTAAATCAGGAATTAATTCTGCTTATAAATTTTTTAGTTTATTTACACTAACGGTAATAAACTACCATTAAAAAATATACTTATGTAAGTATTTTAACAAAAAGAATACAATAGTTGTTTGACTACTACGAGATTTTAAAATTCCCAAGATTACTATTATGTAACGCTTACACACAATTTTCAGCTTCAAATAGTTTATAAATTTTTGATAAAGTACTTGCGTTTTATACTCAGCTCGAATTTATCCATTTTTGTCTATTAACATAATATTTGCGGTCTTGTTACCTTTTGGGAATCAATAAATGGGCTATTTTCAGTCAAAAGGTAGAGGGCAAAAGGTAGGCAGAAGGGTTAAGCAAGAAAACTCCATAAATGTAATCACCACGCGAGAGCCAGGGGTGATTGTAAAGCTAGCGATCACAGCTGGCGACTGCTGCAAGAAAGTGAAGTCAAACAACAAATTATTCTATTGCTGTTATGGCGGGGAAGTGCTAAATTTTGCAGAAGCAGATCCAGGCGATCGCAGTATTAAGACAAGATAGGTGTTTTATTGCTGCTTCTCGTCTCCTTGAAGTAACTTTTGAAGATATTAACAGCCGCATTGCTCTAAGGTTTAGAATTAAAACAAGAACGTTGGGTGAGCAATGACATCTTAATAGACTTTCTGTAGAACATCACTTCTTCCCTCAGCATCCAAAACTCAACGCAGATTTCGCTGGCATTGGCAATACTTCAATACATTGGTTAACGCTTCTTGCCCAATGCGAAGCAGATTCGTTTCGACCTCTTTCGGTAAAGCATAGGGTTCACCGATCGCTTTGCAGACTACCTAAACTGGTGTATGGGAAAACATTTGAGTAGCGAGTAATCGTCAAGAAACACGATTGATTAACGGCGTTCAACAGCACGTTTATATGTACGCGTGTCATAACCTAATTATTGTAGATGGTCTGACCAAAGCGATTGAATAATTCTTTGGGCATCCTCATCCTAGCTTTTCCCTCAGACAGGCGGGGGCTTTCGCTAGTAAAAAAGAACGGGTGTCGGTTTAATAAGCGATACCCGTAACAAGAATCGAATAAGCATATGGAGATTTTATGATTATTCTGTTTAGCTTACAAGCTTAGTCTCAAATTAATCTTTGCAAAGAATATACACTTACTACTTACTGTATGACTTTGTTGAATTAGAAGTTCAGTATAGGAAGACCACAACAAATCTTTCAAAGCACGTCACCAACACCACCGACAAGCGGATGCGGCTTGTGATTCAAGTTCCTATTTCTAGGTAGACCACAATAGGCGGATTGACTGCCGCAACGCGATCGCTCCTAAGCTTAAGAAAATCTGCACGAATGTTCATCTCAACCTACAAGAGGATTAGGTTTCTCGAAGAAAGACCATGAATATAACTTTCTGATTGATGGTTGCAATTAGACTTTCTTGAGTAAGTTGAAAAGCTAGGACTTAATTAAGTAAAGAAAGTCATTGATGCTTACTGCTACTGGAGCAATCCCCTCGAAGTTCATAGCATAACTGCATCAAAGGAATCAGGCTCAATCTGAACTTAATAAATTTTTACTTTAAGACAACAATACGATTTATGTATTATACAATCATCTGCTGACTATCTATGATGGCTAGTTATTCCCAAACCAGTAAAAGCGATTGCTTGACATCAAGCAATCGCCAAATGAAACACAAATTAGATTGTTTTAAATTTATCAGTATCGAGGTTTTAGCTGTAAGAAGTTTTGACTAAGAAATGGGATTTTTTGAATGTAAATATGAAGGAGAAAACAAGTTATGAAAAAAAGTAAACATGGCTTATCTAAGAATAAATATTATTTGGACAAAACATAAAGCAATGGAAGCTAAAACACTTATGCTGCGGTCATATTGATTTTATGCAAAGCTGGAAGGATACTGGCATTTCAGAATTGACAATGGTATTCTTTTGTGTTGGATAGTAGATGCTAATTAGCGAAGAGTTCTTAGACGATAATAATAAACAAAATGTTCCTTGTAATTATGTAAAAAGCTAGAAATGTTAAATGTTAAGAAAAACCCAATAAAAAAAGCCCAAGAAAAAATATATTTTGGGCTAAAGATTAAAAATATATTAGTTTAATAGAGAGAAGACTTAATACACAGGTTGCTATGCCTGTTAAAGTTTTTTTAAGTTTAGAACAAAAACAGCATCTACAAAAGTTTTTAAAATAAAGCGATGGCTTTGAAATGAGAAAGCGCGTTTTGATACTGTTATTGATGAATGATGGGAAAGCGCAAGAAGAAATAGCGTCAATATCCAGTGGGTAAAGACCACACTGGAAAAAATGGTCATGGAAAACCACTCGGTTTTTTTAAACTAAGTCGCTTTGGTAACAAAACGACTTAGTTTAGCTTTGTTAGCTTACCCACTGAACCGGAGCGCGTAGAAATTCTAAGGATTCATTTGGAGCGATTCGCTATCACTGTAGAGTCAGAATACCTCGAAGCGACGCAGCAAACACCGTGAAATTCTCCGGCGCAGAATTGAAAAGCCTCACCGCTGAAGTTGTACTACTGGCGTTTGACGAAGGAAGTCCAGTGCAAGCGGCGAAAAATCAGTCATTACGTACTACCAAGTTCAGAAACAACTGATGCTAATCGCGGTTGCTCCCTATTTACGGGGGCGATGACTTTTCGAAGCGATCGCAATTTGGGGTATCCATTTGGAGCCTGAAAGCCTTGCTGTGAGATTTTTAGCTTAAAAATTAACTGCGTTTCAACTTAATCACAAAATTAATGCAGCAATTTGCTATTTGATAAACAGCATCTCCTGGTACTTGGGTAATGGCCACAGATCATGGGCGACTTCACCTTCGATGTCATCCGCATATTTGCGAACTTGATCCATCATCGGGCGGAGCGTTTTGGCGCAGTACTGCATATGTTCTTCTATCGTCGTGAAATTATGCTCATTCAGGGCATTGCCTAAATTTTTGACTGTATCCATCATCTGGTTTGTCAAAGAAGCGACCCTTTCTGCATTTTCCTGCTCTAACTCAATCCCGATTTGTTTCAGGTTCATGATAGTTGCAGAAACCTCTGACAAATGACGGGATGCCGCAGGAGAAATCATCGTTTTTGCCATACTGATCACGAGATCAGCTTCCATCTTAATCACCTCAATATACTGCTCTGCATACGCATGAAAGCGGCTTTTAAGTTCTGAGGCAGTTAGTACTCCCGTTGTTTCAAACAGCTCCTGAATATCCTGCTCTTTCAAGATTGGCAAGGCATCAGCGGTGGTGGTCAGATTCAACAGCCCTCGTTCCTTAACCGCTATTGTCTGCCATTCCTCAGAATAACCATCGCCGCCAAAAATAACGTTGCCATGAAGATCCATGATTTGTCTTAGAACGGCATATACAGCAGTATCCAGCTCTATGCCTTTTGCCAAATCAGCTTCTAACTTGTCTGCCACCCATGTGAGTGAATCGGTCAAAATCGTGTTCAGGGCTACTAGCGGGCCAGAGACTGATTGGTTAGACCCGACTGCCCGGAATTCAAAGCGGTTGCCCGTAAAGGCAAAGGGCGAAGTGCGGTTGCGATCGCCTGGATCTTTGGGAAACTCTGGCAAGGTGGGTACATCCCAACTCATCACGCCAGCGGGAGCTGAACTTGTGACCTCTCCCTGCTTAATTTGGTTAAACACATCTTCTAGCTGTTTGCCCAGATAGACTGAAATGATGGCGGGAGGTGCTTCATTAGCACCGAGTCTATGGTCGTTACCCGCAGTTGCGACTACAGCTCGCAGCAATCGTCCATATTTGTGAACTCCTCGAATTACAGCTCCGCAAAACAGTAAAAACTGTAAATTTTGATGAGGATTATCACCTGGATCAAGCAGGTTGCCTTGGGTAGCATTGCTCACTGACCAGTTCACGTGCTTTCCAGACCCGTTAATGCCTGAAAAAGGCTTTTCGTGCAGCAGACACATGAAGCCATGTTTCTTGGCAGTACTCTTGAGAATGGTCATTATCATCTGCTGGTGGTCGCTAGCTACGTTTGCCTCTTCATGAAAAGGGGCAATCTCAAACTGACCGGGGGCAACTTCGTTATGTCGGGTTTTTAGCAAAATCCCCAGCCGATACATACGTTCTTCTATATCTTGCGTGAGGATTTGGACGCGCTCTGGAATTGCTCCAAAATAGTGATCATCAAATTGTTGCCCTTTGGCAGCAGGCCGTCCAAACAAAGTTCTGCCCGTCTGCAAGATATCCGGACGCATTTGGGCAAGATGCTCATCCACTAAGAAGTATTCTTGCTCTGCGCCACAGCTAGAGTTAACGGTCGCTACTTCCGAATGCCCCAACAGTTTGAGCAGGCGGGTTGCTGCTTTGCTCATCGCCGCATTGGAGCGAAGCAATGGCATTTTCTTGTCTAGGGCTTCCCCTGTCCAAGAAATGAACACTGTGGGAATGTACAAAGTAACCCCATTATCCGTTTCCAGTACATAAGCAGGGCTGGTAACATCCCATGCAGTGTAGCCACGTGCTTCAAATGTAGAGCGAATACCACCATTGGCAAAGGATGAAGCATCTGGCTCCCCTTGCACCAGCGCTTTGCCAGTAAATTCAGTGATCGCTGAGCCGTCACTTTCCACTGAGAGAAACCCATCATGCTTCTCGGCAGTGATGTTAGTCAACGGATAAAAAATGTGAGCATAAAACGATGCGCCCTTAGAAATAGCCCAGTCTTTCATGGCTGTGGCAATGATTGGTGCTAAAGACACATCTAGCTTTGTACGCTGCTTAATGGTGTTCTCGAGCGACTTAAACACATATTTGGGCAGAAGGTTCCGCATCTTACGAAAAGTAAGTACGTCAGTTTCCCATAGTTCTTGTGGGGGGCGCCTCATAGTTGCCTTTCCTTTAGATGATGTTTTAATAATCGGGGGCTGTTGTAAGAAAGCTCATAAGGGAACGGCACGCTTGTTTAGTTATTTTTTGGGGCAAGTTGTTCTTGAGTAGGAGAAGCAGGGGTGCTGGGGGAGACAAAAAATAAATGTATTTAAGGTGATTAAGGTAGTAACAGTTACAGTCAATTACTGTTTGCTCACCCAGCATAAATAGCTTTACAAGCGTGCCACTCAGCTCATAATGCTTACACTGAAATTTGTAGACTGTCAGCATCTTATGAGCGAATAATTAAAAGATATCCTAAGCATCTGTCATAGGTTAAAAAAATGTACATTTTCTCAATATTCCCTAAGAATTAAATAATTATTCTAAAAATTTAGAATCAAGAAAACTCTTGCAAAACTTTTTTGCGGTATTATAAAAACTTTGGTATTTTTGCTTAGTAATCTTTAAATATTGCCAAGCCAGATAACTATCTTCCACGCAATTTCAATGGCTTACAGCGGCTAGCCGTAATCAGAATTTCTCACAAGTGAGCAAAAACCTTGGTGTGAGCAGTGAGAAATACTTATAGTAGAATTCAGGAGTCATAATTCAGAAGGGAAATAGGTTTTATACCTGACCTTAAGACCTATGTTGTGTACTTTATCAAATTGAGATATTGTAATTCAATTCTTATTTGCTTTGTTAAATATGTAGCTAATCTTTCTGCTGTCTATTTACCAGATTTATAACTAAAATTTAATAGCTATTTATAGCAAGTTGCACATAGGTAATCTACAAAAAGAATAATTAACTATAGATGGACACAGATACTCGTATGGACACGGGGATTGCCGTATGCGTAATTCAAATGACAATCGCTATATCAACTATTTTGATAACAGTTAAATCTACTCAATAATAACTTTTTTTTGATACTCGTACTCTTGTTTGTTATGTAAAATCAATACTCTTCGTAAGAAGTTTGGAAGACATTTGTAACTGCAAATAAGTAAGTCGACGCTAATATTTCCTATGATGTTAATAAATCTCATCAATGTTGTAGGGTGTGTTAACGCGACAGCGTAAAGCACCTATAATCTCTTAGGCGGTGCGTTATACCAATTCAATTAATGATTGCAACAAATCCTTGGGTGAAGACGCGATGAATCACGTCTCTACAGCATGGTTTATTTGTCACATTCTTTTTTCAAATTGGTATTAGGCTTAACGCCATAACGCACCCTACGCTCATTGGTTGGATATTTTTTTAATTGGAAGTCCCTAAAACAGGTTGTTTGGTTAGCTTTAATAGACCTCTTGCAAAAGTTCCTAACACCTCACCCCCAACGCCTCCCCTTGGTAAGGGGAGGGGAGCGTTTGCGTCAGCAAATGCGGGGTGGGGTTCTTTATTTTTGATTTATACAAGACGTCTAATGGCTAGTTTGTGTACTTCACCAAATTTAAAACTGCTGTACATTAATTTTACAGATTAATGTCAGCCGATACATTTCTACTCCCTACTCCCTACCCCGAAGTTACTGCCGTCCTTTTTGTATTAAGTTAACAATCGTGGCAATTAACTGAGTTGGATCTATCGGCTTGGCAATATGCGCTTGAAAACCTGCTTTTATAGCTTGCTGTTCGTTGCCTTCTCCAGCATAAGCCGTCAGAGCGATCGCCGGAATTTGTCCTCCTTCCTCTAGAGAGAGTAACCTGATTTGCCTCAGTAGCATATAACCATCCATTTCTGGCATTCCAATATCACTCACTAGCAAATCTGGTTTTAACTGTACGAGGGTTGTTAGTGCCTCTGTTGCTGATGATACTGCGCTAACTTTTGCTCCACAATCTTCTAGCACGAAGGTAACTAAATCTAGAGAATCAGGATCGTCATCGACAACTAAGATTTGAATACCATTAAAAGCTGAAGTCCAGGAAGTTGTAGCATACGTTTCTTCACTACTCACCTGTGTTTCGCTCAGTATCACAGGTAACTTGACAATGAAAGTTGCCCCCTTTCCCTCTCCTAAACTTTCTGCTAAGACAGTACCACCATGCATTTCTACTAAATAACGAACAATTGCCAGCCCCAACCCCAGCCCGCCAAATTTTCTTGTCATTGAACTATCAGCTTGACGGAAGGTGTCAAATACATAAGGAAGAAAATCTCGGCTGATTCCTTTTCCTGTATCCCGCACCAAAATTTGAGCTAGAGAACCAACTTGTTGCAAATAAACTTCAACTTGCCCTCCGTCTGGAGTGAACTTAATAGCGTTGGAGAGCAAATTCCATACAACTTGCTGCAAGCGTCCTGCATCACCAAAAACTTGACCTACACTAGGTTCAAGTTCAGAACGAATTTGAATTGCTTTTGCTTCAGCCGACAGCCGCACCGTTTCCAAAGCATTTCTAATGCTGTTTGCTAAATCAACTGGGCAAACGTTGAGACTTAGCTTACCTTGCAAAATGCGGGAAATATCCAGCAAATCTTCAATGAGTTTCGTTTGTAACTGAGCATTACGTTCAATGGTTTCTAGGGCAAAAGCAGTTTTTTGTGGATCAAGTTTGTTGCTACGTAGGAGTTTTGCCCAACCCAAAATGGGGTTGAGTGGTGTCCTAATTTCGTGAGATAGAACAGCCAGAAACTCATCTTTAATTCGATTAGCATCTATTGCTTGCTTGTAAAGCCGAGCGTTATCAATTGCAGTAGCTACTCGGTGAGCTAGGGCTTCTGCCATAGCCAAATTTGTTTTACTGTAGCGTCGGTTTGGTTCGGTGGTGAAAAAAGCAATTGCGCCTAGCTTGCGGTCACGAGCAACTAGCGGCGCTATCATATAAGATTGAACATTTAGTTGACGCATCAGCCGCAGAGATTCCGTATCTTGCTTCGTTGCTTGTAAAAATGCGTTTGGCGCATCAGTAACTAACTCTGGCTCTAGAGTCTGGAGAACTTTTTGTATGCCAAAATCAGCGTCAATTGAGGTGGAATAAAGCCGTCTCAGCACAATCGCTAGCGCTTCTATTTCTGGAGTAGCAGCAGCAATGACTGGTTCTTCAAATACTTTAGGATTGGTTTCTTCGACAACATCAATAAAACAGCAATCAGCTAAAGTAGGAATGACTAAGTTCGCTAAGTTTGTCAGCGTCGTGCGATAGTCGAGGGAAGAAACTAGCAGTCGGCTGGCTTCAGACAGTAAACTGTAGTTTTGCTTTTCAGCCTCAGCTTCCATGCGAGCAGCTTTTTCCCGAAGCAGTAATTGCTCTCGTTCTAACTCACCTCGTTTGCGATCGCTGATATCCTCGATTAAACCATCGATGATGGTGTTACCATCTATTTTTGTAAAAGTCTTGTTAACACGTACCCAAATCAAACTACCATCTGCTCGTCGCAATTGTACTTCGCGATCGCTCACTTCACCATTTTGTCGCAGTTGTCTGAGCAACTCGGTATAGTCTTCTGGCTGAAAATAAAGTTCAATAAACCGCCCTGCTTGTTCTTCTGGCAAGGTTCCCAGCCCAATGAGACGAAGGAATGCTGGGTTACACTCTAATAAAGAACCTTCCACAGTTGCCCGATAAATTCCTACATTTAAGCGGTTGAGCAGTGTTTGGAAACGAGCTTCTAAATTTGCTGCTTTCTGGCGAGTTTGCGCTCGTTCTAAAGCAGAGCGAACTGCGGCTGTTAAGCGTACTTGGTGCTGCGGGGACTTCACAACATAGTCATCTAATCCAGACTTCATTGCCTCTACCGCAATCTCTTGAGTACCGCTGTTAGTGAACATAATCACTGGACAGTTAGGATAACGAGCTTTAATTGCTCGTAGCACTTCAATACCATTACTCCAGCGTAATTGATAATCAGTGACTACTAGGTCAAACTGTTCCTTTTCTAAAGCTTGAGCTAGCTCTTCTGCTATGGCAACCTGTTGTACTTGGAGATCAACAAACTCCCGCTCCAGTTGCCGAATTGCTAGGAGCCGATCATTCGGATTATCATCAATCAGGAGAATGCGTACCATTTGGCTAAAAGTCCGCTTGCATTAATATCATAAATGGAAAGAAAATTGTCTGGATCGGTATTAACAGAAATGCTTAAGCACTTCTTACTGATGACTAGTGCAAATAATTAGTAAGTTTGACCAAGGTAAAATCTAAGCAGCAGTACTATAGCAGATAATACACACATTTCAGCCCTTAAAGGAATTATTGAAAAGTTTCTGTCTTGCACAGCGGGTGGGCAAAATGGTTTGCACGCTTGAATAAGCATAAAGCGCTATTATGAACAGCGACTACAGAAAAATGTTTGTATGAGTAATCAAGCGAAGGCTAGGCCAGGTTGGTCATTAACAGAGCGAGATCCCCAGTTCATAGAGTCGTTAATGCCTATATTGGAATGGTTTTACCGTTACTACTTCCGAGTAACCACCGATGGTTGGCATCACATTCCCCCAATAGGTAAGGCATTGCTGGTAGGCTCACATAATGGCGGTATGGCTTCGCCTGACCTCATAATGATGATGTACGATTGGTTCCGCCGATTTGGAACTAAACGTTTAGTATATGGTTTAATGCACCCTTATGCTTGGAAGGTGAGTCCAGAATTAGCTAGAATAGGCGAGAAAATGGGAGCGATTATGGCACATCCCAAAATCGCCAGTGCAGCTTTTGATATCGGTGCAAGTGTTCTAGTTTATCCTGGAGGGCAACAAGATATGTTTCGTCCTCACAGCCAACGCTATCAAATTTGTTTTGCTGGTCGTAAAGGCTTTATCAAGCTGGCTTTAAAACAAGAAGTGCCAATTATTCCTTTAATATCTGTAGGCGCTCATGATACTTTGATTGTTTTAGGTGATTTCTATCCATTGGTAAAACAACTAAATGAATGGGGATTACCGTGGTTATATCAAGTAGATCCAGGGGTATTCCCGATATATTTAGGTTTGCCTTGGGGTTTGTCTATTGGCCCTCTACCAAATTTTCCTCTACCTGCACAAATTCACACTCGTGTTTGTACTCCGATTGTTTTTGAAAGGTATGGTAAACTTGCAGCTAGCGATCGCAATTATGTAAATGCTTGTTATGAATTAGTTCATAGGCAAATGCAGCAAGAACTAGATAATTTAGTCAGGGATGTCAATCAAATTAAAAATTAAAAATGTAAAATTAAAAAGTGAGGTGATTTTATTAAATTTTTAATTTCTGTGGAGTTTGTACCCAAAATTAATTAAAAGTTATTATTTCTACCAGTTTTTAATCTTTAATTAAAGCTGGTCAAAGCTATGCAGTGATAGCAGAGCGATTTTATAAGCTCTAATACTTCCCAGTAATACTTATTTTTGTCCCAATAATTGACTTTTCTTTATCCTTTATCAGAAATTTAGAACTATTAATTCTAATAACTTCATAATTTTCTGCACTCAACACTGAACCTAAAGTAGCTACCATATCTGCAATAGAAATCTTAAACGCTAGTGGTACTCTTAAATTAAAAAATGATTTTGGCATAGTTCTAACATTTAAATACAATTTTTTTTGACTTACATACCATACCCCAGTAAATTTATTACCTGTTAGAAGTTCTTTAGGTTTAGAAAAAAGCAATGTTTGAATCTTGGTTTGCTCATAAGTCATATCATCTTTAAATTCAATAGTGATTTTTTCGGAAGACGTATCAAAACGCCATTTTCCTAAAAGTAAAATTTCTATTTCTACATCAGAATGCTTACTATTAGTCATATTTATCCTTAACTCAGCTTTAACTCTAATTTTTCCTATTGTTAACAAATGTGCGATTAACACATAGTAAATTTTCGTTACAACTTTTTACACGAGAAAAGAATAAGTGCATCTGCCAAACTAACCAAGACCTGACCCGCCAAGATCCCATTGAAAGGTGTTCTGTAGATGATTTTGCGGATAAGTCAAAGTTTTGTTCGTCATAGTGTAACCATTTGGCTGGTAAGTGTCCCATTGGTGTCATAGGGGACAATTTAAAAGTTAGTTGCTCATAGTCTAACCAGTTTCCCTCTTTTCGCCACCCAAGGCGATCGCCAAGTCTCTTTTCTGTTTCATAATCTACTTGACCACCCATTTGGCTCCAGATAGTTTGCTGAATCCTAAAGCCGAAATAACCATAACTATGTTGTTCCCAAAGTCGATCAATAGTGTAGAGTTCTTGACAAGAAAAGTTCTCAATATCTTCCTTATAAACTTCATTCCAATAACTTTTTTTCATGACTTTTAGCATTAATTTAGTGGTTTCAATGTCAGCTTCTTTCCACTTATGCTGCGCGAGGAGGTACTGCAATTGAGTATAATCAATATCTTTATTGCTGGGAAAGTCTTTTATTAATGTAACACTGTTGTTAGTCAATCCAATCAATCCTGTTTTTTTAACAGCAGATAGAGGCACTGTAGAGACATAACTTACTTCTGTTATGTCTAGCACTTTTCTTTGATCAGTGAGTTGCTTGGATATATAGTCAGATATTAAATCAATCCCCTTGTCTAAAAAGACGCCATTTTCGCTCAGATCAAAATTATTGATTTGCCAATTTAATAATTGAGATTGAGTAAAAGCATCTTTTAATCTGGCTTTTTTCTCATAACTCGTCACCATGAAATCGAGAAAAGTTTCAGATATTGCCTCGGTTTCTTCAAGATTAAATAAGTTTGACTGATCCTTTAAAATATTATCCCCTAGATTTTTAATATCTCCAACAGTTGCGTAAAAATATTCATCTACTTTTACGACTTCATCTATTAAAGATTGAAAGGGAGTAAAATAATCTTGTAAAGAATTTTCAAAATTGATTGCAGTATGGGCAATTTTTGCTATTTCTTGACGAATCTTATAGGCTTTTCTTTGATATTCGTAAATCTCTTGATGTATTTCTAAATCTTTAACTATTTGTTGAACAATTTCTTTTTGAATTTTGGTATCTTCTGCAAGGTTTTTAATTCCTTCACCAAGCAAGCTAATTTTTTCTAACATTAAAAAATAAGCATTGCTCAAAAGTAAAACTGCTTTAAAGTTTTCTTGTTTTTCCCATCTTAGTTCATCAAGTATTTTGGGATTTTTATGATTTTTTAGTTCTAATTTACTTCTTTCATCTTCTAAATTTTTTATTTCCAAATATTTTTGTTTGAATAAACTTTTCAAATCGTCTGTAAGATTTAGTAAAAAAGCATGATAACTATCCTTATATCTTTCTAAAAAATCAATAATATGACTATAGTCCTTAATAAATAATTGGATTTCGTCAAAAATTTCTCCCTGGCTAACTTGTTCTTTTCGCTTAATTATTCCGCCAAATTGATGATGATATCGAATACCTTCTTTAATTAATTTTTGACGTTCTCTAATTTTTTTCTGAACTGCTTTTACACCGCTACTTTTAAGAACGGGTAATTGATAACTTCGTTCGTAAATTGAAATATTTTCGTAAGTAATTAGTTGTCTTTGATGTTTGGTTAGCATAGCCTTGATTTTTAAAAGTGTGAATAGTCGCTAAACTCTTACCCATTTCAATACCTGTGGGTTTTTGTCATAGCGGTAGGTGAAACCATCCTTAGTAGTAATTAACTTCCCAAGGCTAGCTTTGCTTCTGATAGTGTTAATGGTGGAGTCTGTTAATGCTTGCATTTCCTTATGAGAAAGCCCTACAAGTGTGTCTATGCCCATCGATATTTCAGGCTGAATTTGGGGTTTATTATTGGCTAAAACATCTATTGTAGGTTTAGATTTTTCGGGAAGATTTGCTTCAATTTCTTTTGCTTTTTTAAGTCGATAATCCTGGACTGTTACAAGTTCCCAACTGGAATCTTGTGATAGTTCCAAAACCCATTGATGATAATTAAACAAACTTTCTCTATGTCCAACACTGATAAATGTTGTTTTTGTCTCTTGTAACTGTTGATATAAATTTTCTTCATTATTCAAATCTAAAGCACTCGTTGCTTCATCTAATATAGTGAATCTAGGATGAGTAACTAGCAATCGTGCAAAGGCAAGGCGTTGTTGTTCTCCCAGCGATAATATATTTTCCCAAGGAGCTTCGGTATCAAAGCCATCGATTCGACTTAACAAGTTTTGCAGATTAACTTGTTGCAAAACTTCTTCGAGTTCTGCGTTGCTCATTTGACGATTGGTATTAGGATATATTAACTGTTCGCGTAAAGTCCCCAAAATTATATAAGGACGTTGGGGTAGAAACAACACTTCTTCTAGGGGAGGTCGCACGAGACGACCAGTCCCTGCGTTCCACAAACCAGCGATCGCTCTCAGCAGAGAGCTTTTACCTCGACCACTAGGCCCAACAATCAATAAACCTTCTCCTGGCTGAACAGACAATGACAAATCTTCAACAATCACCTGCTCATAGTTGGGCGTTTGTAAAGTCACATTCTCAAAAGCAAGATGGTTTTCTTCGATTGTTTTAATCGTACTTACTTTCTCTGGCTCTTTGTTAACAAATTCTATCGCATCTGAAAACTCACCCAAACGCTGAACGTAACTCGAAAATCGTCCCGAAGTTGCAAATTCTCTAATTAATTCTGCCATAGCAGTAGCAAACAAATTACAAGCTAAACTGGCTTGGGCAATTTCTCCAAATTCAATTTCACCTCTAATCTGTAAAGGCCCGAATACTATAAATGGAAATATTTGGATAGCCGCCTGATATCCTCTGTTAAAAATATCCTGAGTTAACTCCCAATTAATCTTGCGTTTAGCACTTTTAATAATATTATTAAATCTTCGCTGGATTATATTTAATTCTTTTTTTTCTCCCTGAAAGAAAGCTATTGATTCAGCATGATTACGAACATGAGTCAGTCCATAAGTATAGTCTGCATCAAATTCTAGTTCCTCTTGTTTAATCTTATTTAATTCTTGAGCCAAATAAACAGCAATTAAATTGCCTATTATCGTATAAACAACCAATACAACTGCAATAAATTGGGAAAGAGACCAGAGAATTACTAAAAAAGTTGCCATTTCCAGCACTTTTTCTAGGAAAGTAGCCGAAAAAGTGAGAGCATTTCTAATCAGCGGTTCGATTTCTTGGGATATTCGTTGATCTGGATTATCAATATCGGATTTAAAATTGATTTTATAATAGGCACGATTGCTCAAATATTTTTCTAAAATATGATTATTTAGCCATTGATACCAATCAAGAGCGATTTGTTTTCTAATAAATTTAGAAAAGCCTACTAAGAGCGTTACGCCGACAAGGGCAGCACCATAAACTAATAACGTCTCAAGAAATTTATTAAAATCTTTTTCTTCAGTAATGATATCTAGCAAATATCGGCTAACAAAGCTATTAAAGGCAGTGACACCGACGAGCATTATTATTAATAATATTAGGATAATGAGCATTCCCCATGTACGAATTACGTCTGGAAATGCTCTTCCCCATGCCTCTGTAGGATACCAGTAAGGGCCTGCGATCGCTTTGACATCTTCCCAAAATTGAGTAAAAGCTGAAGTAGTATTTGTTATAGGTTGATTGTGAACGGTTTTGGCTTGCATATTCTAAAAATCAGTTGAGGCTCTTGAGGCTGACTGAATAATTTTGGTATTTTACTATATTGACTACATTCTTTGTTTTGCAATGCTTTTAAGGTTTTTACAGTAACTTGCAAACAAAGTCTATATATTTTAGCGGTAGGATGTAGCTCGCGAATATTTTTTCCCATCCCATGACACTAGCTCGCTACTATACGAGAAAACGGATTATTTAAAGACTCCATTTTTCCATAACTCTAATACCTCCTTGGCTGTAAAATAGCGTTCTTGCTCAACAGCAAGAGATTTAATCACTGAGCGCATTTTTTCATATTGCTTCCTTGGTTGAGGATTTTGTAGTTGCTTTTCAAATAGATATTGAAAATTACTGACTCCACTCCATTTACCGAAGAGAACTTCTATGGTGTTGTAAGGCAAAGCAGCATAGCTTTGAGGGTCGCTAAACAAAGAATTGACATGGATGCCTGATTCGTGGCGTTGAGCAGTTTGAGAGTAAGGTGCAGCTGGACGAATTCCCAATTGCTCAATGTAATCAGTCACGGCGGCGATCGCATCATAATTAATCCCTTTGACTTCAATTCCGAAGCGGACTCGCAACCCATTTAATACTTGTTCGTTCGCAACATTTCCGGCTCGTTCACCAATTCCGCAAAACGTACCCGATACTAAAGTTGCTCCAGCTATGACAGACTGGAGAGTATTTTCCAGAGCCAAGCCCATGTCATTGTGGTAGTGTACCCCGAAAGCAACCCCAGTTGTACGTTGTAGCAGGTAGTTAATCCAGATATAGCTCTTTTCTGGAGTGAGGACTCCGACTGTATCACAGAGCATAAAATGGTCGAGATAAGGGCTAAAAGAACGGATACATTGCACTAAAAAGTCAAAATCGGCTCTTGAGGCATCCTCGGCGGCAAAGTCTACAGTCAGTCCAGCAACTGTAGTGGCATAGTGTAAATTTTCGACAATTAAATCAATGGCGTTTTGGCGAATTCTATCGATTACTTTTTTTGGGATATCATCATCAATGGTTTTTCCTTTAAACTCGTTCAACAAACGGATCTGAGGATCTCGCAGAAATAGCAGGCGATCGGAAAGACCGTAAAAAAGGATGATGCGCTTAACTCCGTACATTTTGGCTTGATCAATGTACTGCTTTCCCGTCATGGTAGCAGCAGCAATCAGACTATCCAATCCCTCCGATACTAATGATTTGACTAGCTCTTCTTCTTGCTCATGAACACGGGGCATAATGGCTAGTCTATCTATTCCAGTTTGGGCAATTAGATGGGCGAGTTTTTGTTTAGTTGAATAAGAGAAGAAAATGCCTGCTTGTTGTTCTCCATCCCGGAGAGTTTCATCAGAAATTATGATAGGAAGGGTTTCCATTGTTTTAGACCAATTCAAAATTTAAAATTAAGAAAGTCAAACTAATTTAAAAGAATCACTGATTGTAAGCGACGCTTTTTTGCTCATTTCTGCTCTGCTTCCTCTAGGATCACCCTCTGTAATTGTGTGGCTAATAGTTTGACATTGGGTTCATAAAGCATTCGTCCGTGGTTTCCAGGTACAGAAATCACCTTGACAGGATTTTTAGTATGGGTCTGCCATCCCCAATCTGGTAAATCGTAATCAGAAAAAGCTTGGAGTTCTTGTAAAACAATTTCATGATTTTCTTGAGCGCGGAATAAACAAATGGGGGCAGAAATTGGATGATTAGGCTGATAATTCGCGTAATTTAGCGTTAGCACTTTCATTACTTTCATATTGGTTTTGAGTAAAGAAAGGGTGGAGTGTTCCGGTAAAACATTATTTCGGTACAAATACTCTGCCGCCAGTTCCCACCTAGTTTGGTCATTGGGTTGAGCGGCTAAATCGTTGTATTGCAGTTCTAAAGAAACTCCTTTTAAGACTTCAATTCGTCGAATCAATTGCCAGATCCAATCAAGTTCTGCTCTATCAGTAAAATACTCTGGTTTAGAAACTAGTCCAGCGTCCAAAATAGCGAGTAAACTCACCGTTTCACCTTGCTGTTCTAGCTGAGAAGCTATTTCAAAAGCAACGGCACAACCTGAAGAGTATCCTGCTAGTATGTATGGGCCTTTATCTTGCTGTTGATGTAATGCCTCAATCAGTTGACTCGCATGAGCTGCTACTGATTCAGGGAGTGCGCTAAGTTCGTCTCTTCCTGGAGTTTCCAGTCCATAGACTGGACGTTCAGTTCCTAAATTAATTGCTAAATCTCGAAAATAGAACCCGTGTCCGTTTGCGCCAGGAAGAAAAAATAGAGGGGTTTTATCTCCTTGAGGTTGGAGTGAAAGTAAATCAGGATTTAACTGTTGAACCTCAGTATGACAAAGTTGTTTTGCAAGTTGAGAAATGGTAGGATTCTGAAATAAAGTACTTAAAGAAAACTGTTGCTCAAACACCTGTTGAATATTGTTGAGCAGTTTGATTGCTAATAAAGAATGACCGCCCAAGTCAAAAAAGTTATCATGAATCCCAATCTCTTGACGTTCGAGTACAGCACACCACACTTGCATTAGTTGTTGTTCAACTTCGTTGCGCGGGGATTCATACAAGCCCTCAATTACACCATTTGGAGCAGGTAAAGCTTTCCGGTCGATTTTGCCATTGGGAGTTAAAGGCAACTCATCCAATACAATGATCTGAGTAGGTATCATGTAATCGGGTAGACGGGATTTAAGATGATTTTTTAATTGTGTAGACAAATCATTGGTAATTCCCGTTACATAAGCAATTAAA
The DNA here is from genome assembly GCF_038096175.1 of Nostoc sp. UHCC 0302. NCBI lineage: Bacteria > Bacillati > Cyanobacteriota > Cyanophyceae > Nostocales > Nostocaceae > Nostoc > Nostoc sp. UHCC 0302. Next base: position 723,803 of record NZ_CP151099.1, read on the forward strand.
CTCTGGTTACTCTCAGTTTTATATAAGGTGACAATTGCTTCTTTAACTGATGAATGTTGCAACAAAATCGATTCAATTTCACCGAGTTCAATCCGAAAACCCCGTAATTTAATCTGATCGTCAATGCGACCGAGATATTCAAGGTTTCCATCAAACCCCCATCTTGCTAAGTCGCCAGTTTTGTAAATTCGCTCAATTTTACCGAATAATTCCACTTCAATAAATTTTTCGGCGGTTAAATCAGGACGATTGAGATACCCTCGTGCTAAACCCACACCAGCGATGCACAATTCTCCAGGTATGCCAAGGGGTAATGGTTGATTTTGAGCATCTAAAATGTAAATGCGAATATTAGATAATGGTTGACCAATGGGCGGTTTTTTGCCATTAGGATGACAAAGAGAAATCGCAGCATTAACTGTAGATTCTGTAGGCCCGTAGCAATTAAATAAACGCCGTCCCGTTCCCCACTGTGACACCAATTCTGCTGAACAAGCTTCACCACCAACGGTTAGACATTGCAAATCGGGTAAGGTTGCTTGAGGTAAGATAGATAAGGCTGAAGGAGATAAAAAGCCGTGAGAAATTTTGTGATGAGTTAAGAAATCAACTAAGGTTTGACTGGGTAACAAGGTTTCTTTTTTAGCAAGATACAAGCAAGCACCAGTGACGAAGGTAGTCGCAATTTCAGCAACAGATAGATCAAAACTAAAAGAACCAAACTGAAGCAAACGGCTGTTTTGTTTAACTTGAAAAGTTTTCGCCCAAGCCAAACTTAAATTGACAATTGCGCGATGCTCAATCATCGCTCCTTTTGGTTGTCCTGTTGAACCAGAGGTATAGATAACATAAGCTAAACTATCAGGTGTACTTTGGGAACTAGGATTATCGCTTAATTCTGCTGTAAAAGTTTCCTCATCTAAACAAATGGCTTGACAAATGTGTTTCAGCTCAGCCAGGGGTAATTGGTGCTTGAGGAAACTTTGAGTTAGTAACACCGATGTTCCAGAATCTTCTAACATGAATTTAATCCGCTCTTGGGGATAATTGGGATCAATCGGTACATAAGCTCCGCCTGCTTTCAGGATACCGAGTACACCAATAATCATTTCCAAAGAACGTTCAACGCAGATACCAATTAAATCGTCTGGCTGAATTTGGTGATTTTGAATTAGATAATGAGCGAGTTGGTTCGCTTTTTGATTCAGTTGTTGGTAAGTTAGGCTTTGGGATTCAAAAACTAAAGCAAGATTATCAGGATTTTTGGCAACTTGGGCTTCAAACAGTTCAACTAAAGTTTTATCGTGGGGATAGTCAGTTTGAGTTTGATTCCAGCGTTGTAGTTGTAGCAGTTCGGCTGCTGTTATCAAAGGCAAAGTATTGATAGGTTGTTGAGGATTATCAATAATTCTCTTCAGCAGAACTTCAAACTGTTCTGCCATCCCTTGGATAGCAACCTTTTCAAAAAGGTCGGTAGCATATTCCCAAGAGCAATTTAACTGGTTGTCATATTCCATCACCATAAGTGTTAAGTCAAACTTAGCGATCGCACCCTTCACTCCCAGCCATTGAATCTCTAATCCTGGTAAACTCAGGTCGGGACTTTCATTATTTTCCAGTGCGAACATCACCTGAAATAATGGGTTATAACTCATGCTGCGTTCTGGTTGTAGCTTTTCTACCAGAACCTCAAAAGGAATGTCTTGATGAGAGTATGCATCTAAACAAGTTTGGCGAGTTTGTTGCAGAAACTCGGTAAAACTTTGCTCAGATTGCATTTGGTTACGCAGCACCAGGGTATTGACAAAAAAGCCAATTAATGAATCAGTTTGGCTATGGGTGCGGTTAGCAATGGGAGAACCAATACACAGATCGTTTTGGCGACTGTAACGAGCCAGCAGAATACTCAAAGCCGCCAACAAGGTCATATATAGACTTGCACCTTGCTGTTGACTGAAAGTTTTAACAGCATTGGTCAATTCTGACGTTAGGGAGTAAGTATAGCGATCGCCTCGGTAGCTTTGCAATGCTGGACGGGGGTAATCTGTAGGTAACTCCAGTAATGGGGGAGCATCACCCAGTTGATTTTTCCAGTAATTAATCTGGGTTTCTAATACTTGCCCTTGTAACCAGTTTCGTTGCCAAGTTGCATAGTCACTGTATTGAATAGGTAATGGTGCAAGGTTTGGAGTATGACCTTGGGCAAAGGCGGTATAGGCTTGCCGTAACTCACGCACAAATACCCCCATTGACCAGCCATCACTGATAATGTGATGCATATTGATGAGCAACACATATTTCTGCTCCCTTCGGCTTCGCTCAGGATAAACCTTCAATTGCAGCAGTTTTGCTTTAAACAAAGGGCCAGTGTTTAAGTCAAACGGTTCTTGAACATGAGCGTCGATAAAACGCTGAACGTTTGTTTCTTGATTCCAAGTCCCTAATCCCCAGCGATGCACTGAGCTTGTCGAAGTGTCCCCAGTCCCCAGTACCTGGTACGTTAAAACTTCGATGTCCTCTAAATTTGCGATCGCAACTTGGGGTTGTCCCGCCACTGTAGGAAAATACATCCTTAGACTCTCGTGCCGATTGAGCAGATAAGCCAAACTAGAATGCAGAGCATCAATATTGAGATTGCCCTTTAGTTGTAAAGCGATCGGCATATTATAACTAGCTGATGACCCTTGGAGTTGCGCTAACAGCCAGAGGCGTTGTTGAGCAAAGGAAAGGGGCTTTGGGGCATCATCTGCTAAGGCCGGAATTTCCTCTGCCATGACAGCTTTGGCTTTGGCAGAATTTAAGAACGCTAATATATCTGCTTTGTTGGCTTGAATTTCTTGCTTTAGTTCAGAAGTTAAGGCGTTTTTACTACTACGAAGCCGTAACTTATCATCTTCAGCCCAAATTTTGCAGCCCATGTTCTGCAAACGAAGCATTAAAGAAACTACTTGCTGATTTTGTGTCATAGTCATAGTTCAATTTCCTCTTCGTCTGAGTTTAAAGGTTGCATATCTGCGCTAGAGGAATTAACCCAAATGCAGGTATCTATATAATTTGCCAATTCGCTGAGGATAGGAGACTCAAATACTTGCCGCAGTGGCAGTTCTACTTTAAATGTGTCGCGGATGCGATAGCACAGTTGGGTGGCTAATAGGGAATGTCCCCCCAAGTTAAAGAAGTTATCATGGCGGGAAATTGCATTATATTTAAGCAGCTTCGCCCACAATTCAGCCAGCGATTTTTCTGTCGAGGTTACAGGCAATTCAATGTCTGTTGATAAAACAGTTGCATTTGGTGCAGGTAAAGCTTTGCGGTCTACTTTGCCATTTGGTGTCAATGGTAGTTTTTCTAAGACAATAAAATGGCTAGGAATCATATAATCTGGAAGAGTTTTTTCCAGAAAATCTCGCCATTCTTCTAATAAGGCTGGATCAACTTGATTAGTGCGATATTGCAACGGTTGATTTGCATAATATTGCCAAGGTTTCAGCCGTAAATTTTCCCTTTGATTAAATCGTGGGATTGTCACCTGTCCAGGAATATTCCGTTGAAAAACAACATCGTAATCGGAAAAGTTTGTGGGGCTATATTGGATAAAAGGCGTATAGGGCAAATCTCGTACTAAAGTTCGGAACGCTTCGGGTTCTATCCCTGATTTGACTTGGGCAACTGCCGCTTTTAAGTCTGAAACATTACCATTTAATTGACTAATTTTTTCTAACAATGCCATTTCTGAAGTTAGACGCGCATTCGGAATATTCTTAATACCTATAAAATCGGGTTGCTGAGTTGTTAAAATTCTCTCGATTGTTTCTAAATTCAGTTGCTCAGTTTGCCAATCTAACCATTCAGGTTCTGCAAATGGAGTATCTGTTTGATCCAAATGTAAAACAACGTCATAACGAAAACGGTTCATTTCCGTCTGACCATAACCTCGTTTCATTTGGATTTGTACATGACTAATCCGAGGAAATCGTTGTTTTAAAGCGATAAAGAAATCAGGGTCAATCAGTAATTCGCCTTCGGTGCGGATGCTTTTTTGAATCTGTTGACGCAAGTCCTTTATTGATAATTCATCAGAGGCGCGATAAAATTCGACTGCTGTGTGGAAAGCTTCTAGTAAACGGAGATTTCGCACATCCCCGATAAAGATTTTTCCTTGAGTTATTACAGTATTAATAGCGCCTTCGATTACTGACAACAAGTAATCCAAAGAAGGAAAATACTGGATAACAGAATTGAGCATTACCAGGTCATAATTATTTGTTTCAATGCCGTCAAACTGGTTAGCTGAACTTTGTTTTAAAGTAACTTTTTCTTTGAAAGATTGCTGTTGAAGATGTTGTTCAATATAATGCAACCCTGCTGCTGCAATATCTGTACCCAGGTACTTTTGACAATGGGGAGCAATTTTCAACAATAACATCCCTGTCCCACAACCGATTTCCCAGATTCGTTTGGGTGCAAGTTCCAGAATTTGGTCAATAGTTTTATCCCGCCATTCTTGCATCACAGCTTTGGCATAAGGTTTACCCGTATAGCTATCATTCCAACTAGCTAAATTGAGGGTTGGATCATCTTCTATATCTTGTGACTGATGGTAAGCATCATTGAAAACTTGTTGCCATAATTCCACCTGTTCACCTTGAAGATATTCATCTTCTTTGCCTGTTGGGACAATATAAGCCACCAGATGTTGATCGAAATCAGTGTCTTCCCGAACCAGGACAACCGCTTCTTGAATTTTTGAGTGTTTGAGTAAAGATGCTTCAATCTCACCTAATTCAATGCGGAAACCACGAATTTTGACTTGGCGATCAATCCGTCCTAAGTATTGTAAATTACTATCAGGCAGCCAACGGGCTAAATCGCCAGTTTTATAAATTCGCTCAGTTTTACCGAATAATTCGACTTTGAGAAATTTTTCGGCGGTTAAATCGGGACGATGCAAATAACTCTGTGCTAAACCTGCACCTGCAATGCAGAGTTCCCCAGGAATACCAGGGGGAAGGGGTTGGTTGTAGCTATCTAAAATGTAAATGTGGGTGTTAGCGATCGCTTTACCAATAGTTGGTTCATGCTGGGCATTTCTAGCAACTTTCGTAAATGTAGAGTAAGTTGTGTCCTCAGAAGGGCCATAGAGGTTATAAACCTCCTTCACTGATGTGGTTTGATATAAAGCCTGTACCAGACTATTTTTTAATGGTTCGCCAGCTAAATTGATAACTTGCACACTTGCCGGAATAGCATTCATATTCAGCAGTTCCGCAGCAGCACTTGGTACAGTATTAATCAAAGTTATCGGTACAGGACTCTTATGTGCTTGCTCAATGTAGAGTGCATTTTCCACCACAATGACACTACCACCTTGAGTCAGTGGAACAAAAATTTCAAAAATGGATAGATCGAAACAGATTGAGGTTGATGCTAAGACACCTGCAAGCTGTTCTGCGGTGTAGACTGAATGCGCCCATTTTACTAGAGTTACTGGGCTAGAGTGTGCGATCGCAACACCTTTAGGTCGCCCTGTGGAACCCGAAGTATAAATTATATAAGCTAAATCATCAGGGCTACTTTGCAGATTGGGATTATCTGTTGGCTGATCAGTCCATGTTTGTTCATCTATAAATACTAGTTGAGCAGTATTTATGAGCTTTTCTAAGGGAAGTTGCTTTTTAAGAGATTTAGTTGTTAGTAATACAGAAGCATTACTATCTTCGAGCATTAAATAAATGCGTTCTTGGGGATAATTTGGATCAATCGGCACATAAGCCCCACCTGCTTTGAGGATAGCAAATATACCGATGAGCATTTCCAGAGAACGATCCACACAAATCGCTATCAATGGATTATCAGGTAATTGTTGCTCCCTTTTGAGTTCCAACAAATAATGCGCTAGCTTATTAGCTTGTCGGTTGAGTTCTTGATAACTCAGACTTTGCTCTTCAAACACCACCGCAATGTTATCCGGCGTTTTTGCTACCTGTTGTTCAAACAGAGTTATCAACGTCTGGTTTTTGAGGTAATCTGTGTTGGTTTGATTCCAAACTTGCAGTTGTTGAATTTCTGCTGAGGTGATTATGGGTAGCTGATGAATCGGCTGTTGGGGATTTTGGGTAATTGCTTCCAGCAAAACTTCAAAGTGTCCCGCCATGCGTTGAATCGTTTCAGCCTCAAATAAATCTGTGGCATATTCCCACATACAATGCAATTCGTCTTCCCTTTCGCAAAGATCCAATATCAGGTCAAACTTGGCAAATGGGAAACTTTGCTCTAACCATTGAATCTCAAGCCCTGGTAAATTAATATTTTTCCCTGCTTCTTGAGTATTTTGCAACACCATCATCACTTGGAATAAGGGATTATGGCTCAGACTGCGTTCTGGTTGCAGTTGTTCTACCAAATACTCAAAGGGAATATCTTGATGAGCATAGGCATCTAGGCAAGTTTGGCAGGTTTGTTGGAGTAATTTGCTAAATTCTAGCTCTGGCTTAACTTTGCTCCGCAATACTAAGGTATTGACAAAAAAGCCGATTAACCATTCTGTATTGCTATGGGTGCGGTTAGCGATCGCAGAACCAACACATAAATCCTCTTGACGGCTATAACGCGATAGTAAAATATTAAAAGCCGTTAACAGGGTCATAAACAAACTAACCCCGTGTTTTTGACTTATGATTTTGAGTTTCTGAGTCAGTTCATTGCTCAAACTATATTCTTCACGCCCACCCTGGTAACTTTGTTGCGCTGGACGGGGATGGTCAGTAGGCAAATCTAGCAATCGAGGAGCATCGCCTAGTTGTTGTTTCCAGTAATTTTCCTGGCTTTCTAAAATCTCCCCTTGTAACCAATTGCGCTGCCAAGCTGCGTAATCACTATACTGAATCGGCAACGGTGACAAATTTGGAGTCTCACCCGCAGCAAAAGCCGAATAAGCCTGTTCCCATTCGCGCTTAAATACACCCATTGACCAGCCATCACTGATAATGTGGTGCATATTAATGAGCAGCACATTTTTCTGTTCGCCCAGTTGTAGCAGTTTCGCTTTGAATAAGGGGCCGGTATTTAAGTCAAAGGGTTCTTGAGCATGAGTATCTGACAACCGTTGTACGGTTTCTGCTTGAGTTTGGGGAGCGAGTTCCCGTAAATCTGTGATTGCTAGTACTTCTATATCCTCTGGATTTTTGACGACTACTTGCGCCTCTCCCTCAAGTGCAGGAAAATAGGTGCGTAGAATGGCATGGCGATCGAGGAGATAATCAAAACTTGCACGCAAAGCTTCTATATTCAAGTTCCCGTCAAGTTGCAGCGCCGTTGACATATTGTAAGTCGCCGAGGTTCCTGTGCCTTCAAGTTGGGCTAAAAACCAGAGTCTTGATTGGGAAAAGGACAGAGTTTTGGGAGCATTTTCAGGCTGTGGTGTAATAGTTGGTAAGGCGGAAGTAGGGGCGCAAGGCGTTGCGCCCCTAACGTCAATTTCCCATGCCAACTCAGACAAAACACTCTGCTCAAATACCTTGCGGACAGGCACTTCTACCCCAAAACTGTCACGAATTCGGGCAACCAATTGGGTTGCTAACAGGGAATGTCCCCCCAGTTCAAAGAAGTTGTCTCGACGACCAACAGATTTAGTTTTCAGAAGACTTTGCCATAAACTAGCCAGCAGTTCTTCAGTCGGGGTAACAAGGGCTTCAAAGTTAGTGGAAGTATCTGCATCTGGTGCAGGTAATGCTTTACGATCTAGCTTACCGTTAGGGGTAAGGGGCAACTGATCCAACACCATAATCTGGCTAGGAATCATATAATTCGGCAGGCGATTTTTCAGGTAGTCTTTGAGTTGACTGCCTAAATTGTTGGATTTTTTATTTGCCGTGACATAAGCCACTAATCTGGGATTATTATCAGTTTCATATAAAATAACAACAGCTTCTTTAACTAAAGAGTGCTGCAATAATAGCGATTCAATTTCACCGAGTTCAATCCTAAAGCCCCGCAGTTTAACTTGCTCATCAATGCGACCGAGATATTCAAGGTTTCCATCATCTCTCCATCTTGCTAAGTCGCCAGTTTTGTAAATTCGCTCAGTTTTGCCAAATAATTCAACTTCAACAAATTTTTCGGTGGTTAAATCGGGACGGTTGAGATAGCCTCGTGCTAAACCGACTCCAGCGATAGACAATTCTCCAGGAATGCCAGGGGGTAAAGGTTGATTGTGAGCATCTAAAATGTAAATGCGGATATTAGACAACGGTTGACCGATAGAGGGTTTTTTCCCGTTCGGTTCACAACTAGATATACTGGCGATAACCGTTGATTCCGTCGGCCCATAGCAGTTAAAGAAACGTCGTTTTGTTCCCCACTGTGTTACCAACTCTGCTGCACAAGCTTCACCACCAACGATTACGGCTTGCAAATCAGGTAATAAGTCTTGAGGTAATACAGATAAAGCGGAAGGAGATAGCGTTAAATGGGAAATTTTGCGATCGCGCAACAAGTCAACTAAAGTTTGACTAGGTAACAAAGTTTCTTTCTTGGCTAAATACAAACAAGCACCTGCGGATAAAGCAGTGGCAATTTCACCAATAGATAAATCGAAACTAAAAGAGCCAAACTGAAGCCAACGGCTGTAGTGTTTAATTTGAAAAGTTTCAGCCCAGGCTAAACTTAGGTTGACAATTGCGCGATGCTCAATCATCACCCCTTTAGGTTGTCCCGTTGAACCAGAGGTATAAATTATATAAGCTAAATTATCAGGGGTACTTTGAGAATTGGGATTATCTATTAATTCTTGGGCAAAAGTTTTCTCATCCAAACAAATGACCTGGTGTTTGAGTTTAGCTAAAGGTAATTGTTCTTTAAGGTGACTTTGGGTCAGCAATACCGATGTCCCAGAATCTTCTAACATGAACTCAATCCGTTCTTTGGGATAATTGGGGTCAATCGGTACATATGCTCCACCTGCTTTGAGGATACCGAGTACACCAATAATCATTTCTAAGGAACGTTCAACGCAAATACCAATTAAAGTGTCTGGCTTAATTTGATAATTTTGAATTAAATAATGAGCTAGTTGATTTGCTTTTTGATTAAGCTGTTGATAGGTTAAGCTTTGGGATTCAAATACTAAAGCGAGATTATTAGGGTTTTTGGCAGATTGAACTTCAAACAAATCAACCAAGGTTTGATTGAGGGGATATTCTGTTTGAGTTTGATTCCAGTTTTGGAGTTGCTGATGTTCAGCTTCTGTAATCAACGGTAGGGTATTGATGGGTTGTTGAGGATTATCAATAATTCCCTTAAGTAAAACTTCAAAATGTTCCACCATCCGTTGGATTGTTTTAGCCTCAAACAAATCGGTTGCGTACTCCCATTCTCCTGTCAAACCTTGAGGAGTTTCGCGGAACATCAGCGACAAATCAAACAGCGTCGTTGTGTTTTCCCACTCAAAACGGGTCAGAGTTAATCCAGGAATTTCTAGTTTCTCTTGAGTTCCACTTTGCAAACCAAACGCCACTTGAAATAGGGGATGATGAGAAAGCGATCGCTCTAATCCCAATTCATCAACCAGTTTCTCAAAGGGTAAATCTTGATGGTCATAAGCATCCAGAGTTACTTGCTTGACTCGTTCAAGTAATTCTAAGAAACTTGGATTTCCTTGCAGATTGGTACGTAAAGCTAGGGTATTGACAAAAAAGCCAATTAATGGTTCTGTTTCACGACGATTGCGATTAGCGATCGCAGAACCAACAACAATATCCTCCTGTCTACTGTAGCGCGACAGTAACAGCGTAAATGTTGCAAGCATTGTCATAAACAGGGTAGTTCCTGATTCCTGACTTAAACGCTTCAACTTCTGCGTTAAATCTTGATTGAGTTCTAAAAACTCACTCCGCCCCTTAAAGCTTTGCACTGATGGGCGTGGTTGATCTGTGGGTAATTCTAATAGAGGTGGGACTGCGGCTAATTGTTTTTGCCAGTAATTAAGTTGGGTTTGCAGTACCTCTCCCTGTAACCATTGTCTTTGCCAGTGGGCGAAATCGGCATATTGTATAGATAATTCGGTTAAAGGAGAAGGTTCTCCAGCGCAGAAAGCAGTATAAAGGCTGAATAATTCCCGGCGGAAGATGTCCATTGACCAGCCATCACAAACAATATGATGGATAACCAGCAACAGCAGATGGGATTGATCGGCTAGTTGCAACAACTTTACCCGCAGTAAAAGAGGATTTGATAAGTCAAATGACTGTTGTAATTCTTCTGCTGCTAACTGTTGTGCCTTGCTTAACTGGTCTGCTTCTGTCAATTTTCGCCAGTCCAGCACTTGCATCTTCAATTGAGGATGAGCGTGAATCACCTGTATCGGCGACTCATCAACAACAGAAAAACTAGTACGTAAGACCTCATGACGTTGGACAATTTCTGCGATCGCTTTTTCTAAAGCACTGATCTTCAGACATCCCCTAATTTGCCAGAAAAACGGGACATTGTAGACACAATTTTCACCTTCTAGTTGGTCAATAAACCATAGTCTTTGTTGAGCAAAGGAAAGGGGAAGGTGTTGCTCTCTTGATACGGGTGTTAGAGGTGGAGTTAGCCTGTGATTATTTTGCGGAGATTGCTGTTGCTTCTTCAGTTTTTGTAGGACTAATCCTCGTTTTTCTGGCGAAAGTGCTTCTAGACTTTTTAGTATATCGCTCATAATATTTATTGTTTAAAATTAATTTTTTATCGAACCACAGAGACGCAGAGAACACAGAGATATCACAAAAATATCGAGTAATTGAATTAATACTTACAAAAGCAATTCTTGCGTAACTTCTTGGTCTGATAACTGATTAACTTCCTTTAAAATCTGTGCTAGGGCATCATTTTCTGCTTGCTCAATTTGTTGCTCGCTCACTTTTTGGGCGAGTTCAGCAATGGTCGGATTTTCAAACAGATAACGGAGAGGAAAATCTAGAGAAAAAGCTTCTCTTAATCGAGAAATCACTTGTGTAGCTAGTAAAGAATGTCCCCCTAACTCAAAAAAGTTATCGTGAATTCCAACCTGTTTTACTTTGAGAACTTCAACCCAAATCGTGGCTAATTCTTGTTCGGTAGATGTGCGAGGAGCAACAAAATCAACCTCTAGATTTCTTTGGGAAGTATCTGGGGCCGGCAAAGCACGGCGATTGATTTTACCGTTAGGAGTTAGGGGAAACGCTTCCAGAAATACGAAAGCAGCAGGAATCATGTAATCTGGTAGCTTTTTATTGAGGAAATTTCGTAAGCTGCTTGGTGAACTATCCTTCGCAACAATATAAGCTACTAGGAATTTCTTCCCTGATTCATCTTCCCGCGCAATAACTACAACTTGCTTGATGTCAGGATGTTGAGTTAAAATCGCTTCAATTTCTACTAATTCAATGCGAAAACCGCGAATTTTTACTTGTGTATCAATTCGACCGAGAAATTCCAGATTCTCATCAGGGAGACGGCGGACTAAATCTCCGGTTTTGTAAAGGGTATCTCCCTCAATAAAAGGATTAGAAATAAATCTTTCGCGGGTTAATTTCGTTTGATTTAAGTAACCTTTAGCAACACTTGCTCCACCTACATATAGTTCACCAGTAATACCAATTGGAACTCTATGTAAATTCTCATCTAGTATGTAAACTGTCCTATCACCGATGGGTTTACCAATAGGAATTGAATGCACATTTTCAGCAAGTTGTTTAGGAACCGGGTAACAAGAAGTAAATACTGTACATTCCGAAGGGCCATAAGCATGAATAATTTGGGTTCCCGGCAATAGTTCTAAGGCACAACGAACATGAGATACAGAAACGGATTCTCCCCCAAACAGCAGTTGTTTTATCCCTGACAAACCTTGTGGCATTGTATCAATCATGAGATTGAATAGAGCGGTAGTCAGAAACAGAATGTTAATCCCTTGTTCTTGGATGATGCGGCTTAAGCCCTCTGGCGTAGGAATTTTGTCTGGGTAAAGCACACAATGCCCACCGTAAAGCAAGGGCGGCCAAAGTTCTAGGGTTAGTGCATCCCAGGAAATCGATGAATGTTGTAGCCAAATCTGTTCTGCATCAAGGTGAATATAATCAACCCCAAACATAAAACCAATAATGCTACGATGAGCAACTTCTGTTCCCTTTGGTGTTCCCGTTGAGCCAGAGGTATAAATGATATAAGCTAAGTTTTCTAGATTAACTTCACTGAGCAAATTGTCTTCTTTGTGTTGAGCAATTATTTCCCAATCTGAGTCAAGATTAACTACAGTTTGATTATTGAGTGGAAGTCTATTTTGTAAATGAGTTTGTGTTATCAAGATGGGCGTTTGTACATCTTCTAGCATGAACGCCAGTCTTTCGGAAGGATAAGCGGGATCTAGTGGAACGTAAGCCCCACCCGCTTTGAGAATAGCGAGTATTCCGATTACCATTTCTAGCGATCGCTCTACACAAATTCCCACCCGGACTTCGGGTTTAACTCCCAGTGATTTCAAGTAATGGGCTAACTGATTGGCGCGGTTATTTAATTCCCGATAAGTTAAATCTTGCGTTTCATACACAACTGCTATGGCATCGGGACTTTTTTCTACCTGTTCTTCAAATAAAATATGAATACATTTGTAATTGATAGAGTCTATCTGCTGGTGATTTTCTAGCAAAATTAACTGTTTTTCTTCATCTGCACTCAGTATAGATAATTGAGAAATATATTGTTGTAAATTAGTTGCAATTCCTGCTAGCAATGTTTGGAAATGTCCAATCATGCGGGCAATTGTCTGCTCCTCGAAGCAGCTAGTATCATAAACAATCCTGCCAGATAATTGTGAATCAGGATTAATAACTACCGTAAGAGGATAATTCGTGCGTTCAAAACAACTAATATGACTAATTTCTAAAGTTTTTTTGGTTTCTTGTTTAGCAGAATCTAGCGGATAGTTTTCAAATACTAAAATACTTTCAAACAGTGGCAATCCTGTCGGAATATCACTCAGTTGTTGAATTTCTGCTAGTGAACAATAAGCATACTGTTCTTGTTCTAATGCTTGGATTTGTAATTGCTTAAGCCAGGATAATAATTGTGTTTTTCCACTGACTTTTGTCCGTATGGGGAGAGTGTTGATAAATAGTCCTACCATTGAGTCTACTTGCTCAAGCGTTGGTGGACGGCCGGATACAGTCGCACCAAAGACTATATCGCTTTCCCCACTGTAACGGGAAATTAGTAACGCCCATGCTCCCTGCACCAAATTATTCAAAGTTAAATGGTGCTGTCGCGCCGCATATTGCAATTTTTCAGTTACCGTTTGGGATAATTGAAAACGTTGCTCATTATATGTTCCCTGTTCCCTGTCCCCTGTTCCCTGTCCCCTGCTCCCTCCCAATGAAGTAGGAACTTCAAATCCCTGGAGAGTTTCTTGCCAAAATTTCTTTGCTCGATCAATATCCTGTTGCTGTAACCACTGAATATACTCTCGATAGGGGCGAACGTGTTGGAGGCGTAAATGTTCGCCTCGCTGATGTGCTTCATAGAAAGCTAAAACTTCTTTGAGGATAATCTGCATCGACCAACCATCAAAGAGGATATGATGATGACTCCAAATAAATTGGTAAGTATAGTCCTCTAGTTGGATGATGGTGAAGCGCATCAGAGGAGCAACATCCAGTTCAAATCCTTTTTGGCGATCGCCTGACAAAAAATTCTCTAGATGCTGTTGTTGTTCATCGGGCGTAAAATGCCGCCAGTCCAGTTCTTCCCACGGTAGATTCACTTGCTTACTAACCATTTGCAAGGGCTTTTCTATCTCTTCCCAATAGAAGGAACTGCGTAAAATTGGGTGTCGTGCAACAACCTGTTCCCAAGCTTTCTGGAAAGCAGTAAAATTCAATTTCCCAGAGAGGATGCAAAGCAACTGCTCAAAATAAACTTCTGATTCTGGTGCATAAAGGGTATGAAACAGCATCCCCTGCTGCATGGGCGAAAGTTCATAAAGGTCTTCGATATTGTTCATGAAACTACCTCTGGATTGGGGATTGGGGAAGGTGGGGCCCCCTCTGGGGATAAGGGGTAATGGGGACTGGGGACTGGGGAGAATAAAAAATGATTCTTGACTAATGACCAATACTTCGACTTACCTCGGCTCCGCTCAGCACGGGTCGCTCAGTACAAGTGACCAATGACAAATGACTACTTCGTTTTATTTTTTTTGATTTTGGTCAGGAATTTGTCAAGCTGTTTTTGGCTGAGTCTGGCTGCTGAGAAGTCTGAAGGTGTATGACCGATCGCATCAGGAGATTGACAGTGGGTAATGAGCGATCGCAATGCCTCCATAAACCTAAAGGCCAAATGCTCAATGGTTTCTCGTTTATGAATTTTCTCGCTGTAAGCCCAGGTCATTTCCAGCCTTCCTGCACGAATGAATCCGCTTACTCCTAACAGGTGGCTGCGCTGATTAAGTAAACTCTGTTGGGCTTTGAATTCTTGAGCCAAACCCAATACAGCAGATGCCTTCAGCACCTGATCGAATTGACCAAGGTAGTTAAAACTTACTTGTGCTTGGGGTAAATCCTGTAATTTCGTGCGGATTGTGTCATCCGGGTGCAAATATCGCAACACACCATAGCCTATACCCCGGTTGGGGATGCGCCGCAGTTGTTCTTTAACTAACTTTAAAACTTCTCCTGGATGGTCAACTTCTTCTAGCTGTAAATGAACGGGGAATAAAGTAGTAAACCAGCCTACAGTCCGCGACAAATCCACATCTTCAAACAAGTCTTCCCGTCCATGTCCCTCTAAATCAACAAGCAGGGAACGTTCTCCCGTCCATTGAGCAAAGCTTTGCGCTAGGGCAGTCAACAGCACATCATTAATTTGAGTGTTGTAGGCAGAGGGTACATCCTGCAAAAGGGCGCGGGTCTGTTCTTCAGTTAAAGAAAGTGACACAGAAGCAGTTGAGGCTATGGTGTTGTCCTCTTCACCTGAAGGCTTGTACTGAGCGGAGTCGAAGTGATAATCTACTGGCAAGGCGGTCACTTTCAAGCTAGACTCACTTAGCCAGTAATCTAGTTCATCTTTAATCGCCTTTGATTTTGCGTATTCTGTGAGGCGATCGCTCCAATATTGAAAGGAAGTTGTCTTAGGTGGTAGTTTAATCGCTTCGCCACGGCTGATTTGCTGGTAAGCCGTAGCCAAGTCTTCGAGCAAAATCCGCCAGGAGATTCCATCTACTGCTAAGTGATGGATGATGAACAGTAAGCGTCCAGGTTGATCATTGCCCAACCTAAACAACACCACTCGTGCGATCGCTCCGGTAGATAAATTCAAACTAGCTTGGAGTTCCACATCGGCCGCTTTCATCGCTGTTTGTTGTTCTTCTACCGACAGGTGCGACAAATTGATGACGCTAAATAATTCGTAATGGGCTACGCCCCGCTTCGCTAACGTAATTCGTAATTCGTAATTAAACTGCTGCCAGTTTTCGCCTTCTTGAACAAACCGCAGACGCAAAGCATCGTGATGCACTAACAATTGTTGCACGACTTGCTGCAATAGCTCTGGTTGCAAGTCTGGCGGCACTTCTAGCAGGGCTGATTGGTTAAAGTAATCAGGTTCGGGCAAATTCTGCTCGAAAAACCACTGTTGGATGGGTGTCAGCGCCACAGAGCCAGTTACTAACCCTTGTTCAGCTTTTACTTGGCGAGTGATACCTGCCACGGCAGCTAACTCAGCAATGGTTTGGTACTTAAATAGCTGTTTAGGGGCAATTTGGATACCCGCTTGATTGGCACGGGAAATTACCTGAATGCTGAGGATAGAGTCGCCGCCCAGTTCAAAGAAGTTATCGTGGATGCCGACTTGTTTTAGTCTTAAAATTTCCGACCAAATTGCCGCTAATCTCTCTTCTGTAAGGGTTTGGGGCGCAACAAAGTTATCTTCTGCGCTTTGGGAGAGGTCGGGGGCTGGGAGAGCGCGATAATCTACCTTGCGGTTAGGTGTCATTGGTAGCGTTTCCAGTAGCACAAACGCCGCCGGAATCATGTAGTTCGGTAGTTTATGTTTGAGGAAATCGCGTAGTAGAGGTGCAAGGCCTTGCGTCCCTACAGTCGATTCCATCTGCTGTGGAACAACATAAGCCACGAGTCGCTTTTGTCCGGGGATATCTTCACGGGCAATAACCACAGCTTGCAACACTTGTGGGTGTTGACGTAGCACTGCCTCAATTTCTCCCAACTCAATGCGGAAGCCACGAATCTTCACCTGATTGTCAACTCGACCAAGATATTCTAGGTTGCCATCTGCGCGAAATCGTGCTAAATCCCCTGTTTTATAAAGGCGATCAGATTCGGAATTCTCGATAAATTTTTCCGCCGTAAGTTCAGGACGTTGCCAATATCCTCTAGCTAATCCGGCTCCGCCAATGTGCAGTTCTCCGGGAACTCCTATAGGTACAGGTTGCAGATATTGATCCAGAATATAAACTTGAACATTACTGATGGGTCGTCCAATGCTAACAGAGGTGGCTGCTGGGGTTAAGGGATTTAAGGTAGTTATAACCGTTGCTTCCGTTGGCCCGTAACTATTAAGTAATTGGGGTGGATGGGAGAAGTGAGCAATACTACTGTGCCAGCGCTTCACTTTTTCGAGTTGAGCTTCTTCTCCGCCAATAATCACCATTCTGAGACTTTCGGGAATTCGGGAATCTTCAGAGGTAAGTTCTGCTACTAACTGATGCCAGTAAGCTGTGGGAAGATCCAAAACAGTTAACTGCCATTCTCGGCAACACCGCCAAAATTCATCGCTGGAGTGCAGCATTTCTCCGGTTCGCAGTACTAATGTTGCGCCGACCGAAAGACAAGGTAAGATTTCTTCAATAGATGTATCAAAACAGATAGATGCAAATTGCAGAATTTTATCGCTTGCATTAATTCCATATTCATGCATAGCAGTGATGACAAAATTCATCAATGACTGATGTTCAATCATCACCCCCTTGGGTTTACCTGTGGAACCAGAGGTGTAAATAATGTAGGCGAGGTTATGGGGCTGAACGTTACTAGTAGGATTGGCTGTACTGTGTTGAGCAATTATTTCCCAATCCGTATCTAAACAGATTGTTTTTCCAGCATAATCTGGTAGTTTGTCCTCAAATCTTTCTTGAGTTAGCAGAATGCTCAGTTGCGTATCTTCGAGAATATCAGCCAGTCGCTCTTGAGGATAAGCTGGATCGAGGGGAACGTAAGCACCCCCCGCTTTGAGAATTCCGAGTAAACCAACAATCATCTCCAAAGAACGCTCAACGCAGATACCGACTAAGGTTTCTGATTTGACTCCCAAACTTTGCAGATAGTGGGCTACTTGATTGGCGCGATCGCTCAATTCGCGGTAAGTTAACTGTTGACCTTCTTGCTGAATAGCTACAGCATTGGGAGTTAACTCCACCTGAGCCGCAAATAACTCATGGACACATTCCTGAGACGGATATTCCCTGTGAGTCTGATTCCACTCGACCAGTAATTGCTGCTGAGTCTGCGTTAGCAGTGATAATTCTGAAACTCGTTGCTCTGGGTTAGCTACAATCCCCTCTAGTAAAGTTTGATACTGCTCTGCCATCTGTTGGATTGTAGCAGCGTCGAATAAATCGGTGTTGTATTCCCAAATAACACTAATTCCTTTTTCCCCACCATGTTGCGGGATCAGAACTACATCAAGATCAAACTTTGTTGATTTGTTGCTGAGGGCTACATTTGTTTTGATGTTCAACTCTGGGAGAGTTAAGTCTGGACGGGGAGAATCATGGAAACTGAACATCACTTGAAACAGGGGATTATAACTCAGGTTCCGTACTGGCTTGAGAACCTCTACGACCTTATCGAAGGGTAAATCCTCGTTAGCAAAGGCTTCCAGACTGACTTGGCGGACTCGATCTAGTAACTCGCGAAATGTGGGATTCCCAGACAAATCGGTGCGTAAAACCAAATTATTAACAATCATGCCAATTAATTTTTCTGTCTCGCGCATCCGCCGATTGGCAACAGCTGTCCCCACACAGAGATCGTCCTGTCCGGTGTAGCGGCGCAACATTACTAAAAAAGTTGCCAGCGTCGTCATGAATAAGGTGATTCCCTCTTGACGGCTGAGGACTCTCAAAGATTCGCATAAGCTAATGGGCAACTCTACCCTGACTTGAGCGCCGTTGTAAGTTTGTTCTGCTGGGCGCGGGCGGTCATAGGGTAATTCCAGCAGAGGCGGACTACCAGATAACTGTTGCTGCCAATAAGCTAATTGAGCTTTGGCTTCCTGGCTTTTAACCCACTCTCGCTGCCAATGGGCATAATCTGCAAACTGGAATGTTAATTCCGGTAGTGGTGAATGATTACCCAAACAGAAGGCTTGATAAAGTTCCAGGAACTCATTCAAGAACACATTGTTGAAAGACCAGCCATCATGAACCATGTGATGTTCGATGTGGATCAAAAGATGGTCTTGGTCGCTCAACTTCAACAATAACCACCTGACTAACGGCAGTTTATCTAAGTAGAAGGGCTTTTGCACCTCTGCGTCAAATAGGCGCTGACTTTCTGCTTCTTGCTCAGACTCAGGAAATGTCTGGAGGTCTACCACTGCTAAGCTGATTGCTTCGGCTGGATGGATTACCTGAAATAACCGTCCATCTACTGCCGGAAAAGTCGTGCGGAAGATTTCATGCCGTCGGACAATCTCGCTCAGGCACTGCTCTAATGCTGCTACATTCAGTTTTCCGGTAAATCGCAGAGTTACTTGAGCTTGATAGGCAGTACTTTCAGGAGCTACTTCTTGAATGAAATATACTCGCTCTTGAGCAAAGGAAGCAGGCAAGTATCCTGTGCGTGAAATTGGTTGCATAGCAGGACGTTGCAACTGTTGTTTGAGGTGGCTGTGCTGTTCAATCAGCCCAGCTAGACCCGCTATGGTAGGATTGGCAAAAATGTGGTGAAAGAATAACTCGACTTGGAAACCTTCGCGGATGCGGGAAAGCATCTGAACTGCTATTAAGGAATGACCGCCCAAATTGAAAAAGTTGTCATAGATTCCTATCTGCTCAAGTCCCAATAACTCAGCCCAGATGCTGAAGAGTGTTTCTTCAGTAAAGTTACGAGGTGCGATAAAGGTTTCTTCAAGCTCAGGGCGTGAGCGATCGCACGCTGGAAGATTTTGACGATCAACTTTACCATTAGGAGTAAGGGGCAAGGAGTCTAGGATTATAAAGACTGCCGGAACCATATAGTTAGGCAGTTTTTCTTGAAGAAAGCGTTTGAGGGTAGTGACGCTCACATCAATTTGGTTAGGGACAATATAGGCTACGAGGCGCTTATCACCAGGGATGTCTTCACGGGCGATTACCACTGCTTGCTCTACATCAGGGTATTGACTCAAAAGCGCTTCAACTTCTCCCAGTTCAATACGGAAGCCGCGAATCTTCACCTGATGATCGATTCGCCCCAAAAATTCAATGTTGCCATCTGGTAAGAAGCGGGCTAAATCGCCAGTTTTGTATAATCTACTCCCTTCTGCTTTCTCAAAGGGATGCGGAATAAATTTTTCTTTGGTTAATTCTGGGCGGTTCAAGTAGCCTCTAGCCAAGCCATCGCCACCAATATACAATTCGCCAGCAGTACCAATCGGAACTAGTTGCTGATCTTGATCGAGAATATATACCTGAGTGTTGGCGATCGCTCGACCAATCGTCAGTTGAGTGCCGCCAGTATATTCTGCTACTGTGGCACAGACTGTCGATTCCGTTGGGCCGTAAGCATTAAAGAAGCGCCGCCCTTTTGCCCATTCAGCTATCAGCTTCGGATTACAAGCTTCTCCGGCGACGATAATGTTTTGCAAGTTGGGCAATTCCTCTTTTGGTAACGCTGCTAGCGCTGTGGGTGGTAGTGTTACCTGAGTTATTGATTGCTCGCGCAAAAATTGCATTAAATCTGTTCCTGGGCGCAAGGAATCTTGAGTTCCCAGGTAAAGGCTAGCTCCTGAACACAGAGCCATGAAAATTTCCCAAACTGAAGCATCAAAGCTGAAAGAAGCAAACTGGAGAACACGGCTGTTTTGCTGTACATCAAACAGTTTTATTTGTGCCTGGATTAGATTACACACGCCTTGATGCTGAATCAGCACGCCTTTGGGTGTTCCTGTTGACCCTGATGTATAAATTACATAAGCCAGATTTTCTAGTGCAACCCCACTACTAAGATTCTCGTTGCCCTCTCTGTGAAAAGATTCCTTATCATTCAGACAAACCAACTTTGCCCCGCTTGCAGTCAACTCTTCAACGAATTTTTCTTGGGTTAACACCACCTGGACTTGTGAATCTGAGAGCATGAACGATAGACGCTCTTTAGGATAGGTTGGATCTAGCGGCACATAAGCTCCACCCGCCTTGAGGATGCCCAACATTCCTATAATTATTTCTAGCGATCGCTCAACGCAAATTCCTACCAGCACCTCTGGTTTTACACCCAAACTTTGTAGATAATGTGCTATTTTATTGGCTCGGTGGTTCAACTCTTGATAAGTTAGTTGTTCCTCCTTGAACACAACAGCGATACTGTGTGGAGTTTTTTCTACTTGTGCTTCAAATAGCTGATGTATACATAGATGCTTGGGATAATCTACCTTTGTATCATTCCATTCAAATAATATTTTATGTAATTCCTGCTCAGTTAAAGCAGAAGAATCATCAATAGATTGAGTAGAGTTAATTACAATTTTTCTCATAAACTTAGTATACAAATTGTGATAGTTCAATAGTAAGCAACCTAATATTATTTTGTTTTACTTTTGTTGATTTTGGCTATATTCCACAGCTACTATCTTCAGAGTTCGCGCAACTTAGTCTTTGAATAACTGATGAATACATTTTTCAAATATAAGCTAAGTATTTGCTGAATGCATATTTACAATTTTCATAAGTCTATCAAATTCATATGTTGACAAAGCTTTAAGCCACTTTGTAATTATAAAAACTCACATAAAATTTGAGTTTTTAGGTTTGAAATCTGTTGCAAAATTTTATATTTACTTCTAATTATAGAGCATTATAATTGATTAACTTTAATAATGGCCTTTGAGGTTTTAATCCGGTGCGATCAGAACTCAGAGGCCATTCTATTTGTTAAAAAATTAAGCGTGACCACGCTTAATTTAGTAGCATTCTGCCTGGAATTTCAACGAATGTAATAGTGAAATTATTCCTCGACGATTTCAATTGTTTTTGGAGCCTGAACTTCTTCCGTATCAATAATAACCTCTGGGCTAAGTTCATTTTTTAGCTTGAGTTTTAGCTCTTCTGAAATGGGCAAATCTTTAATTTCTTTGAGGAGGAATCTTACGGATTCGGTTTTACTACGTTCATTATAGATAGCCTTGAGAACAGCTTCAATTCCATATCCCGCTACAGTATCCCCTACAACCGTTATCAGACCAAGCAACCCTATACCTCCAACAATGCCAAATGGCCCTCCCAAGGCTGTGAGGGCAGCAACAATAGCAGCATTACTACCTGCTGATGTGACTGTTAAAATCACGAGAATTATGCCGGGAAGACCCAGACCAGCAAGCTTTTTAACGATTTCGTCCATTGTAATTACCTAAAATCCTTTCTTGGTTAAAACATTACTAAGGGTATGAGAACAGAGTCTTTGTAAATAAAGAAACCTCTCTCAAAAACTAGACTAAGCTAAATAAGAGCCATTCACATTCAGATTGGGTTAATATTTTGAGTTTTACCTCTAATTCACCACCATTTGATAGTTCGATTTGGTTGGGGTTCCAATCGCCGTTCAATTCTTCCCAGTACTCAGTTCCTAGTCCCTAATCCCCAGTCCCCAATTCAATCAAAGCGATCGCTAATTTTTCCATTTACAGCAGAGATAGCTACTGTTCTTGGTGAGGCTAAATAATTTTTGCCCGTTGGATCGCCACTACGTCCTTTAAAATTGCGATTGGTTGCATAAATCCCTGTTTCTTCTTTTACCAAAACCCCAAGTCCAGAATTGATACAAGCCCCACAACCTGTCTTGAGAATCTGCGCCCCTGCTTGTTCAAAAATGTCGAGATAACCCAACTCTTGGGCTTGTTCTCTAATTTCAATGGTTGCAGGTACAATAAACAAATTTACACCGTCTGCCAGTTGGCGACCTTTCAAAACTTCGGCTGCTTGAGCTAAATCGTAGAGTTTACCCCCGGTACAAGAGCCAATAAAAGCTTTGGTAATTGCAATGTCTTCTAACTGACTAATGGCAACTACTTGATCTGGTTTCGGAGGACGTGCAACTTGTGGTTCCAAATTACTGAGATCAAATTGATAAACCCTTTCGTACTCAGCATCAGCATCACCGATAATCTCTTCAAATTCTTGTAAGCTACGGTTTTTTACATACTCACGGGTCACCTCATCAGGAACAATCAAACCACATATTGCACCACACTCTACAGCCATATTGGCTAGAGTTAACCGTTCATCAAAGGGCAGTTGTGCCAGGATTGACCCTCTAAATTCCATGACTTTACTAGTAGCACCAGCACAGCCGATTTTTCCCAGGATAAACAGGATAATATCTTTGGCACTGATTTTAGGAGGCAAGGTTCCAGACAACTCAAATACAAGAGTTGGAGGAACACGAATCCACATATCTCCTGTGGCATAAATATTAGCCATATCCGTGGTTCCTACCCCTGTGGAAAAGGCTCCCAATGCCCCGTATGTGCAGGTATGAGAATCTGTGCCAGCAATCACCATTCCTGGCCGGACAAACCCTTTTTCCGGAAGTAAAACGTGACAGATGCCTGCTGCTTCGCCTGGGGAAACCACATCAAATAGGTGGCATCCTTGGACTTTCGCAAACTCAATCATCTGTTCATACATCAGATTGGCTCCGTTATCAGCACGGATATCGTTGACTTGGATAAAGTGATCGGCTACCAAAACCACCTTTTGGGAGTCCCACAACTTTGCCCCTTCTCCATACTGTTTATAAAATGTCTTGGCCACAGGCCCAGCCACAGCATCATGAGATAAGGCTAAATCGACTTGGGCAAAAACCACTTCTCCAGGCTGGACATAGGAATTTCCAGAGGCTTTGGCCAGGAGTTTTTCTACTAAAGTCATGGGTCGGGTCGGGGTTAAGCTGCGAGGAGTGGTAATCTTTCCCTGACGACGCAGCTGATTAAAAGACATTAAACCACCGACTGCTGCGATCGCATCAACTACAGGATTTTCCTGTTTCTCCCCCAGAATTTCTAGAGATAGTCCAATATTGATGCTATTACGATAAAAAATTTCGGCGAACGATCGCGCCCGAATCTTTTTAATTCCCGCAGCTTGGAGGGCAATGGGGGCAACTTCTCGACTCGAACCACACCCAAAATTTTCTCCTGCTTCAATCACGTCGTATTTCAGCAGTTCACCTTCACCAATAATATGTTCTAAAGCATAGTGTTTTAAGCGATCGGGGTGATCATTGGTCGCTCGATTGGCAGGAATAATATCATCGGTATTGATATCATCTCCAAGGTGCAAAACGTTATTTGCCTTACTCATGCATGAAGCACTCCTAATTGAGAATGTTGTACTACTGAAAGTTCTTCAAGCAAAAGGTTAATTAAGGTTGCAGTGTTAACTAAAATTTCTTCTCCTTGGGTAAACAAATCAGCTGTTCGGTATCCCTTAGCTAAAATTCTGTCCTGCGCTGCAATAATCCGTTGAGCAGCCTGCACTTCTCCCCATTGCTGAAGCATTAAAATACAGGCTGCAAGGGTTCCGAGAGGATTAGCAATTCCCTTGCCAGCAATGTCTGGGGCTGTACCGTGAATTGCTTCGTACAGACCAAATCCATTAGCGTTAAGACTCGCCGATCCTAATAAGCCAATTGAGCCAACTAATGCACCGCCAATATCGCTGAGAATATCTCCAAACAGATTACCCGCCAAAATTACATCAAACCTTTGGGGATTCAGAACCATTTGCATGGCTAAGTTATCTACCAGCATTGGCTCAACGGTAACCCCTGGAAACTGTGTAGCTTCTTCTTGAACTAGACGAGTCCAAGGCAAATGAGGTAAGGCGTTTTCTTTGTGGGCTACGGTGAGTAGTCCTCGGCGGTATTGGGCTTGCTCTAAGGCCTTACGAGCTATCCGACGAATTTCTTCATCGTAATAGCGCATCGTATGGTAGCCGTAATTTCCTTGTTCATCTGAGGAACGTCCAGACGGGCCAAAATAGATGCCACTGACCAGTTCTCGAACGACAAGAATGTCGACTCCTTGAATTTTCTCTGACCGAAGGCTAGATTTATGCAGGAGGCTTTTAACGCTACTGATCGGGCGAAGATTGCAAAAAAAGTCGAAGTGCTTTCGGAGTTCTAATAGTCCACCTTGGCTAACCGCACCAAATACAATACCATCGGCTCCATCGCACAGTTCGGCAGTGGCTTGAGGGAAGTAACTACCAAATTCCTCAAAGGCAGTTGCACCAAGCCAGCCATAGTCTACCTGCAAGGTAAATCCTTCAATTTTAGCGACGTGTTGCAGAATTTTTAAGGAAGCTTCTACAACTTCTGGCCCAATTCCTTCCCCAGGAATAGCGACGATTCGATAAGATGGCTTACTTAAAAACCCCATTTTGCTAGAACTCCAAGACCTGGTTATTTTACATACTTATTCAGAAAACCTCGGATTTAGTTTGTCAAAATACTACACAACTCATCAATTTGTTGACTTTTTTCTTGAATCAGTACATTACCTAAAACTTCTAACTGCCGCACATTTTCTGGCTTGGTATTATCTATTTCCTCTAGTTCACTTTTTAAAAATGTTTGGAATCGATAATAAGAGTTTTTATTCCCTTTATTGTTAGCCTCAAACAAACGTTCTAATTCTCCAGCTACTACTTCGCTCCCACCGTCAAGCACCATATTTAACAGTGGTTTTGCCCATTGTAATAGTCCCCATTTTTTAACTTCGTCGTAAGGGTAAATACTCGTTAGGGAACCAGTACCCAAAGATACTAATAAGATATCTTCTGTATTCAAGACTTGTTTGTTTTCTTGTCTACTAATTTGCGCTTCTAAAATAGCTAAATTAGCTGGGTTATTAGCGACTATTCCACCATCGACTAAAGTATAGAAGCCATTGGTATTATGAGAACTGGCAACACGATGGGGAGCGAAATAAGTCGGTGTTGCACTAGTTGCTAATGCTGCATCTGTCAGCGTAAAACCTCCGCATAACTTGCGGAACTTTTTCGATTCTGTCTGTTGTTTTTCTAGTTTGTTAGTAAAGAATATTGGAATTCGCTGCTCGATGTCGTAGCTAGTTACAAAAACTTCTTTGAGATTATTTTCTAGAGGAGTATCACCAAAATATTGCCTAATAATTTCTTCTCTGCCTTCAGAAGAATATTTTGGTTGGGCGAATATGTCCTCTAACTGACCGAGTACTTGTTCCCAGAATGGTTCGTAAAATATCTCGGCCCCATACTCAATATATATTTGCAGCAGATCCTCAGCGCTATATTGGGCCGTGGGTGAGCTATCAATTGCCTCTAAATCTAATCGGGGTTTAGTTAATCCGAGTGCCAGAATTCCGCCGCTGGATGTGCCAGAAATTAAATCGAACAAACTAAAAATTGGCTTTTGTGTCCGCTTTTCAATTTCTGCTAGTACCAGTGCTGGGATAATGCCGCGAATACCGCCGCCATCAATAGCAAGGATTTTATATTTGGGATTGGCTTTTGTATTCATAGTTGTTGGCGATCGCTCCTGAGTGAATGTTTCTGCTTGTTGCTGTTGGATATTGACTGGAACTGTTTCGGCTTTCCCCTCTTGTGGTTGGGGAGTTGGAATGCTCGCAGATTTTTCGCTCTGTCTTTTTGTCCCTTTTCTTCCCTTTGGCTGACGCTCGTTTGTCGCCTCAGCCGGGATGTCAGTTTCCACAATTAGGGGAACTTCAACTGACTCCTGCTGGAGCGCAATTACTTCAACGGAGACAACCTCTGAAGCTAACTGGCTTTCTGACTCTTGCACCACAGTTTCTACAGGTTTTTCTGCCTCGGAACTACTGACTGTCTGATCTTGTCCCTCACCCTCGTTTGATGATTGTGTAATTCCAAATGGAAGTTGTGCTATGTCCCAGTTGGGATTGCCACGCAATTTGCCATCATGACCATTTCCAGTCTGGTCTTTTACGCTTACCCCTTGTCCTTCATTTAATGTCCAGTAAGCAACTAATCCTTGTTTATTACCGACTAGAGGCTGATAGCGATGGCTCTGGATTTCCACTGGAGGACAGGGGTAATTCCAGACGCTAATGTTAGCTAATTGACCTGTGAAGTAGATGTTGTTGTGTAAAGTCGCGCCCAGAGTTACAGGACTAGTTGCTTTGTTTAAAGAGTCACCTGTAAAATAGCCAAAATACTCATGCTCATCTAGATATATGCTTAGTTGACCTTTATTGAAAACAATGGCAAAGAAGTGCCATTGTCCGGCAGTTAATTCTCCATTGCCAAAAGTTTTGATAACCTTCTCATTATTCTCATCAATGTATACATCCAGGTTCCCTGATTCACTGATGCCGAACTCAAAATTATCACTATATCGATCTGAAGAACGGGCAAAAAAAACATTGCGCGTCCCGTATGTAGTGGCTTGATTTGTTAACTGACGAGGGTTCACCCATCCGGAAATCGTAAAGGCTGAACTTCCCTGAGCAAAAACACCACCAAAATCGTTTTTGCCAAAATCTATGTAATCATCTTTACCATTAAACGTCAGAACTGATTGGCTATATACCTGGTTTGTCACGATATTTTAAACTCCAAATAAGATAAGTGATAATTAATAAATGTACTACTATAGATAAATTGTTTATAAATATTAGATTAGGAGCTATACCCTGTTGGTAAAGATATTTAGTTACCTCTACTAAACGTATTTTTTAAAAAATATTATTTATTAACAAACGAAGCCTAAATATAAATTATCATTTCTAAATAAGTTAGTTTAGTCTATATATTGTAAATTATAAATATATTATATTCAGATTAATAAGAATTTTCGCTTCAGTTTTTTTGCTTAATACTTAATTGTTTTCTAAGTAAGCATTTCGTATTATGTAATTCAATTTATTATATAGGATTTCGATTTAGTTATTAAAAGCATAGTCAGACTGAACAATATTTTTATCCTAGGTTTTATAGCAAATGCTTTTCAGAAATAAAATAGGAAGTATAGGACTTTTATAGGCAATTTTTAGCAAACTATAATGTATTTGTGAGAACTAAAGGTGATTTTGTGATTAAATAAACTAGCTTTTTTAACTAAGTGCTGAGCCTAGACTTTAAAATAATCTCAGCTTTATCAATAAAATGCAATAGCAGTTAAAACAGTTAAGTGGATACTTAAGACAGTTAAGCAGACAGTTAAGACAGTTAAACAGACAGTTAAGACAGTTAAGCAGACAGTTAAGACAGTTAAGACAGTTAAACAGATAATTAAAATATTTAAAACAGTTAATAAAGAATAATTACTAACTGTAACTTTTTTGTATTTAGAGAGTCGTACAATTGACGATCTGTGTAAAGTGGGCGATCGCCTGACCCATCTACCCAATACTCAAGGGCATGAAACCCTGTAACCCTTGTTCTGCATCATCTATGGTGGGAAACCCGTAGAGTGTGGCTTAAACTCAATTGGGCAAGACAAAGGGGCAATTGTTGTCCCTTCCGCATAGCTGCCCTCTGCTTTGCCCGAAGAACAGATAAGAGGAGAGGTTTTAAATTGAATTGGGTTGAGTTATTCTATGACAATCTTGAGAAATACTGTCTGTACTTAAGCTTCTCTTTTTTATCTCGTTGTAAAAATATAATTAAAGATTGCTATTATTTGTAATTTTTTGCTTGTGCCTTTTTAGAATTCAGTAAAAGCACAAAGGCAGATAAAAGAATTAAGTAAATAAATAATATTTTGTTAGCAGAAAAAGACAGTTAAGACAGTTAAGACAGTTAAGTAAATAATAAGTAAAATCTTTATTCAAGAAAGTGATACAATCCAAAGTTAGCTCAAGAGGAGTCTTGAATGGTGCTTGCAAAATTGAATCTTTTATCTTATAAAATTTGAGCATTCTTAATAGTGTCAAACGTAGATAAACTAATTCTTGGTATCATATTAATGAATGTAGGAAATTTATTTGGAATCGATATTGGTTGATCTAATAGTTTTATAATCACCTGCTATATGAGATATCAAGTTGGTGGAAGCCTCCGCGGCGATGATCCTAACTATGTTATTCGTCAAGCAGACGAACAACTTTATGCCAGTTTGAAAGCTGGCGATTTTTGTTATGTCTTCAATTCTCGTCAGATGGGTAAAACATCTTTATTACAACGCACAAGTTATCGTCTAGTGGCACAAAACTATAGTTGTGCATACTTGGATGTGACTAGATTAGGTAGCGAAGATACTACACCAGAACAATGGTACAAAGGGATTATTCTCAGTTTGTTTTACAGCTTCAAGCTGGCAGAAAAGGTTAACTTTAAGGAATGGTGGAATAAGCAATCAGGCATTTCCTTAGTGCAACGGCTGCATCAGTTTGTTGAACAAGTGTTGCTGCCAAATGTCAAGAGTGACTTTCTAGAAGATGGCGAAGCACAGCATATAATTATCTTCATTGATGAGATCGATAGTCTGCTAAGTTTGAGTTTTCCTGTCAGCGACTTTTTTGCCTGGATTCGTTATTGCTACAATCAGCGATCGCATGACGCGAATTTTCAACGCTTGGGATTTGCACTATTTGGAGTAACTAGTCCAACAGACTTGATTGCTGATAAACGTCGCACTCCCTTCAATATTGGTAGAGCGATTGAGTTAGAGGGCTTTAAATTGCATGAAGCTAAACCGTTGCTCAAAGGCTTAGAGCAAGTAGTTAATCAACCCGAATCAGTGCTACGAGAAATTATTTACTGGGGTGGGGGACAACCGTTTCTTACCCAAAAACTCTGTCAGCTAATTGTTCACACTGCTTTAGAGACATCAAAATCAAGAATTGATTTACCTCCAGAAACCGCAGCATTTTGGTTAGAACAATTGGTGCAAACACACATTATCCAACATTGGGAATCGAAAGATGAACCGGAACATCTCCGCACCATCAGAGATCGCTTACTTTTCGATCAACAACGGGCAGGGAGGCTATTAGGACTTTATCAGCAGGTGTTGGAAGCAGAGGAGTTAGCTGATAGCGAAGCATTTGCCGTACCCTCTGATGATAGTCGAGAACAGACAGAACTACTATTAACAGGATTAGTTGAGAGGTACAAAGGCTATCTCAGAATTAAAAATCCCATTTACCGACGTGTTTTTAATGTCCAATGGGTGATCAGACAGTTAGACAATCTTCGCCCTTACTCGCAGACATTTAATGCTTGGGTAGCATCAGCTTTTCAAGATGAGTCACGTTTACTGCGTGGAAAAGCATTGCAAGAAGTCTTAGACTGGAATGTCGGCAAAAGCTTAAGTGATTTAGACTATAAGTTTTTGGCAGCATCTCAACAACTAGAACGTCAGCAAGTCGAACAAAAACTAGAAGCCGAAAGGTTAAAAGCAGTCGAAGCCAGATTAGCTCTCCAACGCCAGAGCGCTCTTCGTCAAAGACGATTGTTAATTGCCGTTAGCTTAGCATTAGTTAGTGCGATCGCTTTAGGAATTTATGCCTTTAATGCCTACCGAGAAGCAGCAATCAACGAGATTCGAGCAATAGCTAGCGCCTCCTCTGGCAGCTTTAATTCCCATCAACATTTAGATGCTCTGGTGCAAGCAATACAAGCACGAGTCAAATTCCAAAGGTTGAATCTTCTTAGTCCAACAGACAAAAATGCTTTGGAACTACAAACCCGCCAGCTATTGGAACAAGCAGTCTATGGGGCTGATGAAGCCAATCGCCTATGGGGGCATCGGGGTATCGTCGTGAGTGTGGCGTTTAGTCCTAATGGTCAATGGGTTGCAACTTCCGGCACTGATCGGACAATCAAAATTTGGCAGCCAGATGGTACTCTACTTAGAACACTGCCGCAGACTACAACAATACATAGTGTTCGGTTCAGCCCGAATAGTCTTTCCTTAGCCGCGGCTGGGCTTGATGGGAATATCTATCTTTGGGCAGTAGACGGTAAACTGCTAAGGACTATCAAAGGGCATACAGCAGCAGTCTGGCGAGTAGTATTTAGCCCAGATGGTCAAATGGTTGCCTCTGCCAGTGGCGATCGCACCGTCAAACTTTGGCGTAGGGATGGAAGTTTAATCAGAACGCTTAAGCATAAAATTGCTGTATGGGGAGTTGCATTTAGCCCAGATGGCCAAACGATTGCCTCTAGTACTGTGGATGGTAATCATTTGCTTTGGCGACTAAATGGAACGGTTATTACTGAATTTAGGGACACAAGGGCAGCCGTTTGGAGCATTGCTTTTAGCCGTGATGGGCGAACTCTTGTTTCTGGCAGTGCTGATAATAAAATACGTTTGTGGAATCTTTCTGGCAAGCTGTTGAAAACTTTAGATGGTCATAAAGCAGAGGTTATTAGCGTTGCGTTTAGTCCGGATGGTCAAACCATTGCCTCCGCTAGTGCAGATAAAACGATTAAACTTTGGCGAGTAGATGGTACTTTGCTCCGAACCTTTGAGGGACACAGCGCGACAATTCGAGGTGTTGCATTTAGCCCAGACGGGCAAACTCTCGCTTCTGCCAGTGACGATAATACTACAAGACTCTGGCGAATTAACTCATCCTTAGCCACACGCCTCAATGGTCACCACGCCCTTATTTGGCGAGTTGCTTTTAGCCCGGATGGTCAAACACTTGCTTCTGTTGCGGGACAAGAGCTTAAACTTTGGCGGCGCTCCGGCTCCTTAGCTAAAACCTTGACTATAGAGGATTCACGATTGCTCAGCCTTACCTTTAGTCCGAATGGTGATACCCTGGCGATCGCAGGAGCGGATGGCATTGTTAGATTATGGCAGATAAATGGTAACAAGAGAAACGCTCTTAAAAGCCAGAATATTGGTATTTGGGATGTGAGTTACAGTCGGGATGGACAAAAATTAGTTACAGTCGGGGATGATTTCACATTAAAACTCTGGCAATTGAACCCGCAAAAGCAATTTCAACTTTATCAAAGTATTCCAGCCCATACTTCTCGCATCTGGGATGTAGACTATAGCCCAGATGGACGCTTCATTACCACCGCCAGTTCTGATGGTACTGTCAAAGTCTGGAGATGGTCACCTGATAATAGGCATATAAATTTGGAGGCAGATAAAACACTAATTGGACACGCCAATGATGTCTGGGGTGTTGCCATCAGCCCTGATAGCCAATTAATTGCCTCTACAGGACGGGATGACACTCTCCGTATTTGGCGAAGTGATGGGACATTAGTCCGTGTCATTCAAGGCCAGACAACTGGATTAACACGAGTTACTTTCAGTCCTGATGGTAAAATCTTGGCAGCAGCCAGCGCTGATGGTAGTGTCAAACTTTGGAAAACTGATGGTACTCTGCTAACGACCCTCAGCGGACATACCTCAAGTGTCCAAACGGTTGCTTTTAGCCCCGATGGCAAAACCCTTGCTTCTGCTGGGGATGACCAAGTTGTGATTCTCTGGAATTTGCAGCAGATTCTGAATCTAAATCTCCTGAAATCTGGCTGCGATTGGGTAGGGAATTATTTACAAACTAATTCAGCTGTAAAAAAAGGCGAATACCATATCTGCAATCACTTTCACAACGCCTTTATTAGTAAATAAGATGCGTTTCCCCTTATTGTTACCTCACATCTTGCACCTGGAAAGTGGAACTTCAGTAACCATTTTTTGATACAGTGATGCTTTGTCGATCGCTGGAATCTCTATGTCCCAGGTATCGCTCCCGCAATCGCTTCAGAAAGACCTACCCCTAACCGCTCTTGCACCCATGCAGGATGTGACAAACCTCTGGTTTATGAAGGTCATTGCCCAGTACGGCAGTCCTGACTACTTCTTCACCGAGTATTTCCGCGTGAATGATACCTCACGGCTCAATCCTAAGATTCTGGCAGCAATCACCGAAAACGACACCGGTCGCCCCGTTTTTGCTCAAATGATTGGCGAAAGCATTCCAGACTTAGTAAGAACAGCCCAGGAACTCTGCGGCTATAATATCGCTGGAGTTGACTTGAATATGGGTTGTCCAGCACCTAGAATCTATCGCAAAAATGTTGGAGGTGGATTGCTGCTCTCACCACATAAAGTGGATCGGATCTTGGCAGAACTGCGGCAGGCAGTGAATGATCGACCTTTGACTGTTAAGATGCGCGTAGGCTTTGAAAATACAGATACATTTTACGAAATTCTAGATATAATTAATCGCCACAGCATTGATTTGCTGAGTTTGCATGGTCGCACGGTGAAAGATATGTACCACGGGGCAGTTAAATATGATTTGATCGCTGAAGCGGTCAGACGAGTCCATTGTCCAGTGCTTGCCAATGGCAATATCCACTCTGCGACAGCTGCCCTATCGGTGCTTTCTCAAACAGGTGCAGCGGGTGTGATGGTGGGACGTTGGGCAATCGGAAATCCTTGGCTTTTTAAACAAATTCGGCAGGCTTTGCAAAGAGAGCCGATCACGCCCGTTCCTTTAGTAGAGGTACGCAACTATATTGATCGTTTATGTCAAACCCCCACAGCGGCAACTATGCCAGTGCGATCGCGTGTAGGCTACCTCAAAATGTTCCTCAACTACATTGCTCTGAGTGTTGACGCTGAAGGTCATTTCCTGCGGCTGATGCGACAGACCCAGACCGAGGTAGAACTGCTTAACCTGTGCGATCGCGTTCTTCTTGCTGATTTGACGAAAACTTTAGCCCTAGCACCCTACTCAGGCGTGTAACTATGGCAAATATTTAGTTCAGCTCATCAGCAATCCATTCCTCTTTCGCCAAATTCCGCCTGTACTAATCACTTAACTCACGTTAAATAATCGATAAGCTTGCTATATTACTAAGTGAATAAAATGTATCTGCATTATTACTCCAACCAGTAATCTCAATAATGGCGTCAGTGGTGGCAAGAAATCCACTAACATTATCATTAATAGCCAAGAACGTCTGCTGATTATCACCTGTACCGACGGTAAATGTCGCCGCTTGGTTAGCAGCAAAATTAGTAGTATTCAATAAACTTTGGATTTTAGCCTCATTTAAGATGTTAATCGTGCCAAATTGGATTACATTGCTGGCGCTTACAGCTAATGGTGCATCGATAGTATCTACGCTAATCTTAAAGTCTTGAATCACATCAAAATTAGACAGTAACGAATCACTCAATGACTCAAAAACAAATGTATCACGACCCTTACCGCCAACTAAAATATCACCGCCAGCACCGCCGATGATTGTATCATTACCACTTTCACCTGAGAGTTTATCATTGCCGTCAAATCCTGAGAGTTGATCATCACCATTGCCACCGTAAAGTAGGTCATTACCATCAAAACCTACTAAATCATCACTACCGTTCCCACCATAAAGTGAGTCAGCACCAGCTAATCCCAACAGCTCATCGTTACTGTCACCGCCATAAATTTTGTCATTGCCAGCATTACCAATAAGTTCATCATTACCACTGCCACCATTGAGAAGTAAATCTGGCACTGGATTGTCATCATTAACAATTTTTGCTACGAGTTGACTGGTGTTAACATAAACGACGGAGTAGCGGTCAATAACAGTCCTGACTAGAGCTGTATCGTACATATAGCTAACAATACTATCAGCAACGCCATCATTGTTATTGTCAGTCTCTTCTGATATCAGCTTGCCAAAGCTATCGTATTTGTAAGTAGTCAGCGTATCAATAATGCCATCATTATTATTGTCAGTCTCTTCTGATATTAACTTGCCTTCAACATCATAGCTATCAGTGGAGACTGCATCAGCCTGAGTGTCGTCGTTGTTGTTATTAGTTACGCTTGTGCGTCCGTATGTGGCACTGAAGGAAGGCTCATACAAGCCACCACTATAAAATACTAGGTTACCGTAGCTATCATAGGCGTAAGTGATAGTAAATTTTTCCTCCAGAGCCTCATAAGTTGCGGAGGTTATACGGCCGTAGGGGTCATAAGTATAAGTAGTCAAGAGTTGATACCCTTTCCCATCGCCATCATAGTCCATGCTTTGGGATGTCTCGTTGCCATAAGCATCGTAGGTAAAGAGGTGGCTATCTACAACTTGATTATCTACGTAAGATGCCGAAGAAATCTGATTACCGCTGGCATCGTAGGTATAAAATGTAGAGTATACATCGATGCTTGTGGATGTGATGTTGCTGTTGGCATCGTAAGTATAATAAGTAGAGTTTGCGGATGTAACGTTGGCATTGGCATCGTAGGTAAAACTATTTACGGGTTCAACTTTGCCGTCATCATCGTAGTCTTTGCTTACGGTTATTAAGTTGCCTTGAGCATCATAAGTGTAAATGGTTGGTTGATCGATCTTACCATCGCCATTTTCGTCAATACTTTCGGATGTGCGGTTACCCCTAATATCGTAGGTATAGGTGGTGATAGAGTCAGGTTTACCATCGCCATTGCTGTCAATTCCTTTGGATGTCAAGTTACCCTTGGCATTTATAGGTATAGGTAGTGATAGAGTCAGCTTTGCGATCGCCATTGTTGTCAATACTTTCGGATATCAAGTTGCTCTTGGCATCGTAAGTATAGATAGTATTAAAGTTAACTATACCGCCATAGTTGCCGTAGTCAATAGTTTTGGATTTGGATGTCCGGTTACCGAAGAAGTCGTAAGTATATATAGAGACAGAAACAAAATTACCGTCGTCCTCGTAGTCAATCTTTTCGGATACAAGGTTGCCTTCAGTATCGTAAGTATAAATAGCAAAATCATATGGTGACCCGTCATTATTCAGGTCATCATAGACAGATGTCAAGTTGCCTTTGTTATCGTAAGTAGCAGTGTAAAATACACTATCCGATAACAGGTTACCTTTAGCATCGTATGTATAAATGTAATTAAAGTCCAAGTAGAAGGACAAGATATCATAAGTAATAACCGAGTCTGCTACGCCATTACTATTGTTGTCAATACTCTCCGTGATCAGATCGCCGAAAGCGTTGTAAGTATAAGTTGTACTTGAACCCATGACTTTAATAAGCTAATGTAGCCGATGTAATTATTGATTTTAGCGAGTGCTAATTACTTTGTGTAGCAATTAATCTATTGCAATGAATTAAATGATGATTGTAATTAAGTGTAATATAATTACGCAACTAACTGAATTAAAACAAAACTAAAAGTGTAATAAAATCAATAATTTGCAAAAACAAGAGAATGAAGAAAGAGGGCTGATGTGAATGGCACGCTTGAAAAGCTAAAATCCATGAATCAGGCTCTTTGTTGGGGGTAGGGTGTGGGGTGTAGTCAGAAAATAAGAAAAATAGAATGGAAGTGCAAGCATTAATAAACTTCTTGATCACTACACCCCACACCCCACACCCCACACCCCACACCCCACACCCTCATCACTGTTGCAATGCCTACTACCACAAATAAAAGTGATAATAATACGCTTTCTTGACCAGATTATCATGTCCATGTGAGCGATGAGCGGCCGAGTCACGATGCCCTTGAATCCCTTGTTGGGCAGGCATTAGTGGTAGTTATCGGACGTGTTGAGATTTTTTCCTACAGTCATACCCTGGGCGATGGTATTCATCGTTATTAGGGATTAAAACATATGCTAATCTCATTGGCGATCGCATACGCCATAATTAAGATCATTTTTGCAACATCTACTCCATCTCATTGGAGCCAATTTATTCCCGCGATAATTTCCTATATTTCCTAAGATATCGCAATATTGCTTAATATATAAATATAACGAAGAGACTAAAAACGTTCAGTGTGTAATGGAATTATGAAATCATGCCTTACCGATAATCTTATTTTTATCACTTACAGCAGATTTCAAGTTGATAAAGTACACAATATAGGTCTCATGGTTGCTGAGCGGCTTGCCTTGAGCGTTCGCGTAGCGTCTCGTAGAGAAGCCGAAAGGAGTCGAAGTAAAGTCAGGTATAAAGCCTTTTTCCTTTCTGAATTCTGACGCCAAGCCGCGAACGTCTCTGGCTCCGCTCCTGAATTCTGAATTCTGCTGTATAAAATGTAAACCGCAAAAAATTTCTCCATTATCGCAAAAAATTTCTCCATTATTATGACTGTAAAACACCAGATCGAAAAAGACTTTCTTACGGCAACTACTATTATAAAGATAAATCAAGAAACAGAAAACGAAAAAGTTCTATGTTCTCATTGTCAGCGTACCGCTACGAACGGTATTAAATGTAAAGGGATTTGTGTTGCTGACAATGACTATTGAGATATGGATTTTTTTATCCCTGCAACCCGTATGGGTGAGCTACATTTCCAAGATTCTCCATCAATAAGCACAACCCTGAACTCAGGGGCAAGGGTGGGTACTGGGGCTTAGTCAGCGCAGTGAATAATTCAGCTATGCCAGTTGTTCAGTGAGTGCTGTAGTAAATCTCTACATACAGCAGAACTCAGAATACATTCGTCATAATTGAGAAGGAAAACAGACTTTATACCCGACTTTACTTCGACTCCTTTCGGCTTCTCTGCCAGACCGGAGGCGTAGCTTGCTTCCCCGTAAAGGTACGCTCAAGGCAAGCCGCTCAGTAACCATGAGACTTATATTGTATACTTCAGCAACTTGAAATCTACTGTAGCTGATACAGCATTTAGTTACTACGAAAGCAACTGGCTAGAAATAAACAACGCCAAATGGAACCTCAGAAGGTGAAAGATGTAAATAGGTGGCATTGCTCCCTTAACGCTTACAAGTGCGTATAATGCCCACACCGGGCTACACTAATCCCCGTACGGTATAGGTCATAAAACAACTACGCTTAATCATGTAGAAGAATCTACTTAATAAGTACAAGTAACAAAATTTATATACTCGATTATAATTACATAATTTCTTTGATATTTTACCAAAACATCATACTTTAATAGTCAATACTACTTACAAAGAATAGTGTAAAAAATAACTGTAAAATTATAAGATTGTGTTAAATTTAGTGATAACATTATAATAACTACTTAGTAAAGTGTTACAAGCAGCTTATTAACTAATTGTAACGATGCATAAATGCAAGTTTGGCATTTAACAAGTGAAACGTTATGCGAACAAGCGAACAAATAAAGGCAGAAACCAAGGAAAAATTTATTTTTTTCTTACCCTTCTTTGAATCCGCAGAACAGAACACGCAGGTATTAGAAAACCTTTGGCAACTCAAAGAAATAAAAGTGCAATTTCATATAGATAATTTTGGTACTGGCTACTCGTCTTTAAGTTACCTGCATAATTTTCCACTTAATGTATTAAAAATTAACCGCTCCTTTATCAATCAGATAGTTACTAGTAGTAAAAGGACAGAATTTTACTTTAGTTATAGGAAAATTCTATTTAATTTTTGAATAGAAATAATGATTAGACAACTGGAAACTTATCAATATAGAGAAGTACTTCGAGAAGATAATAGTACGGTTGTTTATCGCGGAATCAAAAAACTAGATCGAACACCTGTACTAATAAAATCCATTAAAACAGAGTACCCTACTCTCGAAGATATTGCTGGGTTAAAATATGAGTATAAAATTCTCCAATCGCTAGATATTGCCGGAGTTATTAAATGCTATGTATTAGAAGATAGACATCCGTTCTCGACGCTGATTTTAGAAGATTTTGGAGGAGAGCCTCTTTCAAAATACCTCAGTCAAAGATCACTCAATTTAAGTGAGTTTTTAGATATTGGAATTCAGCTTGCTGAAACACTGGGGAAACTGCATGAATACAAAGTTACTCACAAGAATTTAAAAACTGTTAATGTGCTGTTCAATCCGCAAACCAGACAAGTTAAAATTTATGATTTTAGCCTTGCTACTTATTTGTATGGAGAAAAGCAAAGAATTAGTAATCAGAATCTTTTTGAAGATGCCCTCGCTTATATATCGCCTGAGCAAACCGGGCGGATGAACCGCTTAGTTGATTACCGCACCGACTTTTATTCCTTAGGCATTGTTTTCTATGAAATGTTGACAGGACAATTGCCTTTTCAAAGTACTGAACCGCTAGAACTCGTTCATTGCCATATTGCTAGAACCCCAATTTCTCCTTGTATAACTGCCAAAAATCTGGGCTTAAGAGAAATTCCCCAGGCAGTTTCTGATATTGTAATGAAACTTTTGGCAAAGACAGCAGAAGAACGTTATCAAAATGCGTTGGGACTGAAAGCAGATTTGGAAACGTGTTTAAAGCTGCTACAAACTACAGGAAAAATTGCACCCTTCCAAGTGGGGCAATTAGATTTGTACAGCCAATTCTCGATTCCGCAAAAACTTTATGGTCGTGAAGTCGAGGTAGAAATTTTGATGGCTGCCTTTAAGCGCATCAGTCAAGGCACAACAGAAATGATGCTAGTAAGTGGCTACTCTGGGGTTGGTAAGTCATCTCTAGTCTATGAAGTTCATAAGCCAATTGTGCGACAGCGCGGGTATTTTATTTTCGGCAAGTTTGACCAGTTTAAACGTAATATTCCTTATGCTGCTGTGATTCAAGCGTTTCAAGAATTGATGCGGCAGTTGCTCACTGAAAGTAGCGAGCGGATTATTCTTTGGCGGGCAAAACTGTTAAAAGCGTTGGGTTATAATGGTCAGGTAATCATTGATGTGATTCCAGAAGTCGAGCGCATTATTGAATCCCAACCCGCAGTGCCACAACTGGGTGCATCAGAATCGCAAAACCGATTTAACCGCGTTTTTATACAGTTCATTTATGTATTTTGCAAAGTAGAACATCCTTTAGTATTATTTCTCGACGATTTGCAATGGGCAGATTCAGCATCATTGAAATTAATTCAATTGTTGATAAATGATCCAAATAGTAAATATTTATTGCTGATAGGTGCATACCGAGATAATGAGGTGAGTGCGACCCATTCACTAATGTTGACGCTTTCTGAACTTCAGCAAGCAAAGGCAGTTATGAACAACATTGTCCTTGAACCGTTACATCTGGTTCATGTTAGCCAGTTAATTGCCGATACATTTCAAAGTAATCAAGAGCAATGCCTGGCGACAAGCTCTACCCTGCGGGTTCTCCAAAGAAGTACGGCTTCGGGGGTGACGCTCGTACCCCTACGGGGAAGCAGGCTACGCGTAGCGTGTCGCAGACAAGACTTGCTACCCTACGGGAAGGCGTTGCGCCTGGGACAGGAATCGCCTATGCATAGCGGACGCACTAGAAGACTGCGGCCCCTTCGCCAGTGCGCGTCTACGCACTCTCTTGCAGAATTAGTCTTTAATAAAACTCAAGGTAATCCCTTCTTTTTATCGCAACTACTCAAATCGCTTTATCAAGATAACTTACTGTTTTTCAACTTTAATCAAGCTTGTTGGCAGTGGGACATTGAAAGGCTGCTAGATATCGACATCACTGATAATGTCGTTGAACTAATGGTCAGCCAAATTCAAAAGTTATTGCCAGTCACTCAGAACGTTCTCCAGTTAGGCGCTTGCATTGGTAACAAATTTACTTTAGAAGTGCTTAGTATTGTCAATGAAAAGCCGTTATCAGAGACGGCATTGGATTTATGGCCAGCGCTACAATTTGGGCTAATTTTGCCATTAAATCAATATTATAAAATTCCCTTAGTCATTGACCTAGAGGAATTTAAGAAGAGATATGATGACGAAGATACTTCACTTTTTGCTTCTTCTCACTCTCCAGTAATCCTCTATAAATTTTTGCATGACCGCGTACAACAAGCTGCATATTCGCTTATACCCCAAGCTGAACGCAGCCAAACGCACTTGAGAATTGGAGAGTTGTTACTTGAGCACACGCCAGAAGCAGAACTTGAAGAAAACATTTTTGAGATTGTTAATCAATTAAATATCGGCAGTCAGTTGCTGACTCAACAGCAGGATAAAGATAGACTAGTAGCACTAAATTTATTGGCCGGACAGAAAGCGATAAAAGCTACGGCTTATGAACCTGCGCTTAAGTATTTAAAGGTAGGATTGGAACTACTTTCAGAAACGAGTTGGCAGACAAATTATGATTTGACATTGGCACTATTTGTAGAAGTAACCTCAGCCGAGTTTCTAAATAATAATTTTGAGCGAACCGCAATACTGGCAGATATTGTTTTAAGTAATGCAAAAAATATTCTAGATCAAGTTAAGGTATATGAGATTAAAATTCAATATTGCGTTTCTCAGAACAAATTGAAGGAAGCGATCGCTATTATTTTACAAGTAATAGAAATGCTAGGAATTTCTCTAAGTCAAGAGCTTCCTCATGCCTTAACTCAACAGTATGAAAATTCATTGACGATTGAAAGTTTAAGTAGCTTGCCACCGATGACTGATGATTTTAAACTGGCAGCAATGCGAATTCTGGTGGCAGCAGGGCCTCCAACTTACTTTGCAGATGCTCAGTTGTTCACCTCAATTATCTTCACGATGGTGGGTCTCTGCATTCAGTATGGCAATTCGGCGATGGCAGCGTATGGCTATGCCTGCTATGGTTCAATTCTGGCAGGTCAGCTAGGAGAAATTGATGCTGCTTATCAATCTTGCCTCTTGGCTTTGAGACTTCTCGATCAATATAATGCTAAAGACCTTAAAGCCGAAATTTGTGAAATTTTTAATGGCCACGTTCGACATTTTAAAGACCCTCTTACTGCTGTATTAGAACCAATGTTAGAGGGCATTCAAAGTGGTTTAGAAGTTGGCAAAGTCCAATATGCTTCGTATATTGCTGCTTTTTATTCCGCTGCTTTGTTTTATACGGGTGAGAACTTAGAAAGCGTTGCTAAAAAGCTCGACCAACGATTAGAATTACTAAACAGTTTGAAAACTCAAGTCTGCATTGATTATGCCAAAATTTGGCGACAGATGGTAGCAAATTTGGTAGGCGACTCAACACACAAGTTTGAACTGGTTAGTGATCGCTTTAACGAAACAGAAATTTTAAATACGTTAATTGCAGCTGATAATCAAACAGCTCTCTCTGCTCTTTACCTAGCCAAAACGCATCTACTCTATTTATATAGAGAGTACGCTCAAGCGATCCAAAATGCAGCGATCGCAGAACGTTATATCGGTAGTGTTATGGGGACAATAAATGTCTCCGAACATAGTTTTTATTATATGCTGGCTTTGCTGGGGCAGTATCCCTATGCAACTATTAAAGAACAATATGAGTACTTGCAAATAGTGGAGTTACGCCAACAGCAGATGGAAAAATTGGCGAAGACCGCGC
This sequence comes from Nostoc sp. UHCC 0302, assembly GCF_038096175.1. NCBI lineage: Bacteria > Bacillati > Cyanobacteriota > Cyanophyceae > Nostocales > Nostocaceae > Nostoc > Nostoc sp. UHCC 0302. The sequence goes on from NZ_CP151099.1 coordinate 765,250, forward strand.
CGATGAACTTTCTGCATAAGTATGAATTAGTTGAAGCAGAAAGAGCAAAAGTTTTGGGGCAGTATGATCGAGCAATGGAGTATTATGATCGGGCAATTCAAAACGCACGAGAATATGGTTATTTCCAAGAAGAAGCGCTAGCTGCGGAACTAGCGGCAGAATTTTACTTTATACGCGGTAGAGAACGGATTACCAAAGACTATTTAACAGATGCTTTCTACGGTTATTTGCGCTGGGGCGCAATGGCAAAAGTTCAAGATTTAAGAGAACGCTATCCCCAAGTCTTCCTCAAAGAGCAAACGCTAATAGGGATTGCACCCAACTATACAACCAAAATCAGCTTAGCAGCTTTAGATTTAGCTACTGTCATTAAAGCTTCTCAAGTACTTTCTGATGAAATTATTCAGAGTAAATTGCTTGAAAAATTAATGAACAGCATGATTGAAAATGCGGGGGCAAGAGCCGGGATGCTTCTCTTACAAGAGCAAGATCAATGGGTTCTGGTAGTGGAGGGATTTGTAGACAAAGACAATGCTATTGTACTGCCAGCTAGGCCAATAGAAACAAAGCCAATTTTGCCTGTAGCATTAATTAACTATGTTGCTAGAAGTCAATCTACTTTGGTATTAGATGACGCAACTGAAGAAAAATTGTTTACCAATGATCTTTATATTCTAAAAAATCGACCTAAATCTGTGCTTTGTTTGCCGATTATTTATCAGAGTCAACTTAAATGTATTCTTTACTTAGAAAACAACTTAACTAAAGGTGCGTTTACCCAAAACCATGTAGAAGTATTGAGTTTAATAGCTTCCCAGGCAGCAATTTCTCTAGAAAACGCCGGATTTTACCAAGAATTGCAAACATACTCGCAAAAGTTAGAGAGCAAAAATGCCCAGTTGAGTCAAATCAATATATCACTAGCGGCTGAAATTAGCGATCGCCAGCGCCGAGAAGTTGAGCGCAAGCAAGCTCAAGAAGCCCTGTTTCAAGAAAAAGAGCTAGCCCAAGTGACATTGCAATCAATTGGAGATGCAGTTATCACTACGGATGCTCAGGGCCTAGTACAGTATCTGAATCCCATCGCCGAAAAACTGACAGGCTGGAGCCAATCAGAAGCACAAGGGTTATCGCTGTCTGAAGTCTTTCAAATTGTCAACGAAACAACTCGTGAACCAGTGGCAAATCCCCTCGAAAAAGCTCTACGCGAAGGTCATACTGTCGGTCTTGCAAACCATACAATCTTGATTGCACGCAATGGGGATGAGTTTGCCATTGATGATTCCGCCGCTCCGATTCGTGCTAGCAACGGTCAGATCATCGGGGCAGTCATGGTATTTCATGATGTGTCCCATACCCGCAGCCTATCTCGGCAACTTTCCTGGCACGCTAGTCATGATGCCTTAACTGGACTAGTAAATCGACGCGAGTTTGAACATCACCTAGAGCAGGCTATTAAAGATGCTAAGATGCACAATGAGCAACACGCCCTTTGCTATCTAGATTTAGACCAATTTAAAATCGTCAATGATACCTGTGGTCATCTTGCTGGCGACGAACTCTTGCGTCAGGTGACAGCATTATTTCAAAGTCAGGTGCGTAAGACGGACACTTTAGCTCGCATAGGTGGCGATGAATTTGGCTTACTCCTTAATCAATGCCCACTAGAACAGGCACAACGGGTTTCCAATTCCATACGTCAGAAAGTTCAGGAATTTCGATTTGTCTGGCAAGAAAAACTTTTTGCCATTGGCGTCAGTATTGGATTAGTGATGATTCATACTAATAGTGAAAGTGTTGCTCATGTATTAAGTCTTGCAGATGCTGCTTGTTATGCAGCTAAAAATCGGGGGCGCAATCGGGTACACGTTTATCAAGTAGACGATGTTGATCTATTACAACAACAGGGCGAAATGGAATGGGTAACACGTATTGCTCATGCTCTGGAAGAAAATCGATTTTGTCTTTACTACCAAACGATTATCCCTGTTGTGCCAACTGAGATCACAGAACAACATTATGAAGTCCTTTTGCGCTTGCAAGACGAAACTGGCTCTTTGGTATTACCTATGGCATTTATTCCTGCCGCAGAACGTTATAACCTCATGCATTTAATTGATCGCTGGGTAATTCGTACCCTTTTTGCTACTCAAGGGCAACACTATCGTAATGTCTGGAATGAATGCCAATTAAAGAATCACGAATGTAATTGTATTTATGCGATTAATCTTTCAGGTGCAAGTATCAATGATGAGCAATTTATTGAATTTTTACATGAGCAATTTGCTTTGCATCAAATTCCACCCCAAATGATCTGTTTTGAGATTACTGAAACTGTTGCCATTAGTAACTTAAGTAAAGCTGTTTTATTTATCAGTGAATTAAGAAGCCTCGGCTGTCGCTTTGCGCTAGATGACTTCGGTAGTGGAATGTCATCTTTCACTTATCTCAAAAACCTGCCTGTAGATTTTCTCAAAATTGATGGCAGCTTTATTAAGCAGATTTTGGACAATCCTATTGATTTAGCTATGGTTGAAGCTATTAATCATGTTGGGCATATTATGGGGATTCAAACTATTGCAGAGTTTGTTGAAAATGATGCAATCTTAGAAAAAATTAAAGTTCTTGGAGTGAATTACGCTCAAGGGTACAGCATCGCAAAGCCTTGTCCCTTGCTGTGACTTTGACCACTAAATATTCAATCCCTAATCCCGTAGCCAATAGCCCAAACCACCGCAATCCCGTAGCCAATAGCCCAAACCACCGCATCCAAATTTATCTTTTTGTTAGGGCATAAATTCACCAATATTAAAGTGGGGCAGCGATATTTTATAAGTGGAAACAAGCAAGTTCAGCGTAAGTATCCATTTCATTGCCGCTCCAGGGCTGGCTTGACCTGCCATAACCGCGACGGTCATGAATTATCAAGTCTATTTGGAAGGTTACTGGATGCTTTCAAGAAGAATGCAGAATTCAGAATCAATTAGTGGGGAATTTAGACCTGCCAATAATTGTAGACCACCAAATTTTTAATTTGGTGGAGGACTTAAACTCGGCTATACCCCTACAGAGAAGCAAGCTACATCCGCCAGCGATGCACTGAGTTTCGACTACTTCGGCTACGCTCAGTACAAGTGCGCTCAATTACCGCCAGTCGAAGTGTCATACATAATTCATTCTGAATTCTGACTCCTGACTCCTGACTTCTTTGTTGTTAAATCTGCGCCATGCCCCCATCAACGAAGAGTTCGATGCCGTTGACAAAGCTGCTGTCATCAGATGCAAGAAAGACGACAGCTTTAGCAATCTCGTCTGGCGTACCCACTCGTCCGAGCGGGATGGTGTTAGCCTGCATTGCCACAAATCCCTGTACCTGCTCCTCACTCAGTCCCATCAGGTTGTAGCCAGGAGTAGGAACCACGCCAGGGCTGATAGCGTTGACACGAATCTTGCGCTCTTTGAGGTCGAGTGTCCAGTTACGTGCAAACGAGCGCACGGCAGCTTTGGTGGCGCTGTAAACGCTGAATGCTGGAGTACCCTTGATAGAAGTAGTCGAAGCATTTAGGACAATCGAAGCCCCTTCTGGCAACAAAGGCAATGCCTTCTGTACTGTGAAAAGCAGACCTTTAACATTAGTGTTGAATGTTTTGTCAAAGTGTTCCTCAGTGATTGATCCAAGCGGGGCAATTCCCCCACCTCCAGCATTGGCGAAGATAACATCAAGGCGACCTTTTTCTTGCTCAATCGTAGCGAAAAGGCTATCAAGGTCTGTAAGATTCGAGGCATCACTCTGAACGCCAGTGACGTTTTTGCCGATCTCTTTGACGGCAGCATCAAGTTCATGCTGACGGCGACCGGTGATGAAGACATATGCACCTTCGGCGACGAATCGCTTTGCAGTAGCAAGACCGATGCCGCTAGTGCCACCTGTAATCAGCGTGACTTTTTCTGAAAGCTTCTGTGACATGGTGATGTTTTTGGAGTAAGGTTTAGCGATTGCAAGTTTTAATTACATATCGTTCAAGCTGTAAAGCCACCATCAATCTTCAGGCTGGCGCCAGTGATAAAGGCGGCTTCCGGACTAGCGAGATAGGAAACCATGCCAGCAACTTCATCGCTCTGTCCGTAGCGACCGAGGGCAATTATCTTTTTCAATCCATCAGCAAATGGCCCATCTGCTGGGTTCAGATCAGTGTCAATCGGGCCGGGTTGAATGTTGTTGACTGTGATGCCGCGAGGGCCAAGATCGCGGGCAAGACCGCGTGTAAAGCTGGCGATTGCCCCTTTCGTCAACGCATAAACCGAGAGACCAGCAAAAGGGGTAGAATCACTATTAACGCTGCCGATCATGATAATCCGTCCACCCTCACCCATATGGCGAATCGCCTCCTGAGTTGCTACGAAAACGCCCTTGACGTTCACCGCAATGAGTCGGTCAAACTCATCCATTGAGAACTGCTCGATTGGAGCTAAAGTGGCAACCCCCGCATTATTGACGAGGATGTCGAGACGACTAAAGGTTTTTACTGTCTCAGTAACAGCGTGTTTTATCGCTTCAACATCGGCACTGTCAGCGCGGATTGCCAAGGAGCTTCCACCTGCCGCTTCAATGACGCGTACAACCTCGTCAGCTTTTTGGGGTGAACTGGTATAGGTGAGAGCAACTGCTGCACCATCCTGGGCGAGACGAAGGGCGATCGCCGCCCCTAGACCGCGTGAACCGCCCGTAACCAATGCAACTTTACCTGCAAGTGTTTTTGCCATAATTTGCTCCGCTGGGCAATAATAGTTGCTAACTAATGTTTTTTTACCAATCGATACAAAAAGTATCCCTTGATTCAATCTTGGTGTCAAGAAAGTTTTATACTTAAAGGTATGGAAACAAGAAAGTCTCATAGAGCGCAAGGACGCCCTCGTGCTTTCGATATAGAGGAAGCTTTAGAGCAAGCTTTGCAAATGTTTTGGCGCAAGGGCTATCTAGGAACATCCCTTACGGATCTAACAGAGGCGATGGGTATTAATCGTCCGAGCCTCTATGCTACCTTTGGCAATAAGGAAACTTTATTCCGCAAGGTGCTTGATCGCTATAATGAGAGGCAAACAGCCTACCTTCGTGAAGCACTTCAGGAGCCAACCGCACGTAGAGTCATTGAGCGGATGATGCATGGCATTGTTGACTTGGTGACTAATCCATGCAATCCGTCAGGATGTCTGTTTGCCCAGAGTATGCTTTCATGTGCAGATCCGGACGATCCGCTCTATCAAGAACTGGCAGAACGTCGAGTATCAGGTGAAGTCGCAATACACCATCGCTTCGAGCGTGCCTTATCAGAAGGTGACTTACCGTCTGATACTGATGCTGCTGCCCTTGCTCGCTTTGTCGTAACGGTCAACTTTGGGATATCTGTCCAAGCAGCGAGTGGAGCCAGCCGCGCTGAACTTCTACAGGTTGTTCAGATGGCGTTGCGAGCCTGTTCTCTATAAAGAAATGCTAAAACTTTCTCCGTTCACTTTGGAGAACTTCTGTCGCTTTCTGAGCAGGTAGCGGTCGATAAAATAGGAAGCCTTGTACATCTTCACAGTGAATAGATTTCAAAAAGTCCAATTCCTCTTGGTTCTCTACCCCTTCGGCGGTAAGCCTTAACCCTAGACTCCGGCCTAAGCTAACTATAGCCTTGACAATATGAGCCACTTTAACATCTGTCGTCAAATCTCGGATGAAAGACCTGTCGATTTTCAGATTGTGGAGTGGCAACAGCTGTAGACGAGAGAGGGAAGAATGACCTGTACCAAAGTCATCGATAGAGAGAAGAACGCCCATGCTCTCTAGGGCTTCTAGTAAGGTTCTGGTGAAGTTGAGATCCTCTATGGCTGTCGATTCTGTAATTTCTAACTCCAAAAAGTGTGGCTCTAGCCCTGTCTGTTTTAAAATTCTGGCTACAGTCTCCACTAATTTGGGCTGTCGGAACTGCTTAAGAGAAAGATTGACGGCGATAGTTAGGGGTGGCAAGCCAGCGTCTTGCCAAGCTTTATTCTGCCTACAAGCTGTTTGCAATACCCATTCGCCAATGGGAACAATTAATCCACTTTCTTCGGCGAGGGGAATGAAGACATTAGGCGCAACCAATCCCATCTCAGGATGCTGCCAGCGTAACAAAGCCTCCATGCCAGTAATTTTTCCTGTGACGATGTTCACTCGCGGTTGATAGTACAGCGTTAATTCTTTTTGTTCTAAGGCATAACGCAGATTTTTCTCTAAAGTCAAGAGTTCGGGATTCTTAGCATCTAGGGAAACGCTGTAAAATTGGTAGTTATTCTTTCCTTTATCTTTGGCGTGATACAAAGCAGCATCGGCGTGCTGGATTAGGGTTTCAGCATCAGGACTGCGTTGATCAAGCAACGCTATCCCAAGGCTGGCACTGATGTAAAGTTCGTGTTCTTGAAGATAGAAAGGATTTTCTAAGGCTTGTAAAATTCTCTGAGCTAGCTGAGCTAACTCTTCTTGCTGATTCACTTGAGGAAGTAAGATAGTGAATTCATCACCCCCCCAGCGAGCTAGGGTGTCTTTGCTTGTGAGGGAGTCTTTCAATCTTTGAGCAACGCCTTGTAATAGTTCGTCTCCTAGCGTGTGTCCTAGAGTGTCATTGATGATTTTGAACCGATCTAGGTCGAGGAACATTACGGCTAAATTTTCGCCATGCCGCGCCGCGTTGGCTAGGCTGATTTCAAGTGATGCATTAAATTGGAGGCGATTAGGCAACCCAGTTAGCAAATCGTGTAGGGCCTGATAGCGAATCTTTTCCTCTACCTGCTGGCGCTGCCTAGCACCAATGATACTGGCAGCCATTGTCAGGAGTGTAGATTCTTCATGCCGTGACCAATGCCGTTCTGAAGTACAGTCTGCTAAGCCAAGGTAACCCCAAAACTCTGTCTCTAGCCTGAGAGGCACTAAAAGGAGGGATTGAATGCCATCTCGGCTGAGTAGCTGCTGTTCAGCGGCAGGAAATTCTTGGGTAAGTCCACTAATGGACTGTCCGCTAGAGAGAGTAGTATACCAACGGATGAGGGCAGAAGCTTCATAAGGCTGATTTTGCCAATGGTCGCGCGATGGTTCAGAGGTGCGCGTCCATTCAAACCGCAGGCTTACCGCTATTTCTCCTGTAGTGGGATGAAGATGGTTCTGGAAGAGGTAAACCCGATCCACTTCGGCAGCTTCGCCCAGCACCGCCAGCACTCTGTCAATAGCTGTCTCGTAGTTCATTTCCGCCAGTAAGTAATTGGCGGCTTCTGCAACTGCCTGTAGTAAGCGATCGCGCTGACGCAGTTCGGCTATAGCTTGTTTTTGTTCTGTAATATCTCTGACAATAAAAGTTCTAATTAAATCACTTTCAGGAAGATAGTGAACGGATTGTTCAAAAACTTCTGTGCCAACTTTTACCTCTCGAACAAAAGGATTTGTCTTAAGATTCTTAACAGCACTTAGAAGACCTGCTAGTAACGGGTGTTGCTTCCCAGCTTCTCTAAGTTTGGGAAACTTGAGAAACGCAGCTGGATTAAGATAAGTCACTGTCCCTTCTAAATCCGTTTCGATAATTGAATTGGGAATTAGTTCAGGGAAGGATGCTAAGCGAGCTAAAGCAGTCTCACTAACTCCTTCAAAACTCGGATCGATAATTGCGGTTTGAAAAGGATTGGCAGGATTAGCTTGCTCTGATAAGAAGCCAGACAGGTCTTCAACTTGGCAAGATTCAGAAAATGCTTTTTCAGAAAGGTTAGAAATAGCATAATATTTAGCCTGAGCTTGATTATCGCCAAATAATATGACATCTCCATGTCTGAGTTCATGAGAGAAGCATTGACAGCCATTAACGAATAAGCCATTAGTACTCCCTTTCCCCTTGAAGTTGCCATCAATAATCCGAAAGCCATATTGGTCGGTCTGTGGAAGAGTTACCCGCAATAAAATGGCGTGTTGCTTGGATACTGACCGGGAACGGAGGACAATAGAGTTTCCACTATGTCGTCCAAGAGAATAAGTAGTTTCTTGCAGGGGTATAGTTCGCTCCCCTTGCAGGTCTTGGACGACCAACAGGTGGCGTATTTTTTCCCGCTCTTTTCCTGACATACCCCTTCCTCAAATCCTCATATCTTTGGGTCTTCATCCAAAAAACATTGCTCTCATTAAAGCTGCTTTCTCAACTCATGAATCAGATTTTAAACTTTGACCCTGCGGTTACCGTCCTTGATCTTATTCCTTTGTTAGACTCCCAGAATAAATTCAAATATCTAATACAAACATAGTATATTTGCGGATTTTTGTTTTGAAATGGGAGAAAATCACGAGAATGTCAAATATATAAAGCTATTAAATTAATTATTAAAACAAGTTGAGAAGTTTTTAGCGTAATTCCTTAGCTCAAAAAAATAATATTTTTAATAAAAGATTACTGTTATAAATAGTAAGTGAAAGCAAAAAATATAAAATATATTCGTAATTTGATCTTAATGCTAACAATCTTATTTTAAAGTGTTTTGTCAGGGATATAATAACAATTAAGTTGACTAGAAAGTGTTAACTGAAAGTATTGTACTATCCAAAGATTTTTGGCGGTACGTGATGTCGAGAAATTTTTAAACTTCTTTAAAAATACTATTTTGCAATCGGACAATTGTAGTTATGAATCTCCGAATGAGGCTCATAACTTAGTTGATATTCAATTGCTTATTGAGTGTGTGGAGTACTAATATTTCAAAAAGGATTGTACTGTAAAGAAAAATACAACCCATTTTCTTGCCAAGTTCTTCCTGTCGAGTCTACAGATATTAAAGGAATGCCCCAGTCAAGACGAGCAGTGAAGCGATCGCCCTGTGTCCAACGCAACCCCAGACCAACAGAAGCTAAGGTATTAGGGTCGAGATTATTTGCACCGGAACTATTCCAAACAACACCAAAATCAGCAAATGGGACAACCTGTAACCTACTATCTATCTGAGGTAAACGGAGTATCGGTATTTGCACTTCTCCTGAAACAAAAGTACCATTATCAGCTAGTAAGAAATCTTGACGGTAGCCGCGAACGCTTTCTTGACCGCCTAAACCAAACTGCTCTAAAGGCACAAGCGATGTGAATGCCAGTTGGGTATTTAAACGAAGTAACAGTAAGGTTTCAGGAGCCAAAAGGCGCACCCACTGCGCTTGTCCTTGCCAAGAGAAAAAACGGCTATCGGGAGCGGTTGCGTTGATTGTGGCATCAAACGCACCGATACCTAAATTGAATTGAGAACGCAACGCGATGACTTCGCGACTATTACGAGAAGTCCATTCTTGAAAAAATCGCAACGCAGATACCCTGGTACGTCCCTCTTCATCGGCTCCCAAGGAGGGGAAAGGTATTCGCTCGCCACTAATATAAGAAGCTTCACTTTCTCGTCGGGAGGCTGTTAAACCAAGAACAAATTCTTGTGTGGGAGTTTGAAATACTGGCTGGCGGTATGTTAATTCATAGTAACGAGAAGCAGATTCGATATCTAGGATGTTGAAAGGACGTTCAATCACATCACTTGATGTCGTGCCATAGTTGAAGGTAAGCGTGCCGTTTCTAGCATTGAGAGGTAATGAGTAGCTAGCATCTATGGAGTTGCTACCATCGGTGTTAGTGTATGCTAAACCCAAACCATCCCCTAGCCCCAGTAAGTTGGCTTCATTGACTTGGACTCGGCGTCGGAAACTGCCAACACTGGGCGATCGCCCATTATCAAGACCTATTTGAGCGGTGAAGGTTTGTGCTTCCTTAATCTCGACTTGCAGCACACTTGTACCAAGACGCGGCCCTGCTGAAAGTTCAGCAGAGAGGTTTTGAATCAAAGGATTGAGTTGCAAAAGTTGCAGTGCCTCTAACAGACGCTGCCGGTTCAGCGGTGGTGATGTGGCTATTGCTAGGCGACTGCGTACATAATTGGAGTTTAACCGCCGAGTACCCGTTACCTGAATTTCTTCTAATTTACCTTCGACTACCTGAATTTTGATGACACCGGACTTAATTGTTTGCGGGGGAATATAAGCACCAGAAGTTATGTAACCATTTTTGACGTATAGTTCGGTAATTTTAGACCGAGCCTGAAATATTTCAGTTAGTGAGATAGGTCGATTTGTGAATTCAGCGGTGGCTTTGGCTAACTCTTCGGCACTAAAAACTGTGCTACCAACAACTTCAAACTTTTGAACAGTAATAGTTTGAGGAACTTTGCTAGGGAGAGATTCCTCTGGGGTGGGAGTTGGCGTAGAGGGGGGAAACAGTTCTGCTGGTGGAGGGAGTGGCTCTGGCAGTTGCGGTGAGGGGAGTGGGGAAGGCGCAGGTGGTTGGATATCCTGGGGGGGTGGGAGTTGTGGTGATGGGTTGGAATTGTTATTTGGTAGTTGTGTAGTATCAACAACCTGTGCGTTGATTGGTTTGTCTATCATGCCGCTAAGCAACACAAATATACTCAGCTGCAACCATGATATTGCTAGCTTTTTAGGGTATTTATCGATCATGATATTGAGCATTGAGCAATGTGTTGCCAACAACTATATGTACGAGAAATAACTCAGTAGTAAAATTACTTCGCTATTATCAGTTAATAACTTATGACTTATGCAGCCATAACGGAAAAATAAACCATGTTGTCTCTACAGCACTTCTCTTAAATGAGACCAAGGCGTAGCTTGCTTCCCCGCAGGGATACGGGCATCTTACGGCAGGCGTTCCCGCAAGGTAAGAAAGAGGGTTGAGAATTTTGCGTAAGTCCTACAAATACCTCTAAACTTGTACTTTGTAGATATGAAAAACTTTTTTGACCATTCAGTGTTTATACCATAAACTTGTATTTTTTTATCGGTAAACTCCTGTAAATCTAGCTAAGTTTGTGGGCGATCGCTTAAAAGGTTGAATCTTTGGTAAATATCTGAAATTGGTTTGATAAAAGAGCCATTTTCAATAATTTTTTTGAATTCGTTGCGGTTAGCCATTGTTAAAATCTGATACTTACCCAGCAATTGATTTAAGTATTTAACTAGTCAACTTAATGCAGCAAGTCACTGATTTACTGGTTTATGAGCAGGACAAATCCAAGCAAATTTTTAACTTTACTTAAACTCTTTAGTGTTTTAAATCACCATTGAGCTTGAGAACAACTAACTTTGCTATCAACCTATGAGAATTTAGGTTTTTGGTGTATCAAAATAACAATACCAAATAGTGAAAGTTATGCAACATTTTTATATGCGACTTGCTGTATGTTGCATATCTTACTTATGCAACGGAGTAAACCACATTGTACAAGCGCATATATATGCGCTTGTACCCGGATTGTGGATTCATAGAAATAAAAACTGCTTTAACCTTGCAAGAGACGTGATTAATCCCGTCTCTTGCAAGGTTAAATAAAAATCATTACGTGCAGCAATGCAACGCCAATATCCAATATCCAAAATCCGAAGCTGACTATGGTGTTGGGGACTTTTTTTTTAGGGGTTTACCTCCTTTGAGATGGAGTAGTTTAGCTAATTCAGTTGTATTGATGGATTGGACGAGACTCAAACCAAGAGACTTACTAGAAATGCTTTGAGCGTAGGTAGCATTGAGGTAGGAGATGTACTGTGGCTTTCCTGCAACATAAGTTTGGAAGAAAGGCAAACTCAAAACATTCATGTAAAGCTGTGCTTGAGAAGCATCACCAATCATATCAGCAGTTAATGCAACTTGCTGATTTGCCGGATTGCCATTGCCAATGGTGGAAAAATGAGTGCCACCTAGAAGCATTACGAGATACTTTTGGGGAGTAGCGAACCAGGAGAAAGGTAGAATTTGTTCGTATAAAGCTGGTGCTACGGTGTCGTCACTACAGCCAACGATCATCACAGGAATTTTAATTTGGCTTAAGCCAGCTTTGCCGAAAATAGAGCTAGTAATTGGATTAACTGCGATCGCAGCTTTAACTCTGCTATCCCGCAAATTATACTCCTTGCCGGACTTGCTAATCCTCAATGCCAAAGCGCGGCACTGGAGCAGTAAAGACATATTCCAGGTATCTTGAAGTGCCTCTGGTTGGCAGTCTTGCTCTAGCTGCTGAAAGTTTATTTTAGCGCCTGCCAAAGCTAAGGCTGTGTAGCCACCAAGAGATTGACCAAAGACTCCAACTTGTTGGAGATTTAATCGGCCTTGAAATCGTGAATCAGACTGGTTAACCTTTTCCAGTTCATTCAATATATATTTCACATCTAAAGGTCGGTCTTTAAATTCGTCAGCTTCTGCGACTTCATTGGCGCGTCCACTTAGCAGCGAACGTAATTGTTTGGTGTCACTACCCGGATGATTGGGAACAACAACAGCAAATCCGTAGGTAGCTAGGTGTTCAGCTAAATATTGAAAGTTGCTGCTATCTAAACCCAAACCATGAGAAATAACAATTACGGGTGCAGAATTCTTGATCTTGGGAATATAAATATCAGTTAATAACAGCCGATTGCGCCTGATATCGAAAAACTTTTGCGTGTATTTTTGCGATTTAAACTTTCCCTTAAATCGTAAATCTGGTAACTGCGATAAATTTGGTTGTTGAATCTTTTCAGCTTCTATGTTTGACTTTTGAGTAACTGCTGCGATCGCTTGGTTAGTTTCAGCGACAAGTTTCTCTAGTTCCGTAGCTATTCCCAGGCTTTGTACTAAATCAAGGTGAATACTGGCAGTGGGATATTTACGTAATAGATTCAAAAGCGTCAAGCCTCCTGATTCGCCAGAGGCTTGAATTAGCGCCGAACGTAAAGCATTAAATCTTGGTTCTGGTTGACGAGATTTGGTTTTAATTGCTTGCGCCAACCGACGCAGTAATAATTCTCCTTGGGGTGTATAGAGAAATTGTGAAACCACTACTGGACTAACTTTCACACGACTGAGTAAAATCCGCCGCAATTCTTGAAACTGTGGTAGTGGCAAGTACTGCTGATACGCTGTCAATTCGTCGTCAATTAAACCTGTTTTGGCGTAGTTTTCTAATGTGTTGACTGAAATGGAAATCTCTAAGGCTGAATAAGATGCATAAATCCGTTCTGCTGCCATCACAGAACTACTCATCCCAAATGTTGGCAGCAACATTGAAAGAGCCAGCAATAAGGAATTTTTTCTCAGGGTGCTGGCCCAATTACCAAACAAACTATTCATCGCTCAACTATTTCTGTAATGTTGTTTTGCGAGGCGTCGCTTTTGGTAGTTATTTGAACACCCTGGTAAGTTTACTTAATATGATTTGCCTCATTCTTATGAATTTTAATTTGAGGTTTTTTCCTCTTCGCTACAAGGTCAAAATTTAGTTCCACTAGGGTCACACATATCAGTAAATTAACCGTCTGGGAACAGATTGACTCAATAGCTTTTATTCACGTTGAAATCATAACAAATAAAAAAATACCCTGCCTCAGTATTTATAATGTAGCTTTGCATTCAGGATGGATTTGTTGGCAAAAAAAAGCAGTAGAATTTCTGAAAAATCTTCCGGTTAATCATTTTTTCCCAAAGCGATCGCCACTGAACCTACTACAACTAAAACTGCTCCTAATATTCCTATTAATGTCAATCGTTCCGGAGGAATTAAATCAGGTGTAACCAGTGATACAAAACTAATTGATATTAAAGTCACAATGGGAGCTAAGGCTATTACTGCACTTACCCGCGAAGCTTCCCAATGTTCTAATGATTCGGCAAAAGCACCGTAAGCAATTAGAGTATTCAAGCCACAAAAAAGCAACATACCTAAATGCAAATTATCAAGTATAAAAATTGATTCTAAGTTTGCAAGAGGAGTGAATAATAAAGCACATCCTCCGTAAATAATCAGCATGATGCTAGCAGAAGATAAAGATTGCAATAACTGCTTTTGTGCCAAAGCATAAATGGCCCATACTGTCGCTGCTAGTACAATCAAAAGACTACCCAAAAGATATGTGCTACGCGCTGTAATTAAATTTGTAAGTTGTTCGCGAAAAAATAAAAGGTAACCGCAAGTCAGTACACTTACGCCAATCCATTGATACAGCCGATAGCGTTCTTTAAAAATTACTAAACCTCCGAACCCTAATAAAAGGGTGGATAGCTGAATGAGAACTTCAGCGTTAGCAGGCGATGTTAGTGCTAAACCTTGCATAAAAAGGAAGTAGTTACTTGCTAAGAAGATGGTCGCGATCGCTAACAGCTTCCAAGAAGCAGAACGCAATTCTTCTAGCTTCGGTAATTGACCGCGTATCCCCAAGTACACAGCAAGCAATGCAAATGACATAAAAAAGCGAAACCAAATGACGGTGTAGACATCAAGCGCTTGCAACGCCACTGTTAAGGCAATAGGTAAAATTCCCCACAAGAAGACCGTTAACAGCGATAACGCTAACCCTAACCGCCAGCGACCAGAACTGTGATGTAGTGACATTCATATATCGTAGCTAAAGCAGGGCTGGTGATGCTCATCCTACTGAATTTAGCTTTAGTGGTATTGGTATAGCTTTTTTTATTCGCTAAAGAATTTACAAATTTTTGTGTCTGTATAAATTACAAATTTTTCTACAGCGGTAGAATCAGTGAGGCGTTTTTTGTCAAGCAAACATCATGGGAATTATACCCATAGTAAGCCTGGTAATGCTTTCTGCTAGCTTACCAATCTGCTTACTACTGACCTCAAGAGGTCGATTTTTGCTCAAATCGATGGTGGTACGAGTTCAGCAGGCGCTCCGGCGCTTAGCTCATGAACTTAATTCACCACTTTTTGACCATCAAAAGTTTAGTCATAAAGCAGCTTCTCCGTCCAAATCTTCCGCTGACACAAAACGGACAGGATGGAGATTTAACTTCAGCAACAATAACCGACTGGTAGCGAAATTGTCAAGAGCTACAGCAATTGCTGTTGTGGTTGTAGCAGCAGTAATTGCTGGAAATACAGTATCAGCGCAGGTAAATAGCAGTTTGGTTCCGCTTTCGCAAATAAATGTGCCAAAACCGACGAATTTAGCGGAATTTGTCAAGGATGAGAAGGCTGCGATCGCATTAGGAAAGTCTCTTTTCTGGGATATGCAGCTTGGCTACGATGGCATTCAGTCATGTGCTAGTTGTCACTTCCATGCCGGAGCAGACAGCAGATCCAAAAACCAAATCAGCCCAGGTCTGGTAGACACGAATTTCACCACCTTGACCAACGGAGGCGGCCCGAACAACCAACTGACAGCATTGGATTACCCATTCCATAAGTTAGCAGATCCGAATAACAGCTCATCGACTGTTGTCTTTGACACTAATGACGTTACTGGCTCACAGGGGGTCTTCAAAGCAAAATACATTGACGTTATTCCTGGTAGTGACAAAGAGAATGTGACATTTGAGAAAGATGATGTCTTCAATGTAAACGGCACAAATGTACGTCGGGTAACACCTCGCAATTCCCCGTCGGTAATTAACGCAGTCTTTAACTACCGCAACTTCTGGAATGGACTGGCTCAGAACAGCTTCAACGGGGTGAATCCCTTGGGGTTGAGAGACTCTAATGCTTACGTTTTGAAAGCAACTAAACCAAGGCAGTTGGAAGATGTGCAAGTCAAGCTAAATAATTCCTCTCTGGCTTCACAGGCACTGGGGCCACCAGCCAATGCTTTCGAGACAGCGGCTGAAAACACCGTTATCATCGCACCATTGAAGGCTGAACTATCCGAAACAGAGGATAAGGTTACCGTGTCTGATCGCCAAGGTCGCGTAGTTGACACCCAGCCTACCCTAGAGAAACAAAAAAGCCCAGGAAAAAAAGCTCCTATAATCACAAATATCAAGCCGGTGAAAAGGTTTGGTAGGAAGCTTGGTAAGAAGCTACTTGCGCTACAGCCTCTTGCTAAACAGATTGTGGCTTATGATGACAGTGTGTTAGGGCCTTTGAGTAGATCGTCTGCCAAATCTCCTAAAAAAGGTTTGAAGAAGTCCTATGAGGCTTTAATCAAAGATGCCTTTAAGCCGGAGTGGTGGCAATCCAATATCATCGTCAGAATCAATCAAGATACAGGGGAGCGAACCTTTATCCGCAAGCCAAAGCGCTCCTTGAAGACCAACGAATACACCCTGAGTGAGTACAACTTCTCGCTCTTCTTTGGACTAGCAATTCAAGCGTATGAGTCAACATTAGTGTCTGCTGATACACCTTTTGACAAGTTCTTAGGTAACCCAACGTTGTACCCCTTGACTGACCTGCAAAATGATGGATGGGAGCTTTTCAAGGATACGAGGAAGGCAGCGTGCATTGCTTGTCATGGAGGCTCGGAATTGACGTTGGCTTCAGTAAGCAGCGTAGCTCAAAGAGGACGAATCGCGCGTGCGCCATTCCCTCCAACAGTGAAGCCTCTCGAAGATACTGGCTTCTTCAACATCGGTGTCAGACCTTCCACGGACGACCCTGGTTTGGGTGGTAATGACGGTTTGGATGGTAATGGCCAAGGTAATCCGCTCTCGGAGGCACGGCTAGCCCAGCAGGGTAAATTTGAGGCTTTGCTAGGCGAGAAGCCCCCTACCCTCGACCCAGCGCTGAGTCCTAGTGATCCTGTGATTGCAGACGGAGCTTTCAAAGCACCTGGACTTCGCAATGTTGAACTTACAGCTCCCTACTTCCACAATGGAGGTCAGGCGACTTTAGAGCAAGTGATTGATTTTTACAGTCGGGGTGGGGACTTTGGCGGTCTCCCGGTGCTGAACCTGACATCAAAACAAAAACAAGCGCTGGTTGCTTTCTTGAAAGCACTCACTGATGAGCGAGTCCGCTATGAGAAAGCGCCCTTTGACCATCCACAACTTTTCGTTCCCAATGGACATCCGGTTGACTCTACCTACGTTGAGGACGACGGTAGTGGCAAAGCTAAAGATAGCTTACTGGAAATCCCTGCTGTTGGGAAAGATGGTGGTAAAGGCACTCCAAATTTCTTAGCAACTTCAACTAACTACTAAATACCAATTCAATTAATGATTGCAACAGAATCCTTGGATGAAGACGCGATTCATCGCGTCTCTACAGATGGTCTATTTGTCACATTCTTTTTTGAAATTGGTATAACTTGATGTGTTCCCTACTCGGTAATTAGTAATGATTTCGGCAAGAAACTAGGACGACCCCTGTAGGAATGCAGGGGTTGTTTTTTGGAGTAGAGACCTTGCATTGCAACATCTCTACAATGTGTGATGTTAGGGACTTCCAGTTGAAAAAACATCCTATCGTAGGGGCGCAAGGCCTACAAATGTACAAATAATTTTGGATAATTTATTTTTTGGAAGTCCCTTAAAAGAAATTAGACATCCAAGGAGAGTCACCTGTAAATATTTGCGTAGCAGCTAAAAGCGCTGTTTTTGTAGCTTGGAGTTTTCCCGTTAGCTGCAAATGGTAGGGTGTAAACAAACTCGTATACAGAGGTGCTAATCCTCTAATGTCTATCTCTAACTCACCTTTGCCGCCTTTTGTAACTTCACCACGTCCATTGGCAACGAAGAGGATGAATTTACCATTATTGTCAGTTAATAAGTCATCTTTAACTTCTAAGTGCAGTTCCGCTTCGATTCCTGCTGGATAACCCCGCATTTCCAACGCTTTCACTAAATCTATTATCCGCAGCATCCAGCGATCGCAAACCAATATTTTGGCAGTTTGCTCTGGTAATAACAATGTCAGCGAATCAATCACAGAACTCTTCCATCGCACCTTTTTGATTTGTGAGCGATGATTGGCTACAAAAGACCAAAAGGACTGTGCTGCATCTTCTGTAAGGATTACCCAGTCTCTAACTCGCAAAATTGAGTCCTCTTCTGCTGAAAGTTGGTTGAAGATGATGTAACCTTGGGGTTGATCTTTTGTACCAATCAAATAGCCGTAGACAGTTTCCTGATTATCTGGTTTGATTAATCCTTCCCAGATTCCGGGATTTCGGTCTAAATATCCATGAGTGAGTTTTGCCTGCTGCTGATAGACTTCATAAAAGACTTGATAATTACTCGCATCTACAGGTTGGAATGGTAGCGGCTGATTTCGCACCTGGATGCTGTCAGTGGGGATTTCCCAAACACAAAAGCTACCGCCTTGCTCATAGCCTGCTTTGCGGTACAAGCGTTGAGTCGCTGGATAGAGAACAGAAATAGGAACTTCTTGAGTGTAAAGTTCCTTGATGAGGTTCTGGATGAGAGCGATCGCAGCTCCGGTTCCACGATACTCTGGAGCAATACCTACTGCGGCAATTCCTGACATTGGTACACTCTCACCACCCCACCACTGACCTAATGTCAGAATTGCCAGTCCCCCAATGACTTGCTCAGCTTGACGGATAACCCGAAAGTTTTCTGTACCAATGCGCTTAATGTATACTTCGCTGTCACCAGATGACATGATAAAACACTGTTCCAGGATACGCGCAAGCTGCTGAATATCCTGTGGATGGCTGATAGTGCTGTATTTAAATTGAGGTGTCATCGCTCTTGCCATTGTTAGCACTAGAACACAATCGTATTACAAAGTGTGGGGAAAATACAGTAGGAGGCAGGGGGAGTAGGGAACAAGGAGGATAAATAATTAATAACTCCTGTACAGACGCGATTAAATGTACTTGTAGAGACGCGATTAATGAGCCAGCGCGTTGCGGTGAATCAGCGCTGCGGGAGGGTTTCCCTCCGCAGGCAACTGTGAACCCGTTAGCGCAGCGTTAGCGACAAAGGAGCGTCAGGGGGGTTCCCACGCCACTTGCTTCTCCTGTCGGAGACGCTGCGCGAACAAGCCGGGTAACCCGTCCAACGCAGTGGCTCCCCGTTGTAGCGACTGGCGTCGCGTCTGTACTGCT
The DNA here is from genome assembly GCF_038096175.1 of Nostoc sp. UHCC 0302. Lineage (NCBI taxonomy): Bacteria > Bacillati > Cyanobacteriota > Cyanophyceae > Nostocales > Nostocaceae > Nostoc > Nostoc sp. UHCC 0302. Next base: position 784,121 of record NZ_CP151099.1, read on the forward strand.
GTACCTTAGCTATTTGCATCCACTACGGTTCGTTAATTTTCTAGCATCTCTAATAACTGGTCTTCACTCAATTGTGTAATTCCCAACGTCTGGGCTTTTTCTAACTTAGAACCGGCATCTTCTCCTACCACCAAATAGTCTGTTTTTTTACTTACAGAATCTGTTACTTTCCCGCCAGATTTTTGAATTAAAGTTTTTGCTTCATCGCGTTTTAATGTTGGTAAAGTCCCTGTAACCACAAAAGTTTTACCTGCAAACTTTTGATTCTTATCACCAACTGTTTTGCTTTCTTCTGTGGAAGCTAATTGTAAGCCTGCTGCTTCTAAGCGAGAAATCAAAGTTTGATTTGCATCAATACGGAACCACTGATATACAGATTGAGCAATTTCTGCACCGATACCGTAAATGCCTTCAATATCTGATTGCTTTGCTTGTGCCAACTGTTCCACAGTGGAATACTTCTCAGTGATTAATTGAGCATTGACACTGCCAACATGACGGATGCCTAAACCATATAATACCCTTGACCAAGGTTGGTTTTTGGATTGGGCGATCGCATCTACTAATTTCTCTGCTGACTTTTTCCCCATCCTTTCTAATGCAAATAATTTCTCTTCTGTCAAGTCATATAAATCGGCAACGGAATGCACCAAACCTTTATCTACGAGTTGATGTACTAGTTTTTCGCCCATGCCTTTAATATCCAAGGCATCACGACTTACCCAATGTTCAATCGCCCCTTTGAGAATCGCAGCACAGGAAGCATTGACGCACCTAGTCACAGCTTCACCAGTTTCCCGCACCACTAGCTGTCCGCAGACTGGGCAATGGCTGGGCATCACAAAGGGTTGAGTATCAGCGGGACGGAGTTCTGTGAGTACCCGCACCACTTCGGGGATGATTTCCCCAGCTTTGCGGACAATTACAGTATCACCGATGCGGATGTCTAATTGGACAATGCGATCGCTATTGTGTAAAGTAGCACGAGAAACTGTTGTCCCTGCAAGTTGCACAGGACGCATCTCTGCTAACGGCGTTAACGCCCCTGTCCTACCAACATTCACCGCAATATTTTCAACACGGGTAGGTGCTTCTTCGGCTGGGTACTTCAACGCTACTGCCCAGCGAGGGAATTTCTGTGTAAATCCTAGCTGTTCCTGAAGTTTAAAAGAATTCAGCTTTACTACTACCCCATCAGTCATATAGGGTAAATTCAGTCTTTCTGTATCCCAGTATTTGTAATATTCTGCCACTTCTCCCAGAGAACTACACAGCTTGTGGTTGGGGTTAACTCGAAAACCCATCTTTTCCAATAATTCCAATGCTTCCCATTGAGTATTGGCAATACTGGCGTCATCTCTACCAGGAATGTGCAGTGTATAGGCAAAAAAATCTAACCGCCGCTTAGCGACAATCCGGGAATCTAGTTGCCTGAGTGTACCAGCTGCGGCATTGCGGGGATTGGCAAATAATTGTTCACCTGCTTTTTGCCTTTCCTCGTTGATTTGTTTAAACACTTCCAACGGTAAAAAAGCCTCGCCACGCACTTCCACCCTTTCGAGAATTTCTAAGCCTTCAAAATTCAAGCGTAAGGGAATTGAGCGAATTGTCCGCACATTTTGGGTAATGTCTTCACCCATCACCCCATCACCCCTAGTTGCACCCCTAATTAAAATGCCATTTTGGTAAGTCAGAGCCAAGGCAGAACCATCAATTTTCAGTTCCGAGACATATTCCACCGCCTCGGTTTTCGGTGTTTGTCGCCGCCAACGCTGTTCCCAGGTTTGCAACTCGTCGATGTTAAACGCATTCTCTAAACTGTATAGGGGTATATTATGCCGCACTGAGGTAAATTGTGTTGCCGGTCTCTCACCCACGCGCTGAGTAGGACTATCAGCTGTCACCAATTCTGGATACTGAGTTTCTAATTGTTGCAATTCCCGATAAAGCTGGTCGTAGACTGCATCCTCCATAATTGGTGCATCTAAGACATAATATGCATAGCTTGCCTGTTGTAACAACTGGCGCAGTTCTTCTATGCGCTTTAATTCTGGTTTAATCTGTGTCATTATACCTATTATAAAATATCTAGCAAATAAATTTAACAGACGATGAAGCCTGCGTCAGCAGGCTTTGTTTAAGTTACCTCGACGACTATAAGTCGAAGCAAAGTGTAAGATAGGTACTGTTTAGCGATCGCAGTCTTCGACTTCATATAAAAATCTAGTTTTGCCAACCGTTTCGATTAACAGAAGTATTCTCAACAAATACGAGATACTTTTCTAGGTTACTTGGTTCAACACGAGTTTTTGCATCCATCGATAGACCTAACATTTTTCGTGTAGCATTTATTTCAAATAAAATCGAAAATTGCATCAAGTCATGGCTAAAACTTTCACAGGTTCATCCCCAATTGTGATTGGACATCGAGGCGCTAGCGGCTACCGGCCAGAACATACTTTGGCAGCTTATGAATTAGCGATCGCATTAGGGGCTGACTATATTGAACCAGATTTAGTTTCCACTAAAGACGGTATTTTAATTGCTCGTCATGAAAACGAAATTTCCGAAACCACTGATGTTGCTAGTCATGCAGAATTTACTAACCGTCGAACTAATAAAATAATTGATGGAGAATCTAAAATTGGCTGGTTTACTGAAGACTTTACACTGGCAGAGATAAAAACATTAAAAGCTAAAGAGCGAATTCCGCAACTGCGTCCACAAAATACTATTTATGATGGAAAATTTACAATTCCTACACTGCAAGAAATCATTGATTTAGCCCAGATGAAAAGTGCCGAAATCGGTCGGATTATTGGTATTTATCCAGAGACTAAATGTCCAACTTACTTTAAGTCTATTGGGTTATCTCTAGAAGAACCCTTACTAGCAACTTTGGCAGCAAACGGTTATCAAGGAGCTAACGCACCTATTTTTATTCAGTCTTTTGAAGTGAGTAATTTACAATATTTGTCTACGAAAACTGATTTAACTTTGGTGCAATTACTCAACGCTAGCGGTAAACCCTATGATTTTTTTATTAGTGGCGATGAACGCACATATACAGATTTAATAACAGCATCAGGGTTAGAAGAGATTGCTAAATATGCTCAGGCGGTAGGAATTCATAAAAATCTGCTGCTTCCCAAAGATAGCACCAACAAATTACTTTCACCGACATCTTTAGTAACTGATGCTCATGCAGTTGGCTTATTAGTTCACGTTTGGACTTTCCGCAATGAAGACTTCTTTTTGCCGTTGGACTTTCAAAGCAATCCTCAAGGGGAGTATGAATTATTTTTAAATTTAAATATTGATGGTGTATTTAGCGATTATCCAGATACTATTCTAGCTGTACGCGATAGGCTAATTCGTGAAGGCATAAATTAAGAATACAATTTTAATTTATACATTTTTTTATAATTTGGAGTTTTATTTAAGTAAGTCAACTTAATGACAAATAAACAGGGGTTATAATACAGAATTATCCACTCATGAAAGGATAGAATTTTAACATCTCGACTTCGCTCGATGTTAAAGCCGAGCGGAGTCGAGGCTTTAATCTAGATTATAAACTAGGGAAGAAGCAGCGATTGTTAGTAGTTAGTTGGATTTTTTGACAACTAATTACTAGCTTCGTTGATGTCTGCAATAATTAGACGCTCATAATCTGCACAAGCTGATCAGATAGTCGCTGAGCATTACCAAGAATCTTTTCGCTTTCAGTACGGATATGGTTGAGTTCTTGGTGTTCAGCTTCGTTCATAGCTTCGTTTCTTCCCCGCTTGTCGTTGAGTTCATATAAAGTCTTTTGGGTATTGTCAAGAAATGCCTCTACCTCTTGACGCAGTGTATGTTTTAGCATTTCAAAAGGATCTGCGATTTGTTGATCTATCTTTTGTGCCAAGTTTTCATTATTGATTCGGTCTTTAATTCCTTGTATAACCTTCTCCTTGTAATCCTTGCGGAAGTTTGCCACGCGATCGCCACTAAATACCAGTTTTGCTAGTTCGCCGCCTGTGAGAATAGACAAAAGTCCAGTAGCGATGACAACAGGCCAAAGTGCAGCTGCTGTTAATCCTACAGCTCCAGCAATTATTCCAGCCAAGAAAAACGTGCCAACACTAGCACCAGCACCAACGAGAGCGCCTTTGAATCCTGCTACACGGTATCCTGCCCAAATCCCACCAAATCCTGTAAACGTTGACAGAGCAGCAGATATTGCCTCTCCAGCACCATTTCTTTTGCGATCTGGACTGCCTTCAATCCCGTCGAATTCCATTTGAATGTTTGTAAGAGCCTGATCAACTGATTGAGCAAAATCTTTTAAACGCTCAACCTCTTGATCAATTCCTTCTTGAATTTTGCTTTGGATCTCGTCAGATAATTTATCTGAGGTACGTTGTAGAGCCTTAGAGACTTGAGCGCCTAGCTTTTTAGCTAGAGATTTTTTGTTACCCAGTTCTTTTGGCTCAATTTTTGTTGAGTCAATTGCTTCTTCCACTGCTTTTATTAATTTAGTAGGAAGCTCATAAATTAAAGGTCGAACTAATATCTTGACATTGGCAGCAGCGCCATCAATAAGTTTGAGTTCTTTTGTTTGTCTCTCTCGGATAGCAGCAATCTCATCCACACTTTTTTGATAAGCTACTTGGAACTCTTCATGCTTCATTAACAAAGCACTTTCTTGGATGCTGATAGTAGAAAGAATTTCTTTAGCAGAAGCTATTACTCTATTAGCAGGCACTTGCAAGAGAATTACCCCTCGCTCTTGTGTGAGAAATTTCTCTAATGCCGTCTCAAATTCTCGAAAGCCACTTTTAGTTAATGTAGCATCATCACCTTTTTGCTTGGCTTCTAAAGCTTGTTTGATATAAAGACCAAATACTTTAGGTTCACCAATCTTTTGTCTGTAAAGTTTATATTGCTCAGAATCGATACCATATTGTTCTTCAGCACGAGCAAATACATACTTTTGAATACGAGATCTAATACTCTGAAGTACACGATCTGCCTGTTCAGGTGTATAGTTATCCCAAATATTCACAACAAAGATAACGCGTCCTAAGTCATTTGTCAGCAATTTGTTTTCTAGTAAATCTCGCTCGAATTCAGAAAACGGTGATTGAGCTAAAATAACCATAATAGCTGCATCAACCTGGGGTAAAACTGACAAGGTAACTTCAGTCATATTTTGATCATCATTCAGCCCTGGCGTATCGATTACTTCGATATTATTTTGACAATAAGGTATTGGATAAGAGACAACAGCTTCTTTAATAGATTCAGCAGTTGTTTCAGACTCTGGAGTTAGTTTTGTCACATAATCACTTAGCTTATCAATAGGAACTTGTGTCTCTTCTCCATTTTTAAACACAATTTTTACAGAGGGAGTTACTCCATAAGTGACGCGGTTGAGTGTAGCAGAACAAGGTAAAATATCAGAAGGCAGAATTTCTTTACCTAGTAAAGCGTTGATAAAAGTACTTTTACCGCGTTTGAACTCACCAACAATAGCGATTGAAAAAGCTCTTTCTCCAATTCGTTTAAGGACTTCATCAATTAATTCAACTGATTTGATGAGCTTGAGCTTTTTAGAAAAATCACGCAATTTATTTAAGTCATCTACCAGTGTGCGCTCGACTTTATTGTATTCGATAACAGAATCAAGAGAGATAGTTTTAGTTTCTGTAAATGTCATTGCTCAATTCTCCTTTGAAATGTGAGTATGTATTGATAACAAAGCAAACGTATCTTATTAATAAGCACTATTTAAATTTACTTATTGATAAAAACGTCAGCTTTTTCTATATGTGTTTGCTCTGTAGCGATCGCAGAACTATTGGATTGGGAATTTAGAATTAATTTGCCTGCGTAAAGATACTTACCGACAGAATTCCCCAGAATCAAAAGTTACTAATCAAAATGTAAAAATGGATTCTTGTTTTTCATAATTCTAAAAAGACCAGCTTTTATGTAACTACTTAGTTAAGTTGTTCAGAAATGTTTTGTGCATAGCTAATAATTTGTTGAATTTCTACCTGCATTTGTCTAATTTCTTGATATTTAACTACAAGCTTAAATTCTTGATTTCCGTAAAATTCTGCTAACAAATTTTGAGATTCGTCTAACAATAAATTAATTTCTCTAGAGAATGAAGCCTGGAGTTTTTCTATTTGAGAACAAGCATGATAAATATAGTCATCAACAATTTGATCAATCTTCGTTGAATGAAGTTGATTTTCAATTACTGCTATCACTTGTGACTGATATTTTTCTTTGAACTTATTGGTATTCACACTATTACTCACTCCTGCACCTACAGCTGCACCTATAGCAGCACCTAAAGGGCCTCCTACAAAAAAACCAAGTGCAGCACCAGCGCCAGTTCCAATAACACCACTTGTTTTTTCTTCAAATACAAATATATCTGAACTACTAGGAAATAATGGAGGCAAAGCACCAACGTTTTCTTGGCTCACTTGCTCACAATTTTGATAAATTGAAGGTACAATATTCATTATTTTATTAAAAATTGTTGTATCCATTCCTAAATCAACAACTTCTTTCTTGATTTGCAGGATACCTTGGTAAAATAATTTAGCAAAATCCCTGATATTCACTAATGCTATACTCAATGCTTGCCGCGTTTTTGTCTGGATTTCTCTTGCAAAATCGTTGATTATATTTTGTATAACTTTAAAGATTTGACTAGCAAAATTGCTCTGCTCGGAAGCATTTATATTATTTGATTCAATCTCGTTTATGGCTGCTTGCTTAATTTTATTTTTTATTTGGTAACATAACGTATTTTTTTGCTGTTTAAGAGTTAAAAAAGTGTGACTAACTGATGTAATATTTTCATTTTTTTTATAACGTAGTGTATAAATTTGTTCATTGATCTTTTGGCTAAGTTGCTTCAACTTTACTTGTGACTGTTCTAGTTCAGTTTCTTGATTGGCAATAGATTTGAGAATTTCCGTAGCACAGTTAATTACTCGATTAGTAAATATTGGTAGCTGAATTAATCCCCGCTCTTGATTGAGCAGTGTTTTAAGAGCATATTCAAAATTAACAAAACAACTTTGAGCTAGTAATGGAATATTTTTAGTTGATTTAGCTTGTAAAGCTTGTAATGCAGAAATTCCCAAAATTTGAATTTTGCCAATCTTTCTCAGAGATTCTTGTGGATCAAGCTGTAATTTAGCCCATTCTAGAATGGAGCTTTCAACACGATTCTTAATTAAGTTGATTATTTGATTTACTTCTTCCAGGTTACTTAAAGCATCAATTTGGTTGACTACCAAGAGAACACGGCTAACACCTTTTGAGAGTAATTCATTTATCAAAAAATCTCCTTCAGTAATGCTAAAAGGTGAGATAGCAGAAATTACCATAATGACTAGATCGCATTTACTGATCACTTCATAAGTGATAGCAGTCATATCTGCATGATCATCTAAGCCAGGTGTGTCAATAATTTTGACATTATTCTGACAATAAGGTACTGGGTAATAAACCACAGCTTCTTTAATTTGTTTAGCTGTATCTTCTGATATTGAAGTCAGCTTAGTGATATAGTCACTCAATTGATCAAGTTCAATTTGTTGCTCACGACCGTCTTTAAAACAAATTTTAGCTCCTGGTGTTGCCCTATAAGTGATGTGGCTGAGAGTGGCTGTGGTAGCCAAAATATCAGAAGGCAATATTTCTTGCCCAAGCAAAGCGTTAATAAAGGTACTTTTACCGCGATTAAACGCTCCCACAACAGCAATTGAGAAAGAATTACTTTCAATGCGGTTTAGTACATCACTACTCAATTCAACTAAATCTGTAAAATTTAGTTTTTGAGATAAATATTGTAATCTTTTGAGAGTAGTTGTCAGGTTAAATATTACTTGTCTATAATTGATATAGGATGAATTAGATGGTAATTTCATGGAATATCTCTGTAGTTAGCACCTTGAATCTGCTTATCAAATGACATTTTTATATTTCATCTGATTTTTGACAAAATTGCTTTTTATATCGTGTTTAGAAAAACACTTATAAATAGGCTCGTAGTTGTGCTTTAGCACTCTTACTATCTATTGCGTTCAAGCGCAACTACAAACTTATATTTCATTTACAAGTAATTACTCTGACTTGATATTCTGATAAACTTTACCTTGTTATTTGCAGCTATAATTAATAACAAGTAGATAAGTCTATTACAAGGTTTTTTAGCTAAAAGCTTGGGTAATACCCCTGTATTAATGTGTAATTTAAATGAGTTTAAGCTGATTTATAGTGTTGTTGGATTACTGTAATAATGTCTGCTTTTAAAATTGACGCAGACTCAATCATTTGTTGCCATAGTGTTTCATTAGCTCCCACAATGGCATTTTCTTGAATTGCTGTATTTTTTACAGACTCCCAAATAGATTGGTGGCGTTTTGTATCTTCAATTAATTGACGATATAAATTATGCAGAGACTCTGATATATGCTGACAATGTTTATCAAATGCTTCGTCAACAATAACAGTCAATTTTTCTTCTATAGTTCGTCGTTGTTCGTCCAAAGTTTTGTTGACAAAAGTTTCACTTAGAAGTCCAACCCCCAGATTAGTAATGATACCAACAGGAGGGCCAAAAACATAACCACCAATCATCGCAGCACTGCTACCAATTCTTGCAAGCAGGTGATAGCGTTGGAGGTCAATAATTTCTAATTCTTCTGGCTCATGGTCAATATTTAAAGATTCACTAACTGAATCTAAAGGCTGAGCATATTTCCAATTTATTTGTATATCAAAAGCACGTGATACTTCCGACTGTAGCCACTCGAAATCACGGGCGATCGCTTTTAATAAAAAGTTCTCTGATTTCCGGCTCAGTATTGGAAATTCCAGGCGCACACGCGAAGGCAATTTCCGCTCCCACCATAATTTGGGATTGGGTGTTAGGTTGAGTTCAGAACAAAGCACTTTGATTAAATCGTCTTTAGCATTGAGAATTTTCTCCTGCAATTGCAGATAACATTGCTGGCTGCGATTATCTAGTTCATGCCGAATTTTTTGCCAATGAACTTCTGCTTGTTGTGCTTCTGCTTGTGCTTTTTGTAAAGCTTGCTCACGTGCAACTGGGTCTATGCGGGCAGATGCGATCGCATTTTCACCAATTTTGATCAAATTGCAGAGATGATCCGCTAATTGTCTTGCCACTTGTTGACTGCGCCATGCACGGCGATCGCCTTTGGATACCATTGTGGCAATTTGATTTTTTACTGCATCCATAACAAAAGCTTCTGTCTCGTCATTAACTGGGTGCAGTGGTAAAACAGGGATAGTTTCGGAAACTTCCGCCACTCGCCCTTGGATATGATCGAGTAGCCTAGTTCTCTGCTCCTTGGCAATTTCATCAAGATGGGAAACAACTACAAGTATGCAGTCGATGTGCCGTCCCATTACCAATTCTTTAAGAAAAGTAGCTTCTGTCATGCTCAAAGGTGCAATGGCACTAACAACCATTACCACCGCATCACTGCGATTGAGTAAATCACAAATCAGAGATGCACGATGCCCATTGAGATCGCCCGTACCAGGAGTGTCAATCAATTTAATATCAAGCGATCGCAACCAAGCATCGTCCAGACTTATCTGTACATCTGCAAAAACTTCTCTGTCATTACCTGTTGAATCTACTGTTAGTAAATCCTTCCATGAAGACTCTTCCACGGATCGCGCTTCTCTACGCTTTGGAGAAAAACGCACTTCCATGCGGTTGACCGAACCAGCAGTAACTGAGGTGAAGGTGGCTGTAGATGAAAGTTCATCCACATTAACTACAAATCGTTTTAATAACCGATTAATTAAAGTGCTTTTGCCACGATTAATTTCGCCCACTACAGCCAATTGAAAACCAGGTAAGAGCCAACGATTTTTTAGGGATTGGAGTTCATCAACTATACTCCCCAATTGAGATAATTCTGCTAGTTTCAGACTTTGATGCAGCCAAGGGTTAATCCACTCAGTTAAGTCGTGAGAATTTTCTAGAAGTAGAGTTGATGGTGATTTCGGTTTGGTTGCATTTATCGCTTCTACAGATTCAGAGACATTAGGATATTTGCAGACATCAAGAGCTTGGTTTTGATGAAGCATCAAAGGAATAGAAGTTTTATCTTCCCTTGGCTCTTTAACCAATTCTTTAACTTTTGGAGAAGGAACTTTTTCACTAGATTTATAATTATCTTTTGGGTCTCTAGGGCTGAATAAATTACTACTAGCAGTATCTATAGACCTGGAAACAGCAGTTTCTACAGACTGAGCAATGCCATCTCCAATAGCATTTATGACTTTTTCAATATTTGTATTAATAGTGTTTGACACTAAGGAATTAATCTGCTGGTCTGCTTTTTTACTAGATTTTTGTATTGGTTTATTCTCAATATTCTTTTCTACAGGTTCGTAGTCTCTTGATTGTAAAGCATATAAATCGGAAAATATTTCTAATTCTTCTACTAATTTTTGTTCATCTATTACTAGATTTTCGTCAATATTTTCTGAGAAATATTCACTATGAGTATATGTCAATTCTTGCTCAAATATTGATTTTGATTCATTTATAGTTTCAATATCAAACTCATTATAAACTTCGGAGCCTGTATTAATCAAATCTGAGGTTTCTTCACATTCCCAAACCGCGATTAAATCTGACTCACTTTCTAAACAATCAAATTCTTCTGCGGCTAAATCTATGTTAAATTCACTTTCATTTTGAACTAATTCTGAATCACCAATAAACCATTCATCAAAGGAATTTGAAAAAATATTATCAACCATACTAATTTCTCCCATGATTCAAGCGATGTAGATAATCAGGTAGTATCTTTTGGTACAACTATACTTGCGGATTACTTAACCATTAGCGGCGCTAATCCTATAAGTAACTACATCAAGAATCAAGGCAATTTCGGAATTATTAGCAAGAATTGCATATTTTTGCGGAACTTTAGTTAGAGCAAATGCATCTAAACTCTGTGTATCCTACCCAGTAAAGCTTTCATAAACTCGTCAATATAAATACGATGAGAGAGAATTGAAGAAATAGACAAGGGGACAAGGGCGACAGGGGGAGATTAAGAAAATAATTACTATTTTCTAACTCCTGTACAGACTCGTAGACGCTCGAAGAGCGGCTTCTCGTAAGAGTATAATCGCGTCTCTACTCCTGAATTCTTTCTAGTTAAAGGTCAAAATGTTCCTTGGGTAATTCCTCCATCCACTTGCAGCATGACTCCATTTACAAATGATGCAGCAGGTGAACAGAGAAAGACCGCGACATTGGCAAACTCTTCTGGTGTACCCATTCGACCTAAAGGAACAGCGGCATTCACGCTAGCGATTTCGGCTTCTTTGGTGTTACCAGTTTTAGCAATCCGGGCGGTGATTATTTCATCCACCCGTTCTGTGTATGTCCAGCCGGGTAAGATACTGTTGACACGAATTTGCTCGCTACCCAGTTCTTGACTGAGAGTTTTAGTTAAACCAATTACCGCTAGGCGAATGGAATTAGACAAAACCATATTCTGGGCTGGTTGTTTGGTTGTGGTTGAGGTGATAGTTAGAATTGCTGCTGCTGAAGATTTTTGTAAATGAGGCTGGGCGTACTTAATCAAGCGAACCGCACTTAGCAAAGTTAAATTAAATGATGTTTCCCAAGTTGCCAAATCGGTATCATTAAAAGTGCCAGCAGGCGGCCCCCCAGCATTGGTTACTAAGATATCCAAGCCGCCGAATTTCTCTACTGTGGCATTAATTATCCGCTCAATGTCTTCTTGGCGAGTCACATCTGCACGCAAAGCTAAGACTTCTGCACCTGTTTCGGTTTCAATCTCCGCCGCAGCTTTCTCAATTAATTCACTACGGGCGCAAATGGCAACTTTTGCACCCTCACGGGCAAATTGCCGTGCTGTAGCTTTGCCCAGACCTTTGCTAGCAGCTGTCACTAAGGCTACTTTACCCTTGAGTTGCAAATCCATAATTTTTCGTCTGCTTGTTTAACGTAACTGGAAGCCGAGGTTGTTGAGGGCTTCCCGTAAGCGATCGCGTCCTCTTAAAGATTCTACAGTTGCAATCCGCCCGGCTGAGTGTTCTGACCAATCACCAGGGATATTCATCTGTTGTTCAGTATAAAACTCTTTGATGATTTCGTTGTAGTGAGCGATCGCTTCTTCTTGCTCTGCCAATTTATAAGTTTCCCGGTGCAATATGGCTGTCTGAGGTAACCGTGGCTTAATCGCAGCCGGTACTTCCGGATTGGGATAACCCACACATAACCCAAATACCGCATACACAGAGGATGGCAAGTTGATGACTCTTGCTACTTCTTCCGGCTTGTTGCGAATCCCACCTATATATACTGTTCCCAATCCCAGGGATTCAGCAGCTACGGTTGCATTTTGTGCCGCCAAGGTAGCATCAATTGTCGCCATAACAAACATTTCTAAGTATTCCAGCGCATCGTTAGATATACCACGACTATCAGCTACATGAGCTATGCGAGCCAAATCTGCTAACCAAAGTAGGAATAAAGGAGCCTGTCTAATGTGCGCTTGATTACCCGCCAGCTTTGATAACTCGTCTTTACGCTCTTGATTTTCAACTGCTACCACACTCCATGTTTGCAGGTTAGATGAGGTAGATGCTGATTGAGCTGCTGCAACTAGCAATTCCAGAGTTCCTGGTGGTAGAGGATCGGATAGATAAGACCGGACTGAACGGTGAGATAGTAGTGTTTCCAGGGAGTCGTTCCATGCAATTTCCGGATTGAATGGGATTTCACCGTAGCGCGATCGCAGTAATTCTGTAGAATTTGTCATGATTGGTTGCCAATATTTACAATTTCAAAATTTTCTAGACGCGCCATAGCGCGTCTCTACATTATTTAAATTTTTGGTGAAAATGCTGCGTATTGTTCTTTGGTTAATACTGCATCCCTCACATTAACTTGTTTGGGTATCAACTTCAATTGATAGTATGTATCGGCAACTTGTTGTTGTAATCCTATCAGATTCTCGTCAATTGGCACAATACCAAAAGTACGTCTATTAGTTGCCTTTCTCATTGTCTCTATGTCAATTCCTAACACAGGTGATAGAGTTTGGGCTACCTCTTCTCGATGCTGTTTAGACCATTCTTCGAGTTTTTGAATTTCTTCTAACATTGCTTTGACAGTTTGGGGATTTTCAGTGGCAAACTTACGGGTTGCCAAGTAATACCCGCCCTGTTTATTAATGCCAGTACCATCGATGAGAACTCTCGCTTTAGTTGCCTCTTGGGCTGCTGCATAGAAAGGATCCCAAATTACCCAAGCATCTATACTACCTTTAACAAATGCCGCACGGGCATCAGCAGGTGGTAAATATATAGGTTGAATCTCACTGTATTTGACTCCCCCTTTTTCTAGAGCTTGAACTAATAATAAATGAGCGCTAGAACCTTTTTGAAAAGCAATTTTTTTCCCTTTGAGGTCAGCCAGTTTTTGAATTTGCGAATTCTGAGGAACGAGAATCGCCGAACCAGCAGGACTAGACGCAATACCAGCAATGTAAGTTAACGATGCTCCTGCTGCTTGGGCAAATATTGGTGGTGATTCTCCTACGTGTCCAACATCAATACTACCCACGTTCATCGCTTCTAGTAGTTGAGGCCCTGCGGGGAATTCAATCCATTGCACAGATACACCTTCTGGCGATAACCGCTTTTCTAATATACCTTTGGTTTTCAATAAAATATTCGATTTTTGATAGCCAAATCGTAATACATTTGCTTTGCTAGGAGCGGAATTGCTAACAGATGTAGCACTGGTATTAGGAGAATTAACAGTTGATGGTGATGAACAGGCAGCAAATAGCAAGCTGAGACCAAGACCTGTTAAAAAAGCCCCTATTATCGGGATAGAAAAGAAAGAGGATAAAGATTTTTTTTTGTTACTAAATACAAGACTCCGAGATTTTACAAACGATATCCATTTGGGAATTAGATGGCGAAAAATCAAACTAATCATCGGTATCATGCCTTTGCGCTCTATAAAATACTATAAACCTACGGGTTTACAGTAGAATATAAAATTTTCAGAGAGTCTTGACATACTATGAGTGTGAAATATCAACAAATCTGATACCTATTGACTGTTCACTGATTTAATATATGGAGATAAGCAACGATATGCTCTTGCAACTTGCCATCCGTGCTGCTAGCGAGGTTGCAGAAGAGCAGAGACTTTCGTTTGATCGGGCGATCGCTTTGCGCCACCGGAGCAATACAATTGTGCATTTATATCCAACTTCTGTGGTTGCACGTGTGGCGACGACAACGAGTGCTGTTCGTCAAGGTGAGGCATGGCTAGCCCGTGAAGTCGCAGTGGCGCGTCATTTGGTAGATGTCGGCGCACCAGCGATCGCTCCCAGCCCAGAGATTGAGCCTGGCCCTCATCAGCACCTTGGTCTGGTGTTGAGCTTCTGGGAATTTGTTGAAGAATTGGACGAACCGATAGACCCGTATGCAGCAGGTCGGGCGTTGCGGATTTGCCATGAGGCATTGGAAAATTTTCAGGGAGATTTGCCGAGACTTGGTGGTATTGAAGAAGCTGAGCAGATTCTTTCCCGTTTAAGTGCTGAGGCGGCACTTCCCACTAGTGACATTGATATGCTGTATCAAGTCAGCCAGCGATCGCAACGCGAACTATCTCAGTTACCCATGCAACCATTGCACGGCGACGCGCATTTACGCAACGTACTCAATACCAAGCGCGGATTGCTGTGGGGTGATTGGGAAGATACTTTTATGGGGCCTATCGGTTGGGACTTAGCTTGCCTCCTTGCGTCCTCGCGCATATTTGGGACAGATATCGATAAAGCCACAGCAGCATTTAACGGCTATAACCCATCTATTAAAGATGAGCATTTAGATTTGTGCATTGAGGCTCGTGCTTTTTGTGTTTTAGTCTGGGCAATCATTATCAACCAACAGCAACCACTCCCTGAAAGAGATGAAGGCATTCAAACACGTCTTAGCTGGTTTGGCGATCGCATAATTCGTAATTCGTAATGGGCTACGCTAACGTAATTCGTAATTAAAAAAGTTAGATTGTATAAAGTTATTTTTCTTAATCAAGTAAATCGGGTTCTTCGCGGACAATGCGATCGTAAAGTGGCTGGAAGCTAAACCACCCACTTATAGGCGAACCCACTTGAGTTTGTGTTAACCGCGCGGTTTCGTGTTGGATTGATTTGGGTCTACCCGCAGCTTCTGCTAAAAGTTGCGCTTGACACGATCGCTCTAAGGTAATGTACCAAAAGGCAGCTTCATCAACCGTATGTCCTACAGTCAAAATGCCGTGGTTACGCAAAATGAGTGCTTTCTTTGGGCCTAAAGTTTCAGCCAGTCGCTGACCTTCAGAGGTATCTAAAACGACACCTGTGTAATCATCAAACAACGCATGGTCTTCGTAAAAAGCACAAGAATCTTGAGTGAGTGGGTCAAGCGGGAGACCCAAGCTAGACCAAGCTTTACCATAAATAGAGTGAGCGTGTGCAGCTGCTACTACATCAGGTCTAGCTTCATGAATCTGGGAATGGATCGCAAAGGCAGCTCGATTCACCAGAGCATCCCCTTTTACCACTTCGCCTTCTTTATTCACTAAAATCAGGTCAGAAACTCGGATGTGACCGAAGTAAGTTCCTAATGGATTCACCCAAAAATGGTCTGTGAATTCCGGGTCACGAGCTGTAATATGACCAGCGATTCCTTCATTGAAGCCAAATCGACCAAACAGGCGAAAGGCTGCGGCTAGACGTTGTTTGCGGTGCAGGCGTTCTTCCTCAACTCGCTCGAATACGGGAGGTTGCGGTCTATCGAATTTGGGCATTTTCTTTTTCCTCTTCCTCTTTGCAGGGGGCGTTAGAATATCCAGAGCGAAACGACTTTACGCTGTCAACTTCTGGGATAAACTGGTGACGCCAGACGCAGCCAGTATCATTGCCCAAAAGATGGATAGAGACAGATGCACTCTGGGATGTAGTTGTGACGGCGTGAATATCACCATCAGGGGGTAACAGGCTGTAAATATCGCCAGGTTGCAGCGATCGCACTTCGGTTATTTGTAATTGTGCGTGTCCTGCTAACGAACCGTTATCTACACGGCGATAGACTGTTTCCTTTTGATTACCTCTGTATAAGCCAATCAATCCCCAAGCGAGATGGTCGTGAACAGGTGTTGTTGAGCCAGGAGGAATCACCAAGCTGAAGATAGACAAAGACCTGTCTTTAGCCCGATAAAGCAGCCATTGACCAATACCACCACCCATTCTGCTTTCTGGATTAACTTGAGCGAACTGTTCTGGTAACCATTCTTGTTGAGCAAGCAACTCTTGAAAAAATGGTTCCAGTCTAGCTAGAGTTTGTGAGCGGTCATCAGCAGTCCTAACGCTAATTTCTCGCACTGTAGCTACAAAAGAGCGCAGTTCCTGACTTTCAATAAACCATTGGTCTTCTGGTAGCGGTTCCAGGATAGTCTGGTTTGTCATCTATATACACCTCCGCTTGGGAAGCGGTTGACATCTATACCAATTTTTTTGCCTTTGCTGACAATATTACTAGTTGTGTTGACACTAGGGTTAATTTTAAAGCCAAGTTCCTCAAGGTTTGGGTGGGAAAGGTCTTCTTTCAGGATGATGGTGAAAGGATATCGCTGAAATACACTTGCTTTACCTTGTGACAACAACAGCCTAGCACGACTGATCCTTACTGGGTATAAAGGTTGTCGATTAGCATCTAGAATGAGAACTTTAGTCATAATGATATAATTCTTAATTCAGAAAGTTAGATTTAATCAAAAGAACTCAGAAGCCAGAATAGACCTATTGCAAAAGTCCCTAAGACCCCAACCCCTCCCCTTACCAAGGGGAGGGGAGCGTTTGCGTCAGCAAATGCGGGGTGGGGTTCTTTATTTTTGATTTATGCAAGAGGTCTAATCTGGGTTTCCCGATTTGCATTCACTCATTGCTCAGCACTCAGCTTCTAATTCAGTTACTAAGCAACAACGGTTGCTTGTCGCTCCCGCCGTTGTACTTCTGCACGAACTAGCGGAATCACATCACGACCGTAAGCGATCGCATCTTGCAGCGGATCAAATCCTCTAATTAATAGAGTTGTCACTCCCGCTTCGTAATAATCCACTAAAGATTCTGCTACTTGTTCCGGAGTACCTACTAAGGCGGTAGTATTACCGTAAGCACCAGTTGCAGCGGCAATTGGTGTCCACAAGCGTTTATCGTAGATTTCGCTTTCTCTGGCAAACTCTAGCAAACGCTGAGAACCCTCTGCTTGCGGTCGTGCTGAGTTCAAATATGGGCTTCCTGGTGGTAAATTTCCCGTATTGCTAGCTCTAATTTCCTTGACCCGTGAGAGGATTGAGTGCGCCCGTTCCCACGCCTTTGCTTCAGTATCACCGAGAATCGGTCGTAGCGAGACGCTGAACCGAGGGAAGCGTCCTGGCGGTGTTGCTGCTTTGACTTCACGTATCCGTTCTTTCACGGCTGCGATCGGTTCTCCCCACATGGCGTAGACATCGCTATGTTTTGCGCCCACAGGTACTGCTGCACCAGAAGCTCCGCCAAAGTAGAGTGGTATGTGAGGCTGTTGTACAGGCTTCACATCTGAAAAAGCATTTTTCACACGGTAGAATTCGCCTTCATAGTCGAAGGGAATATTACTAGTCCACACTCGACGCAGGATGTCGAGGTACTCATCTGTGCGGCGATAACGGGTATCGTGGTCAAGCCAATCACCGTCGCGTTGCTGTTCAGCATCACTACCACCTGTAATAATATGTACAGCAATGCGACCATTGGTAAAATGATCCAAGGTTGCTGCTTTGCGTGCGAAGAGTGTCGGAGCCACAAAACCAGGGCGATGTGCGATTAAAAACTTCAACCGCTCTGTGGCAGCTGCCGCAAACGCAGCTACAGTTAAGCCATCTGGGCCAGTTGAGCCATAACCAACCAGTACCCGGTCAAAGCCGCCATCTTCATGGGCTTTAGCAAACTTGCGTACATAAGCAGAATCTATCGAACCGCCTGTAATAGAGACTGTCGGCCCATCCAACTCAGATAATTGTCGTGTGCCAATCATCCCAATAAATTCAACTGGCATAGGACTCTCCTAAAAAATTACAACCTGCCAAAGTGAAAAAAACTCAATTAATACCAATTCCCTAAATTTCAGTTAACAACCATTCCCCCTGCCCTCTCCCTCTACTTAGCTGTAGGGCAAACAGCGGCGGCAATATCTACTTTTTTGGTAATAATTTTTTGCTCTAGCATCCAGTCAGCAGACTTTTGGATATTGACAATATCGGTAGCACTAGGAATAACAATTTGCAGTGGCCCCTGATTGAGAGTTACTTGCTTGGCTACAGCAGGAGCAATTTTCAGATCCTTGGACAGGAAGCCTGCTGCTTCGGCAGTATGTCCATTCAACCATTGAGCTTCTTGGTTGAGAGCGCTAAGAGCAGCTTTCACAGCAACGGGATTTTGCGTTGCCGCTTCATTACGCACGAGCATGAGGCTGTAACCTGGGGCAGGATGGGTTGTGGTAATTCTCCTCGCACCATGTTCCAGTTGTGCAATTGAAATATACGGTTCCCAGACTGCCCAAGCATCTACAGTTCCTTGGTAAAGGGCTGGTGCAGCATCAATAGGGCCTAAATAAACACGTTGAACTTTTTCTTTAGGGATTTTCTCTTTTTCTAAGACTTTTAATAAAAGTTGCTCACCTGCACCACCTTGATTAACAGCAACTTTTTTACCTACAAGGTCAGCAGGTTTACGAATAGAAGAATCACCACGCACTAGAATCGCATTCGCTAATGAATCGGTTCTGGGTGGTTGTACTGCTCCGATACAGATAGACTGTCCAGCTGCGATCGCTGATATCCCCGGAATATCTCCGCACCCACCAATATCAGATTTATTAGCATTGATAGCTTGGAGTAAAGAAGCACAGCGGTCAAATGGCCCAGTCCATTCAACTTTGATGTTCTGAGTACTCAATTCCCGATCTAACTCCCCTCGTTGACGTGCGATTGGAGCCAGACCCCCTTTTTGATATCCCAAACGAATCACGCTGCTTTTTTCTTGAGTCTGGTTACTGACATTTGTGACATTACTATTTGCAGAGTTAGTAGAAGTACAGCCCGAAATTCCCAAGCTTAGCCAGGAACTAACAAGTACTAAAGCACTCAGTCTTTGACCTGAATGTTGTAACAAAGAGAATAAGAACTGTTGAAACTGATTCAACAACTTTGTATAACTCCTTAAACTATAAGGATGAGAGTCTAGAGGTAAACTCCAGGACTCTCGTCGTGGCCGCTTTTTAGCTGTGACATCAGTTCTTCTAAAACAACGATAACTCGGTCGAGTAACCGTAGTTTTAGAATACAAGCAAAAATTATCACAGACAAATACAAAAAGCAAGGGGTGTGGGGATTAGGGATTGGGGACTGGGGATTGGGTATTGCTTAATTCTTCTCATCCCCCTCATTTCTCCCATTCCTACTTACCCGTTGGACAAACAGCAGCAGCAACATCCACCTTATGTGGCAGAATCTTTTGCTCTAGCATCCAGTCGGCTGTCTTCTGGATTTTGGCAATATCTTTAACTAAACGGTATTGACGTATGGGGTGTAGAGAAAGAATTAACTCTCGATTCTGCCTACACCCATAGTTTTCAAATACGCGGAAGTGGAAATTCTTGATTCAGCGCCCATTTGCCTACTTCTCGCACTTTATAAGCCAGGGGATCATGAAGAGTCAGTGTGCGAAGATTCCGCCAGTAACGGTCAAAGCCATATTCTTTTGCTGTGGCTCTTGCTCCCATTACCTCAAATATCTGGCTACTGACTTCTAGCCCTATGCGTGTGACAAAAGCAGTCGCAGTGGTAATAGCGATCGCACTTTCACCAAACTCATCAGCTGTAAGTTTAGCGTCCCTTTCCCATGCTATTTGGAACTTCTCGGCAGCTTGATCTGTTAAAACGCTGGCTGCACTGAGGTTAACCCAGAGGTTGCCATAAGTCTGCAAAACATAGGGATCAGCAGTTGCACTTTCAACACCTGATGTTAGCCAAGGTTTGGTTTCGCTAGTGGTGTATTTCTTAGCTTGCTCGAATGCACCTAGAGCAATTCCTAGCAAAATATTCGCCCTGACTAAATGAGAAATATGAATTCGCAGAGCGGCAAAAGGACTACCCAATATCTCTGGAGATGCGAGAATCTCAAATTTTTTAACTAATACGTTAGAAAAACTTACACTACCACTATCTGTTTGCCGTTGCCCGATATTGTCCCAGTCATCATGGATTGTGATTCCATGACTGAAAGTCGGGATGGCAACTACTACTGGTTTAGATTCCCCTGCTGGTCGTGCTGAGACTGTCAGCATATCAGAATCTTTAGCACCAGAACAAAAGCTCTTAATGCCGTTAAGCCGAAAGTTTTGACCATCAGGAGTGAGAATCAGCCGTTGATCGAGTGGGTTAAGCGCATTTCCCCAAAACCAGTTATTTCTAGCTGTCCATGAGTAATAATTCTGTTTTTGTTCTAAGCTGCCATATAAGTGAGGTGTAATTACCTGCAAATGGTGATAACCAAAGAGATGAGCAATCGAACTATCTACTTGGGCGAACTCACGCACAATTTTTAGTGTTGTGATCCAGGTTTCTCCCAGTCCGCCATATCTTTCGGGAATTACTAATTTTAGCAACCCACTTTGCCGTAAGCGATCGCGTTCATACTTTGCAGTACCGCCTTCTTTGTCCCTTTCTAAGGCAGTCTTGGCAAATACTGGTAATAAAGAAGTAGCTAGCTTAATATAATCCTGAGATTCTTTGATAGCTAATAGCATGATGGGTCTCTTAACGTAGCCTCACTAACTGAAAACTTTTGTAAATGCACATCAGCTGACTTAAACCTTGCATCTACACCTCAGAATAAAATTCTGGGCTACACAAACGAAATCTGCTTTGAATTTCTTACCCAAAGCTTCCTCCGAGTCTTCCTTGGAGGTGCAACGCTCGCTAGGATTTCAGAGTTTTGTTTGTGTGCAAGATGAATCGCAGTTTCTAATTGCCTAATGCAAGATGTGATTTGAGAAACATTCTTTTTGTGAACATTTCTTAAGTCTTAAGCCTGAAGATTCTCAGGATATTCTACTATAACTACGGTAAATCGATTGATTTACAGTATTTTGTAGCTATACAGAAAGGAGCATTTCACAAAAAATTAATTGCACCAAGCGACTTCAGTCGCGGCTACACAGGCAAAACCCGCCTTTGAGGGTTCCAAACCCTTGGTTTTCCGTCAGTCCGCAAGGCGGACTTTGTTTGTATAGCCACGAATTCCATTCGTTGGGGTTAGATGCAAGATATAAGTTACTCGAATTGAGTTCTTTATCTGATTAATCTATGTAATAATAAGCAGTTAAAACAATTAAGTACGTTTTTTCTACCGACTTACCGTAGTAATAGCGAATTTAAATTTTGCTGAAAAGCTTTTATGGCTTTTGTCCAGATAGAGTAATGCTTTCAAAAGCCTTTTAGTGTGTAATTAAAATCGTAAGAAATCAAATGTAAAATATTGAGCAAACATAGAAATATCTTATAACAAAGATATACAAATCTGATTTTTAAATCAGTACTAACATCAGGGGCATCTACTCAACATGAGTGTGACGCAAATTTTGCAGTCTTTCAATTCTAGAAACTACCGTCTATTTTTTAGTGGACAAAGTTTATCTATGATTGGTAGTTTTATGATAGAAACTACCTGTGCATGGCTAGTTTATTATCTAACAAAGTCAGTAGCTTTGCTGGGTTTAGTTGGTTTTCTGTACCAAGTTCCTAATTTAATAGTTAGTCCTTTAGCTGGTGTTCGGATAGAGCAGTTTAATCGACGTAATATTTTAATTGCCGTGCAATTTTTTATGATGATTATCTCGTTAACTCTAGCAATTATTGCTTTAAAAGGGATAATTAGTATATGGCAAATAATTTGTGCAAGTATATTACAAGGTTTTCTCAGTAGTGTTGAGACACCTGCTCGTTATGCTTTCATAATGGACATAATTGAAAAAAAAGAAGATATTACCAATGCAACGGCTATCGATTCTTCTTTACTTAGTGGTTCACGGATTATAGCTCCTGCGATGCCTACGGCGGCAAGCTACGCAGGTATTATAATTGCTAATCTTTCTCCCAGACACTGCTTTTTAATTGATGGTATTAGTTATATTGCTATCATTTCAGCTTTGTTAGCAATTAAGGTTAACAAGCTAGCAACTTTTATCAAAGTAAAATTTTACTTTATTAACCAAATAACAACACAAGAAGATGCAGTATAATCAACTTGGCGAAAGTGACCTAAAAGTTTCTGAAATTTGCCTCGGTACAATGACCTATGGGCGACAAAATACCATTGAAGAAGCGCACCAGCAACTAGATTATTCTGTTGCTCAAGGAATCAACTTCATTGATGCAGCTGAAATGTATCCAGTGCCACCTAGCGCTGAAACTTATGGATTAACCGAAAGTTATATTGGAGAATGGTTAAAGCATCAACAAAGAGATAAACTCATTGTTGCTACTAAAATTGCAGGCCCTGGACGCGGCTTTAAATGGTTACGTGGTGGAGCAGAAGCAATTGAGCGTGATAATATTAAGCAAGCTGTAGATGAGAGTCTAAAGCGACTACAAACAGACTATATCGACCTATACCAAATTCACTGGCCTGATCGCTACGTGCCACGTTTTGGACAGACAGTTTTCGATCCCACTCAAATAAAACCATCAGTTCCGATAGTTGAACAACTAGAAGCTTTTGCCGATATAATTCAATCGGGAAAGATTCGTTACATCGGTTTGAGTAATGAAACCCCTTGGGGAGTTACCCAATTTAGTAACGTAGCTAAACAGTTAGGATTGCCCAAAGTTGTTTCCATTCAAAATGCTTATAACTTGCTTAATCGAGTATTTGATGGCGCTTTAGCAGAAGCAGTTTATCACGAAAATATTGGGCTACTGGCTTATAGTCCTTTGGCATTTGGCTTTTTGACTGGTAAACACCTCAACGGCAAAAAAGAGAATACAAGAGTCAGTTTGTTTGAAAACTTTGGTCAACGTTATTTCAAACCAAAAGTTACTGAAGTTGTAACAGCTTATGTGGAAGTTGCCAAGCGCCATCAATTGAGTCCAGCGCAACTAGCTTTGGCATTCGTGCGGAGTCGTTGGTTCGTCGCTAGCACAATTATCGGTGCTACTACATTAGAACAACTAAAAGAGAATATAGAAAGTGTAAATGTAGTTCTTGATAAAGAGATTTTGGCAGAGTTAGATGCAGTTCATGCTCAATCTCCGAATCCGGCCCCATAAGAGTGTTAAGTAGCAGTCAATCGGATTGATTCATAATATAGGGTGCTTTGGCGATCGCATCACGCAATGCACCCTATAAAGCAACAGAATTTCACTTTATTTGCTCCACGTTCATCAAATCATCAATTAACTTAAGAGTAAATCTAAATATAGATGGTGAAATTACCAGATTCTGCTCTAATATGTACTTTAAGAAAGTTACTGCAAATTGGTCAACAGAGTTCAGCTAAAGCAGTTGAGGACTTATCCACTAAAAAAAAGCAGGTTAAATTCTCCTTAGCCTGCTTTCATAAAGTAGAAACTTTAAAACTTCCTATTTTATGGCGATGGCGAGACATCTTCTACTTGAGTTTAATAGTTTCTGGATGTACTCTCACTAACTCTGCTAATTCCACTGTTAAACCTGTAAGCGAACAGAGCCAAACTACCACAACAGCACAAAATTCTGCTTCTCAAAAACAGACAGTAGTTCGCATTGGTTATATTAAAGGAAGCCTCTCTGCAATAGTTAAAGAACGCGGTACTTTAGAGCGTGAACTAAGCCCTAAAAATATCAAGATTGAGTGGGTTGGGACATTTCCATCTTTTGCACCTGTATTAGAAACAATCAATGCTAAAAGTTCCGATTTAGGAGCAGGTGGTGATATTGCTGGTTTATCTGCTTTGTCTGGTGGGATTAATGCTTGCATCATTGCTTACCGACCAGCTAACCGCAACTCAGAGGGAATTGTGGTTCATGCAGATTCACCTATTCGCAAGTTTGATGATTTGATTGGTAAAAAAGTTATCGTTAATCGTGGAGGAATTAGCGAGCATCTACTGTTAAAACTTTTAGAAAAAGAAAATATTCCCAAAGATAAAGTCAGCCGTGTTTACATGAAGCCTGATGAAGCTTTAGCTGCTTGGGCTTCGCATCATGTAGATGCTTGGGCTGTTTGGGATCCTTGGGTTGCTAGTGCCGAACTCAAATACAATGCCCGCCAAATTCCTCTACCTGCACCTGTTCCGCACTACTCCCTTTATATGGTGCATAGAGATGCACTCAAAGAAAAATCCCCAGCAATTAAGGAAGTGATTGCAATTCTGGCAAAAGAAGCCCAATGGTTGAATCAACATCCCCAAGAGAACCAAAAACTATATCAAAAAGTATCAGGATTACCATCCGAGGTTGTGAAGCGTACATTTGAACGTCGTCCTGTTGATGGAGTGCTTCCGTTAGAACCAAAAGTGATAGGTGATTTGCAGAGTGCTGCTGATTGGATATATCAGCAGGGAATCGTACAGAAACGAGTAGAGGTAAGTGATGCACTCTGTCCGAGTTCTGAGGGATGAGGGGACAAGAGGACAAGAGGACAAAGAAAAATAATCAATGTCCCATGCTCAATAACAAATGACAAATGACCAATACTCAATATCGGTCAAAACTAGATATTTAATTAGGTAGGATTATGACTGTTGCAATAACATCTGTTGACCAAAATACGATTCGTCGTCGGGGTACTGGTTTAAAAGCTTACAATCCTGACAAAGCATTTAAAGGATATACACTTTTTGCACCACTTACAGGTAAAGGTGAAGTCTACCTCTTAAACCTCGAAGGAGAAGTAGTACATCAGTGGAATCTGCCATATCCACCAGGGTTATATGGTTATCTTTTACCTAATGGCAACCTCTTTTATAACGGTAAAACTCCACCAGATGATTCACTACGTTTTCCGTTATGGCCTGCATTTAAAAGTGGCGTTGTTTTAGAAGCAGATCCCAAGGGAAATATTATCTGGGAATATAAGCATCCAGACCACCATCACGATGGACGCCGACTACGTAATGGCAACACGATTCTACTAGCCATTGAAAAAATACCCCAGTCTTTAGTTCCTCAGATCAAAGGCGGCGTACCGGGTACGGAAGCAGACGGCGAAATTTATGCTGATGTACTTTATGAAGTGACGCCTGGTGGAGAGATTGTTTGGACTTGGCACGCTTACGAACATCTCGATCCAAATATTTTTACGATTACACCCCAGGATCATCGGCAAGAATGGACTCATGGCAATACTGTAGATGAACTCGCTGGTGGCAACATTATTGTAAGCTTTCGCAACATCTCCACAGTCGCGATTATTGACCGCCAAACAGGAGAGATCATTTGGACACTCGGAGATGATGTACTGGCACAGCAGCACTTTCCTAACGAATTACCCAACGGTAACATCCTGATTTTTGACAACGGCGCACATCGCCGTGACACTGCACTCAATTACTCCCGCGTGATTGAGGTAAATCGCGAAACTAAAGAAATAGTCTGGCAATACACCGATACCCCACCTCAAAATTTCTTTAGTTCATATATATCAGGAGCGCAGCGTCTAGCGAATGGCAATACCTTGATTACAGAAGGTGCTTACGGGCGGATATTCGAGGTGACAGTTGAAGGGGAAATTGTTTGGGAATATGTTAATCCCCACTTTGCAGCCCGCAATGTTCCTGGTGAGAAGGCGTTAGTAACTCGTGGGGAGCAAAATTCAGTTTTCCGCGCCTTTCGTTATGCGCCTGAAGAAATTCCCTGGCTGTAATAAGGCTTGAAGTGAAAGCTTTAGTCCTTTCTTAAGCACTTTAGTGCTTACTACATACAGTCCACTTTAAAAGCTTGGTTAGTGTCTCTCTCTCCTACACGCCTATTTCTTGACACTAATAACTTAAGATTTGGGATTTTGAATTAAATCAATTCCCAATGCCGTTTCACAAGTCCTATTTATAAAGGAACTTAAACATGGCTGAAATCAAAGTCTACAGTTCAGTTAGTTGTCCTTATGCTCACCGTACCCGTTTGGTACTGCAAGAGAAGGGCATTGACTTCGATTTGATTGAAATTGATTTACAGAACAAGCCAGAAGGATTTACTAAGGTTTCTCCTTATGGAAAAGTACCTGCAATTACTCATGGCGACAACCGAGTTTGGGAGTCGGCAGTTATCAACGAGTATCTAGATGAGGTATTTCCCAATCCACCACTATTGCCTAGTAATCCCATTGAGAAGGCACAGGCGCGGATTTGGATTGATTTTGCCAACACTAGATTAGTTCCAGCTTTTTCTAACCTGCTGCGAAGCCCAGACGCGCAAAAACAAGAAGAAGCTAAAAAAGAACTATACAAGCATCTGGAGTTCATCGAAAACGAAGCTCTCGGAAAGCTTTCTCAGAATGGCCCCTACTGGTTTGGTGAATCTATCAGTTTGGTTGATTTTACCTTCTTCCCCTGGTTTGAGCGCTGGGCTGCACTCAAGCATTATCGTGGCTTTGGGATACCAGAAGATTTTACCCGTCTACGCCAATGGAAACGGGCTTTGAAAGAGCGTGACTCGGTGAAGGCGATCGCTAATTCTAAGGAATTCTACATTGAGCGATATGCTAGATTTGCTGCGCCTACTCCTGTTGCAGTTTAACTAGAGAAAAACCAAACCTTTGATAGAGACGTTGTATTGCAACGTCTCTACAATAGAAAGGCACTAGATTTTTCACCGAAATTGCTACTATACTACGTTAAGCCTATCGAACTAGTGTATTTTGTATGGGCAATATTAAAAAAGTTAGTGATGATCTAAGCTCCGCAGGGCAAGTCACCCCTGAAGAGTTACAACAGGCGGCACAAGAGGGATTTAAGTCGGTGCTGAATCTGCGTTCCCCTGATGAGGCGGGTTTCTTGAGTGATGAGCAGCAACAAGCCCAAGCGGCTGGGCTGGAATACGCAAACGTTCCATTAAAACCTACAGAAGCGAATCAACTGCTAACAGAGCAGGCAATTCAGGAGATTGCAAATTTACCCAAGCCAGTTTTAATTCACTGTGCTGCTGGCGCAAGGGCTAGTGGGATTGCCTTGATTGCTAATGCTATTAGCGAAGGTCTAACTTATGAACAAATTACCGAGAAAGCGCAAGAGCTAGGTCTGAACTTAGAACAACCGCACCTCAAGCAATTCTTACTTGAGAAATATATTAGTTCCACAGCCAAGTCTTAACCTATTAGGAGTAGTCTGGAAGTTGTCATTCCCGTGGTTGCTTGAAATAATCTGGCTTAGAACTCATGAATAACTCAGCACCAAGTCGTTTGGGAGAACTTGCCAAACTCTTCTTTAAACTAGGCGTTATCGGCTTCGGAGGCCCTGTTGCACATATCGCCATGATAGAAGATGAGGTAGTCAAACGCCGCCAATGGCTAACACGGGAGCATTTTCTGGATCTGCTAGGTGCAACTAACTTGATTCCTGGCCCGAATTCCACAGAAATGGCTATTCATGTGGGATATGTCTATGCGGGATGGTTAGGCCTAATTGTATCGGGTGTTTGTTTTATTTTACCTGCGGTTTTGATTACGGGTGGGTTTGCCTGGGTTTATGTTACTTATGGCACTCTACCGCAAGTCGCTCCCTTACTTTATGGCATTAAACCAGCTGTTTTAGCTATCATCCTTAATTCCCTCTGGGGGTTGGCAAAAAAAGCGGTGAAGACTCGCCAGTTGTTGGTAATTGCTCTAGGTGTTGCATTATTGGCATTTCTTTGGAAACAGCAGGAAGTAATTGCCCTTTTAATCGGGGGATTATTGGGGATGATTTGGTTACATTCTGGTGATAAAGATGACAAATCAAAAGTCAACTTGGCGCTAGCCAGCTTAACTACCAGTGCAACTTTCAAGGCTACAGCGGCTAGTGCAGTAGTGACTACTACATCTACTGTTCCTTTGTGGCAGTTGGGCGGGTTTTTCCTCAAAGTCGGTAGTGTCTTGTTTGGTGGGGGATATCTGCTAATAGCGTTTCTCCAAGGGGAATTAGTTCAAGAATACGGGTGGCTTACACAACAACAATTGTTAGATGCGATCGCAATTGGTCAATTTACCCCTGGGCCAGTACTTTCCACCGCTACTTTTATTGGCTATATAATTGCTGGAGTTCCTGGTGCAATTGTTTCTACAATTGGAATTTTCCTACCTTCTTTTTTATTCGTTGCTGCTTTGAATCCCTTGATTCCACGCTTACGTTCTTCTTCTTGGACAAAAGCATTTCTCGATGCTGTAAATGTAAGTGCAGTAGCGCTAATGGTAGTTACTACCCTGCAACTGGGATATGCCACTTTAATAGTACAAAAAGCGCCGTATATTGATTTTCTGGCAGTTGCGATCGCAATTACTTCAGCGGTTCTAGCAATTAGCTTTCGCGCTAATGCAGCATGGCTAGTTTTAGGTGGCGCTTTAATTGGATGGAGTGCTTCTATAGTAGGTTACATCTAATAAAATTAGATTAAAAAATATTAATTAACCTATTGACAAGGTAATAAAAAATATTCTTTCCAATGCCCCATCCCCAAATATTAATATTTCAGTTTTTCTCATTTCTACTACTTCAAAATAGCAAGGTGTAAAATGCCAATTCAAAACATAGTATCTAGTTGGGAAGAACTCTACGAGATTGCTCAAAAAAATACCCCTGCTCGACGGGTGCGTAGACCAGGACAGTCTCCTTCAACTGCTCCTATTCCCAGTAGTCTGCATAAACTATCTCCAGATACAGAACCGCCAGTATTGCTCTATCGTGATACAAACTCTTGGTGTCCTTTTTGCGAAAGAGTTTGGTTTGCCCTCGAAGAAAAGGAAATTCCGTTTGCGACGGAGTTTATTGATTTGAGTAACAAACCTAAATGGTATACCGATTTAGTGCCTACAACTCTTGTCCCCGCTGCGAAAATTGAGGGAGAGTTAGTTTATGAATCTAAAGACATTCTCTTAGCTTTAGAAGAAAGATTTGGGGCAAGTTTGCTTCCTGAAGAGCTAGAGGAAAAAGCTGTAGCGAAGCAGTGGCTTGAAGATGCTGAAACTAATGGTTTTAGGGATATTGCCTACAAATTTCTCCGGCAACCCCCTGAAGATGCTAATGAATTAGCAAACTTACAGGCAGCTTTTGAAGGTAAATTAGACGAATTAGAGCAAACTTTAGGGAAGTATCCTGGGCCTTACTTTTTATCAACCTTTAGCCTTGTAGACATTACGCATAGTCCCCATCTAGACCGATTAGCGGCTAACTTACCCGTTTATCGTGGCTATCACATCAAAGGAAATCCAAAGTATCCTCGCATCAATGCGTGGTTTGAAGCACTCAACCAGCGTCCCGCCTATCACCGTGTTAAATCTGATGATGTAACCAATAATTTGCTCTTACGTCGCCGATGGGGTGTAACACCGATTGGCAATCCCTTACCCCCCGACCCAGCACTTAGCCAAGAAATCCAATTTCGGGCAGAGGCTGCTGAGAGACTAACTGATAACCGGGAAGTTGCTATAGGAGATATTCTGAAAAACTCTGGTGTGCAAGCATTAGCGGTAGATGGTGATATTTCAACTGTGAAAGAAGCAGTTGATTTTCATCTCCGCTTGCTAGCTGACTATCTCATCAATGGCAATGGTGCAGCATTACCGTGGGGACGCGTAGGTGGTAAGGACAATGCTGATCCGATCGCCTCTGCTGTCGGAGCCATCACACTCGCTTATGTCAGGAATCGCATCTGTGCGCCACGCGATATGAGCGCTGGTGCTGCAACTGCATTCCGGGCAGCAGCAGATAAAGTGTTGATATCTATTTATTAGGTACTGTAAGGGCATACAGTTGTATGCCCCTAATTCTTTAATAGATATTGGTTGAGGAAGGCATTCACTTCATTGGCGCATAATCCAACATGAACTATCTTGCCTGCATCTCTAAGAATGTCTAATCCCCGACCATTATTGCGGGGATCTGGATCAAGTATGGATACATATATCTCATCTATGCGAGGATCTTTGGCGATCGCTATTGCACATGAGGGTGTGCGCCCCTGAAAAGAACAAGGTTCAAGAGTGACGTACATTTTCAAAAAGTTGAAAGCTTTGCCTTGAATCTGATTCAGCGCATCAGCTTCAGCATGATTTTTTCCTGGTGCGCGTGTGTATCCTTGTGCTACTATCTCTTCGGCATTTACAATTACACAGCCTACTGGTGGATTTGGCAAACATTCCGGCAAAGCTTTTTTACTTTGAGCTAAAGCCGCAAACATAAATATTTCATCCATTTTTTCATTAAATTCTTTTGTTGGACAATTGTTTCTAAGTAAATGAACATAATTGATTCTAATACCAATTCAATTAATGATTGCAACACATCTTTGGGTGAAGACGCGATTCATCGCGTCTCTACAGCATGGTTTATTTGTCACATTCTTTTTTCAAATTGGTATAAATTTTTCAATTATGTCTACCGATCTGTTTTAATTGTGCGTCTAAACGTCAAATTCCCTAATTATTTTATAATTAGGGAATCTTAGTATACCAGTTTGAAACAATAATTCGACAAATAGCCCATTTTCAAGACACTGCATTGCAACGTCTTTACTAAAGAATTTGTTGCGATAATTACTTTAATTGGTATTATTTAGCAGTATCTTCAAAGTCTGATAATGCACACGCAAATTCTCTGAAAGCTGTTTTAATCAAAACCTCTTTCATTCCCCTATCAAGCGTAGAATCGCGTATAACATCTGCTAATTCTATAAACAGCAAAGAAAACATAAAACGCTCTTGGCGCTCAACTTGTTTCAAGCAAGATGATATAAATGCATACAATTCTGTTTTTCTGGGTTTTGTTTGTTCTTCCCATATTTGCAACCCTAGCCGGAAGGTTTTCAAGCGTATATCGTTAACGTTAAAAGACGCATCTTTGTAGCGAATTGATACGCGTTGGGGCATTTCCATAGGTTTAAGTTTCAGACATTTAGTGTAAAGTATTTATTCACTTAAATTTTGCCTTATCCGGAAAAAAGCAGTTATGCAGTTACTTAGATGGCATGATAAAAGGCGCGACGGTTTCATAAGCTCTTGCTGTTTGCAAAACTAATAAATCTTTGTATTTTGCACCCACAATTTGCATTCCTACAGGTAAGCCATCTTTAGTAAAGCCACAAGGTACTGATGCGGCAGGTTGCTGTGTGAGATTGAAAGGATAAGTAAAAGGACTCCAGTTGCGTCCTTGAGGGTAAATAGATGATTGTGGTGATGTTTGACCAACCCCAAAAGCTGTAATTGGTAAAGTAGGAGTAATCAGCAAATCGTAAGTCTGGTGAAACCGTTGCATATGCCGACCAAGGGCTTCACGCGCGTCGTTGGCACTCTGGTAATCTGCTAAACTAATGCGATCGCCTTCTTTTGCAGTTGCTTGCAAACCTTCTTCAATTACAGCTCGTTGCTCAGGAGTAAATGAGCGCAGCAATTTTGCAGCACCAGCTCGCCAAAAGGTTCGCAATATGTTGTAAGGACTCTCAAAACCCGGATCAACTTCTTCAACAACAGCGCCTAGTTTAGCCAAAACATCAACTGCGGTTTTGACTAATGCAGCTACTTCCGGCTCAACATCGGCATAACCTAACGTGGAGCTGTAAGCAATTCGCAAACCTGCTACACCGTGATTTAATTCTTTGACATAATCTTGTCCATCATCAGGTAAAGCATACCAATCGCGCACATCAGGACGAGCGATCGCATTTAGTGTCAATGCTGCATCTGCAACTGTGCGAACCAAAACACCAGGATGAAACAAAGTACCAGTGTGTGCTGCTGGATAACCAGCAACACGGCCAAAAGTAGGTTTGAAACCAAAGACACCTGTGAATGCAGCAGGAGTTCTAGATGAGCCACCGCCATCAGTACCAAGGTGGAGTGTTCCTAAGCCCAATGCTGCTGCAACAGCTGCACCGCCACTACTACCGCCGGGTGTAAGTTCGAGATTCCAAGGATTGCGCGTGATACCCGTCAAAGAAGAATCAGTCACACCCTTCCAGCCAAATTCAGATGTTGTGGTTTTGCCCAACAAAACTGCACCTTGTTCACGCAAACGCGCCACCGCTGGCGCATCTTCTTCCCAAGGTTGATTAGGTGTTATTGCCTTACTCCCTCGTAGAGTTGGCAAACCTTTAGTTAAGAGTAAATCTTTAACAGTTATTGGCACACCATCAACTAAACCAAGCGGTTCACCTTTGAGCCAACGTTCCTCAGAAGCACGAGCCTCCGCAAGTGCATTTTCTTCGCCAACAATTACAAAAGCGTTGACTTGGCTATTGTAAGCAGCAATTCGCTCTAAAACTGTTTTAGTTACTTCAACTGGTGACAGCTTATGATTTTGATAGAGGGATACAAGGTTACTAGCAGAGAAATTAGTGATATCTGACATAAACTTGAATATTCATAACAACACAATGAGTGTTTGTAACAACAGCTTTAGCATTCATAATAAAAGTTTAAGTTGTTGTTATAACAGCTTTAACTTTTCTAATAATGACTTGAGTTTTTCTAAATAAAACTTTTAGCGTATTAACTTAAAAAGAAACAGATTTGCAAAATCTGATATTTTTCAACAAACTGAGACTAATTTCGGTTGAAATCAAGTGACTAGAAAAAGTGCTGAGTCAAAAGTCAAGAGTACAGACGCGATTAATCGCGTCTGTACAAGAGTCTCTCCCTAATCCCAAATTCCTTTAAACAGCTCTTCCCCCAGTATGCGAGGAAGTCACAGTGAGTAGATAGCTATCTGGCCCAGTTAAGGTAAATGAACTGTGGATTTTGCCTATTTCAATCTCAGAAACTGTCAGTCCCCATTCTTTAAAAGTATCTCTAGTGGCAAAAACATCGTCCACCATCAAATCAAATGGTGCGTTTGTTCCAGGAGTGATCGCTTCAGATGTCGTTCTCAAAACTAAGTGCGTACCTCCCCGTAATTCTAAAACAGCTAATTGTTCTGATTGAACAATCTGCCGCAGCCCTAGCTTGACGAAAAATTCGCTAGCTTCTGGTACATGACTGACATTTAATCTCACATGACCAATCGCTATAGGGGGACGGATATCAGTTTCTTTTGCAATAGTTTCTGGTAATGGCATATCTTCAACTCCACTTTATTCGCTGGCTTAGTTTTCCAGTACTTTCTACCAATTTAGCGTTCAATTCTGTCGACTTCAGCAGCTCTACCATCTCCTAAGTCAGCTTGCCCAAATTCAGCCGTTTTGGGCAAATTTATCTCGATATTTGATATGGCGCTAACTTCTACTTTAGCATTTTGTAATTCTCCGTCTAAAATATGTCCTCCTGTCTTACGATCTGTAGTTATGAAATGCAGATGATAGCCATTAACATTTACTCCTTGCATATAGGATGGTGTCCGAAAACCGATTATAGTCCCATTAATATTTCTTAATTCAAAAACTGATTGTGCTTTCACTGCCTCTACTAAAGGACGATAGGGCGGGGTTTGTTTGGGAACACTCCTAACTTTGAGATAAGGAAAATTACCTTGAATCCGAATAGCATAAATATAATTTTTCGTTGGGAAGCCCTTATCTAAAGATTGCTGAAATTGCTGATAATTTATTTTTTCTTGGATATTGATTAATTTCTCAGGTTTAAAAAATGTAACTGTGGCAAAAGGGCTAGTCATAGAATCTGGAATGACGGAGGCAACTCCATTAGATTTAATTTGGTAAAATGTGCCATTTAATCCAATCATTTCACCATCCAAAGTGTTGACTGTTCCAATCCCAAAATCACCACGTTTTTTTAATTCTTTAAAAGTAATCTTGCCGTCATAAACACCTGCTGCAAGAGCGCTAATCGTAGATGTTTGAAATAAGATATTTGCGGGTTTATTTTGCTGTGTTTTTCCAGGAAGAACTACACTCAATACAGTTATGGGTAAAACAGCAATCCAGAAATAATGCTTGAGTTGCATAAGCTAATAGTTCTTCCTCTTTTATATTAAAATTTTGTGATCGCCTACATAAACTGTCAAAAGTTAGATATACTAACAATTGAACTTCTGATATCTTGCAACTATAGCTAGCATCAGCCTCTATAGCACCAACTGCGCCATAAAATTATCTCCAATTGAAATTTAAAATAATTGTGAACTCCAACCTACTGCATAATGCTGTCAAAAGGATAAGGAGTTACCAGAGAATAGCTTACAACACAACTACATCTCTAAGCATTGGTGCAATAAAACTTTTTATCTAAAGCTTGATTATTCAGGTTATCTTGTGATAATTTTCTTTCTACACGCTCTAAAATACTTAATTTCTATCGACTTACCGTAAATTCAACTGTAGCTGTTGTTATTCACCTAGTGAGGGGGCCGAAGTTAAATTAGCTATTGTTATGTTTATTGCAGCCGAGAAAGCATCGCCAGTTAGAAAAAATTTCGTTTCCAGGGCAATCTTATGAGCAAAATCCGCGCTGTGATTGTTGATCCTAATGTGCCAGGGCGTTTGGCACTGAGTGAGGTGGCTGCACCAAAGCCTGCTCCAGATGAGGCACTAGTCAGAGTAGCGGCAATTTCCCTCAATCGGGGAGAGGTAAAACGTTCAACGACTGCTGAAGCAGGTTGGCAATCAGGTTGGGATTTAGCCGGTGTAGTCGAAGCCCCAGCTGCCGATGGCTCAGGCCCTCCCCAAGGAGCGCGTGTAGTGGGTTTACTCCGCGCTGGTGCTTGGGCAGAACAGGTAGCTGTTCCCAGCAATGCTTTAGCAGAAGTGCCAGCATCTGTATCCTTTGCCCAAGCTGCGACGCTACCTGTAGCGGGACTAACTGCTTATCATGCGTTGATTAAAGGCGGTTCACTATTAGGTCGCTCTGTTCTGATTACAGGTGCATCAGGGGGCGTTGGTTACTTCGCTATCCAATTAGCGCGGCTATCAGGAGCGCAGGTTACAGCATACATTCGCCAAGCTACCTATGAGAATTTTGTTAAAGAAGCAGGAGCGCAAACGGTAGTAATTGGTGAAGACCTCTCCGCAGCAAGTGAGTATGGCCCCTACCATCTGATTGTGGAGTCAGTGGGCGGCAAAACACTGGGAGTAGCCCTCGGTTTATTGGCACAAGATGGCAAAACTGTGCTGTATGGAGTCTCTGGGGGAGCAGAAGTGACCTTTAACGCTGCCCAATTCTTTGGAACTGGTAGCGTGAGCTTGTACGGTTTACGTCTGTTTGATGAATTGAGATTTGAATCAGCAGCAGTTGGTCTCAAAAGGCTTTTGAACCTAGTAGAAGCAGGCCAATTGCATCCGCACATAGATTTAGAAGCTTCTTGGACACAAATAGCTGATGTAGCGCAACAACTACTCGACAGGCGCTTTCCTGGCAAGGCTGTATTGCAAGTATCAAATTGAGCATTAGCATCTGGAATGAAAGACAATAACGATTTCTGGCTGAAAGTGGATCAGCTTGTAGCAACTAGTAATATCAAGATTGAGCGCCCACAAGGAACATCGCATCCACGATATCCAAGCTTTGTTTATCCCCTGGACTATGGATACTTGGAAGACACTCAAGCTGGAGATGGTAGTCCTATTGATGTTTGGATAGGAACCTTATTTAGTAGAACAGTTACCGCTGTCATTTGTAGTGTTGATTTGGAAAAGCGAGATACAGAAATCAAGATACTTTTAGGCTGTACATCTGCTGAAAATCGAAACATCTTCGATATCCATAACAAAGGCTCTCAATCAGCAATTTTATTGGTTCGTGCTGAATAGTTGGTCAATATTTAGCTTTTCGTTATTGCCACAGTTAAACCTAGTTGAGCGTGACTTTTTATGAGCTTAGATTTAAAACTATCAGGTAAAACAGCGATTGTTACAGGAGGAAGTACGGGTATTGGATTAGCTACCGCTAAAGCCCTCTATAGTGAAGGTGTGAGTGTGGCGATCGCAGCTCGTAATCAAGAACGATTAGATAATGCAGTAGCTGACATCCAGTCCCTACCCACACCAGGGGCAAAAGTAATTGCCATCAGTGCCGACCTCACGAAAGCAGAGGATGTTGACAAAGTTGTTTCAACAGCACTGGCACAGTTTGGTCAGATTGATATCTTAATTAACAATGCCGGGTCAGCCCGTGCTGGGTCTTTTCTAGAATCAACTGATGATTTATTTTTGGATGCTTGGAACTTAAAATTATTGGGCTATATCCGCCTAGTTAGAGCCGTCGTTCCCCATCAAAAAAGTCGCGGTGATGGACGGATTGTCAATATAGTTGGCGGTGCAGGACGTACACCTCGTCCTAACTTTCTAGCTGGTGGTACAAGCAATGCTGCTTTGCTCAACTTCACAAAGGGCATTTCTAAAGAGTTAGCCGAGTATAAGATTCGCATTAATGCTATCTCTCCTGGTGCTACAGCTACTGAGCGTGCTGAGACTTTAGCTCGGCAGAACGCCCAAGCGCAAGGAATCACCGTCGAGCAAGTAAAGGCACAAAATATCCAAAGTATTCCTTTAAAAAGAATCGCCCAGCCAGAAGAAATTGCCGCGCTGGCGCTATTTTTGGTGTCTGATTTAGCTGCATCAATTACAGGAACAGAGATTATCGTTGATGGCGGTTCTACCCCTGGTGTTTAGCAGTAGAGACGCTATTAATCAGACGCGATGAATCAGACGCGGTGAATCGCGTCTCTACATTTTGTAAAAACATAAACTTTTTGGAGATCAAAAACATGGGTTCTCAATACTTTGATATCAAACCAGTTGCAGGACGTATTGGTGCAGAAATTATTGGTGTTAATCTGAGTTCTAACCTCAGCGATGACATCATTAGCGATATTCGCAAAACTTTAGTCAAATACAAAGTGATCTTTTTCCGCGATCAGCAACAGCTCGACGCTAATGGACAGATCGCCTTTGCTCGTCGTTTCGGTGAACTCACTACAGCCCACCCCACCGTACCCTCGCTGCCAGAAAACCCAGAAATCTTAGACCTGAATTATGGCCGCACCACTTCCCGCGCCAATAGCTGGCATACGGATGTAACATTCGTAGACCGTCCTCCTCTCGGTTCTATCTTACGAGCGCTTGAAATTCCCCCAAGCGGAGGCGATACAATCTGGGCAAACTCCGTGACTGCGTACCAAGATTTACCTACACATCTGCGTAATCTTGCAGACGAACTTTGGGCAGTACACAGCAATGCCTACGACTATGCAACTGGATTTGACCTACCTGAAGATGTCAAGGCTTACCGGGCTGTCTTCACCTCAACTGTATACGAGACTCTGCACCCAGTTGTACGCATACATCCCGAATCTGGGGAGCGCGGGTTATTCATCGGCGGATTTGTGCGCCAGTTCCGTGGCTTATCAACAACTGAATCAGATGACATTCTTCGGCTGTTGCAAGCTTATGTAACACGTCCTGAGAATACAGTCCGCTGGCGTTGGCAAGTTGGTGACGTCGCCTTTTGGGATAACCGGGCTACTCAACATTATGCGATCGCCGATTACGGTGACCAGCCGCGCCGCGTTCAGCGAGTCACAATTGTCGGCGACCTCCCAGTTGGAATCAATGGTAAACAAAGTGAGGCTATCAAGGGAGATGCTTCTAGCTACAACCGACGTGAGGCAGTGACTGTGTAGTACTTGGGAATGGGGCGAATGTCACGCTTGAAAACGTGAAACCTCGCGCTTGGCAGGGTCTAGTGTTTAAGACAATTAAACTTTAGTTGCGTCAAGGAGTTCAACATTTTCTTGATTTCCCAAACCTGCAACCCCACACCCCACACCCTATCATCCAGTTACATCAAGGGTTTACGCTTAACTGAGTGCCATTCGGAATGGGGCATTGGAGAAGAAAATATGAGTACGAAAAAACAACTTAAACTCGGAGCATTTTTACCCGGTAGTGGTCATCACGTCGCAGCATGGCGACACCCTAACGCCCAAGCAGATGGGGGTTTAAATTTCCAGCATTATAAGCAGCTGGCACAGACTGCCGAACGCGGCAAGTTTGATATGGTTTTCCTCGCAGATGGTTTAGCCGTCTGGGATAGAGGACAAGGAACTGAAGCTTTTAGCCGTTCGGGACAATTTAGCGTTCATTTTGAGCCTCTAACTTTGTTATCGGCTTTGTCTGTAGTGACAGAACGCATTGGCTTGGTAGCGACAGCATCGACAACTTATGAGGAACCTTTTCACCTCGCCCGCAAATTTGCATCCTTAGACTATCTCAGCGGTGGCCGTGCTGGGTGGAACGTTGTGACTTCTTCTGCCGAAGCCGCAGCTCAGAACTTCAGCCGGGAACAGCATTTGGAACACGCACTGCGCTACGATCGCGCAAGAGAATTCTTGGAGGTTACTAGCAAGCTTTGGGACAGTTGGGAGGATGATGCATTTATCCGCAATAAGGAATCAGGTGTTTACTTTACTCCAGAGAAACTGCATA
Organism: Nostoc sp. UHCC 0302; assembly: GCF_038096175.1. Taxonomy (NCBI): domain Bacteria; kingdom Bacillati; phylum Cyanobacteriota; class Cyanophyceae; order Nostocales; family Nostocaceae; genus Nostoc; species Nostoc sp. UHCC 0302. Next base: position 822,862 of record NZ_CP151099.1, read on the forward strand.
TTCCTAATCACAAGGGCAAACATTTCTCTGTGCGCGGCCCGCTGAATGTCGCCCGTCCACCGCAGGGATACCCAGTGATTGTTCAAGCTGGATCTTCTGAAGCTGGACAAGAACTAGCTGCACAAACAGCAGAAGCAATCTTCACCGCCCAGCAGACGCTTGCAGAAGCACAGGCTTTTTATTCTAGTGTTAAGGGCAGACTCGCCAAATACGGACGTTCCCCTGAACATCTCAAGATTATGCCGGGTGTATTTCCGGTAATTGGTAGAACTGAAGAGGAAGCGAAAGAGAAGTACGAGCAACTTCAGGAACTGATTCATCCGTCGGTTGGATTAGGACTGCTTTCCGGGTTGGTTGGCGGACATGATTTATCGAAATACCCCTTGGATGGGCCATTGCCGGATTTACCAGATACTAATGCTGGCAAAAGCCGTTTGCAGCTCATTACTGACCTTGCTCGGAGAGAGAATTTAACGATTAGGCAACTGTATTTGTGGATTGCTGGCGCACGCGGGCATCGAACAATCCTTGGCACACCCCAACAGATTGCTGATCAACTAGAAGACTGGTTCGTTAATGGTGGGGCTGATGGATTCAACATTATGCCGCCTTGGTTACCTGGAGGTTTAGATGAATTCGTGGACTTAGTAATTCCCGAATTGCAACGGCGGGAACTGTTCCGTACGGAGTACGAAGGACAAACTCTGCGGGAAAACCTTGGTTTACTCCGTCCAGAAAACCAATTCAGCAAAATTGTAGAATCTCCTGAACTAGTTAGCGCTGCTACATAATTACACTGAGATAGAATGCTGTAGTTTAGCTAGACTTTATCAGAGGGGCGATCGCACTTTTTTATGAAACTCTTTTACACGGATAAATCCCAATATGCACGCATAGCGCGGGTTGCGATCATTGAACTCAGTTTAACTGAGCGCGTCGAACTGCAAAAAGTCACAGTACGCGATCGCAATAGCGAATTACTCAATTACAATCCCACAGGTAAAGTTCCCACCCTAGCGACTGATGACGGATTCATCTTGAGTGAAACGCGGATCATCGTCAGTTATCTCAATCGCTTAAATCCCGAAATCAAAATTGTCGCTGACGATTCCGACGGATTTTCACAGCAGCTTGAAGGTTTTACAACTGCATTTATAGATGGTATCAGTACGTGGGCAAGAGAGCGTATCTTTCGTGCAGAAAGCGAGCAATCACCAAAAATAATCGAGTTAGAGCGATCACGGGCTTTAAGAATCTTGGACTACTTCGAGAAAATTTCAGATAAACTCGACCAAACTCCTAAGCTTGCTCATATAACCCTCGCGTCTGCACTGGGGCTGGAGATTCGTTTGCCGGAATTGCAATGGCGGCAGAATTATCCTAAAGTTGCACAGTGGTATGATGAATTCTCTGCACGTCCCTCTCTGCAAGAGACGAAACCAGACTCTTAAAAGAAGATTGGGAATTAGTTTGATATCAACTCGTTTAGAATTTTAGGGTAAGGGTCTATTAATTAAAGTCACAGCTTGGCGCTAGGAATTTGATCCCCTCAAACTTCCTTTAGTGTGTCAGTCTAGTGGTTTCGGCAATACAATCAGGTCTTAAGAAACCTTTTTAGCGTGTTGGGCATCCTGACGGTTCTTCTATCCTCATTTTTTTTGACGTTTCACAACGTTACTGTCCGAGTCTTATTTTCAGAACATCTCGTGCTGGGTTTATTTTTACTCGGTGGATATGTTGAACCGAATTTAGAGAATTCATTCTTGCTGATGTTTATGCGAATGCTGCTAGTAGTTCCCCTCATGGCGGCTTTATCATTCAAGCTTTATCCATCTGCTCTTAAAGAATTCCAAGGATTGTTTACTCAAAAACGCTCTTATGTTCTATTGCAAGCGTTAGGCTGTGGGGTACTAATGTTTGTTTATGTTGCCTCACTCTACATCGCTATTGGCTTGATTCCCACTGGAATTGCCCTGACCCTCTTCTTCACTTATCCTGTGTTTACGGCGCTGCTTGCTTGGAAGTTTTTTGGCGATCGCCCTACGCGCTTTCGTTGGCTGGTTATGGGCATTATTCTCGTGGGCGGCGCTCTTACCATTCCTCAATCTTCTGCCAGCTACAGTAGTCATTCTATTGCTATTGGCATTTTCGCTAGCCTGATTGCTGGAATCGTTTACGCCTTTTATAACGTCATCGCCCAAAAATGTTTAGAAAATTTCCATCCAGTTCCTTTCACTTGGATCAGTTTTGCCTCTACCTTGCTGCTCTCCGGTGTGAGCTTACTGTTCTTTTCACCTAAGAGCGCCCAACTTGATTGGACGCCCCTATGGATTGGCAGCATCTTTTCTGGTCTAGTCAGCTTTATTGGTCACACTCTGAACAATCTGGGAATTCGCATGATTGGCGCAACTACCGCCTCTATAATCGGCTCTAGCAGTCCAGCAATGACAGCGCTAGTTGCATGGGTAACCATTAGCGAAACTTTAAACTTGATTCAGAATTTAGGCATTGGTATTGTCACATTTGGAATTGCGTTACTGAGTGGAGAAAGTTTGATTAAATCACTCAAAATTAGGGGTTAAATTTGGGTTTTGGCATTGAGTATTTCGTAATTTTATAAGACTTTATGTAATGCAACTTATCCAGATTACAATTTACTTTTTTAATTACAAATTATGTTAGCTTAGCCCATTACGAATTACGAATTACGAATTACGAATTAATATATGCCTTTATCTGCTGTTCTTTTTGATTTAGACGGGACTTTGACAGATCCTAAGCTTGGTATCACTCGCTGCATACAGTATGCTCTATTTGAACTTGGCTACAGTCCACCGGATGCTGATGAATTGCATTGGTGTATTGGCCCGCCACTGAAAGACAGCTTTTCGCAGTTACTAAAGACCCTAGATGGCACAGTAATTGAACAGGCAATTTTACTATATCGTCGTCGCTTTGCCACTATAGGATTATTTGAAAACTCCATTTATCCCCAAATTACAGCAGTTCTAAAAGCCATTCGTTTTGCTGGTTATAAAACTTTTGTTGCAACTTCAAAACCATATATTTATGCTATGCAAATTATTGAATATTTTGGTTTATCTTTGCTTTTTGATGGTGTTTATGGAAGTGAACTTGACGGAACACGGAGCATAAAAGGTGACTTAATTCAGCATATTTTATTAACAGAAAAACTTTTACCCTCTACTGTAGTGATGGTAGGCGATAACTTCGTTAAGCTTCGCTAACGCTCACACGACATCATTGGAGCCAAACATCATCATATTGCTTCAATTGGCGTTACCTACGGCTATGGAACTGAAGAGGAATTAAAAGCTCACGGTGCTGATTTTATTGCCCATTCTCCAAATGATATTCCCAAATTAATAATTCATAATTTGTAACTCAAAATAATGCCACCATCTTTAACCTTTATCCATAGCTTAATTCTGTTGAGTACCGCCTTCATCGCAGGTGGACTGAATGCTGTAGCAGGTGGTGGAAGCTTTATTACTTTTCCTGCACTCATCTTCACAGGTGTACCGCCGATCGCAGCTAATGCTACAAATAATACTGCGATTTGGGTGGCTGCTCTCGCAAGTGCTGGAGCTTACCGTAAAGATTTGGGCATCCAGCGGCAGGTTTTTGTACTCTTATGTGGTATCAGTTTAGTTGGTGGAATTATTGGCTCTGTAGCTTTATTACATACATCATCAGATGTATTTAGTAAACTGATTCCCTATTTATTACTGGTGGCAACACTAATATTCACCTTCGGCGATGCTCTTAGAGGTTGGTTGCAACTTCAGAATCAAAAGTCATCACCTGAGTCTATATCTTTATTTAATCTGGCATTGGCTCAATTTGCGATCGCTATCTATGGCGGTTTCTTTGGGGCAGGTCTAGGAATTTTAATGCTGGCGACTTTATCGTTTTTAGGCATCAAAAGTATTCACACCATGAATGCCTTTAAAACATTTCTGGGAAGTTGTATCAATGGAATTGCGATCGTCCCGTTTATTTTTGCGGGTGTGATTGCTTGGCATCAGGCAATTTTGATGGCAGTCGCTGCTTCTTTGGGTGGTTATTTAAGCGCTCACTATGCTCGTAAACTTGAACCTCAATTAATTCGTAAATTTGTCATAGTTGTTGCCTTCAGCATGACCGCCTACTTTTTTATTCACGGTTAAGGCAAAAAAAGGGGGACAGAGGATGCATAATCAGCCATATCACTAAAAACTGGTAACAACAATGACTACAGTAAATGACCCTGCTGTTGTAGCTGAAGTGACTGATTTGTACCTCCAGTATGAAGAAGCTCTTTGTAACAACAATTTGGAGGTGATGGATAATTTGTTTTGGGATGCGCCAGAAGTAGTGCGTTTTGGGATCACAGAAAATCTCTACGGCGGCGATGAAATTCGTAACTTTCGCGCCTCCCGACCGAACCCAAAAATAGAGCGAGAAATCTCGAATCTTAAAGTTGTCACATTTGGTAATGATACTGCAACTGTGACCTTAGAATTTCGCCGCATCATTAATGGTGTAGAACGTTTTGGGCGACAAAGCCAGACTTGGTACAAATTTGCCGAGGGATGGAAAGTGGTTTCTGCTCATGTTTCATTGTTACCTGTCTGAATTTTAAAACGATGACTAATATTACTGAAATTGCTCCGGATATTTATCGCATCTCAACTTATGACTCAAAGATAGACCTTCAATTTATCCAGTTTCTAGTAAAGGATGAAGAACCACTATTATTTCATACGGGTTTGAAGGGAATTTTTCCACTGGTACGTGATGCAGTTGCAGAAATTATTGACCCATCACAAATTCGCTGGATTAGCTTTAGCCATTTTGAAGCAGATGAATGTGGTTCGCTAAATGAATGGTTATCGATTGCACCAGATGCTCAGACAGTCTGTAGTCCTGTAGCAGCTTTTGTGAGTGTAGAAGATTTTGCTATTCGTCCGCCAAAAAGCCTGCAACATGGGGAAGTGTTGAATAGTGGTAAATATAGTTTTAGCTTTCACCATACACCCCAAGTTCCTCACGGTTGGGATGCAGGACTTTTGTTTGAAACAACCCATAAAACACTCTTATGCTCAGACCTCTTTCACCAATTTGGAGATGTGGAACCCATAACTGAGTCTGATGTGATTGAACGGTTCCGTAAAACAATTGTTGGTTATGAAGCCAGCCCTTTTCCTAATTACATACCTTATACAACTCATAGCAATCGCATTCTCCAAGAATTGGCAGCACTCCAGCCGCGTACACTGGCTACTATGCATGGTTCAACCTTTGTCGGGGATGGTGAACGGGCATTGCAGGATTTAGCAGTTGTGCTACGAGAAGTTTTGGTCAAGGATTAGATATGACAATTTATCAAGCGATCGCTTCTATTCCCACATTAATACAACAAGCGCAAACCCTAGCTACACAACTTGAGTTTTCTGAATCCTCGCACCCGGAAGTTGGTCGCTTGTTATCTGTCCTCACCAGCCATATCATACAAGGTCAGATTGCTGAAATTGGTACTGGCTGCGGAGTTGGTGCGGCTTGGATTGCAAGTGCATTACATCCAGATACTACATTTATCACTATAGAGAGCAATCGCGATCGTGCTACTCTTGTCCAACAGCTCTTTAGCTACCAGTCTAATGTTCGCGTACTTCAAGGCGACTGGCACGATCTACTTATTTATGCTCCCTTTGATTTGATATTTGCCGATGGTGGCAAAGCAAAAGTCGCAGAACCTCAAACATTGATCAATGCTCTCAAACTTGGGGGCTTGATTGTACTCGACGACCTCACACCCGAAGAATACTGGCCTCCAGAATGGCAAGGACGCACAGATCCAGTAAGAGAATTTTGGCTTAAAGATTCTCGTATTGCTGCTACAGAAATTCGAGTGACAGCAAAAAATGCAGTGATTCTAGCAACGCGTATTTATTGAGTTAGAAATGATTACTGCAACAAGCAACCGAAAAGAGAGGTTGAAATATAGTGAATTCATTTAATTGGACTCTATTAAGTTCTAAATATTTGGTGCAAGATAGATGGCTTTCACTACGCGCTGATACCTGTCAAATGCCAAATGGATTAATAGTTGAACCTTTCTATGTTCTGGAATATTCTACATGGGTAAATATCGTCGCAATAACTAAAAACCAGGAAGTTGTTTTAGTTAAACAATATCGCCACGGTATACAAAAAACAGTTTTAGAATTACCAGGTGGTTCTATGGATTCACAGGATAACTCTCCACTGGAAGCAGCAAAACGTGAGTTATTAGAAGAATCAGGATACACTAGCAGTAATTTTGTTGAGACAGGTATAATCTCACCTAATTCAGCAACACACAATAATTTAATTCATTGTTTTTTAGCAACAGATGTTGAACTTGTAGCTGATTTAAAGTTAGACATTACAGAAGAAATTGAGGTATTATTGTTACCCTTAGAAGAGCTAATTAAAAATATTGATAGTGGAATTATTCTACAGGCATTTCATATTAGCTCATTATTTTTTGCTTTAAAAAAACTTGGTAAAGTGCAATTTTATTAGTTAGTTAACTATATTTGTCTTTACCAATAACCATTAAGAAAGGATAAAATACTATGGCTTCAACAATTTCCTTCGACCGAGTTTCTGATATTTACGATGCAACGCGGGGACTACCACCTGGAATTTCTGAGCAAGTAACTGACGCTATTCTCAATATTGTTTCACCAAAAGACGAAACTAAATTTTTTGAAATAGGTATTGGTACAGGCAGAATTGCTATACCAATTGCCAAAAGAGGCTATTCATACACTGGTGTAGATATCTCAGAAAAGATGTTAGCTGAATTGCACCGCAAGCTAGAGGGTGTGTCTTACCGACTCACAGCTATTAAGGGCGATGCTACTTCTTTGCCTTTTGAAGATAACTCTTTCGATGTCGCATTAACAGTTCATGTGCTTCATCTAGTTTCTGCTTGGAAGCAAGCTTTAGCAGAAATTCGGCGCGTCCTCAAACCAAGCAGTAGTTATCTCTATACTATTGAATCTAATCAGGCAAATAAAGATAGCAATCAGGGTAGACTTGATTTTCAACGACGTTGGGAAGAAATCATCGCCGGCTATGGTTATCCTTTACCGCGTTACGGTGCAACAGAAGAAGAGGTGTTAACAGAACTACGCGCCCAAGGTGCAACTTTAGAAACAGTTATTGCAGCTAAATGGAAATCTGAACTAACTGTAAACAAATTGCTGCAATATTATCAGAATAGGGTTTCTCGTCATAGCTGGCATCTTCCTGATGATGTTTTCACTAATGCATTTAACGATTTACAAAAGTGGGCTTTAGAACACTATGGTTCTCTGGATTACGATTTATCAGGTGAAACTCAATTTAAGATTGTTGTAGTTCGTAATTGGGCATAGGGCATTGGATGGGTTAAACTTCATCTCCCACTCCCTGCACAGACGCGTAGACGCTCGAAGAGCGGCTTCTCGTAAGAGTATAATCGCGTCTTTACCTCTACTCCCCAGTTCTTAGCAAATAACTCAACGTCTTCACCAAAGTTTGATTTTGTTCATCAGTACCAACAGTAATACGTAATTTATCCTCTAGTCCTGGTTGCTTGAAGTAACGGATTAAAATTCCTTGCTCCTTCAGTTTCTGATAGAGATATTCGGCGTTTCCTTGTGGAGGCTGTGCCAGCAAAAAGTTAGTTTGGGAATCCCAAAGATGAAAACCTAATTGTTTCAAGTCTTTTGCTAGCTTAATCCGTGATGCCTTAATCTTTGCTACACAAGCATTTTTATAGGTTTGGTCAGTAATCGCAGCTGTTCCAACTGCACAGGCGATCGCATCAATGTTATAACTATCCTTCACCTTAAACAACCCATGCAACAATTTGGGATTCGCCACCCCAAAACCCAACCGCAATCCCGCTAAGGAATATCCTTTAGAAAGTGTACGAATTATGATCACATTTTCGTATTCTTCAACCAAAGCCAATGCATTTTCTTCGGCAAAATCTACATATGCTTCATCAATTACTAAAACCCCTGATAATTGACTCGCTAGTTTTCGGAGGTCATCGATTGGTACTACATGACCCGACGGACTATTGGGCGAGGCAATAAATGTTACAGATCCATCAGTAACAATTAGTTCTTCTAGAGGCAAACTGTAGTCATTGCTGTAGGGAATCTCAATAATTTCCGCAGCCTGCATCTCAGCTAATGTACGATATAGCACGTAAGTTGGCATCGGATAGACTACTTTTCGCCCAGGTTCTGCACAGGCTCGAATCACCACACTCAACAATTCGTCACTGCCATTTCCCACAATGATCCAATCGCTAGGAACTCCTAGAACTTTACTTACAGCTTGCCGAAACTCACCACCCAATGGTTCGGGATATCGCCGTAACCACTCTCCATCGATATTTCGCAGCACAGCAAGTGCGTCAGGAGAAGGAGGATATGGGTTCTCATTGCTGTTGAGTTTGATGATTTTTGTCCCGCGTTGTGGTTGCTCACCAGGGACATAGCTAGCCATTGCATCAATATTAGAGCGGAAGTAGTTGGTCATAGTGCACTTGTACTGAGCTTTGTCGAAGTATGGGGCATAGGGCATGGAAAGAATGGATTTTCAATTACAGCAGATTTAAAGGTGATTAAGTACACAATACAAGTCTCATGGTTACTGAGCGTAGTCGAAGTAAAGTCAGGTATAAAGCCTGTTTTTCTTCTGAATTCTGACTTCTGTTAGCGTAGCGGGGCGCAGCCCATTCTGACTTCTGAATTTTGCTGTAATTCCAACCTTCAATTTCTGAGGATATCGTTTTTTCGTCTATATCAAAAATAGGGTGTCAAAATGCCAGATAAATGGAATCCAGAACTATATGAACAATTTCAAGCCGAAAGAAGTCGCCCGTTCTACGACTTGGTAAACATGATACATCGGCAAGAAAACTTAAGAGTTCTGGATTTAGGATGTGGAACGGGAAAGTTAACGAAGTATCTGCATGAAACCTTAGCAGCACAAGAGACCTTGGGAGTAGATGCTTCCGAGAAAATGCTGCAAAAGGCTCGTGAGTTTGAGGGTGATGGACTAAAGTTTGAGCAAAGACAAATTGAGGAGAATCCGGGAGAAGGGCTGTTTGATGTAGTGTTTTCTAATGCCGCATTGCAGTGGTTAACGGGACATGAAGTGTTATTTGAGAAGTTACGGACAAAACTACGACCTGGAGGGCAGCTTGCTGTACAAGTACCAACAATGGACAATGAGCCAGTCCATAAGATAGCAGTTGAGACTGCAAAGGAATTTAGTCAGGAATTGAGGGGATATGTGCGGCGTTTAGAAGTCCTTTCTCCAGAAGCCTACGCTAGATTGCTTTATAAATTGGGCTTTGTGAAGCAAGAAGTAAAGCTGCAAATTTATGGTCATGTGCTGCCATCACGAGAAGCCGTAGTGGAGTGGTATCGCGGAACCCTGCTAACAGCATATGAGTCGCAACTGGATGCCCAAACCTATGAGCGATTTGTAGAACGGTATCGAGAGAAATTGTTTGACTTGCTAGAAGATGAGCGTCCGTTCTTTTTTCCCTACAAACGCATCTTAATGTGGGGGCGTATTTAAAATTTCCAATTAACTCTCAAGGAGAGATTTATGACTACAACAATTTCATTTGACCGAGTTTCTGATATTTACGATGCAACGCGAGGATTACCGCCCGGTATCTCTGAACAAGTAACTGACTTTATCATTAAGTTAGTTTCACCTACACCAGATACTAAATTCTATGAAACGGGTATTGGTACTGGCAGAATAGCTGTACCAATTGCTAAAAGAGGCTATTCATACACTGGTGTAGATGTTTCTGAAAAGATGCTAGCTGAGTTACACCGCAAGCTAGAAGGTGTATCCCATCGGCTGACAGCAATTAAAGCGGATGCTACTTCTTTACCGTTTGATGATAATTCTTTCGATGTGGCATTGACAGTTCATGTGTTTCACTTGATTTCTGCTTGGAAGCAAGCTTTAGCTGAAATTCGGCGGGTTCTCAAGCCTGGTGGTATTCTGCTCTACACTCACGGTCAGGCTAACTCTACTAGTGCTGATTCAGATTTTAATTTACAAAGGTTGGAATTTATTGAGCATTGGAGAGCTATTTTGGATGGTTACGGTCATCCTCTACCACGCTACGGCGCGAGTGAAGAAGAGGTATTAACAGAGTTGCAAGCACAAGGCGCGACTTTTGAAATCCAAATTGCTGCCCAATGGCAAGTTGAAGACACTGTAGGCAAATTGTTAGAAAACCAAGAAAACAAAATCCAAAGTGCAGCTTGGGCTATCCCTGATGATATTTTTACTCGTGCTGTGAAAGACTTGCGGGAGTGGTCTTTGCAACGCTACGGTTCACTAGACTACATCTTGCCCCAAGAACGCCAGTTCAAGATTGTTGTAGTACGTAAGTGGGCTTGAACCAGTTGGGTTGAGGACGCTTTAACTACTTAATTTGAGTGGTAGGCAAATGCATTGGCTTTTACCTACCTCTATTTGATTGAGATTACAACAGTGAAAAAATGGGATATGAAGCGAAACTTGGGTAAGGGACTTCCAGAGAATAAAATATACATTTGTAGGGTACGTTGTCGCCAAGCGCCGCACATAGAATTTTTAACTACATCTATATCAAATTTATAGACATTTAATTTTTCTCGCCGACTTACTTTGCGCTGTACTTTCGCTTCAATTTGGTGGAATTATTAAAGTTTTACATATCTACGTTTTTTCATTCGTTATAACTTCATAATCTAAGTATTTAAATGAAGTTATCCTGAAATAAAATATATTGATAAGTTATAAGTTCGGTAGTTTTTCCTACTTTACAAATTTAAGAACAAGATTCCATAAAAATACTGAGTTTTACTCCCTAATCAACTGATTAGGGAAATATTATTGAAAATGTGAGAAATAAAGTCTTGGAATTCATTGCTTAAAAGACTCACTAATCTATAGAGCTTATTAACGATATGCAAAACAATTTTTTTAGTTTACAAAAGTCCTCTTTATTAGCTGCTGCAAGTGTTGCATTTGCATCTTCTGTGATGTTATCAAGCTCGGCTCAAGCCTTCAGTATCTCTTTTGATTCAACTAGTTTGTCTTCTAACAACCCTGCCACTGGTGCCTCTGCTAAAGTAGATTTCAGTTTTTCTCAGATTGATCCGAATAAAGTTTTGCTTAATCTGAATCTCGTAAATACTACTGGTCAAATTCCTTCTTTTGGTAAAGGAGCAACTCAAGCAACTTTAGTTGGCTTTGGATTTGATCTACTAAATAACATCAGTTCATTCACCTACAGTCCACTATCAAGTACCTTTACACAGCTTTACGGCGATCAATCTTTAACATCTGCTACTGTACAGGGTGAAGCGAAACTAGAACCCTTTGGTACATTTGACGTTGGTATTCGCTCTTCAGGTACAGGAAACTTTACTGGTGGTAATCCCCAGACAGGTGTAACAGCAGGTCAATTTACTAATGTTAGCTTTACTCTAAGTGGTAGTAACCTCAATGCTGCCAATCTTGAAAGCGCATTCCTAAATGGATTTCAGTCTGGCACGCTACGGGCAGCAGCTCGTTTTCAACAGGTGAGTGGGCCTGGTTTTTCTGGTGCAAGTGACAAATTGTTAGGGGGTACTATCTCCAACGGAGGGCCAACATCAGTACCAGAGCCAACAACTTTAGTAGGTATCGGTTTAGTAGCTGGAGCAATAGCAATGTCACGTCGTCAACAGGCTAGCAAGTCTGCATAGTTTTGAACTGTCGAAGGTTTTTAGCCGCCACTGAGATTTGTTCAAAGTTGAGGTTGGAACTACAATTGTGATTCCAACTCGTTTTTTATCTACTAGTACAGCACGGCGTAAATAAACCATCCATTGAGAATACCTGAAACCTTTGTGAAAACTTAATTACGAATTACGAATTACGAATTTCGCGTAGCGGTACTAGTCATCTGAAGGATCTATAAGATTTTCTACCAAGCCCTGGCGAATATAATTTTATTCACCAGGCTTAAGTTGATACTAATGGTGTCCAAAGCGAAAGCACACTCTGTTATTCGAGTCAAAAAATCAGTAGTAGCTGCCTACAGTTGTTTCAATGAGTAGGCACAGCTACCTTTGCGTGTTTGTTAACGTAATCTACAAATAATTGCCTCAGCCGGGGATTAACGCCAGTGTGTTCAAAGAACCCAAAGCCTAGTTTCCGAGCCTTTGCTAAGGTTTGCTCTGGTGTTAATCCTTCTTGAATGGCTATACTCAACAAGGCAATTCCTGTTGAGCGCATACCTGCTGCACAATGCACAATAGCTGGTTTAGGTATCTCTTCAAGTATCATAAGAATGTTGCTGATCGACTCCTCACTCAAGTCTTCTAGTTTCAGCGGGGCATTGACGTAGTACAGCCCCAAGGTTTCTACCACCTGTTGCTCATCCTTAGAAAACCCTAGTTCATCTGGCGATCGCAGATTCAGAACTGACTTAAAACCTTCTTGGATAGCTTGCTTAATCTGTTGTGGTATGACTTGTCCTGTTGTTGTCAAGTTTTCATTAATCCTAATTGCGTTGATCACATTTACTCCTTTTGGCTCTCTAATCTCTTCCAACTTGATAAATGCTCTAGTAAGCAAGCTTTGACAAGTTATTTAAATAAACAAAGCAATATTCGACAAAAATCAGAATATTTCAATTTATTTATCCTGAAATTGCCTTTTTTGGAGGTTCACTATTTTATTGCTTATCTAATAATATACGGTTTGTCGATAGACTTTTAGGTGATTAAAACAAATTATACATTTTTTCGATAGGATTACAGTAGTTTATATTTCAGATAATCATTTGTTGATAAGGACGTACATCTCTTGCTCGGGTGACAACTGCTAGCCAAAAGCTTCAGGAAACAAGGCGGCAGATTGTCCAACAAGTAATTACCCAATTGCAAACCACTAGTATCAAGTAAAATAGTTCAGATAGAGGCTTATTATCAAGTTTGTAAACTACTTATAACCTCTTTAAAGAGGTTATCGGTGATGCAAGTTAATTCAACTATTACCCTGTCCACTAAAATTGATATTCTTATACCAGAAAGTCAAATGAGCATATCATTTGAATGCCAGCCCAGAAACTATGAGCGCTAACGAAATATCTCTTCGACCGGCAGAAACAACAGATGCGTTGGTGATAAATGCAATTCATATTGCTGCTATAAAAGCCCTGCCTGCAACCTTTTACACTGAAAAAGAACTCCTAGCTTGGCGTAATTACCGTGAAAAGCCTGATGGTTCAAATATCTTGAAGAGTATGAAACTTGAAAGTTTCTGGATTGCTGTCGAGCGTGATGTAGTCACAGGATTTACAAGTTACATTGTTGATGAACTTATTGGGCTATATGTCCATCCTAAATATCAAGGTAAAGGAATAGGACGCGCTCTAGTAAGACATTTTTGCAACGAAGCGAGCGATCGCGGTATAGATAAGGTGATTACAACCGCTAGTCTTTACGCTGAAGGTTTTTATTTACGATTAGGATTTAGTGCCATTAAAAGAGCGCCTCATCATTTAAGAAGTGGCATTATTGTTCCAGTTACTAAAATGAGTAAGACATTAGCTACAGACTTCCAATCTATTCCAATTTAATACTCAATGAATATGGAACGTATAAAATTCATAATTTATCCATTATACGCAAACACCAAGAAGTCAGTGCCTTGAGCAGTGAACTCTGCTACCTTGCACATACCCATCTTACGATGGGCCTGAAGTGATGGCTCGTTGTTCGCTTTGATAAATAGTATTCCTTCACGCTCAGGCAAAAGATTCCGCAACTTTGCAAACATTGCCCCAGCAATACCTCGCCCTCGCATAGTTTCGTCTACGCATATAGGCCCATATAAATAAGCATCTTTAGTCCCTGGATAGACTTGTAACATTGCCCTCACAGTTGGTAGCTTTGCAGCCGTCTTTTGCCAACTCAGCAAGAATCCTACTACTTGTCTATCTTTGCGTGCAACAACGCTCGGCAAGTCGGAGATAGTCATCACCACTGCTTCACGCTCAAGACGACCTAATAACATACCGCCATGTTCAGCGTCATTCGCTTCGCTTAACTTCAGAATTCCGTCAACATCAGAGAGACTAGCACGTTCAATCACGACATCATCGAGATACATACAGTCTTGACTTAAGTAGGGTAAACACTTCTAAGAAAGAACTTTTCTTTTAAAAGAATAACAGAGTCAAATCAATTAAAAATTAAAAATGTAAAATTAAAAATTGCAAAAGCTCCGCTAACGCGGAGCTTTCGCTTTAGCGATACGCGGACTCGCTATTAGTGGGGGCAAGCCGCTAGGAAGTAGTATACCGTCGCAAGCCGATGCTACTGATGGAGACAAAAAACGAGTGTCGATGAGTAAAATACTATTTAGACAAGCGTTTCCTATTTTATTCCAACGAGAGTGATTAAATAGGATTAAGCAAGCAGCTAAATTAGAGTTAAAAGCGAGTGGACTTGAGTGCAATGAGAGAAAATAATATCGAGATTAAAGGTTTTCATGCTCATATTTACTATGATGCTGCTAGTCGTGGTGTGGCAGCCCATGTCCGCGAAGAATTAGGCGCTAGATTTGAGGTGCAGCTTGGGAGTTGGCATGATAACCCTGTTGGCCCACACCCTAAAGCTATGTATCAATTAGCCTTCTTACCGAATCAATTTGCTAATGTCGTTTCATGGTTAATGCTCAATCGTGGGGGGTTGGATGTCTTAGTTCATCCTGAAACGGGGGATGAAGTCGTAGACCACACAGATCATTCCCTGTGGTTAGGAGAAAAGTTAGATTTAAATATTGAGCGTTTGAAAAAATACGTGCAAGCTAGAACAAGTTCTGAAGTTTCATAACGCAGATTCTTATTTCTTTCATATCTTATCCCCATGCCCACGCCAGATTTTAGCATTATCAATCTCGTCCCTATCGGTGTCGGCTTTGGCATTATTACCCTAGTAGCAATTTACTATCTTCTGCATCAGGAAGTGACTAAACGGCAACGGGCAGAAGTGGTGCTGCGGCAACAAACTGAACGAGAGCGATTGGTAAACCAGATTGCTCAACATATCCGTGAGTCTTTGGATTTAGATGAGGTTCTGACTACCACTGTTGCAGAAGTCCGAGAGTTTCTCCAGGCAGACAGGGTGCTAATTTATCGCCTCTGGGAGGATGGTACAGGTAGTGCAATTACAGAAACAGTTTTACCTGAGTATACAAAAATTTTAGGAGAAACTTTTCCAGCAGAAGTGTTTCCTAAAGAATATCATCAAGCATATTCATTGGGAAAAACCCGTGCGATCGCTAACGTTGAGCAAGCAGATGTCGAACTATGTCTGGCAGACTTCGTTAAACAGTTTGGTGTCAAAGCAAAGTTGGTAGTGCCAATTTTGCAAGAAAACCGGGAAGCAGATCAGCAACGAAATAGCGAAACACTTCCTTGCGAGCCTTATCTTTGGGGATTATTGATTGCCCATCAGTGCAGTTACCCCCGCAAATGGGAATCTTGGGAAGTTGAGTTGATGAAACAACTCGCAACTCAAGTTGCGATCGCTATCCAACAATCAGAACTTTATAAACAACTACAAAAACTCAACGCTGAATTAGAAATCCGTGTCCAACAGCGTACTCAAGAATTAGCTAAAGCCAATGTTTCTCTACGAGCAGAAATTGCTGAACGTCAGCGCACACAAGCCGCCCTACAAGCTCTAATTACTGCCTCTCCCCGCGCCATTTTCACACTTGATTTAGAAGGTAATATTAAAATCTGGAATCCTGCTGCTGAAAGGATGTTTGGCTGGCTAGAAACAGAGGTAATTGACCGTCCGAATCCGATTTTTTTAGATGACCAACTAGAAGAATATAACACCCTTCAGCAGAGCATATTGCAAGGAACAACATACACCACAATAGAATTACGATGTCGGAAGAAAAATTGCAGTTTTATCGACATCATATTCTCTGCTGCACCATTGCATGATAGCGACGATAATATCAACGGCATGGTAGCAGTGATTGCTGACATCACACACCAAAAGAAGCAAGAAGAACAAGTTCGGCTTTTACAATCTGTGGTTGTAAATACAAACGATGCTGTAGTTATCACTGAAGCAGAACCGATTGGCGAGCCAGGCCCACATATTATTTATGTTAATGAGGCATTCACCCGAATTACGGGTTATAGCTTAGAAGAAGTTTTGGGTAAAACGCCTCGTATCCTGCAAGGAGCGAAGACAAGTCGGGCTGAATTAAATAAAGTCTGGGCTGCGCTTTCTCGTTGGGAATCAGTCACTGTTCAACTAATTAATTACCGCAAAGATGGCTCCGAATTCTGGAATGAATTTAGTATTGTACCCGTTTCTGATCAAAGTGGCTGGTATACTCACTGGATATCGATACAACGTGATATTACAGAGCGCAAGCAAGCTGAACAGGCATTACGTCAAAGCGAGGAGCGCTTCCGCTCTTTAATTGAAAATGCATTAGATATTGTCAAAATTTTAGATGTGGATGGTTGCATTCGTTATGAAAGTCCTTCCGTAGAAAAAGTTTTAGGTTATCCTGCAACAGAATTAATTGGCAAAAACTTATTAGATTACATTCATCCAGATGATTTTGCTAATACTTACTATAGCTTTACTCATGCCATTCAAAGTTCAGAAGTTACTGCTCCGATAGAGTTCCGCTGTCGCCATAAAGATGGCTCGTGGCGTATGTTAGAAGCTATTAGTCAAAGGTTTTTAGATAATGCAGCAGATACTAGAATTATGGTTAACTGTCGCGATATCACAGAACGCAAACGCCTAGATGAAATTCGCATGGCATTAGAGCGTGAAAGAGAACTCAGCGCTCTCAAAACACGTTTTTTTTCAATGGCATCTCACGAATTCCGTACTCCTCTTAGTACTGCTTTAGCAGCTGCCCAATTGTTAGAAAACTGTCAAGATGAATGGGATAACTCTTCTAAACGGCTGAGAAACTTGCAGCGAATTCAACTGTCTGTAAAAAATCTAGTTCAAATGTTAGATGATATTTTAACCATCAATCGTGCTGAAACTGGAAAACTAGAATTTAATCCTAAATTGCTAAATTTAGAAGTATTGTGTGCATCTTGTGTAGAAGAAATACGCCTGAGTACAGATGAGAAGCATACACTTACATTTGCTTGCCAGGGAAAAGCTGTTCCTGCTTGCATGGATGAAAGATTATTGCGTTCTCTTTTATCTAATTTACTGTTAAATGCTATTAAGTATTCTCCTCAAGGAGGCACTGTTCATTTGTCTCTGGAGTTTAAATCAGATACAGTAGTTCTCCAGGTTCAAGATCAGGGTATTGGAATTCCGCTAGCAGATCAAAAGCAGCTTTTCGAGCCGTTCCACCGTGGCAAAAATGTCAAAAGCATTCCTGGTACAGGATTGGGATTGGTTGTAGTTAAAAAATGTGTAGACTTACACCAAGGTTATATCAATATCTTTTCTGATATAGGAATTGGTACAACTTGTGCAGTTACTTTACCATTAGATGGGTGTAGGGGGAAAGTTGTCATTTGATGATCAAGCATTGTACTATGACCACTTCAAGTAATCAAAACAAGCAGTAAATAAAATGAAAACTAAGTTAATTTTTAGGTGGCAGTTTATTATTTATTGATAATAGCGCACAAACTATTGCCCCTAGCATATAAACAATAGATGTTTCAGCATCCTTGAAAACTAGAATATAAAAAATAGAGAACACTACGAAGAAAATTACTGCTATTTTGAGCATAAAATCTAAAAATATTAACTGTGACTCACTAAGAGGGCAAAGTCTGAAAAAAGAATACAGAATCTAGAATGCAGAATTCAGAATCAATTAGTGGAGGACTAAAAAGAGCATATTTATCTGCCACTCGGACTCCAATTCATACTGAATTATGCTGTATCTCTCATTTTTGGTGTTTCTGATAACGTACCAGACTTTGCTTTTGAGTAGCATTTAATACTTTTGTTCTGAAAAATTATTACATCGCTCTTTTCAAGATATTTCTTAAGTGATTGCTTACTTCATTCAAACTATGACAGTTTTTTTACTGGTACTAACTAGTCTAGACAAATGTACTTTTACTAATGACGATAAATTCAACACTTCGGCTGCGCTCAGTGTTGAAGCTGAGCGCAGCCGTTCGCGTAGCGTCCCGTAGGGAGGTAGCCGAAGCTTCAATCAAGCAAGGAATCGCGTTTAAGCGTTAATAAGAACGATGTGTTGCTTTTCTACAAAAGAGCTGGTATTATTTGTTACCTTATATAAGGTAATATAGTTTAGCTAAGGCTAAAAATTAAAACTGGTGTAGGTTGCCTCAATTTGGTATCAGTTAATAAAGCTTTTTTTATCCGATTAAAAATAAAAAGCCTTACATTTAATGATAGTAAGGCTGAATGAAATTAAATTTTCTTCAAATACAGGAGCAAAAATTATATTTGCTTAAGATATAACCTAGCTAAAGGTTACATTAACTAATTATGTGGAGTGATTGTTGTAGCTGCGGGTGTTTTAGCTACAGATTTTCTAGCAATATGTTTTTTAACTGCTGTCTTTGTAGCTGCGGATTTATTGCTAGTAAGTCTATGTCTGTGCTTACGAAAATGATGCTTCCGTTTGAGAGTTTTGGATTTAACTACTTTAGCCATTGTGGGAGTTGCAGAAGTAGTCTTGGCTTGAACGTTAGGCGCAAAAACGGCTATAGGGACAGTGAACATGATAGCCAAAAGTAAGGCTTTAGCGAATTTATTCATTTAAAACTCCTTATTAAGGAAGCAACTGCTTAACTATCTAATAGCCGTATGTCACTGGTTTGTAATTTGTGTGAATCTTACGTGTGTTTTTTTAATAATTTCTATTCTGAAATATTTGACTTTAGATAAATACCTTGCTAGACGATATTTGTTGCCATTAGATGCTCTGCCATTTCAAAATTAGATGTAACATTTTGGACATCATCTAAGCCTTCTAGGGTGTCAATTAACTTGAGGAGCGATCGCGCTTGATCTGGATCGGTGACTTCCACGTTATTACCGGAAATCCAGCGTAATTCGGCATCAGTTATCTCAAAGCCTTTGTCTTTTAATGTTTGACTAAGGGTTTCTAAATTTGCTATTTCGGTAAATATCTCAGCAGTCTCATCTTCAGTCATTTCATAAGACTCAGCACCACCCTCAAGGGATGCTTCTAAAAGCTGTTCTTCATCAACCACATTCTGGACTACACAAACGCCTTTTTGGTCAAACATCCAGCTAACGCAACCTGTTTCACCGAGATTACCACCGTTTTTACTAAAAGCTACACGTAAGTCAGCAGCAGTGCGATTGCGATTATCGGTGAGGGCTTCAATCAAAATTGCGACACCACCAGGGCCGTAACCTTCATAACGAATAGCTTCTAGGCTAGAGTTATCGCCGCCAGAAGTACCTGCACCTTTAGCGATCGCTCGTTCAATATTGTCATTTGGAATACCCGCAGCCTTGGCCTTATCAACTGCGGTGCGGAGTTGAAAATTAAGCGCTGGATCTGGGACACCGCCTCTCGCTGCCAAAATAATTGCCCGCGACAGCTGGGTAAAGGTTTTTCCCTTTTTTGCATCCACTACTGCCTTTTGGCGCTTAATATTTGCCCATTTACTATGTCCTGCCATAATCTGAAATTATCAAAATTCCCTTGGTGAAGTCAACAGTCAAATCGGTTAGGGCAAGAATCCCTACCTATATTTTCGCTCTTACTGAGCGGCTTTTCCCTTATCCTACAATTCCCAATCTTCAAAAACTTGACTAAAGATAATTGTGCAATGCTGACACAAGGTGTCAAAGTTGTGGTGGTGAAATTCCGAGAATTTATTAATCATTTTAATTTACGTCATGCCCAAGTTTTTTTCGTCATCCCGTCACGCCAAGCGAAAAAGAAAAAAAGTATTACGCTCCAATGGCGATGGACAGATTGATCAACATGGGATGTTTTTACCTTCGGGGAAGGGAGAATTTACAGGATTCACTTGGTTACCGTTCATGCAGAGCGCTGGTGGTGACTTGGTGAGTAGAAACTCACAGGATTCAGCCGGGGTGGATTTGAAAGATAATCAAGGAGCGATCGCAGCTTTACAATTCTGGCGCGATTTAATTAATAATGGTTCTGCTGTTTTATCAGGGCCAGAACGGGGTTATGAAACAGCCGACTTATTCGCTGGTAAAGTGGCGATGCAATTAAATGGCCCTTGGACTTTGGGGGAATTTCGCGCAACTGGTGTTGATTTTGATGTTTTTCCGATTCCCGTTGGGCAAAAACCTGCTACTAGTATTGGTGGTGAAAATGTCTTCTTTTTTAAAACCACACCGAAACGGGAACAAGCAGCATTTAAGTTTGCTGAATATGCTTTAAGCCAAGAATTTCAGACAGAATTAGCGCGGGGAACTGGCTATTTACCTGTCAATCTGAAGTCCCGACAAAGTGCAAAATATCAAGAATTTGTTCAGGAAATTCCCCAAGTCCAGGTATTCTTAGAGCAGGCAAAATATGGGCGATCGCGTCCTATCTTTCCAGGTTATAATCGCGTTTCAGTAACTTTAGGTGGAGCTATTGAATCTATGTTATTGAGTAAAAGGACGCCAGCAGACGCACTCAAATCAACCCAGCAGTGTTTAGATGTAATTTTTAAATGATTATTTTTGCATAATTAACGCTCGTAATTAAGTCATTACCGAATGGTACTAAGACCGCTAAGACGGAACCCGTAGGGTAGGCGTCAAGGTACAAAGAAAAAGAAAGCTAATTTTGGCATTTCATATTCTGATTCAGCAACGCCAAAAATCCTTAACTACAGATGAATCCAGGACGCACAGATGTTTTATCCTACCTGTTTATCTCATTCAAACGAGAATTGCTATAAAGTTATAATATAGGATACAAACACTTATTTATTCTTAGCGAACTCCTTCTTAACACACCACCGCAAATTTTAGCTTTTTGATAGCAAAAGTTCTTGTTAAAGTTATTACCTCTAAGTTTATTATTCAGTTACAAAATGTAAAGTGGAAAATAAAGCTAGCACCGACAAGATTTCCTTTAATCTGTACGAACGAGTAGTAAATAAGCATAAACATTCTAATTTGGCTAATGTCTATTTTTGAATTAATAAATATTGATATTAATTAAATAAAATCAAACCGCAATAATATATCTTTTGGAAGATGTTTTACAATTGAGAATTAATATTAATTAGTTTTGCAATTTAAATTTTTTGTTAAACATCTGTTATAAATATTAACCCTGGGAAAGCTTTTGATATGAAGATTT
The DNA here is from genome assembly GCF_038096175.1 of Nostoc sp. UHCC 0302. NCBI lineage: Bacteria > Bacillati > Cyanobacteriota > Cyanophyceae > Nostocales > Nostocaceae > Nostoc > Nostoc sp. UHCC 0302. The sequence goes on from NZ_CP151099.1 coordinate 844,285, forward strand.
TAGTTGTAGAAGATGACGAGTTAAATGCCTATGTACTCACCGCCGTTCTAACTAACCAAAACTATGCAGTTGAAATAGCGGCTGATGGTGATACAGCTTGGGATTTAATCCAAACCTATACATATGATTTAATACTCCTGGATGTAATCCTGCCAAAGCTAGATGGCATAAGTCTTTGTCGAAAAATCAGGTCTAATGGTCTGCAAGTACCAATTCTTTTATTGACAGGGCGTGATAGTAGTCATGATAAAGCGATCGGGCTAGATGCAGGTGCAGATGATTATGTAGTTAAACCCTTTGAAGAAGAGGAATTAGTTGCGCGTGTTCGGGCGCTATTGCGTCGCCCAGGCGTAACCTCGCAACCTGTGCTGGAGTGGGCTGGTTTACGCTTAGACCCTAGTAGCTGTGAAGTTACCTACGCAGGCAATCTGCTATCACTTACCCCAAAAGAATATGCACTGTTGGAACTATTCTTACGAAATAGTCGCCGGGTGTTTAGCTGCGGCGTAATTTTGGAACATCTTTGGTCTTATGATGATACTCCCGGAGAAGAAGCCGTTCGCACTCATATTAAAGGGTTACGACAAAAACTAAAAGCTGTCGGAATTTCTAGTGATTTAATTGAAACAGTTTATGGTATTGGCTATCGCTTAAAACCATTAGAAGAGGAAGGGGAGCAGGGGAGCATACTTCTCTACGAGAGGCTGCGCCAACGACTGCGCTCAGCAACCGGGAGAGCAGAGGGGCAGGGGGGCAAGGAATTAAATGATCTAAAATCTACAGTCCCAAATCTTAAATTAGAGCAGCAGCAAACACTAGCAGCAGTTAGCGATATTTGGCAACGATTTAAAGGGCGGGTAGGGGATCAAGTCAGCGTTCTGGAGCAAGCCGTTGTAGCTTTAAATCAAAAGACTTTAAATCCCGAATTACGTTTGCAAGCAACCCAAGAGGCGCATACATTAGCGGGGTCTTTAGGTACTTTTGGCTTTGGGCTTGCTTCGAAATTGGCACGTAAAATCGAGCATCTGCTGAATTCTAATAAAACTTTGAGTCCATCTAATCTTGTCAATTTTGAAAGTTGGGTAAAGCTATTACGTCAGGAAATTGAAGGAGAAAGCAACGTTGCGGCAATATCTGCACAACCAACTGCTGAAGAATTGCCCAATGCCCCTTATGCAGAAGCCAAAATATTAATTGTGGACGATGATCCCAAAATCCAGGCATTGTTGCAAATATTACTCCAGCCTTGGGGATTTAAGGCGATCGCTCTTGAAGACCCGCGCCAGTTTTGGGAAACCTTAGAGACTGTAACGCCAGACCTGCTGATTCTAGATGTGGAATTGCCTTACACAAACGGTATAGAACTTTGCAAGTTAGTACGCAACAATTCACATTGGAGTGAGTTGCCTATCCTGTTTCTCACCGTTCATAGTGATGCCGAAATTGTCAATCAAGTGTTTAGCGTGGGTGCTGATGATTTTGTTAGCAAGCCCATCATAGGGCCAGAACTGGTAACCAGAATCCTTAATCGTTTAGAACGGATAAAATTGCGGCAACGGATAACGCAAACACGCGAGAGGTTGAGAGGAGAGCAGGGGGACAGTGGGCAAGGGGGCAGGGAGCAAGGGGGACAAGGAGGACAAGGGGGAATTATTGAAGAAGTTTTTCCCTCAGCGCTCTCATCTTCTAACTGCCGAACCATTTTGGATGCAGAAGCCGAAATTTGTCGGCTAAATCGGATGCTTGAGATTTATGGGATTGTAGCATTCCGCAATCAACGCGATCGCCAATTAGCTGAAACCGCACTTAAAGAGAGCAAAGCTAGCTACCAACAACTGGTAGAACTTTGCCCAGAGGTAATTTTTATTGCAAGTGATGGCAAGTTTGTCTTTTTAAACAGTACCGCAGTGGAACTATTGGGGGCAACTCACCCTAATCAATTATTAGGCAAAAAAGTACTTGACTTAGTTTATCCCAACTCGCAAGCAGCATTTAGCGATCGCCTTCAATATATTAGAGAAACCAATCAAGCAATTCCCTTAAATGAGCAACAGTTCCTGCGGCTAGATGGCACTGTGATTGATTTAGAAATTGTTGCAGCTCCTTTCAATTACCACGGGAACCCCGCAGTACAAGTTGTTGCCCGTGACATCACTAAACGTAAGCAAACAGAAGCAGCGTTGCACAGAGCCAATAGTCAACTAGAACTTAGAGTAGCAGAGCGCACCGCCGAGCTAATTACCGTTAATCAACAGTTACAGTTAGAACTTGATGAGCGTCAGCGCACACAAGAAGAACTACGGTTTTCTCAGGCTCGATTTGCCAGAATTTTAGATATTGCTGATGATGCGATTATTTCCATTGATGGATTGCAACGTATCACCTTATTTAACCAAGGCGCAGAGAAGATTTTTGGCTACTCTGCCCCAGAAGTTATTGGAAAAGGTCTTGACTTACTTTTACCGCTACGCTTCGCCGAGGCACATCGTCACCATGTCGTTGACTTTAGCAAATCTCCCAGCCCTGCCCGTAGAATGGGAGAACGTCAAGAAATATATGGTCGCCGTAAGGATGGTAGTGAATTTCCGGCAGAGGCTTCCATCTCTAAATTAGAGATTAATGAAGAAATTTTTTATACTGTAATCTTACGAGATATTACAGACCGCAAGCTAATCGAACGCATGAAAGATGAGTTTGTTTCTGTTGTTAGTCATGAACTCCGCACACCCTTAACTTCAATTCACGGTTCTCTAGGAATGCTAACAAGCGGTTTGCTACCGACAGACTCGGAGCAGGGAAAACGGCTGCTACAAATTGCCACCGATAGCACTGAGCGCCTAGTACGCTTAATCAACGACATTCTAGACATTGAGCGGATTGAGTCTGGTAAGGCGAAGATGCAACCTGAAATCTGCAATATTGCTGACTTAATCGCTCAAGCAGTCAATGTGATGCAGCCCCTTGCCGACAAAGCGGGAGTAACACTATCCATTTCCACCTTATCAATGCAATTATGTGTAGATCCAGATCGCATTGTTCAAACCCTGACTAATCTGCTAAGTAACGCGATTAAATTTTCGTCTGCTGGATCTACGGTTTGGCTGATGGCGCAACAACAAGCAGATCAAGTTCTATTCACAGTCCAAGATACTGGACGTGGCATCCCAACTGATAAACTTGAGAGTATCTTTGAGCGATTTCAACAGGTTGATTCATCAGATTCGCGCAACCATGATGGCACGGGTTTAGGTTTGGCAATTTGCAAGAGCATTGTGCAGCAGCACGGCGGACACATCTGGGTGGAAAGTCTCTTGGGCAAAGGTAGCAATTTTTACTTTACGCTGCCAATACTAGGACTCTAATTAGAACATACAGAATTTTTGACTAAAGGACGAGTCACAACCCAAGAATTTGAACACCGAGTGATGCAGCTACTTCAGCGAATTACTCAAAACCAACAAGAGGATCGTGCTAATGAAAACAAAGCGAATTCTAGTGGTTGATAACGAGCAGTACATTCAAGAAGTTACCAAGATTTGCTTGGAAACTGTCGCAGGCTGGGAAGTCCTGACAGCAAGTTCTGGTCAAGAGGGCATTAATAAAGCCGAGGCTTGGCAACCAGATGCGATTTTGTTAGATGTGATGATGCCAGATATGGATGGCATTGCAGCCTTTGAGCAGCTACAAACAAATTCAATTACGAAAACTATTCCAGTAATTTTGTTAACTGCGAAAGTACAGGCTTCTGACCGTCGCCGCTATGCCCAAATGGGCATGATTAGTGCGATCGCCAAACCTTTTAACCCGTTAGAGTTAGCTGGTCAGGTAGCTACGGCGCTAGGTTGGGATCTCGAATAATAGCAGCAAAAATCGGTAAAATGTCTATTTTTTTTGGACTTACGTAAAAATATTTTTCGTTGAGACTGGGTGTAGAGGAAAAATTCTGTGCATCTATTCTTGCTTTTGGTCTTATTACGGATTTTTGTAAAAAGTTTATTGAGTCCCCTGTTAGCCACACCATTATACCAACTTATTTGGTAAAAAGATATAATTGATACAGTTTCGGCAACAAATGTCAGCTTTGATGATTGGTAGACAAGCATTCTCAGCCCTGGGTAATATACCAACTAATTATGCCTAATAGTGAATCTTGACCCAACTAAAAATTACTGCTTAGACTTTAAATGAGTTCTGGACTGCCAAAAAGAGCAATAGTAGAAGCCAGCAGTGTTCCAAAAAACCTTGACTTGAGTACTATAAACTGTGAATGAATTTAGTTCTTATTCCTAATACCCAGTCCCCATTACCTCTTCGCCCCTAATCCCCAAAGGGGGCCCCACCTTCCCCAGTACCTAATTTTATGAGTCAGCCATATTTATCTTCAGATGATTTGCCTTCAAAGCGGATGATACAGATAAGTGAAATATTGCTCAGACAACTCGAAGAAGCAACTAAAAAAAGCTTTTATTTAACGTGCGATCGCATGACACGTATTTTGTTATCGAGTTGCCATTGGTATTTCAGAATTGAGAGTGGCATTCTAAGCTTAATCATGATTTGCCCTGATATGAAAAGTTATCGCAATATCATGAAAACTCTTCCCCAATTTACTCAAAAGTTAAAACAGTTTGCTAATAAAGCCAGAATCAGCATTAGTCCTCCAGTTGACAAAGGTACACCCTGGGTAATCAGCATAGATGAAAATTTGTCTGAAGGAGACTCACCGACAACCTGAGAAATAAACGGGAAATTACTCCTGTGAAATTTTCACACCAGCGTCAAAGGATTGGGCTAGAGTGTACCTGGAAATTCCACTCACAGCCGAATGGCACTAAGAAAAGGTGAAACGTCGTCAGGGCAGGGTGTTGGGGGTAGGGCGTTGGGTGTAGTGTTCCAGACAATTGAATGCGAATGCGTCAAAAAGTTCAACATCTTCTTAATTCCCTACACCCGAACCTGCAACCCCACACCCTCTCATCTAGTAATACCAAGGATTTACGCTTTTCTTAGTGCCATTCGGGGCTGAGGGGAAAGTCTGTCGGAGCTGCAAAGCGGTTCCAACCGACGAGTGAACCAGGATGGTGGGTAAGGGTCATGTGCAAATCTCGGACGTTGAGGAAAGTTCTAAAGTTAAATTACACTTATTCGATAGAATTGAAGTAGATTAAATATACCACTGCACAATCTAAACGCCATAATTTTGGGTAAGTTCTGAATTAAAAATTTTTCTCTTGCAATCTTTTTGCTGGCTATGAATAGGTAAGGATTCAGGTCTAATATTGAGGAAGTAAAGAAGGGCGAGATAGAGAATTACTAGAATCAGCAATTAGAGCTTGTGTAAAAAAATCAATGACAGACCTACCTTGACGGCGACAAGTCTGCACCACTGTCAGCAAATTAGCAGTATGTTGAAACCGCTCCATCGAACGGGAACCACCACTAACTTTACGTTTGGTGACAGCTAAACGCAGCGTTCGCGAAGCGTGTCCGAAGGACTCTCGTTCAGCCTGATTGTTATCAGGAGGCACTTCAGGGTTATCTAAGAAATACCACCATTGATGAGCTTTATCGCGCAAAGAACGTAAAAGCTGCCCGGCTTTTGCTCCGGCTAAGTTAATCCATTGATCAATAGAGGATTGCAACTTGAATTTGAATTCATTGACCCAATCGTTGTAAAGGCTGGAATTAAGAATTTTAAACCCGAAGAGCGTAATTTCTAAAAGCTTCATCAATTAAATTAACGAATGCTTTACCAATAACTTGGTTGTGAAGACCTGGAAGTTGAATTAATTTCTTGAAGTGACGGCGTAGATGTGCTAAACATTTCTGTTGAGCAACAGCTTGATAGCCGTTGTAAACGCTAAAATCATCGCTGCTGAGTACGCCTGTATATTTAGTGCCTAAAATTGTTTCTAACTCGGATCGTGAACGAGTATCAGCCGCAGTAAATAGGCAGAATTCAGAATTGGCAACTACCCACAGCCACTCTTTAACTCCCTTGACTGACCAAGGTGTTTCATCCACATGAATGTTAGGCTGCGTCTGTTTTAACCAACTACTTAACTCAGTGATGCTCGGTTCAATTGCCCCAGTTATTCGTTCATTGGTTGCAACTAACGTCCCCAGCCCAATATCGATTTGCCCCAGTTCCCACAACATTTCCTGCTGTTTTTCATAGGGCATATGTGCATAGTTATTTGCCCATCCTAAAAACGCCTGTAATTTCACCCCTAAATCTTGTCCTGGAATGATATCTTCTGGCCACTGGGCAGCTTGTACATTGCCACAACTCTCACACACGCAGGTTTGGCGTTGGTACTTAACTATTTCTATGGGATGTTCCACTAATTGCGCTACTGACTGTTTTTCTACTTTTAATGCAAGAGGAGCAAATGCTTTGTGACCACAACAGACACAGTTGCCAGGGCGTAAAATTTCATAACGAGCTACTCTGCCAAATCCCTTACGGGTTTTGCCTTGATGTCCTGGTTGCCCACCCGGTTTCTTCTTCGGCTGATTTGATTCCTCTTGTGGGGGTGCTTTTTTGTTTTCACTCTTCTTGTGGATGTCCCCTGATGGCGGTTTGGACGAATTAGAACTGCTCTATTTCTCTACTGACTTTTAAACGCTCTATTTCTTGCTGTAATTCACGTATTACCTTGCTCTGCTCAATGATCATGTTTACCAGTTCTTCTTTCGATAACTGGCCCAAACTTTCTCTCTCTACTTCTTGAGGCAGGTTTTGGTTCATATTTGTGATACTCCACCTCAACTGTCCCCTTTGTCAATACTCTGTTACCTGAATCCTTACATTCCAACGTATAATTACTCTATCTGTGAAAATTCAAAATACCAATGTCAATACCTGTTCTTGGATTAATAACTTTTATGGACGACCGCCACCAGACGCATTGATTCTAATTTTTTGGCTTTCTTGTTTAGTTTTAATTTCTTTGTAACGATTTATAGCGCAATTTAACAGTGATTATAACTGCTTGTAACTAATCCCTAAAATTTGTTTTGTCCGTTGTGGATACTTTTAGATATAATCAAAAACCACAACTAATGTTGGAAAATAGTAGATACTCAATTAAACGTTTTACCATTTTTCTTTTCCTAAGCTAATATTTTGGACAAGTCTCTTGTTTCTTCTTTAATCAAAGATGTTTTTAACTTCTGAATCAGATTATAAAGGCATAGAGCTAATCTCTAATGTGTAAGCTGATGATTTTTTAACTAAAGACTTGTGGGGTAGGACTATAGATAAATTTTGTCCATACTGCTGCCACTCCAGTTTACCTCCAACACCTAGCATCGTAATATTTGCTTTTTTCGGCAAAATTATTCCTGGAATAGTAACCTTCCCAAGCGTTGGCTCATCAAGCAATATCGCATATAATTTTCCTTTATTAGTGGTGTAACGCAGTCGAATACGTTCTGGAGTTAAATCTTCTGCTCGTATCCAATAGCGTGAGCCAAAGATTGCTTTACCATTCACATCTAGCCATTTACCCAAGCCTTCTAATCTTTCAAGCTGTACTTCGGATATTGAACCATCAGCCTTTGGGCCAATGTTCAGCAATAAATTCCCATTTTTACTAACAATATCTACAAATAAGTCAACTAGTTCATCTACCGAAATCATGTTCAAATCAGTATCATTTTGGTTATAGCCGAATGAATAACCTAAACCCCTTGTACTTTCCCATTTAAGAGGTTCTATTTGTGTGAGTTGGCTGTACTCAGGTGTGGAAAAGTCAAAGTGCAACCCTAACTGACCACCTAAATCAAAACGGTCATTCACCACACCATCGGGTACACGATTGTAAAAGTAGGCCATAATTTCATTTGCTTGCCCAATAGGGTAGCCAAGATCATTCCATAATATAGATGGCTGATAGCGGTCAATCAATTCGCGCCAATGAGCATTCGCATAATCTGCATAGGCTTTTTCCTGAATAATTGCTTCCACTAGCGTATTGAAGTCTGTGATTGTTGTATCTTTGAAAGACCAATCAAGACCACCAGAGTAATACACACCCATACGCATACCTTCTTGGCGAACAGCTTGTGTTAGTTCGCCTACAATATCGCGTGTTGCCACTCGCCCTGGCTGGTTTATAGTTTTACTAGGCCACAACAAAAAGCCATCATGATGCTTCGTTGTTAGTACAACGTATCGCGCACCCACTTTAGAAAATAATTTTGCCCATTTTGAGGGGTTCCAATTTGTTATGGCTGCATTGAATCTAGGAATAAAGTCATCATAGGTGAAGCCTTCACCATAGGTTGTACGATGGTAGTTATAGGTAGGGCTGCCCTCAAGTTTCATGGAGTTGTAATACCATTCCGAGTAAGGGTTGTTCTCAAACCAATACTCCCAACCACGCTCTGCAACAACCTTGTTCAATTCCCCAGTTAGTGGTGCATAGGCAGGTACAGAATATACCCCCCAATGGATGAAAATTCCGAGTTTCGCATCCTTGAACCAGTCTGGAACTTCATGCTTCGATAGTGATTCAGTTGTTGGCTCATAAGTTCTTTGTGCAAGAGCAACAGAAGTGAACAAGTTCAAAAATACAGTTAACGATAATGTAGCAAACAGCGCACGTACTAAAAACTTAATCATTACAAGGTTCCTTATTGACAAAGTTCTCAAACTTTAGAACGAAAATATACTTAGCAATATTAGTTGCTATTTGTATCAAGAAACACCGCATATTAAGTTTAAGCCTATCAAATAGTAAAACTAAAGCTATTTATTTCCTGAGTAATCTCTACTGATATTCAACTTAAACGCTTATGTATAGCTCATTTTTGCATTTTTGCCCGAATTTTTGTAGGCTCTTATTTTGGCAAAAGCATTGTTCAGGATACTGTATTTTCAACCATAGCCGCACCCAATTGATTTTAATTATGCAAAAAATTAAGTAGGTAGGCACCGAAATTTTCTACTATGTAACAAAATCTTAAGTTGATAATCTAGAGCTAAATTTTACACGATGTGTGTTGTGATTGTTTTTTTTTCCTCTAGCTTGAACACCATTGATGACGGCGTAAGCGAGATCTAGCTCATCATCAAATGCTTGCCCGGATAACTCATCTTTCTTGAGATGTTGCCATTCCAATTCAATTGGATTCATTTCTGAGCAATATTTCGGGAGAAAAAAGATGTACAAACCCTGACTTTCCCATTTTTTCCACAATTGTTGAACTTCTTGGCAGCGATGTATTGGCCCGTTATCTTGCACAATCACGCTGATACGTCCAGTTTCTTGGGCTTGTTTGGCTTCTTTCTCCATCATTTCTATATAAGATTTACGGTCAACACCACCGATAACTAAACCGTAAACAAAACTGATTAAAGGTTGGAGAAGCCCGATAATACTTAATCTGCGACCACGGCGTTTAGTCTGTTCTAACCGTTTTTGCTCACCTCTAAAGTAATATGTATAACTAGGTTCGCTCCACATACAGAACCCTGACTCGTCTAGGTATTTCAGGTCTATTTCACCAGTGGCAGCAGCTAATTCCAACATGTCTAGGTCTGCTTGCTTGTTTGCTCGTGCTACTGGGTCTTGTTTTCCTTTATGGCTTTTCCTTGTCCGTTTCCAATCGACCCCCTTTTTTTGAGTACCCGTCTTAATCTGTCGGCACTCATCTCAACGTTGCGTTCTGTTTTCAACTTCAAAGCTAACTGAGAACTATTGTATGTGCGTGGCTCGTTTCTGAGGCATTCTTCTAAAAATATCATGTCATCCTCAAGCCACTTTGGTTTCCCCCCTCGCCCAGGAGATTCCCAAAGCCCTTCTGTGCCCAGTTTTTGCCATTGATGCAAAACTTTTGTGACTGTTTTTTTGTGACAATCAAAGTGATCTGCTATCTTCTCTACATACCAACCATGTGCATTTAGCCTGATTATTTCCGCCCTGTCTTTGACTTTCTGTGGTACATCCTGTTTTCTCAGATTTAGTAAAGTTTGGTCTTGCTCAGGAGTCAGAAATACCCTTAAACGCGCACCCATACACCAACTACCTTGTAGATGCATTATCAGTCTTTACATATCTTAACATAGCTGACTTTTTTGGCACCTACCTACTTATGGGCTTCATTGAGTTTGTTGGCTGATTCTTCTAATAAGCGTTGTTCATGAGTATTTCTTGATAACAACAGTTGGCGCTCAATACCTGTTGAGCCAATGATACATGGAAGTCCAAGAACAACTTCACTGCCAACTCCATAGTTAGAATCTGCTCTGGCCGATACTGGAAATATCTGCTTTTCATCTCGCAGGATGGTATCAACTAACTGACAAATTACTGTTGATATACCATAGCTTGTATTTCCTTTGCGTTCAAAAATGTTATGGCCTCGTTTACGAGCTAACTGTGCGTACTCTTGCTGAATTTGTTCTAGCGTTGCTCCTTGTGGTATAGGAAATTCTGTTAACAGAATTCCCCCAATAAATGCACTAGACCAAACGACAAATTGACTGTCTCCATGCTCTCCAATCACATAAGCATGAATGTCTTGTTTTGCAACATTCAGTCGCTTTCCAAGCTGATATCTCAGTCTAGCAGTATCAAGAACAGTTCCGGAACCGAAAATTAGGTTTTCTGCTCTGGTGGAAGTAGCGATCGCAATCCGCGTGAGTACATCCACTGGATTGCTAATGATAATTACGATTGAATTCGGTGCAACTCGATCCAATTCTTTGATTGTCGAACGTATAATCTCTGCATTGTCGCTCAATGTATCTAATCGGGTCTGTCCAAGTTTCGGCTGCACCCCAGCAGTCACAATAATGATATCTGAATCAGCTAAATCTTCATACTGATTTGATGGTATGATCTCCATCTCTTTAAGTAGGGGAATGCTGTCTTCGATATCCCATACTTGCCCTTCAGCTTTTGATAAGGTTCGGTCAAAAAGGACAACCCTTACACATCTACCGAGTAGAACTAAAGCATTTGCAACGTCTGCACCTACATTACCTGCACCAATAATACCGACTTTAGATGTTTTACTCATGATGCTATATCTACTTTTTTCAAGAGTGAAATGTCGTTTGTTTGCTAATTCCTTGGGTCTGCAATTGCTGCCTCCTTACAACTTGGAAAACAATATATTTAATCCTTCGGTCATCGTGGGATGAGTCAAAATACCATCGCGTAGAACGGTGTACGGCATCTGAGCTTGCATCACCATCTGCACCGTTGAAATCACTTCACCTGCTTCATGACACAACAGGGAACACCCTAGAATACGACCTGTATCTGCATCCACGATCGCCTTGAGAAGCCCATCAGTTTTACCGAGTGTTTTCGCTCTAGGAACAGCTGACGCATCCACCTTCGCCACGCGGATAGCATATCCTTGTTGCTGTGCTTCAGTTTCAGTCAAACCCACATGAGCCAATTCTGGATCGATGAACAGACACGATGGAACCAATCGATCCCGTGTACTACGGTTGCCCCCATCAATTAAATTAGCTTTGATAATGCGATAATCATCGAGCGATATATGAGTGTATTGTGGGCCGCCGTTGATGTCGCCTAACGCCCAAATCCCCGGAATATTCGTCTCTAAGCGATCGTTAACTTGAATAAATCCGCGTGTATCAGTTACCACATCAGCAGCAGCTAAATTTAAGCTATCGGTATTGGGCGCACGACCAACGGCGACGAGCAAATGCGACCCCTGGAGGGTGATTTCACGATCGCCAACTTGGATTTGAAGAATGGTTTCATTACCAGTGCGATTAACCCTCAACACCTTCGCCTTCAACAAGAATTCAATACCATCTCGTTCCAGCAATGTTTGGACTGCGATCGCTATATCTGGATCTTGCTGTGACAGGATTTGCTCACTTTGCCCAATGACAGTAACACCAGAGCCAAAGCGCCGGAACATCTGGGCAAACTCTAAACCAATATAGCCACTACCGAGAACGATCAGGTGTTCAGGCAGGTATTCTAGCTCCATAATCGACTCACTCGTTAAAAACTCAACTTCTGTGAGTCCGGGAATGGATGGAATTAACGGTCGTGTGCCTGTATTAATAAATAAGCGTTCGGCGGTAAGTAAGCGATTGTTCCCCTCAGTTGTCGTTACTGCGATCGTTTTGGGAGCAGCAAAGCGGGCTGTACCAATGATCAGTTCGTGACCCAAAGCAGTTTCTAAATTGTGCAAGTTCATTTCACGCATCCCTTGCACAACCGATCGTTTTCGTTGGATCACCTCTGCTAAATTAACGCTGGGTGTATTAGCTTTAACACCATAAACGGCACTGTTTCGCACTGTATTTGCCACATTGGCACTCGCCACCATAGTTTTAGTAGGAATGCAGGCAATATTAATGCACCCGCCACCAATCATGTTTAAGCTGCGTTCAACCAGAGCGGTTTTACGTCCGTCAGCGACTAACGCTGGTGCAAGTGTTTTACCCGCCTTGCCACCGCCGATAATAATGTCGTCATAGTGTTGAGTGTCTACTTCCATATCCTTTGGGTTTGATCGGGTGAATACGATTTCTAGAAGGTGTTATAAATTTCAGAAAAAACTGGCTGACTAAGAGGGTTTTAGCGATAACGTATTTGCCTTAGCTGGATTTCCCAAAAGTGCTAACACCCGCAAGAAGATTCAACTTTTTCTACAAGCTTGCTTCATCAAAATACGGTTATTTTTATACACCTCTAAAGTTCCAGACTGCGGGTTATCTAACGTGCCATCCCACACCCAATATTCATAAATTCCACTCCGAAACTTATACACTCGAACACCTTCTGTCGCTTGGCTAGTTCCTTTGCCCAAACTTAAATTACCGTTGGGACTGGTCGCGCGATAGAGTAGTTCACCGTTCGTATAATTCTGCCAAATATTGATGTTGTACCGACCCTGGCATTTTGTACTCAGGATGATGCCAGCAGTAGAATCAGCAGAAGCTCTTAAGGAAAAATTAGCTAAGATACTAATTGGCAGAGCAAGAAGTAACGCAGATGTTTTCATGAGTGTTGTAAAATTAATGAGTTTGACATTACTTGATTGCTGCTAGAACTTCATCTGTAGAAAGGACTGCATTGGCGATATACCCAAAGTTGATCAGTGCTGCCTTATAGCCATCACCCAGTTGCGGATGTCGAGGAGCAGCTGTTGCATCCTTGACGACAACGACTTGGAATCCCTGTTCGAGCAATTCGCGTAGGTGAGCTTCAACACAAAGATTTGCCAACATTCCAAGTAGAATAACTTTGCTGATCTTGCGTTTACGCAGTTGCAAAACGAGGTCGTTAGTTTGCGGCCCATAGACTTTGTGGGGACTGGCCACAATCGTCTTACCATCCTCAATGAAGGGCTTGTAGCGATCAAGCCAGTCAGCACCCGATCCCAAGAATCCATCAAGGCTTAACGCGCCACGGCGATCAAACTCCTTAACCTCAAGCATCATTTGCTCTAGGTTGCCGGCAAATTTCCAATTATGATCGGTGGGGTAGTAATAGTGAGGGGAGATAAAAACCTCGAATTCATTCTGCTTTGCGGCTTTGAAGATTCGCTCGATGTTCTCGACTGTATTGTTATCCTTAACACTCTCACCCACCAAATCCCAGGAAACCCCTTTTTCGCTCAAGACATCGTTTTGCGGATCGATGACGACTACTGCGGTGTCATTCTTGTTGATGTTCATGCTTTTTTCCTTGCTTATTGATTTTCACCGTTCTCTTTCTTAAAAACCATCTGCGATATGCAGCATTTTTCCAGTGATTCAGAATCAGAATATTTTGGTTGCTAGAGCGATCAAGGTGGGCAAATTATCGGTCAGTAGCCCTATTTCAGACTTTGACACCACTGCCTAAATGCTGTTTCAAAAACGCCAATGTGCGATCACGTGCTAATTCTGCGGCTTCTTGGCGATAAGCGGAACTACCCACGCGATTAAACCCATGACTCACTCCTTCATAGCGATAGATTGTTACCAGGGGGTTGTCTTTCATTCCTTGCTGAATGGACGCTTGAGCAGTTGGTGACACAAACTCGTCATTTTCACCCAGATGCAATATCAGAGGTTTCTGAATTTTTGTCGCCTCTGCTAAATTCTTGTCAATGTCGACACCGTAGTAACTAACATTGGCATCTGCATCAGTACGTGTTGCCATGAAATATGCCAGTTTGCCGCCCAAACAAAAGCCCACGCTGCCGACCTTGCCTGTGCTGCTGGGATACTGCCGCAGAAAAGACAGGCTTGCTTTTAGGTCTTCTACGCCGCTATTTACATCAAATGCTTGGAGTAACTCAAAACCTTTAGTCAACTGATCCTTATCGTCAGCATCAAGTTGCACACCGGGTTCCAGCCGCCAATACAAATCTGGTACAAGCACCAAATAGCCGGACTTAGCATAATCATCGGCAATTTGACGCATATTAGTATTGACCCCAAGAATTTCTTGAATCAGCACAATCCCTGCATCAGGCTGAGTACTGGGTGTTGCTAGATAGGCGCTAAAACTGCCCCCAGACAAGGCTGGAATGGTTACATTTTGAGTTGTCATGGTGTCCTTTTTAACGATTTGCTATTTAGACTTTGACCAAATTAAACAATGTTGCTGAATGGAATGGCATTAAGAAAAGCCCAAAGATTTATGGAGGCTGGGGGCGTATTCTGAATGGCTGCTGCCTCTCGTCAAAAAAGTGGAGGCGGAGCCTCAGAGAATGCTTTCCCAGCCTGGAGGCTTGTTCCAGTTGCGGCAAAGGCTGTATCTTAACTTAGTGCAATTCGCTCCTGAAAGTAGTCGCGCCAGCTTTCGGGTAAGGCTTCAAGTTGAGCAGCTTGCTGAAGTAACTCTGGATTGTTCTGCTCACGAGTATAAAGCTGAGTGATATTAGCAACAGTAATATTGTTGCTATCCCGGCTCACCAACTCTAAAGTGTCTCCGGCTCCGACTTCGCCCTCTTGCAAAACACGAAAGTAAAATCCGGTTCTACGACTTGCAAGAAATTGTTTAATGATATCAGGTCGTCCAAACCGAATCCCCAGTTTGTAACAGGGTAAGCGAGGTTGTGTGACCATCAGTTTTACAGTGCCGATATAAAAGCGATCGCCAATGTTCACTTCCTCTTCTCTGAGTCCAGTGGTGGTAAAATTTTCACCAAAGATGCCTAGCGGTAGCTCTGTGTCAGGCAATTCACCTCGCCAGTAATCGTAATGCTCGAAGGGATAGACATAAACTGCTTTGTCTGCTCCTCCATGAACGGTGAGATCGGCTTGTTTATCACCATCTAAATTGAGCGATCGCACCATGACGCGATCGCTAACTGGTTCTTTAAAAATTCCAGTGCTAACTGTTTTCCCTTTCCAGGCCACTTCATGCGGCAGTCCGACGTTTACAGAGATGAGTTTCATAAGAAATTTAAATTAGGTCAATAGTCAAGTATTTAAATTGAATCAAAAAATAAGTTAATTAAAGAAGTACTTGATGGATTAAAGGTGCAATGATAGCGATGTTCTTCACCAACTCATCGGAGAGAGAAAAGCGCTGTTTTAAGTAATTGGGATCGTTGTAACTCACCCACACCTTGCCGTCAGTCGCTTCCCATGCCAGCACTTTTAGAGGTAAATCCAGAGCGATCGTT
This sequence comes from Nostoc sp. UHCC 0302, assembly GCF_038096175.1. NCBI lineage: Bacteria > Bacillati > Cyanobacteriota > Cyanophyceae > Nostocales > Nostocaceae > Nostoc > Nostoc sp. UHCC 0302. The sequence goes on from NZ_CP151099.1 coordinate 859,912, forward strand.
GGTTCTGCAACCATGAGGGGAGTTCCGGCTTTCGGGTTGCCAAACAGCAATAATTGTGTCGGAGATAGGCTAAGTCCGACTTTTTCGGCTTCAGCCTGTTGATCGATGCGGGCAAAAATGGTGATACCTTTTGCTTGAAGGATGGCTGCAAAGCGATCAATGGTTGCGGGCACTGAATACTGGCTGGACTGGTTGATAATGCCGTTGTTTGCATTCATAGCAGTGGACTCCTTGCAGGATAAAAATTAGGTAATATTGTCGTTGCTTCGGCTTCTCAAAGATTGAGGTCGGAAAAAGTAGTTAGATGCCCCCGTCACAATTGCGATTTTTCCGTCTAGTTTTTTCATGATGATTTCTTCGGATCGGGCAGGGTGAACTCCACAGTTTCGCTAGTGATTACTTTGTGCATAGGGTCAGCTAGTTCAATCAGTACTTTGTGCGCGCCAGGTTCCAGTCCGACCAGGATGATCGTTTCCCCACTGGCATCGACAAAGTGCCACGGTGCATCGTCAACGGTGATGTGGATATGACCGATGCGCGGAGATACTTTGAGGGCACCTTTGCCAAACACTGGCAACACACGCAAATTCTCCGTCCGGTACTGGATAAAGACGCGACCCTGGGCTAGTGGTTCGGGAAGCGGTGGATCGACAATCAGCTTGGGTGGTGCTTCGTTTTCAATCGCAATCAACGGTGACGGGCCAATAATGTCCCTAGCGCTCGGTGTGCGGCTGTTCATAGCAGGTAAGTACCTGAGAGTAGTTTTTATAACGATCCATTTGAAGGTGAAGCGGCGCAGAGTCATCGCTCCAGAGAAGCCATTAACGTTTCTTTGATGCGAGTTCCCAGACCGCAGTTGCGAATGCTTTAGGATCTTCCTGGGGCAAGTTGCTTTACTCTTTTCCCCTACGCTAATACCATTTCACGAAAAATCTGATACAAATGCAAACCCTGAAAGCTTTGCTGCATCTGAGTTTTTTAATTGCGTACAGCCCTTTGAGCATGAAAACAGCGTAGCGGGGCATAGTCCATTGTGAATTGGTATAACTTTTTTCCTTTCCCGAAAAAGATTGATCGCATCCTATTGCAGATATTTCTTCAATTGGGCAGCAGCTTGAACAAACAGAGAACGGGTTTCGGGCAACTCTGCTAAACCATTCAGTAGTCCGAAGTCATGAATCATACCGTTGTACTGCACAGTTGTTACCTCGACCCCAGCTTCATCAAGCTTACGTCCATAGGCTGTGCCCTCGTCATGCAAGATATCGCTCTCTGCAACCACAATTAACGCCGGAGGCAAGCCTTTGAGTTGCTCAACCGTCGCCTGTAGGGGAGAAGCATAGATGTCTTTGCGCTTTTCTGGGTCAGCAATGTACATATCATACATCCACTTCATCGTTGGTATAGTCAGAAAACGCCGATCGCCAAATTCGTGATAAGAATTCGTTTCAAAATCCGCATCTACAATGGGCCACATCAGGATTTGCAGCTTGATGTGTGGCCCTCCTTTTTCTTTCGCCTTCAAAGCAGTGACAGTTGTCATGTTACCGCCGACGCTGTTGCCAACGACTGCCAAATTCTTGCCATCCACCCCAATCTCCTCACCATGCTCGGCAACCCATTTGGTTGCAGCATAAATCTCATTGATTGCCTGTGGGTATTGAGCATCTGGCGTACGAGTGTAGTTGACAAAAACACCTGCAAACCCTGAAAGCACAACCAGATCGCGAACCATGCGCTTGTGTGTTGGGTAATCACCCAGCACCCAACCACCACCATGAATAAAGATGAAAACAGGCAATGTGCCTTTGACCCCTAATGGTCGTACAATATCAAGGGTAATTGAATAACCCTCAGCAGTAATCGTCTTTTGGGACTCTTCAATGCCTGAAAGGTCTACTGGAACAGAAGCCTGTGCATCTACAAGGACTTGACGTGCTTCGAGTGGAGTGAGTTTCTCCAGCGCCACACCCCCTGAATTTAGCACTTTCAAAAATTCCTTCGTTCCTTTGGAAAGACGTGGATCGTCGGCAACTTCCAGAATTTTTGCTGCTTGCGAGTTTGCTTGAGCAACCATGACATTCTCCTTTAATAACTTGTAAACAATCTGTTGAGATGGCGCTGTTAAGTTAATTGATTTAACACTGTTGCTTGATAAGTAGTAATTGTAGTAATGACAATCACTTTATATTGACATCGTTTAAGAGCCAAAACTATTTGTTATTACTGGTTAGCTTGGTGTTCTCTACAAGGTGAGTGGTCAGAAACCGTTGAATATGGTCTGCGATCGCATCCCCATCTTCTTCCAGAGCAAAGTGTCCCGTATCAAACAAATGAAACTCCAGGTTTTTTAAGTCGCGTTTGTAGGCATAAGCTCCCTCGACTAAAAAGCCCTGGTCATTTTTGCCCCATACAATTAGCGTTGGTGGTTGATATTGGCGCAAGTAAGCTTGCCATTGTGGATATAACCGCACATTGGACTGGTAGTCGTATTTTAATGCCAATTGAATATCTATATTGCCAGGGCGATCAAGGAGTGCCTGATCCAGAGTCCAGGTATCGGGACTGATGTTTTCTAGATTCCTAGCTCCAGTGATGTAATACCATTTTGCGCCCTTGCTTGCCAGAGCCTGTCGTACGCGATCGCTATTTTCGGGTGTCTTATTCTGCCAAAAAGCGCGCATGGGCTTCCAGAAATCACCAAGTCCTTCCTCGTAGGCATTGCCATTTTGCACAATCAGCGTCTCAATCTGCTCTGGATTCTGTACTGCCAATCGATAGCCAATCGGAGCGCCATAATCCATTAAATAAAGGCTATAGCGTTTCAATCCGATCGCATCGACAAAGCCTGCCATCACTTCGGCAAGGCGATCAAAGGTGTAATCAAAGTCATCCACCGTTGGCATGGAACTATAGCCAAAACCAGGATAATCAGGTGCAATCAGATGGAATTGATCTGCCAATGCCGGGATTAGATTGCGGAACATATGGGACGAGGTGGGAAAGCCGTGCAGTAGCAGAATCGTCGGATGATCGCGAGAACCAGCTTCACGATAAAAGATATCTAAACCATTGATCGATACTGTGCGATAAGTGGTCATGCGTTTACTCTTTTGAATTCAAACCGTTCAATAGAATCAGAAATAGTTGATCTTGTTTATTAAAGTTTCTTGTCACTCTTTAGGAAGAGACCAGAATTTGATAGTTTTGTCGGCACTGCTGCTGGCTATTATGTTTCCGTGCGGACTGAAAACTACTGACCGCACGCCTCGCTCATGCCCGATCAAATTCTCCAAGAGTTTGCCTTCAGGCAACCCCCATAACTTGATAGTGCTATCATTGCTACCACTAGCTAATCTCTTGCCATCGGGACTGAAAGCCACTGACCACACAACTCCATCATGTCCAATTAGGGAGTGCAACAATTTACCAGTGGGCATTTGCCAGAGTTTGACTGTCCTATCAGCACTGCCACTCGCTAAAGTGCGTCCATCAGGGCTAAAAGTCACTGAGCGCACGGCTTGTGAATGAGCATTCAAGGTTTTTACAACAGCATCATCCGTGAGCCGCCAAATTTTGACTGTACCACCCTCATTGCCACTAGCTAAGGTCTGCCCATCCGGACTAAAAGCAACAGTTCTTACCCATTTTCCATCCGATAACTGATGAACTTGTACGCCAGTCTGCACGTTCCAGATGCGGATGGTTGTGTCAGCACTACCACTGGCTAACCATTTTCCGTTGGGGCTGATGGCAACAGCTTCTACATCATCTGTATGTCCATCTAGGGTACGAAGCAGTTGTCCCGTCTCTAAATTCCAGAGTTTAATCCGGTTATCCCAACTGCCACTAGCGAGCAGCTTGCTATCTGGACTGATGGCAAGGCTTACCACTGCATCGCCGTGTCCTTTTAAAGTATAGAGTAAGGTGTTACTAGGCAGATCCCAAATTTTAACTTTTTTATCGTAACTGCCACTGGCGAGGAAGCGTCCATCAGGGCTGATTGCGATCGCGTAAACCCAAGTTGAATTTCCTTGGACAGAACGTAAGGGTTGAATGGTTGCAACAGAGATAGTAGCAACACTAGCGTTTCCGAAGGAAGACAATAGGCTAGCACAACTGCTACTACCAAGCAAGATCGTTAGGGTGCTGATTGCTAATGCTGCTGAAGATTTCCAGGTAATTTGTTTCGATCTCATAACAGGACATTCCTTGTGCGAGTGGGAGAATAATCTGGCTTGCACCCACTGCGTAACGGTGTCGGAGACTAGCGGTACTATAGAGTAATTTTTTCTGGAATTTGAGATGAGAACACTTTTCCTTTCGCTTTTTGTTGTTTATTCCGATGTTCAATCCAGCATCGCATCAGAAATAAAAGGGTTGTCGTGACAATCCCTACTAGCCCAATCGGGGTTAAATAGCTCCAATGCTCTAACATTTTGTCCCAAACGTGCCAAGTGAGCAGGAACATAGCTAAGTAAGCCAGGGTATGTAATCGCTTCCAATTTTTTTTCAGCCTTTTGACACTCCAGTCATTAGAGGTAATTGCCAATAGGGTAAAAATTATGAAGGTAGATACACCTTGGATATAAATCCAATAGGTATTGGGATCTAAAAAATCAAGGTCTCTCTTTTTCACTAAGAGGAAACCGTGAAGCAAAGCCAAGCAGAAAGCCAGAATACCGATAAGTCGTCGATATTTTAACAGCCATTTAGGAAGGTTCGCTTGTTTAGTTTGAGGAAAAATGATTCTGAGATTCGTGGGCATTAAGGTGAGAATATAAGCTCCTAAAGCTAGAAATCCCAGGCTGTTTTCTAACGGTGCTGTATCGATTGCTGCCATGACCAATCCTCCTTAATTTTTCAATAAAAGCCCTTACAAAGGTAGGTATTTTTTATTTGGTCATTTTTTGACAATTCCAGCCGATCTTTACTACATCAATCGTCTCTGTTCATACTCTTTTTTTGGCGAAGGTATTGTTATTCCAAGGTTTATACCTGAGCATGAGCCATACTGGGATAATCCATCATTTCCACCGATCAGGTGAGAACGGATTGCAGTCGTGATGTGAGAAATTGATCGATATAGTTTGCGATCGCATCCCCATCTTCTTCCAGGGCAAAATGTCCGGTATCGAATAGATGGAACTCAACGTCTTTCAAGTCACGCTGGTAGGGATAAGCACCGTCAGCAGGAAAGATGTAGTCGTTCTTGCCCCAAACAATCAGGGTAGGAGGTTGATACTGGCGGAAATACTCCTGCCATTGGGGATAGAGCGGTGGATTGCTGCCATAGCTATAAAACAGCGCCAGTTGAATCTCTTCGTTTCCGGGACGGTCGAGGAAATGTTGATCCACCGTCCAGGTATCGGGACTAATTGCTTCTAAATTATGAACACCATTGGTATATTGCCACTTCGTTGCTTCTAGAGTGAAAAGGTATTTGAGCTTTTGGGCATTTTCAGGTGATCGCTCTTGCCAGTATGCCTTAATCGGCTCCCAGAATTCGCGTAGACCTTCCTCGTAAGCATTGCCATTTTGAACAATCAGAGATTGCACGCGCTCTGGATATTTAGCAGCAATCCGATAGCCAATCGGTGCACCATAATCCATCACATAAAGGCTGTACTTTTTGAGCTCGATCGCAGCAATAAATTTTTCCACAATCTCAGCCAAGCGATCAAACGTGTATTCAAATTCATTTACAGTTGGCATCGAACTGTTGCCGTAGCCAGGGTAGTCAGGAGCAATGAGATGGAATTTATCAGCGAGGGCAGGTATGAGATTGCGGAACATATGAGAGGAAGTTGGAAAGCCGTGCAATAACAGAATCGTCGGATTATTACGAGAACCAGCTTCACGGTAGAAGATATCTAAACCATCGATTGAAACTGTGCGATATGTCGTCATGGGATTACTCCTTGTAAGTGATAAAAGTGACATGATGGCGTTTTACGACAGGTTGATCTATCTCACATCCTGACGACGGATTTGCTCTTGAAAGTAGTCCCGCCAGCTTTCAGGTAAGGCTTCAAGTTGAGCAGCACGATGCAGTAACTCTGGATTGTTTCGCTCACGAACATAAAGCTGAATGATATTAGCAACAGTAATGTTGTTGGTATCTCGACTCATCAACTCTAAAGTGTCTCCGACTCCAACTTCGCCCTCTTGCAAAACCCGAAAGTAAAATCCGGTGCGACGACTGGCGAGAAATCGTTTCACCATATCCGATCGCCCAAAGCGAATCCCTAGTTTGTAGCAGGGTAAGCGCGGTTGAGTCACCATTAATTCAGCACTGCCAATTTTGAAGCGATCGCCAATGTTAATTTCCTCTTCTTGAAATCCTGTAACTGTGAAATTTTCACCAAAGATTCCTGGCGTTAACTCTGTGTCAGGCAATTCATCTCGCCAGTAGTCGTAATGCTCAAAAGGATAAACATAGACGGCTTTATCTACTCCGCCATGAACGGTGAGATCAGCTTGGCGATCGCCATCTAAATTGAGTTCACGCACCATCACTCTCGAATTGATTGGCTCTTTGAAAATTCCAGTGCGGACGGGTTTTCCTTTCCAGGTCACTTCACGCGGCAGGCCGACATTAACAGAGATCAGCTTCATCTTTAACCCTTCTTGGACTTCAAATCTGTGCCATACCGCCATCGACAAACAACTCAATGCCGTTCACGAAGCTACTGTCATCTGAAGCAAGAAAGACAACGGCTTTGGCAATCTCATCGGGTCTGCCGACTCGTCCCAGTGGGATGGTGCTAGCTTGGCTGTCCACGAATTCTTGCAACTGCTGGTCATTCAGTCCCAGATGATCGTAACCAGGAGTCGGAACCACACCAGGGCTAATGGCATTCACTCGGATCTTGCGTTCTCTGAGGTCGAGTATCCAATTCCGAGCAAATGATCTCACGGCGGCTTTGGTGGCGCTGTAAACACTGAAAGCTGGCGTACCTTTTATAGAAGCAGTCGAAGCATTCAGGATAATAGAAGCGCCCTCTGGTAACAGTGGCAGCGCCTTTTGTACAGTGAACAGCAAACCTTTGACGTTTATGTTGAATGTTTTGTCAAAGTGTTCCTCAGTGATTGCTCCAAGTGGGGCAATTTGTCCACCGCCAGCATTAGCGAAGATGATATCGAGGTGTCCTTGCTCTTGCTTAATGGTGGCAAACAGACGATCAAGGTCTGCCAGATTAGAAACATCGCTCTGTACAGCTGTAACATTTTTACCAATGGCTTCCACCGCAGCATCCAGTTCGACTTGGCGACGACCTGTGATGTAGACATAGGCACCTTCAGCAACAAACTGTTTGGCTGTGGCAAGACCGATACCACTGTTGCCACCCGTGACAAGGGCGATTTTTCCTTCTAGTTTTTTCATAGGTTAAATTGGTTTGCCCCGAATGGCACGCTTGTAAAGCCCAAAGACTTATTGTATACTCGTTCCCGGCCTGGAGGCTCTTAACCAGTTGGGGCAAGGGCTGTATCTTAACTTAGTGCCATTTCTTACATCTCCTTTGATTGAGCTGCTTAATGACGCTGCTTGAGACCTGCAACGAGGTCGGTAACTTGACGTTGAGCCTCTGCGCTCAGTGAGTCAAAGTCGTCTAAGAAGAATTGACGTTCTAGGGTTAACTTCCGGGTATTGAGTAACCCTTCGATCTGCCAACCTTCGTCACCTTTCGTTACGACGTATAGTGGCAGCGAATCTCGTGACGCTGAAGTTTCGGTTTGTCCGGGCAGTATTATCCTGATAACTACAAGCATGAGCGCGAGTTGCGAGTTCACGAAGCGGACAAAATCCACCTCACCCTCCAGGCGTGTTCCTTTGACAACTGTGTCGAACGCTTGCTGATGAAATGCAGCGATTTCTTTTCGACCCTTGAGATGCGTGCCCTCGAACGTGATGAAATCGGCAGTTTCGCTGAATGGGGCAGCGAAGCCTTCGCCGCTACCTCGATTCCAAGCATCAATCATCTGGTGAGGGAAAGCACGGATTGCCGACTCGTCAGCAGTAGTGGTGGTTTGAGCTGTTTGTGAATTCATAGTTTTGAGTTTTCCTTTTAAGTAATAGACCAGTTTTCAAGCGGCATAGAGGGTGTTATGAACTCTGAAAATCATCTTGGTCGCGGATTTGCCGATCGCTCACTTCCTCAACAGCACCCAGCAATGCATAACCTGCGTTGTTTACAAGCACATCAATAATCATTGTTTACTTGTGCAATGACTCCTGCTTGAGAAAATGGCTTTATTGTCGCGATCGCGATTTTCCTGTTCAAAAACACCAGATCAAGCGAGCAGACGCAACGATTCCTCCCAAAGGCGATCGGCGTTGTTCGTGTCGAGGGCGTAAGGGGCAACACCACTGTAGTCTTTGGTTCGCTGGGTAACGATCGTGGCTTCGTTGCAGTCCTCGAAGTAGCGACCACCAATGCCTTCCACTAAGGGGGAGGTTGCCAGGAGAACAGAGGTGGCAGCACCCTGTTCCGGTGTCTTCCGCAGATCCGGTGGGGTCTGGATACCACCAACGTGGCGTTGGAGATTGGTGGCGATCGCTCCAGGCATCAAAGCATTGGCAGTAATGCCATCCCTGAACCAGCGCCCAGTAGCAGCGACCGCGAAAAGTACGTTCGCTGTCTTGGACTGCCCGTATGCCAACCACGGATCGTAGGGACGGAACGCGAAGTGGATATCATCGAATACAATCGGCGAGAGCATGTGGGCGCTAGAACTGACAGACACGATGCGCGCAGCACCGTCCGCCGCCAGAGCATCGTGGAGTCCGAGTGGAATGGCACTAAGTTAAGCGTAAACCCCTTATATAACTGGCTTTTGGGTGTGGGGTGTGGGGTGTGGGGTGTAGGGTGTGGGAAATCAAGAAAATGTTGAACTCCTTGACGCAACTAAAGTTTAATTGTCTTAAACACCACACCCTACACCCTGCCCCCAACACCCTGCCCTAGCGAGATTTCACGTTTTCTTAGTGACATTCGAGTCCGAGTGTTAGAGTGAAGTGTCCGAGGTGGTTGGTGGCAAACTGCATCTCCCAGCCTTCGGGTGTATGCTGTTCAGGCAATGCCATTACCCCTGCGTTGTTGACGAGGATATGTAGTGGTTCATTCCACGCGGCAATGAATTTAGCGATCGCTCCTCGGTCGGTCAGGTCAAGTTCGGCAACGTGAATATTTTGATTCCCAGTGGTAGCAGTGATGTCAGCCGCCGTCTTTGCCCCAGCATCGACGTTACGCACAGCCAACGTAACTTCGGCTCCAGCGTGAGCCAACGCCCGCGCCGTTTCTACACCGATACCCGATGCTGCTCCCGTGACGATCGCCTGTTTGCCAGAGAGATCGATTCCCTGTGCTACCTCAGAGGCGGTAGAGTGCCGTCCAAATGGTGTGGTAATTCGTGTCATTGCGTGTTCCTTTATAGATGTTAGGAGCGATCGCTGACTTCTAGATAAGTTGAGTTGGCTGAATTTTGTACTTTGTGCTTAACGAGAAGAGTTTGTCGAGTGCAACTTGTTTTAATTAAATCAGCTGCTTTTTCACCAATCATGATGGTCGGTGCGTTCGTATTTCCCGTGGTGATTGTTGGCATGATGGAAGCATCAACAACTCGCAATCCCTCAACCCCATGTACCCGCAACTCAGGATCGACCACTGCCATTGGGTCAATGCCCATTTTGCAAGTGCCAACCGGATGCCACACAGTGCTGCAAGTGTCCCGAATGTAAGCTTCGAGTGCTGCATCACTCTGCTTGTCAGCACCCGGAGCGATTTCCTTACCGCGAAACTCATCCAAAGCACTTGCACCGAACAAGTTACGGAGTAATTTAATCCCGACAACGAACTTTTGCACATCAGTTTCACTTTGGAGAAAGTTCATTTGAATCATCGGTGTGTCTTTGGGGTCGGGGGAACGCAAACTGACACTACCAATGTTTTGAGGATGAGTTAAACAGACGAAACTTGTAAATCCTAAACCAGAGTGGGCATAACCAGGCGGTGCCAACACAACCGGGCCGAAGAGAAACTGTAAATCTGGCGCGGCATCCAGATTACCCGGAGTATGCAAAAACAAGCCAGCTTCAGCGACACTACTGCTGCTTGCCGTGTGTAAATCCTGAGTTGCCTCGTGTGCCACGGACACAACAGGGTGGTCTTGGAGGTTTTGACCGACACCCGGCAAATCAGCCACTACCGGAATTCCCATCGCTTGCAGGTGTTCTGCATCACCAATACCGGAAAGCATCAGTAGCTTGGGCGAATCGAACGCGCCAGCGCTTAAAATCACTTCGGAGTTTACCCTAACCTGGTGCAGCATGTCCTCGTGCAGGTATTCTACCCCAATAGTGCGAGTACCCTCAAACAACAAGCGAGTTACCAACGCTCCTGTGGTTACAGTCAAATTGGGACGCTGGAAAATGGGTAGCAGGAAGGCAGCGGCGGCGCTGTGGCGCTTACCATCCTTGATCGTCAACTGATAGAGTCCTGCTCCTGACTGCTGCATTCCATTGGGATCGGGATTGTGGTCATATCCTAGTTCCACTGCTGCGTCTACAAAACGTTGGGATACCACAGCAGGTGCAATTAGATCGGTGACGCTCAACTCTCCATCGACCCCGTGAAATTCAGACGCGCCTCGTGAGAAGTGTTCTGATTTCTTGAAGTAGGGCAAGACATCAAGGTACGACCAACCGGGATTGCCCAATGACTGCCAGTGGTCATAATCGTGAGAATTGCCTCGCAGATAAATCATGATATTAATCGAACTGCTGCCGCCCAGGACTTTGCCACGGGGACAAAAGATTTTGCGGTTATTCAGGTAGGGTTCTGGCTCTGAGAAGTATGCCCAGTCAACTTCAGAGCCTAGTAAGCTGAGGCATTCCGACGGGATGTGAATCTCCGGTTTAGTATCTGGGTTGCCAGCTTCGAGTAATAACACGGTTGTGTCACCGTTTTCTGTCAGACGGTTAGCAACCACGCAGCCTGCTGACCCTGCACCAATTACAATGTAGTCATATTGCATCACGAAACTCTCCTTTGCTGCCTGCAACGGATTGATGGAATTAGGGATGAACAGAAGTAGCCCTACTTTCCTGCGTAGAAATAGTCCAGCTTGATCTTGCTCTTCAGACGGTCACGTAGCTCGATAGAGAAACGGAGTACGGCACTGAGGGGGCGATGATGAATTGCAATATGGACAATCAGACCGTCCGGGTTCTTGGTGAGGATTGTTACGCCAGAAAGAGTCTGTCCGCCGAAAGCTTTCGCGTCCCACTCCAGATATGTTTGCTGATCGCTCTCAACTTGGTGAGTGAAGGTGAGCGCCTCGTAAACTTTGCTGGCAGTAGCCATGATACTTTTCACACAATCTCGCCCCTCGATTGGACGAACTAGCACGCTGGCTTCAAGTACGACGTTATCAGCAAAAGCGTCTGCGAATGAGCTTTCTGACTGATCAGCAAAGGCTTGAGTCCAACTCTTCTGAATATCGATCATAGTGTTACTGGTCATATGGGATGTACCGAATGGCACTAAGAAAAGCTGAAAGCTCGCCTGGGCTGGGTGTAGGGAAAGATCAAGAAAAGTAAATATGAGTGGGGATAGAAATAAATTTTTTCCTCACTACACCCAACACCCGACACCCCACACCCAAAAGCCTGATATATAGTGGGTTTGCCGTTATCTTAGTGCCATTCTGGGATGTACCTAAGAGGGTAGGGTTCCGGGCGGACCCAGCAATTCATCACCGTTTTCCGCAGCCATTCGTTCAAATAGCGCCAGGTCTGTTGGTTCTGTCTCATCTTGCGTCCCCACTGCTTCGATCAGCCCAGCAAAACCGCTGGGTGCAGCAACGACTAATGAACGCGATGGTTTATCACCGAGTGTGGCGGCCACATGAGGTGTGCCAGGAGGAATCAGATAGCTTTCACCAGGGGTTAGCACCACCTTGTCATTACCCGCCCAGACAGTTAACTCTCCTTCCAGCACATAAATTTGTTCGGAATAGTGTGTATGGCGATGGAGGGGTGTTTGTGTACCTGGAGAGTTGTAACCCTCAATTAGGTCGTACTGACCACCAGTTGTCGTGTGATCGGCATGGATGGTGATACGACTGCCCAAAAGCCAGAAAGATTGTGTCATGAGTTTGCTCCTGTTAATAAAAAATCCTGACTGATTGAAACTAACTGCGTACCAGCGGGGTATCCACCAAATGTTCTGCAAGAAACCAAACCTGCATCTCATTCGTTCGTAATGCTTGACTCACCAACAAATCATTCGTGCCGCTATCTTGATTCGCTGCCGTTTTATCGATCGCCACTCTCAATTCCCCAATGATTAACTCGTGGGCTTCCAGTAACCGCGACAACATCACGGGTACTTCCTCAACACCGTTGGGCGGACGCTCAATCTTAGTGACTTCTGCTACATGACGCGGGTCAGCGATGTCTGATGACAAGCCGCAAAGCGTCTACGCCACGCCTCCGAGTGTTTGTACCCGTTCACCTAGTGCATCAATTAACTCAATTTGTTCGCTGGCGTGTTTGTCGAGCAACAGATGCAGTTGATAAAACGTATGTCCGCGCATCAACCAGTGATGTTTCTTGTAAAGGTGATAGAGAATAATCGTATCTGCCAAAATTTGATTGACTAAAACACAGCTTTCGCTGCGGGTATCGGGTTTGAGAACAATTGGCAAATCACGAAGAGTACCATACTGCTGAATTTCATATCCATGTTGATGAAGTAAGGGTTGACTGCGATCAACTTCAGTGATGCCTGTATTTTGAGTCGGCACGATCGGGTCTCCTAGAATCAATAATTAGGTCTGTTTTATTTGTATGTACCGAGAAACTGTTTCTCTTAAAATTGCCATTACTTCACAGCAGTGCTTGCTGCTTCAATCACTTTGGTAACTTCTTTTGGATGAGAGATAAAAGGAACATGACTGGAGTTAACTTCGGTTGTCTTAGCATTAATCCGTTTAGCCATAAATCGTTGAAGTTCAGGGTTGATGGCTCGATCGCTTTGAGTCACCAGAAACCAAGAAGGAATTTTTTTCCAGGCGATTTCATTCACTGATTGCTCAAACGCGGCGCTGGCGATCGGCTTTTGGGTTGCTGCCATCACTCGCGCCTCAGCCTTTGATACGTCTTGGGCAAAAAATTCGTGAAACTTCCCGCGATCAATATAGAGAAAGTTTGCAGCATCAGATACAATTGCCTTACTAATCGGAGGTGCTGCGTACCTTTTATTCAAATCACTCGTCTTTTCACCGACATCTGGTGCAAAAGCATTAACATAAACCAGAGCTTTCACCTGTGGATTGCCAGCCCCCGCACCCGTGATTACATTTCCACCATAGGAATGTCCGACCAAAACAACGGAACCTTTTTGATTATTAATCACCCGCTTCGTTGTCGCTACATCATCAGCAAGAGAAGTGAGCGGAATCTGCACAGCAGTCACTCTGTAGCCATCCTGCTCTAACAATGGAATGACGTGTTGCCATGATGTACCGTCAGCAAAAGCCCCATGAACGAGAACGATCGCAGGTTTAGAGTTGGACGCTTGAGGTAATTCTCTGGAAGAGGCTGGTGTTGGATGCATTGATATTCCAACGACAACACTTAATGCAAATAACCACAGCAACAATTTTTGAATTTTTTTCCACGTAAAAACCATCATTGCGATCACCTCTGTATTCTTGCTAAATTGCTGAAATCTCTGGTTATTGTCGTTCGTATAGAAATTATGAAATACTCCCTGCTGAAATACTTGTTGGAATAAGAATCAAAAAGCTTAATCATTTGCAGCAACAATGGCTGCCATTATCTGCTCAACAGTCCAGCAATTAAGATAGCGAATTCCATTAATAAACAAAGCGGGTGCAGCCTCCACTCCACTTCGCAGTCCACCTTCGATATCCGCATTGATCCGCTCAACATACGTTCCCCTGGACAAATCCTGCAAAAATCGAGAAATATCAAGTCCTAAACGATTGGCGTACTCTACTAGATAGCCATTCTCTAACTCTTGTTGATGAATGAACAATATTTCATGCATTTGCCAAAACTGCCCTTGAGCCGCTGCGGCTTCAGCAGCTTCTGCTGCTCGTTGAGCATGTGGATGAATCTGTATCTGAGGAAAATGCCGGAAGATAAAACCTAAATTGTTTTCTCCAAATGAACCCTTCAATCGCTGTTGAGCAACTTTAATCAATCGATAGACGTTGGCACTTTGAAAACATTCATAATCTCCATACATGACGAATACTACAGCAGCGTTCAGTACACCTTGGATATGATCCTGGGTTGAAGGCAGAACGAATAGAGAACGATTATCACGGTTGTAAGTCATCTTTCGGTTTGTATTAAGCAAACTTAAGCCTCACAAACCAACTGCATCTATATTGCTATGGATTCAATATAGACAATTGACCCTTTCTTGTCGTCCACTCTGGGTTGGCATTTTTTTACAATCGAGTGATGGATGAACCTATCCATCTCGCAGTGGAAGGTTGTCTCCAACTTTAGTTGGAGTTTAAAGCCAATTCTATTGGGGAAAAGGTCATAAGAGGAAGGGGAGCAGGGAGCAAGGGGGAAAACTGAAACGGAAGCTCAGACTCCGCCCCAGTAAGAGCGCCCTAAAGAGGGCGGGGCTTCATACCCATGTTCAACCTGCAATTCCACGGCTCTTGAGAAGGAACATTCCCCTTGCCCCCTGCACCTTTCCCTTTTTCCTCACTTACAAACTAACAATCCCACGCTTAACAGCGGTAATCACGGCTTGTGTGCGATCGCTCACGCCCAGTTTGCTTAAAATCCGATTTATATGGGATTTGACGGTACTTTCACCAATAATCAAAGCAGTTCCAATTTCTTGATTACCCATTCCTTGTGCCATCAAACGCAGCACTTCCAACTCTCGTTCACTGAGTTCTGGATTGCTCATTCGCTGGAATAATTTTGCGCCCACTTCTGGCGGAATGTATTTCTGACCATTATGAATGGCGCGAATCGCATTCAAAAGCTCGCCAAGTTTAGAATCCTTAAGCAGATAGCCTTGAGCGCCCGCCTGTAAACCACGATAGATATCTTCATCGCCATCATAGGTTGTGAGTACCGCGATCCGAGCCTGCTTAAATTCAGCACAAATCGCCATAATGGCTTCAACACCTCCCATTTTGGGCATTCGTAAATCCATTAGTGTGACATCAGGTTGGTATTCTCGAAACAGAGCGATCGCCTGCTGCCCATCTTCAGCTTGAGCAATCACTGTCATTTCTGGATCGCGGTTAATGATGGTTGCTAGACCCTTTCTGACTATGGCATGGTCGTCAACAATCAGCACCCGAATCGTAGTGGATTGGCTCATTGTAATTCTCACTCTCGATTGATAGTGGCAATAATTTCTGTTCCTTGACCCGGTTGGCTTTGAATCGTTAGTTGTGCGCCAATGCGCTCTGCCCGTTCGCTCATTCCTAATAAGCCAAACCCACCACTCAAAGGAATACTACCCACTCCAAAGCCCCTGCCATTGTCTTTAATCTGTAGGATACACTGTGTCTCGTTGTACACTAACTTAACCCGAATTTCGCCAGCACTTGCGTATTTAATCGCATTGGTTAATGCTTCCTGCCCAATTCTGAGTAAGTTATTCTCCACTTCGGTTGGTAAGGAATAGGCTATACCCTGAGTTTCGCAAATCAGAGCCGTGTCGGTCGTCGAGCGCATTTGAGCCACAATACGATGCAGGGCACTCTCTAAATTACCTTCTTCTAGTAGCCGTGGACGGAGTGCTGATACGGATCGCCGTGCCCCTGCTAGCCCAGCGCGTGCTAGTTCCTCAATCATTTCCAGATGTACTTCGGTTGCTTCCGGGTCATCCGCCAACACTTGTTCTGCTGCTCTAACCTGAAGCAGAATACCTGTGAAGGATTGAGCTAGTGTATCATGAATTTCTCGCGCCATCCGGTTGCGTTCTTCCAGAATGGAGGCTTGTTCAGCGCGTTCGCGTTCGCGCAGTGCAGCGTTTCGCTGTTCGCTAATGTCAAGAATGATTCCTAGCATCCGCACAGGCTGTCCATGTGTGTCATAAATGCCTCGACCTCGACCTACCAACCAATGAATACTGCCATCTGGATAAATGACTCGATATTCAGCTTCAAAATCAGTATGAGTTGCAAGAGCTGTTGTAACAGCTTGCTCAACCCGATGAATGTCTTCTGGATAAACGCGATCGCGCCATGCCTGATAGCTGCTCTCAACCTCACCGGGAACTAACCCCAGCAATCGAGCATGATTGTCGTTCCAATCTACTGTGTTCTCGGTGATATTCCAGTTCCAACTACCGATGTACGTGAAATCCATCGTCAGCCTGCGTTGCTCTTCACTCTGTCGTAAGGCATTCTCCACTCGTTGGCGCTCTCCAATCTCCTGCAAAAGGAGCAAAGTCCGCTCAGTAATTTGCTGTTCTAACGTTTGGTTGTAGTCAGCTAAGAGTTTCTCTGCTTGTTTGCGCTCAGTGATATCTTGAAAGGCTGCGATCGCATAAACTACATTGCCCTGTTCGTCAAAGACTGGAGTTCCCCATGTCTCAATGGGAATAATAGTCTCGCCTTGGTGAATCTCTAAATCATCCGTTCTTGTGCGTTCGCCTTTTAACGCTCGGACGATTGGCATCTTCTCAGATGAACAGTTTTGATCCGTTCCAGCCAGGTAAACTTGATAAACCTCTGCAAGATGCTCTAGTGTTGCGGAAGGGTCGACACCTTTGCCTAATAGCTGAATGCCTCGTTGATTGACATAGTAAGGGCGACCAGTCGCATCCAAAACCCCAACTCCCACTGGAACCGCCTCTAGAAATTGATTTATCTGACTTTCGCTAGCGCGTAGTTTCGAGTAGAGTTTGGCATTTTCAATTGCGATCGCTGCCTGCGTAGAAAGTAGGCTGAGAATTTGCGATTGCTCCGGTGTAAATGCCCCAGTTGCCAACTGATTTTCTAGATACAACACACCGATGAGCTTGCTTTGATTGAGCAGGGGTAAACAAAAGACTGATTGAGTCTGGTGCTGTTGAATATAGGGATCATTGATAAAATTACCTTCACGAGTAGCATCATTGAGAATGACCGACTTATGAACCCGAATCACATAATGAATGATCGATTCAGGCAAACGATTTGCGATTGGAGTCGATTGCAGCACTTGGGTTGCACAGGTCTGTGCACCCTCAATGAGTTCACAGGTCGCTTCGATCGTCCATTCTCCTGCGTTTTCTAAAAGCAGACATCCGGTTTGTGCTCCCGCATTCTCAATGAGGATCTGCATTAAGGCGTGGAGCAGTTGTTCCAGTTCAATCTCACTGGAAATCGCTTGAGATGCTTTCATTATTGCTGCTAAATCAAGAGCAACATGTGAGGTATTAGAGGTAGTTCCAGCAGCAGTGTGGATTGGCATGGAACTCACACTTGTTGATTGAGGAAAAAACTGAGGATAATCAGCCTCCAAATTCCTGACTTTTGCGGTTGCGCCCCACCGTTCATAGCAGTAGTGAGCTTCCTTCATATATATCTGGGCAAATTTTTCCAAACCTCGCGCCAGATAATGCTTGGCAGCTAATTCATATGCTAGTGCCTCTTCCTGGATATATTCATTTTCTCTAGCTCCCTGAATCGCTTGTTCGTATAATTTTTCTGCCTCAAGCAACTGACCCAAAACTCGTGCAGTCTCTGCTTGTACCAAATGGTATTTATGCAAATAATTCATAGGCGCGTGATGTGCCCATAGCCGCATTTTCTCCTGGCTAACCGCAACTTCTTTGAGAATTTCTTGCTGTACTTGAGTGTCGCTTTCAGAATATACTGCAAGTCTTGCCAACGTGCTGTAGAAATAGCACAACGGAACGTGGGGTGTCGCAGCAACACGGATTACATAATGTTCCGCTACAATTGCATTCTCAGATGCTTGAGTGTACTCAGAAAATAAGTAGCACAGGATAAGTTTATTGAGATGCACTAGAAAGAGTATGACTCCATCCGTTTCGTGGTTTGCCGATCTTTTTTCCTCATTGTAAGATTCCCCAACCAGACGTAATGGGTTGATTGATCGCCCCATTAAATTCAAAACAGATTGCCGAAATATTTGAATCCAGGTAAGTGATGTTCTCTGGTTAATTTGGCGGATTGCTTCACTATATGTCGCCATCTCACGTTCAACTTCCAATAGTTCCTTCCCGACAAAGAAAGATTGGAGGCAGTAAGTAAAAGCGCTATAGGCAGCGAACTCTAAATCTCCAGTTTCTAAGCCACACTGATATGCCTCCAGAAATGGCTTTGATGTTTCTCTAATATGCTCCTGCCAATGGATGATGAAGTTAGTGACGATAAACAATGTTCTCGCTTTCAGCGAACGGATATCCAGATTGGATAATAGCCTTAATGCAAGCTGCCCGAACTCGTAGCCAGCCTCAATTCTTCCCAGCATTCCACAAAAAATTAATCCCAAGTTGGCATAGGCAAAGGGAGACACAAACGTATTGCCGTACTGAATCGACAGGTTGACCTGCTTAAGTACGAGTAGAAGGGCTAGCTCGGATGTTAAATGATAAGCAACAAGCGTTATTTTTGATAAAATTCGCATTGCTGCAAGCTTCTGTGGATCGACCATTTCTGGTAGGTGAAATAGCTCATGAATCGGTTTCTGATTAAAACGAGATGTAACGGCATTGAGATCAAGCGTTATATCTGATTGGTTCGGTGTTTCGGGAAACCTGATTCCTAGTTGCTGCAACACTTGTAATGCTGTATCGATTGCATCTAATAGCTGACCCTGTGCAATGGCAGTTTGAATTTTGACTTCGTAAACTTTTACGCTATCGAGAACTGTTTTAGCGTCCTGCAAAACAGCCTCTGCCCAGTGTTCTACATTTTCAAACTCACCACACAAATATGCGACTTCTGTTGTTTCGGTATATAACTCTAAAGCCAGGTCATAGTTAGTTTGCCAGGTAGAATCTGCCAGCCATGCTCTACCCATCGCCAAATAGTTTTGTGCCGTACCATAAGCGATCGCGGCTTTTGCTTTCTGACCTGCCATCAGGTTCAATCTGGCAATTTCATCTCGTTCTGCTTGATTAGTAATCAGTTCAATTCCATGATTGAGATGATCTACAATTTTAAACAGTCGATTTGATAATCGATCTGCGAACGCTTCTTTAAGCAAATTGCGACCAATTTGAAGATGAACCACCTGTTTGTGCGATTCATCGATTAGGACATAAGCAGCTTGCTGGACGCGATCGTGCAAAAACTTATATTCTTGAACTAATAGGTTTTCATCTAATTCAGATATAGGTTGAATCAATCCAGCTTGAATGGCTATTAGTAAATCTAGAGAAATTGCTTTAGGAGATTGTTCGCAAACGATCGCTAACGTATTTAAATTAAATTCAGCACCGATACAAGCTGCTAACTGGAGAATTTGCTGTGTGTTTTCTGGTAATTTATTTAACTGGATCAGTAGCAACTCCACCACATTATCGGTAATATCCTGGGCTTGAATCTGAGCAATGTTCCATTGCCAGCATAAGTGTTGTGCATCAAATGTCAGCAGATTCTCGCTATACAGCATTCTCAAAAATTCATTGACAAAGAACGGATTGCCCTGGGTTTTACGCAAAACTAACTCAGCTAAGGGAAGAACGATGTCTGCATTCCGATGCAGCGTTTCGGCAATCAACTGATTCAACGGCTCAAGCGTTAAGGGTGCTAAAATAATTTCCTGAAGTACTACCCCTTGTTTTCGCAGTCTCTCTAGCATTAATGCTAATGGATGCGTTGGCTTCACTTCATTATCTCGATAAGCTCCAATCAAAAATAGTGATTGTGCTTGCTCATCCAGCAGCATCAACTCAATTAAATTCAGCGTTGCTGAGTCTATCCATTGCAAATCATCTAAGAATATCACCAGGGGATGTTTTTTTGAACAAAACACCCGCACAAATTGCCCAAAAATCCGATGAAAGCGATTTTGAGCTTCAGTTGCTCCAACGGACGGTACAGGCGGCTGCTTGCCAATAATGAGTTCTACTTCGGGAATCACATCAATGATGAGTTGTCCATTGCTGCCTAATGCCGTGAACAGGTGCGATCGCCAATGTTGCACATACTCGTCTGGCTCACTAAGTAATTGCCGTACCAATTTTTGCAGGGCATCTGCGATCGCACTGTAAGGAATATTGCGCTGAAATTGATCGAATTTACCAGAGATAAAATAGCCACGCTTTTGGGTGATTGGTTTATAAATTTCCTGCACTAACGCAGATTTCCCAATGCCAGCAAAGCCAGATACCAACATCATTTCAACTTGGAATTTTGGGTTGCCCGTTTGTTCCCTTTGTGAAGTTGCTTCTGAATTGTTTGGTAAAGCAGTAACGGGATTTGACTCTGGACACGCTACGCGAACAAACGCCGCCAGTAACATTGCAACTTCCTTGTCCCTTCCATACAGTTTTTGGGGAATTTGAAACCGATCGCAAACGTCTTGAAGCGCCAGTTGAATACTAGAGATTTGACCGGTTTCTTCTAATTGTTTAGCACAGATTTCTAAATCCGCTTTGATGCCCCAGGCACTTTGATAGCGATTTTCAGCATTTTTTGCCATCAGTTTAAGAATGATATCTGAAACTGGCTTGGGAATCGTTATATTTATTTCATGAGGTAAAGGTGGCTGTTTGGCAATATGACAATGGACTAGCTCAAGAATGTCCGTTGTTGGAAACGGCAGATGTCCGGTTAACAGTTTGTAGAACGTCACACCAAGCGAGTAAAAATCGGTGCGGTAATCAAGTAAACGGTTCATCCGCCCGGTTTGCTCTGGAGGAAGGTAGGCGAGTGTCCCTTCTAAAATATGAGGGTTCTTGAAAGTCGGATTCGTGCAGTTAAATTGGGTGGCAATCCCAAAATCAATAATTTTGACAACCCCAGTATCCAGATTGAGGACAATATTTCCAGGGTTGATATCTTTATGAATGACATTGGCTGCATGGATTCTGCCTAGAATATCGCAAATAGCGATCGCAAGATCAAGAAAAGTCGATAAAGGCATCGGGCAGAAGATATCTGGGCGCTTGTGCATCCATTGCTCTAAGGACTCTCCCCCAAAGTCTTCTAAGAGAATCGCCAGAGTCCTTTGATAGTCCTGCTGGCTGTATGCCTTGACCACTCCTTCCAGGTTAAGGAAACGGATAATTTTATATTCCTGTCTGTAGCGGGTCAGTTCTTGGGGAGAGGGATAATCAAGCTTTAGTATTTTTACTACAATCGCTACTCCATCGTCTCTAATGCCCCGATAAACCAAAGAATTAGAACTTTCGTATATTTTGCTTTGGATAGCAATACCAGGTAGAGCAATCATAGAGCAACTCTTGAGAGTTTGATCTGGAATACCTCAAACTATACAGTAATTCTCATTCCGAAAATAATTACTTATTGTTTGGTAATCGAGAATAAATTTGACAAAATAAAATATTTAAACTATGGTTCCAGACTCCACAACACCTTACGGGGGGACAAAAAGGTCTAGGATACAGATAAAATAAGCCTCATAGCCCTTTCTCCTTGTTGATAATATTTCCGCTTATTAGGAGCTAGTGTCATTAACTCAGCCACCAATTCATAAGAATTTTCCATGAAATCGACCCAGTTAGACCCCTTCGGGTTCGCAGTCGCCTGCGGAGGGAAACCCTCCCGCAGCGCTGTCTCACCATATAATCCAATATAAAAGCTGCTATGACGGCGAATTGTCCTTAAGAATTCTTTTATTCGACCAACATATTTTTGAATACCCATACGTTTAATTTTTTGACCAGATATGGTTGCAGCCGTGTATGCAAGTGATATTAATAATATTAGAGAAATTAAGCGTTGACCTGATACATTAGTATCTTCTAAGTTATACCCACCACTCTTAAAATCTCTAAACATCTCTTCAATATCAAAACGTTATTTATAAGCCTTAATAGCCGAATCTAAGCTATCTAAATTAGTTAGGATAAACCAGCCCTCCTCCGGCGCAACTCCAAAACGTTTACGTTTCCATTTACCCGCAAGATTAAAGCTAATAAATCCTGTAGTTTTTGTATATTTAACACCTTGATAAAAGAATGAAGCTCCAGGGGATAAACCTGAATTTTTTAATTGCAGCCAAATTTCTGGTTCTATTTCTATAAAAGCATCTTTTTTTATGCGTAAACAGAAGTAGGTTTTCTGCTCTGTGAGCCAGTTAGCCAACTTTATCGAACAAAATTCACGGTCTCCTAACACTACAGTTTTATAATCCTTGAGAATCGGTAATGCTTTCTTAAATACTGCTTCTTGTTCATCAAAATTGCTTGAAACCAACTTATTTAATAGCTCAAAATATATTGGAATCGACCTCTTGTCCCAAACTACGCTAATCATTAATAAATTAATGCATCCCCAATTAGTCCGATCTATAACTACATAAACAACTTCAGTTAAAGGAAAATTAATTTCTAGCCAACTTCTAACTATGGGAAACCAAATCTCTTCAATATTGATGTAGTTTAAAGATCAAAACCGCTGGATTCTTTTCCTTCTACTTTCAAATAGTATTGGTATTGGTAAAGCAGTCGCTAGCGCCTCAAGGCTAACAGTTTTAATAGATTGTAATAAATAAATGAGGAGTTTTAGTAATAAGTATTCAGTACGTCCAAGCTCTCGCTTGAGGTGTGTCTCGTAGAATTCAGGTAATATTATCATTAAACAGAGCTTATTGCGAATGAATGCTCTTTTTGTTTTACCACAAATTGCTACACTCGTTGCCCTATATCTATTTCAGGGTATTTTGTACCCTCTCAAGCACGCTGATGTTTTCTACCTATCCAGAAACTTTTCCTTTAGAAGAAATGAAGGCTCAGATGATTGAGGAGTTTTGCAATTAAATAGCAATAGCAGTAAGATAAGGACGATTCAGCTTCCCCAACAACTGCAACAGATTCTTGACTGTCTCCTCCAACGCATTGGAATACAGTAGACTAATGCGATCGCTTAGAGACTGCATCTGCTGACATTCAGCAGGCAGGTAATCATAAGATTTCAGGTATTGCAGCCCAACCGTGTACTCGCCATCCCAGGTTCTGACGGTGCATCTGAAATCGTTTACTTGGCTGACTATACCCCAACACCCGCCCTTCCCCCTGAGTTCAGGATTATCTTTGGCTAAGATTTGGCATACTTCCCCCAACTGGTAGGTATTGGGTACTTTGGTGCGTTCAATAATGCGCTGCACAAAATCCTTCACAATCGTACCACTTGGGACTTTACCACCTGCTTGTTGTACTGCCTTTAGCTACACTTCTTGCTGTTGTGGGGGTTCAAGTTTAGTTAATGGTCGAACTTGACGTTCGCTAGTCGGCAAAATGTGATCCAATGGATCACATTTTGCCATCAAATTATCAAAAACAACAGCCGCATCTATTAATAGATAAGGTTGGCGACTGCTAAAACCAAAGCGTTCGCGGCAATATTCTTCAAAAGTCTTGTGCGTGGAACGGTACAACCTACGATCGCGTAATTCCATCAACGCCTTCCCTGCCTCAAAAACTGCTCTCTCCACTTTGCGTTCGAGATGCAAGCGATCGCGTTGTTCATCCTCGGTTAATTCTGGAACTTCAACAGCAGTAACAGTAATCGTTGCTAAGGCTGGGTTTTCCTCAATAGAGATATTTTCATTTGCAGAGTTATTGGGTGATTTTGAATTTATCTGTGCAACAGAAGTAGCTTTTTTACGCTTAGAGGATGGTTTAGCCATCGTCATTCCACCCTTCTGTTCAATAGTACTTGCTCACGGCTAATGACAAATAAATTTGGAGCTGGTGAGTTTTGGCAATAATGCCCTGGGATTAGCCTTGGTTGAGCATTATCATCATCACGAGTCCTCTTGAATTTTCACAATATCATTGACAGTTACTAACTCTCCAGATAGTACAGAGCAAATCCTTGCTAGCTTTACTAAATTATCGATATCCGCTTTTTTTAGCCTGCCATCACGGGCGACAGTCAAGGTATGTCTCGTGACTTCGTTAGGGCTACCCTCAAACTGCCTATGAACGGCATACACAGACAAGGGGCTACCATCTTCAGCTTTGGGCCACCATTGCGAAATATCAATATATGCTTCCATCCAAACTGCTAACACGCTTTTATTAGTCATTAACTACTTGTTAGGGAGACGAGCATCATGATTGACCAAATCAATTCACTTTATTTGTGCTGGTACATCTCCCCACCTTGGGGCGATACCTTCGGCACACCTGACGGTGATCGCATTCCACCAGTTGAAGTCAATCCGCTCGAACGAGTCGACATCGGAGCTTCGAGAACATTCGGCTACTGCTGCGGGGTGCAGTGGAAACAAGACCGATGGATTTATGCAATTGCTTCTGCTGGTGAGATTATCTACACCACTGAACACGAAATCATCGGCACGGGTGAAATGCAACTCGCTGCACTTGAAAAACCTGCTTTTGTTTTAGGCGATAGCTGCGCCAACGTCTTCGACGAACGCATCATGCTTCTTTCTGATGACCAGCGGACAAAGCAGCGGCTAATTCTGGGGATTCAATTGCTCAACAGGTCTTGGTTTTACTACGTCGAGTGGATGCCCCCTGCACTCAAAGAAGTCACCAGCCTGGATGATCGACTAGCTTTTGTACCCCAATACCTCTGCCAAATTACGAGTGTTCAACGCCCGTAGAAACGGTATGAATGCGTCCTAAAGAAGTAAGTTTCACAAAAATCTGGTTTAATAAAATAGGCTCAGGAATTTCTGGAAGCATTTTTAAGATTTCATGGATATATCGAAAGCCATGATAATGAGCCTTAAGATCAATAATGCCTGAGCCAGGATTAAGGAAGCGAAAATCAGCGAGAAGACGATGAGATAAATTAACCATAAAAAATGCTAAATTAGCAGCGTTAGTTACCGCAGTTTGCCTCAGATTCATAAAATCTTCCAACCCCCAAAACTGCTTTGCATCACGGAAGTTAAACTCGATTTGAAAGCGGAGTTTGTAATATCAATAATTTTTTCAAATGATAATTTCAGGTCGCTGGAGAATAGAACTACATGGCTACGAATATTAGTCTTAAGATTGGTTTTGACCAAAATCACTACATTTAGAGGCTGGGCAAATTCAATGTGTTGGAGAGTGGCTTGATAAATATCACTTTGAATTTCATCCTCAATGCTACTTTTAGATAAATATTTGTCAGGTATATTACCATAGTCCAGCTTGTCACCGTATTTCCGACGAGAGCGTTTATGAGAGTCAGGATTTTCATAAGGAATATATAATACTGAATCATGACGCAATATCGTCGTAGCGTTTATCTGCGGCAACAGGCATTGTAACAGTGATAGGATATCGGGCATGGGTTGATTGTGGCTTTTGAGTTGTCGTTTGGGAAGACAATAACTCTACTACATCAGCCCTCTCTCTTCACCCTCTTATTTTGGCTAAGGTATTGTTGATGACAGGAATTTGTCTCAACGCCATTTAATTTGTCACTGTACAAATACGGGGGAAATTAAATCATCTAGTATTTGCACCTTTAGCAACTAGCAATCACTTGTATTTTCTGCGCTGATACATACATTTGTTGCCTTTTTGTCAAGAGCCAACTGCTAATATCTATCTATTAGGTGAAATTTAAATAAATTAAGTGATGGTGTATACAAAACTGCTTCTATCTAAAGATAGTTGTGGCAATATTAATTTTTCTTTACAGTCACATAGGTACTTAATCAAGCACACAATTAGGGAAATTTTAAACTTAATGTTTGCAAATAATTTGTTATCACACGTTTATTGTCAATATCTTTGCTTTATCTCTCAGGTAAATTCCTAAATCTTCTTATAGAAGAAGACATATTTGTATTAGGAGATGCAAGGAATAAAACGCCTAGCCGTCTCCAAAGGAAACGCTAGCGCGAACGATGAAAGCCGCGTCCCTTGGGCGTCTCCTCTTCTCCCACTCGTGAGAGGCTAGCGCCTGCCTTCTTGATGCCTGAGCGCGAGTGCGTCTCCTCTCTTGAGAAGGACTGTAGGTAAAGGGGTTTTCATTGCTTAAATACCTTGGTGCAAGCAAAAAAATATTATTGATAGGGTGACTCTTCTTAAAGTAAGCGGGTCTCCCGCCGTAGAGAATCGGCTTTCCCATTGATCTGGGCATTTGATTACAGGTTCGGGTCTTAGCAATTGACTGAGATTTACTTGAGTAAACTTCTAAATTTTTCCTTTTTCTAGATAAGTTGAAAATTACAGAAAGCTAATTGGTTCACCAGAGATCATGTAAACATCTGCAAAAAGCAGGATAGACTCATGATAGAAGCTCCTTTAATTTCAGTGATTGTACCTGCCTATAATGCAGAAAAATTTATTGAAAAAACTCTAAATTCCATTTTATCTCAGACATATAAAAATATTGAAGTTATAGTTGTTGATGATGGTTCTCAAGATAGAACATATACCGTTGTAAAGTCTTTTGCTCAACAAGACAGTCGAGTTATTTTATTAAAACAAACTAATGCTGGAGTAGCTGCTGCTCGCAATTTAGCAATAGAAAAATCTAGAGGTGAATATATTGCACCGATTGATGCTGATGATATTTGGTATCCCCGAAAAATAGAAAAACAAGTGCAGTGCATACTAGAAGCAGATTTGTCTGTAGGATTAGTTTATGCTTGGTCACTCAGCATTGATGAGGACGATATAATTTTTGGAACGCCTGATCCTGAATATCATAGGGATTTTAATAGCGTAGAAGGAACTGTTTACCCACTTTTGGCGTACACAAACTTTATAGGCAATGCTAGTGTACCCCTAATACGCCGATCTTGTTTTGAAAAAGTTGGTGGTTACAACTGCAAACTTAAATCAAATAATGCTCAAGGTTGCGAGGATTGGGAAATTTCTTTGCGTATTGCTGAACATTATAAGTTTCGGGTAGTACAAGAATTTTTGATTGGTTACCGTCAGGTAAGGGGAAGTATGTCCCATAACTATCAGTCGATGGAAAGGTCTTACAATCTGGTGATGACAGATTTCCGACAAAGACACCCAGAAATTCCTACTTGCATCTACGATTGGTCTGCCAGTAATTTTTGCTTTTACTTATTGGCAGCCAGCCAGTCTTGTGGAGATTACCAGAACACTTTAATCTTGATATATAAAGGTATAAAATTAGACTTTATCAAAATTCTTACCTTATTTAAGTATCAATTTTTGATTAAATTGCTTTTGAAAATTGCAGCTAAACCAATAATGTCTTTGATGGGGTTGGAGCATGACTATTGGTATAAGTATCTCAAGAAAAAATTTCAATCATCTAATAATTTAGCAGTTAATCATGCGATTAATGTTTCTGGATACCAGAAAGAAGCTGGTAAACTCCAGCCAGAGCCGCAAAAACGATACAGTAGAATTCATCAGCAAAGATGGTTGCAAGTTTTACAACTTTGTCAAGAATTTAAATCTTCCAGAGACAGTAAAGGTGCAATGGCTATTTGTCCAACCTTCGCAAAATGAAAAATAAGAAACCATGCAAGAAGCGAAGGTAATTCACAGATTACTACCAATATTAAAAATTTATCCAAGTGCAGTCGCAGCAATTATTACTTTAGGCTTTGTCTCATCTTTACTAGAAGGCTTAGGGATTAGTTTGTTTATTCCACTAATTCAAAGTTTCATTCAGCCTCAATCTTTAGGAATAGATGATAATTATTTTATAAATTTTTTTAATCAAATATTTAATAACTATTCTAATAATCAACGTCTGCTAATTGTCGTCTTATGCATTTTTTGTAGTGTTGTTCTAAAAAACTGTTTAGTTTATGGTAAAGGCATTTTATTTGCATGGTTTAACGGACAGGTAGGGCATCAGCTACGTTCAGGAGTTTTTCAGCAACTATTGAGCGTTAGCTACAGTTTTATAGAAAATAGTGATTCGGGAGATTTAGTTAATATATTATGTAATGAAACTTGGCAAACTAGCGAAGCTTTAGCAACTAGTTTAAGTTTAGTTACTACTATTTGTAATATTGCTGTTTATGTAAGTATATTGTTGTTAATATCTTGGCGCTTAACTCTACTAGTTACTGTTCTGATGGTGCTGATTTCCTTTGTAAATCAGATAATGACTAGGCAGGTTAAGAAGCTAGGAAAAAGAGCAGTAGAAGTAAATTCTGTTTTAGCTAAACGTATGTGGGAAGGTTTAGCTGGGATGAGAGAAATCCGAGCTTTTGGGAGAGAAGATTATGAACAGAAGCGTCTGACTACTGCATCTAGTCAAGTAGTCAAAACTTTTTTAAAATTGGAGATTGTCTCTGGCACAGTTGGGCCTGTTTCAGAAATTTTATCTTTATTTGTATTACTGTGTATTTTAGTAAGCGCTCTAGTATACAATCGGGGACTTTTACCACAAATACTCACTTTTATATTTGTTTTACACCGCCTACAACCTTTAGTAATCCAGCTAAATGGGATACGTGTTGGGTTGATAACTTTGGTAACAGCAGTTGAAGATGTGATGTCATTTTTAGATCCCTCAGATAAACCTTATATTCATTCAGGTAATACTCCTTATAAAAGTATCAATAAAGGCATTTATTTTGAAAGCGTTAGCTTTCAATACTATCCCGAAGAAACTCCAGCACTTGAGGATGTTTCAATTTGTATTCCTAGTAGAAAAACTACAGCGATAGTAGGGCCTTCCGGTGCTGGTAAGTCCACCATAATTGCTTTAATCTGCCGTTTTTACGAAGTGAATTCTGGAGAAATATATGTAGATAATTATTCATTGCGAGAAGTAAATCTAACTGACTGGCGTAGCCAAATTGCTATTGTTAGCCAGGATATTTATATGTTTAGCGCCACTATTTTAGAAAATATTGCCTATGGTCGTTTAGATGCAGCAAAAGACGAAATTATTACCGCAGCAAAACTTGCCAATGCTCATGAGTTTATTCAGGAGTTACCCCAAGGTTATCATACTAAGGTAGGCGATCGCGGTTTGCGGCTTTCTGGAGGGCAAAGACAGCGAATTGCTTTAGCCCGTGCTATTGTTCGTAACCCACAAATTCTGATTTTAGATGAGGCGACAAACGCCCTCGATAGTATTGCCGAAAACTTAATTCAAGAAGCTCTCAATACTCTTAGCCATAACCGCACAGTTATTATTATTGCCCATCGCCTATCCACCATCGAACAAGCCGATCAAATTATTGTGCTGAACGAGGGAAAGGTTGTGGAGCAAGGTAATCTCCAACATCTACTCAAAATCGATGGGTTATTTGCTCAGCTTTACAACTTACAGCATCGCAAAACCAACCATTAAGTTACTTGTATGCGTTACCCTATTATCGAAATCGAAGTCACTCAATCTTTACCTACTATTAAGCTGTCAGAGAATGATGCAGGTATCGCCTTAATTGTACGGCATAAAGATCAGGCGATCGCTTTTTTGATGCAAGCACTCTCCCCTAACAGAGTACTTACCTCAGCAGAGATAGCTGAATGGATAGCTAAAGAAGTTGGGAATAAACTACTTCAAGAAAGCATTCGGGAACAATTGACTCATCCTACTGCTAATCTTGCTGATTTTCCCTCGTTGACAGTTGCAGTCTGTACTAAAGACCGTCCTGATAATCTAGCTAGATGTTTGCAGTCTTTAATAAAGTTACAAAAACCTGAGTTAGAAGCTAACCCTCGCTTTGAAATTTTGGTCATAGATAATGCTTCCACAGATAAACGCACTCAAGAACTCGTTACAGTGTTACCAAGTGTGCGCTACGTTCAAGAACCGAAACCAGGATTGGATTTTGCTCGTAACCGCGCCCTACACGAAGCAATAGGAGAAATTATCGCTTTTGTAGATGATGACGTAGTGGTAGACCGTCAATGGTTCAACGGGCTGATGGAAGCTTGGACAGAAAATCCTGACGCAGCTGCTTTTACTGGACAAGTTTTGCCCTATGCGTTAGAGACAGAAGCTCAAATCTTGTGTGAAAAAAGAGGCGGTTTTCGCAAAAGCTTTGAAAAAATTCGCTTTGGTCAAATCCTGCCAGGAAATACTTTATACCCCTGCGGTGCTGGAGTGTTTGGGGTTGGCTGTAATATGGCATTTCGTCGCCAGATTGTACTTGAGTTAGGTGGGTTTGACGAAGCTTTAGATACAGGCCCTTCTCTACCAGGTGGTGGCGACCACGATATGTTTTATCGCATCATTCGTGCAGATTACACGCTCATATATGAGCCGAAATATTTAGTATTTCATGAGCATCGTCGAGATTATCTCTCACTGCGTCGTCAATACAGCCGTAGTTGGGGTTTAGGTTTTACATCTTATGTCACCAAATGTTATCTTAGCGACCCACCTCAAAGAAAAAAATTAGTCCGCTTAGTGCTGTGGTGGTTGAAGTATGAACTTAGCCAATTATTAGAAAGTTTATTGGGTAAACATTCTCTACCACCTGACATTTTTTTTGCAGAATTTTTGGGCGGAATTACTGGGCTTTTGGGCGGATATTCTCGCTCTTGCAAACGTATTGAGAAAATTCGGAGGCAATTTGTATGAGCCATAGCCCTTGGAAAATTTTACATCTAGCTATGGATGAAGGGTTATCATCGCTACCTATTTATCCTGGTTATCAAGGTTTATATGTAGTGTTTTGGTGGCAAAGTATTCCTCTTGGGCATCAGCGAATTTCATCTGAGCAATTACCGATGACTGCCACTCAATTACTAAATGTTGCTATTCAAACAATTACTCCTACTGTTAGTCATTATTTTTCTAAACAAGGCATAGATGTCTTAAAGCAGAAAAGTGTGAGAAATACTGCGGTAGTAACATCAACTAGAAAATTGAGTAATCCTAGTGCGGATTTTCCTGTATATCTTAAAAATTCTATTTCTATTGTGATTCCCACAAGAAACAGAACACAGCAGTTAGCTAAATGTTTAGATTCGCTTAAAAATTTAGTTGTCAGTCCGGCTGAAATCATAGTTATAGATAATGCGCCTAATTCTAATACTACACAAGAATTAGTAGCTAAAATCCCAAATATTCAATATTTTATAGAGCCAGAAGCAGGTGCGAGCAAAGCTAGGAATACTGGTATATTTCATGCTAAAGGCGATATTGTGGCATTCATTGATGATGATATGACGGTACATCCTGACTGGTTAATGCAAATACAACAAAGCTTTGAAGAGCCTGAAGTAATGGCTGTGACTGGTTTAGTTTTACCTGGAGAATTATTAACAGAAGCTCAGCAGATTTTTGAAGATAACTGGAGTTTTATTCGAGGTTTTTATCAAGTAGATTTCGATAGAGAATTTTTTCAACAATATAAGAATTATGGTGTTCCGGTTTGGTTGATGGGTGGTAGCGGGAACATGGCTGTTCGCCGTCGAGTTTTTGATTTATTGGGTGGTTTTGATGAACGCTTAGGCGCAGGAGAGAAGGCGGCTGGATGTAGTGAAGATTCAGAGTTCTGTTATCGTTTATTAGCAGAAGGTTTGCTATGTCGTTATGAACCAAAAGCGGTTGCATATCATTACCATCGTCAGGATATAACCAACTTGAAGCAGCAGGTTCACAGCTATATGCGGGGACACGTTGCAGCACTACTGATTCAGTATGAAAAATACGATCATTGGGGTAATTTACGACGGTTGTTGTTAAGTTTGCCGAAATGGTATTTGCAGTTATTTATTAGGGGTTTAATTAGAGGGTTCGGGGGAAGATATCAGACTTTATTTAGAGAGATTTCTGGTTGTGTGGCGGGGGTAATTTTTTATTTCACGCAGAGAAGAGAGTATAAGAAATTTAGTAAAAAGTAATTTTTATGTTGAAAGTGTCTGTGATTATTCCTGCTTATGATTGTGGAGAAACTATTAGAAAAACGCTCTCTTCTCTGCTGGTTCAGACTTATACTGAGTGGGAGGCGATTGTTGTTGATGATGGTTCGAGTGATGATACGCTGGTGATCGCAACTCAATTTGCACAACAAGATTCTCGCATTCAGGTGCTGAGTCAGGTCAACTCAGGCGTATGCGCTGCGCGTAATGCAGGTATTCATAAGGCTAAGTTTGAGTGGTTATTATTTTTGGACGCTGATGATTGGATTTTGCCGCAGCATTTAGAACGGTTGATACAAGCGATAAAAGATAACCCAAGCCTGGATGCTGTTTATAGTCGTTGGACAAAGGTTGCGTCCAATGAACAGCCGATTGTTGATGAGGAATTTTCTTTTCAACCCAGTACTTTATTTGCTGCCTTAGCACGAAATTGCGTACTTGCTATCCATTGTTGCATTGTCCGCAAGACAATTGTTAGAGAAGTTGGTGGTTTTGATACAACATTGCTGACTTGTGAAGATTGGGATTTTTGGCAAAAAATTGCTCGAACTGGTTCAGTTTTTGGTGCGATTCCTGATGCTTCAGCTTGTTACCGCATCCGTCCTAATTCTGCATCTACTAATAGGCTTCAAATTTTTACCGATGGGCTACGTGTAATTACTACTGGACATTCACCTGATCCTAGAGTTCCTAATCCCTCTCCAGCTTATGTTAGGGGTATGTCAGCCGCAGAGCTTCCTGGTGTGAAACTAGCCTTTCTCTGCTGGACAGCAGGGTTTTTGCTCAGTTGCGGTGAAGATGCGATCGCTTTGTTAGATGTAATACCAGAGGAGCGTGACCCCGGACTCTGCCCATATACAATTGCATTGTGTATTTTCTCGTCTGCGTTCCAGCCTCAGTGTCACACCTCTACATCTGCTAGCTATGAATTATGGCAACGTTTGGAAACAGACATTTATAAGTTTTTAACAGCGCTGGAAACTCAATCAATGGCTCCAGCTTTGACGCGTCGTGTCTGCATCAGACTGGAAAACTTGATTTTAGACCACTCTACAAATCCTCGCCCTGTAACTGTCGGCTCTACCTATGCAGTGGCGGTAGAAGTGACAGAACCAATCTCAGACATTACTGCGCCAGCAACTACAGGACGCTTACATTGTACTATCAGCATTGAAGGTAAGCGCCTCGGTAGTCTCATATTACCTATCTGCGATGGGTTTGTTGCTAGCTATGTTTTACAAGATGCGATCGCAGCTAAATTCGCTTGGGAAATTTTAGGGCATTTCTTCCAGCGCACAATTTACCACCAACTCACTATCAAATCTAGTACAGCAAACTCGTCTGTGTGGCGAGGTTCCTTATGTTTGGCAGATAATTTGCCCAGCGATCAGCAGTTACTTTGGGCTGTATTACATGATCACATCGGTTGGACAGTATTTTTACAAGAACTTTGGCAACGTCCACACTGGCTAGATACTAATTTTTATAGTTCACGCTTGGGAAAAAAAACTATCTTTCGAGAACTCCAGATGAGTTTATTTCAAGGTAGTTGGAAATCAGCAGTTGGCACTTTAGTAGCTTTGCAGCAACGTGTGGATAAAGATACATTTACGGTTGAAGTGAGTGATAACTTACCCAATCTCTCGGTCAGTGCTGAAGAATTGATAGTTATACCCACAGTTGGCGGTGTACCACTAGGCAGCATATCTGTAGAGGTCGAAGGGGGTAAAGTTAGCTCTCAGCAGTTGCGTGCTGCCATCATCAAAGAAAGTGGTTTGGAATTGATGATTGCAGCCGTGCGGGAAGGATTACTCGGTAGGGGGTTAGCAGAAGGAACTTTACGCGATCGCTTAGTCAACAAGTCAGTTGATCCTCAATATGGTAGTGATGTAATTTTATCGCGTTATCCAAGTGCGATCGGCACTAGTGTTTCTCGGCGGGCAATGTTCCCAAAAAGAGTACTTAATGATTTGATGGAAGCTGGGGTAATTGTCGGCGAACCTGTAATTAAAAGATCAGGGAATAGTAAATTACCAGAACGCCTAATTTATGCACCAGAATTCATTACTTCTCCAACCAAAATAGTTCCCAAATTTTCACCAAAAGTTGAACGTGTACCTAAACCAGCAACTGTTAACCTCCGGGAATATTTCGAGACTTTGTTTACCAAACAAGCTGACCCTTGGCAATATACAAGCCCCTACGAACAGAAGAAATACGAACAAACTCTAGCACTCTTGCCATCCAAACAATTCAATAAAGCCTTAGAAGTTGCTTGTGCGGAAGGGCATTTTACAGCACAACTCGCCCCTCGCGTTGATAACCTAGTTGCTGTAGACATTTCTCAAGTAGCCCTGGAAAGGGCTGCTCAACGGTGCGCTGATTGCAAAAATGTTACCTTTCAACTGTTCGACTTAACTCAAGATCCAATCCCCGACTGCTTTGATTTAATCATCTGTAGCGAAGTTTTATATTATGTCGGTGGTTTTCCCCAACTGCAAGCCTTTGCTCGTAAGGTTGTAGATGCCCTTAACACTGACGGATATTTTATTACAGCCCACGCTAATCTAGTTGTTGATCAGCCAGATAAACCCGGTTACAACTGGGGTCATCCCTTTGGCGCGAAAGTTATTGGAGAGACGTTTGCCAAAACTCATCCACTGCAACTCATCAAAGAACTACGCACCCCCCTCTACCGTGTGCAACTTTTCCAAGCTGGTAACTATAATCAAGAGCCAGAAATCATTGAAATTCCCCAGCCGACACCACCGCCTCCTCTAGCTGCTGCTAATATCCTTTGGCATGGTGGTTCTCCAGAGATTTATACCAACTGGGAAGTTGTCACCGACCAATTACCAATTTTGATGTATCACCGTGTTCATCCTAAAGGGTGTGCTGCTACTTCGCCCTATCGTGTTACACCAGAGGCTTTTGCTGAACAACTGCGTTACTTGCGCGATGCTGGTTTTCACAGCATTACTTTAGAACAATGGTGCAGAGCCAAGACCACTAGAATACCTATTCCTGGTCGTGCTGTATTAATCACTTTTGATGATGGCTATCAAGATTTTAGTGATTATGCCTGGCCGTTACTCAAGCAGTATGGCTTTTCTGCTAACGTCTTTTTAGTTGCTGGAGCGATCGCTGGTACTAATCATTGGGATAGCTATTACGATGAAGAAGTACCTTTACTTGACTGGCAAGAAATTCGACAACTACAAGATGAGGGTGTACAATTTGGCGCTCATTCAGTCACACACCGTCATCTTACTTCTCTATCAGTTGCAGAAATCGTCCAAGAAGCAGTGCGCTCACGCTCTCTACTACACCAAGTCTTGGGTCATACCCCTACTGCATTTGCCTATCCTTACGGCGATACAGATAGTGTAGTGCAACATTTAATTGGTGCTTGTGGTTATACATTTGGTCTGTCCTGCAAGTCTGGTTTGAGCCATTTCCATGATTCTCTACTGGCGTTACCTCGCATCGAAATCGTTGGTACTGATGGTTTACCTGAGTTTATTGCCAAGCTGAATGTTTAAGCTGGAATGTATGACATTAAAATTTATAGCTGCTGCACATAAATCGCGCTCGATAATCTTTTTGTACAGTTAATGTTCCTTTTGGTTTAAATACTTTGACAATTAATGGAAAAGTTATATTAGTATAAACTCCATAAGCATTGACTGAAACTATTCCATTATCTATTTTTCCCACACTTCCTAAATATTGTATAGCTACATAATCAGTCTTTTTACCTTTTTTCCTATCTCCTGTTTCATCTATTACTACTGTAATTACATTTCCATTTAATGCTTTCTTGAGTTTATTTAATCTTCGGCTTTTTAATTTATTTACTGACCAATCTGAATTTGCTAGAAAATGGTGTAACGACTGCGCTGAATTTATACTTACAACTTTTGCTATTTCTGGTAATAATTTTCTTTTTATCGTTGATATTATGCCTAAGTGCAAATATTTGAAATATTCATAATTTCTTACTTCTTGAAATAGGTCTTTGTACTCTGCACAATATTCATCTACGAGCGCAACTGTTGGGTGGGCGTCTCTTGCCAAATGTTTCAGGATTTGTAATTCTACATCCATTGCCCTGCTTACCTTCCAGAGTTTTTTATTTTAATCCTTTTATTAAGAATACTCGGAAAGTGACAGAAGAGGGGTATTTTGCGATGTGACGAATCTTAAGACTCTGAATCAATCAGCAGTCAGCAAAATTTTGTCTCCAACTAGTCCTTTGGGTATAGTTTTAGTGGGTATTAGTGCTTTTATCCCAGACGAAACTTTAGCTCAAACACTAGATAATTTATACGACTGGGTTCCCAAAGGAAGTTTTTTAGCACTGGACTTTGATGGTGAGGCCGCAGTTGATTACCCGAAGTTACTACAATTGCTTCAAGATATAGGTGCGCCTTTATTCATGCGAAATCCTACCAATTTTTTATCTTTGCTAGGACGGTGGCAATTAACGAAACATGGAATTTTACCTGTAGAAAATTGGCAAATAGAAGTATCAACCGATAGTTTTGAAATTCAACAACCAGTTTTTAGTTACGGTTGCGTTGTTTACAAATAATCATAGTTTGCACTTACACCTAAGAGCTTGCTTGTACCCACCAGTTTCAATTAAATTCAAAAATTCAACATCAAGTGAAACGCTGTTGAGAAAATGTACCTAGTATGTGGATGCGCTGCTTCGGCTTGTCGCAGAGATCGCTGGCTTTGAAAAAAGCCCTCCGAACTTGGAGATGGATTAAATCACCAGGATTAATAAATCAGAAAAGGTATTGCGTATAAATCCTGGTAGTGTAAAATACACCTAAGCAGATATTTTCTGCTGTCAGTTAATGAATTTTTGTTCAGAAAACTTTCAGCATGAACTTCGAGAGTAAAAAAGATGTTTGCGTATACCATATAATCAATTACACCACTATGAGAAGTAAGATTTCTCAATTCGTTGCAATTACTACATCAATTCTAGTATTCGGGACGCTTGGGGCAGTAAGTTCTGTTAGAGCGTTCGCAGTTGATTTGAAAGTAGCCCAAAAATTAGCACAGGCAGTTGAACTTAACCAAGCAAACCAGTATACCTTCACTGATCCAATTAGGACTACACAGATTGTCTTCTATCCACAAGCGCCAGGGCCAGTACGCACAGATGAGCCACGAGGAGCTTCCCAACTGACCTATCAAGGCCCAGAAGGTGAATTTACTTTTCGAGGCAAGGAAATTAGGAAACAAAAAAGTCCTCTGGGTTTACTTATTACTGTGACCTTAGAGCCAAACTTTGATCAAGGTCAGTTGGAGTTAACGTTGGTGCTACCAACTGTAAACCTTCAAAATGGGCAAAAACAAGGCTTTGATACTGTGGCGATTAAGTCCAGAGGCTTAGGGTTTGTCATCAACCGAGCTGGAGCAGAACAAAATTATCTAACCCTACCACTAAAGGGGGTTGCAGAAAGCGTTATTCTTCCTCTGTAATTAAAACATTGGAGCTTGTGCTATCTTCACAAGCTCGTGGGATTAAAGCAACCCGTTTCTGTGCGAAGAAACTGCACGAACTATTGCCAAGAGAAAATCAAGTTTATGGGATTGAGGTGAAAGGCTCTTGTCAAGGCAGTTATGACGCCGCGCCTGTGAATGATGCTGATAAATAGTCGCATAAGGCGAGGTTGAAAGGCTTTAGGAGCGACCTGCAAGAAAGCAGAAATTGAATTTGGCAGCAATTTGATCAACTCTTATTTTAACAAAAGTCTTGAACCCTTAAATAAAAATTAAAGCTCCCATGAACAAAATATCACTTAACTACAAATACTCAATTATTCCCCTATTAGGTGCAATAATAGTTAGCAACGGATTTTTCTCCAAAGTATCTGCTCAAAGCATTTCTACTCCAGACACTACTAATTCTGTTGCCGCTACTGTCGAAAATCAAGAGTTCCCCCAATGGGCATATTACACGATACGAAGAGATTTTCGCAGATGTGCTTCTCCAATATGCGGTGGATATTTTATAAAGCTTGTCAACTTGAAAGCTACTCCTTGCTTAGATGGTGTTTTTCGCTCAGAATGTTATGTGTCTGCAATTGATTGGAGGGCGTTGCTGAATCAAAATATGAATTATGCGATCACCTCAAGCTTGCGGGCGCTATGCGCCCGCAGCGCATCATCACCGTACTGAAGATAATGTATTACTAATCGAATAGAATACCTCAGCATTTTTTCTGATTTGGAGTAACACTCATGTTTTACGATGTAAGCGAGCCAGATAATGTCTTAGACGACTGTTTTCTCCCTCTACTCTCGTCATATAAGTCTTACTAACAATATGGTCTTCATTACTGATAAAAACAGGATAAACAGTATATCCATCAGTAACATAAAAATAAGACTGCCAACATCTTATAATCTGCCACAATATTTTAAAAGTTTCTGAACTCCTATCGCCTAAAACCCAAGATATAATTCCCGCAGTACTATGATTTACGGCTGTCCACAGCCATATTTTGTTTTTTTTTACCGATGAAAGTTTCTAGTTCATCAACTTCTGCAACTTCTGGTATTTCACTTCTATCAGGCGTATCTGTTAAAGCCATCCCAACTTCTTTCACCCAATTTATCACAGTAGTATGATGTACTTTTTTAACTCTTTCTATAGCTCGAAATCCCAAACCGTTAACGTACATCTCTAAGCACTCACGCTTAATATCCTCTGTATATCCTTTCTGATCATAAAACTCAATAAACTGACGTTTGCATTGAACACAGATGTAATGAGAGTTTACCTCTTTGTTGACCATTCTTACGAATGTGAGTTGATGCACACCTTGGACATTGCATAGCGATCGCCCTAATTCATATTTCTATTCTGCAACGCCGATTGGAGTTCCCTGAAAGTCTCACCTTCCCAACTGGTAAAAATTCAAAATGATTATGGTAGCCGTGTGATTCTCAGAGGTAGCATAGTTCCAGTTGAATTTTCCCCATTTGGTGAGTTTGGGAATTTGAGAGTTAAAGAGGCTTTCTATGCCGCTACAGATGCCCCAGCAAAAGGTACTTTTGTGGCACTAAAAGACAATGGCATTCGTTGCATCACAACTCCTTGCTTCTCCACAGATAATCTGATTCTAAATAAGCCGAAGATTTCTCAAGTTTCGTCAATTGATTTGAGTAAAACCGATGCAACACAAA
The DNA here is from genome assembly GCF_038096175.1 of Nostoc sp. UHCC 0302. Lineage (NCBI taxonomy): Bacteria > Bacillati > Cyanobacteriota > Cyanophyceae > Nostocales > Nostocaceae > Nostoc > Nostoc sp. UHCC 0302. The sequence continues at coordinate 899,079 of NZ_CP151099.1, forward strand.
AACAACTTGACGCAGCAACCAGCGAAATTTTTGGTCAAGGTTTGATTGCTGTAGGTAAAACTGAGGTAGTAGGCAATTCAGATCCAACCAAGAGAGATACTAAGTTTGTGGCTACAAAATTTTATTTGAGAGTGGAACGAAAGTAAAGGAATTTTGGTGAGCTCAGATAAATATAATTCCCGAATATAGATAAGCGGTGCTGGGAGCGATGGCGTACCCGCACTTTCCGATGGCGATGGCGTACCCGCCCGCTGTAGGCGATCGCAAAAGTCCTAGTAGAAAAGCACCCATTTACCTATTTAAGACACTCAATACCAATGATCGGCACACAGTTAAGGAAATCTTGCCAAAACTCTTGACCAAATTCTTCCACACCTTGGGGAGAGACTATTGGTTTGTGCCAGTTAACCTCTTTAAAACCCGCACTTTGGAATGCCCATTCATAAGTAGCTGTGCTGAGGTAATAGTTATCGAAGCTAAATTTCTGATCACTATCAGAGATTGTGAATGTGTATTTTATCGGTGTGCCTTCCACTAATGGTGAATCTATGCTTTTAATAAATCCATACTTAGAAGTAGTCAGATAGGAAATAGGGGATTGGGAGTCATTATTATTGATGGTGACGAAACGACCGCCCGGTTTGAGATTGGCAAATATGTTCTGACACATTTTAAGTAGTTGTTCTCTGGAGGAAGCGTAATTAAGTAGATAGGAAGCTGCCACCAGATCAAAATTGCCAATTTTACCAAGTTCAAGTACATCACCGAAAATATATTCAATGTTTTGGGGTTGTCTGGTTTGTTCCAATCTTGCCAATGAAATCATTTTTTCAGAGATTTCGACCCCTACAACTCGTGCTGCACCTTGGAGTTTGAATTGTCTAGTGTAAAATCCTTCTCCACAAGCCAGATCGAGAATTGATTTTCCAACTAGATTACCGAGCAGATGAAAGTATGTATATACCTCAATATGCAAGCGAAACGGCAACTGTTTAGATTTTTTATACTCAGTAGCTATCAAGTCATAAGATGTCATTTTTTTACTCCACTGATCAGCTTTGAGCTTACAAAGTAAATTAGCAGAAATTTCCGCAGTGGGAGATTGTTTGCATGGATGGGGTATTGGTTGATTGGAATGGGTAAGGAGGCTGATTTATTAATCTGCTTCCACCGATAATATTGTTATTAATGAAGATAGTACCGCTCTTGAGGCAGACAAGGGAGCTATATTTAGTGATTTTAGCTTCGGCTAATCATCAGATAAGAGTCGAGTTATTGAAAAGTTGATATTGAGTAATAATTTCGCTAATAAGTAGTTTTTTTGACATAAATGCATTTCTGACACGTGGAACTGCTAACATACTCGTTGTAGTTTGAATTTGCGAGTAAAAACGTAAAAACACTCATTTATTGAGGTGATTGTTCACTTGTGACTAAGTAGAGCAATTACCTACTTTTTATGGATTTAGAGTGTTGGCATGAGGGGGCTAGCACTGCAATCGTTAAAGCATTGTCACAAATATAATTTCATTATTAATCCCTGTGGTTAGGGATTAATCATGGCGATCGCTCATACGGAACTGCGATCGCTTCTCTACTGGATAAATTTACGTCACTTCTATTGTTGAAACTGCGGCTGCATATTTTTATACAATTATTGTAGGGGTAATAAAGGTAAAAGTTCCGCCGCGTTTGTGCCAAATCCTGAAAAAGCGGTCTTGAGATGCAGCCCAAGTGGAGCAATTGTCTAAGAGATGGTTGCGACAGGCTATTGAAGGAAGTTAAGCCTGCTCAGTTGTTAGATTAATAGTTGTTACTTACAATCCTTGATAATTCGTAAGAATTCAGGAGCCAGAATCCAGGAGTCAGGATGTTAGAAATTTTAGTCAAATTCTTCTCAATCAATAGATGAATTATACGCTCATTGCTTTCAAATTCTGACTTTAGAAGGACTGAGTGCTGAATTCTTACGATAATTCTATCTGTAGGTTGATTAAATGTATTTAACGCTAATAATGTTTATTTCTAAATCAAAAATAAGTATTAATTTGGAAACTCTTATTTTTACAAAAAACTATTCTATACTTACAACTTCCTCATAATATAAGTTAAATTTAAGTTAAAAGAGTCTGAAAAAATTCTAGGCTTGAAACTAGTTTGAGTTATGAGCATCAAATCGTAGCTCCTAGAAGCAAGCACTAGATATTAATAGCTTAATAAAAAGATTTAGGGATATTAAAAATGAATAGTGATAAATCTAATCAAATGTGCCTGCTGAGTATTTGTCAGCAAAAAGAGAAAGAACTACAACAGCAAATTGAGCAGCAGCAGCTGGTAATGGCAATGGCAGTACGCATCCGCCAAAGTTTGAATCTTGAGGAGGTATTGAATACAACAGTAAATGAAGTACGACAATTCCTCCAAGGTGATCGCGTGTTGATTTATCAGTTTCAAGCAGATTACAGTGGGATTGTAGTGGTGGAATCTGTAGGTGATGGTTGGATATCAGTGCTGAATGCCCAAGTCCAAGATACTTGGTTCATGTCTACTGGTAATGAGCATTATCAACAAGGACGTATCCAAGCTGTAGCAGATATATATACAGCAGGTCTTACAGAATGTCACCGTGATTTACTCGCTCAGTTTCAAGTTAGAGCTAACTTGGTAGTGCCAATTTTACAAGGAGAAAATTTGTGGGGATTGCTAGTTGCCAGTCAATGTGCAGCACCACGGCAGTGGCAAAGTTGGGAAATTGATTTACTCAAGCAATTAGCAACACAAATAGGCATTGCGATCCAGCAATCTCAACTGTATGAGCAGGTACAATCCGAACTTGCTGAACGTAAGCAGGCGGAACAAAAAATAAAAGAACAAGCAGCTCTACTAGATATCACTACTGACGCAATTTTAGTTCGAGATTTAAATAATCAAATTACGTTCTGGAATCAAGGTGCAGAGAGTTTATATGGTTGGAAAGCTGACGAGATTCTAGGAGATAATGCTGATAAGCTTTTATGCCAAGAAAATTTACCTCAACTGGAAATAGCTTTTAAACAGGTAATAGAGTGTAGTTCGTGGCAAGGTGAATTAGAAAAAGTCACCAAATTTGGTCAAAAAATTCTTGTAGAAAGCCGTTGGATACTGATGTTTGATGAAGCATTTCAACGCAAATCTATCCTGACCGTCGATACTGACATCACTGAGAAAAAACAACTTCAAGCCCAATTTCTCCGTAGCCAGCGGCTAGAGAGTCTCGGTACGCTGGCTAGTGGAATTGCTCACGACCTCAACAACATTTTGACGCCAATTCTCTCTTCAGTTCAACTATTAGCACTTAAACTTCCCAATCTTGATGGGCAGTATAAGCAAATGCTAAAAATCATAGAAGATAACTCTAAACGTGCAGCTGATTTAGTTAAGCAAATCCTGACATTTGCACGCGGTTCTGACGAAAGGGGGATTACTTTACAAATAGAACACCTTTTGTTGGAAATGGAGCAAATTGCCAAAAGCACATTTCCGAAATCGATTCAAGTTACCAAAAAATTACCCCAGGAACCCTTGTGGGCTATTAAGGCAAAACCTACTCAAATACATCAAGTACTAATGAACTTGTGTGTTAATGCTCGTGATGCCATGCCCAAAGGCGGCACTCTATCTATTGGTGCGGAAAATTTATCCATTGAGCAAAACCTGGCTCGGATAAATCCGGATGCTAATGTTGGTTCCTATGTAGTTATCACTATAAATGATACAGGCTTTGGTATGACTCCATTGATTAGGGAGCGTATTTTTGAACCCTTTTTTACAACTAAAGAATTGGGTAAAGGTACAGGGCTAGGTCTTTCCACTGTAATTGGTATTGTCAAAAATTACGGTGGTTTTGTGACTGTAGATAGTCAGCTTGGGAAAGGAACTCAATTTCAGGTATATTTCCCAGCTATCAAACCAGGAATAAGGGGAGTAGCAGAGAATGTAGAATTGCCTCATGGTAACGGAGAATTGATTCTAATTGTAGATGATGAAATTGCCATTTTGGAGATGACTAAAACCTTGTTAGAAGACTCCAACTATAAAACTCTGACAGCTATTAATGGTATTGAAGCTATCTCATTGTATGCTCAGCATCAAGAGAAAATTAGCTTAGTATTGATGGATATAATGATGCCGTTGATGGATGGTTTAACTGCAAGTAGTATCCTGCAACAAATGAACTCACAGGTCAAGATTATAGGACTTAGCGGTATTACGTTGGATCACCATCAGCTTAATACTAATGGTGATTACCTCAGCATTAATGTATTTTTAATAAAGCCTTACACTTTTTCGGAATTATTAGATGTTATTAGAAACCTTTTGAAGGAGCCATTAGATTCAATGCAATGAATTTTTCAGTTGAGTTAATGAGGAGTTGCTTAAGCTTGTGGAACTCCTTTTAGATATCTCTCGTTATAAACACGCAGCGCTCATTTAAGCTGCCAGCGCTTGAATTGGCAAAAGATTTTAATTAAAATAATTAACCAGGTCAAAGCAATATCTACACGTGAACTAGCCTTTGTTTGCAAAATTTCTCAACCCCTGCTAACTGTCTACGGCGATTCCTTAGAAATTCAACGGGTTCTACAAAACTTACTTGATAACGCTGTGCGGGTAAGTAACCCTCAAGGAGAAATTCTACTTGAAATAATCTCTTATAGAGAAGGTCAAGTGAAGGTTTCTGTGCGTGATTACGGTTCAGGAATTGCGCCCCAAAATCAACAAAAACTATTTCACCGCTTTATTCAAGGACGAGGACAGCGTGGAAAGAGTGGGCTTGGTTTGTACTTGTGTCGTCAAATTATTGAGGCTCATAGAGGAACCATTGGTGTCAAAAGCTCTCCCGGAAAAGGAAGTACTTTCTGGTTTACCCTGCCAAGCACCATAAATAACATTGATTGCAGCTATAAATATACAACTGTATATAGCCAGAATGATGCCTGAATTTTGACGAATGTATTTTTCTTCAATCTTGCTAGTGTTTAGAAATTTTTCGCTTTTCTTAAGTGTCTTATCTGTCCTTGCTTTTTATTTATAAGTTAGAGAAGATAAGGCAAGCAAATAAAAGCTTCTTGTTTAAGGGATAAAATTTCTCTAAAGTCGTGTTGCTTCTGTTTGAAGCAAGCATCAGTTTTGTGCTGTTCTGTAGGTCAACTCAACCTACAACAGATGTAATTACATTAACAACCTCCATGAAAAATCTAGCTTTGCTATCCGCTACAGCCCTCGCTACCACATCTGGATTGTTTTTTGGGACAATGCAAGATGCCTCTGCTTTGAGTTGGGACTGGAATTATTCTGGTACTGGCATAGCGGCAAGTGGTACTTTGACCACTAATGACACCGCTGACGATTTTGGTTTTTACCAGATTTTAGGAATTAGTGGTATACGCAATGGTGAAACAATTACTGGTTTACAGCCCGCAGGGACTCCAATTCCAGGAAACGAACCTTTTAATGTTGATAACTTAATTAGTCTTGGTAATTAGCAGTTAACAGGGGATGGTTTTGGTTATTCCACATCAGGAGGGAACTTTGTGAGTCCTTTTTTTGCTAATTTCTTGCCGACACCTGGTTATTTAGAAGTTTTTTCTGCACCACCATTGACACCAGGGTTTGAAAATTTGGGAGCAGAAGATAGTGAGTTACCCATTAGTTTTTCTGCAACTCTAGTCAGTGTTCCTGAACCCAATTCTATCCTTAGCTTGCTTGCCCTCGGCACTCTCGGCGCAACTTCAGCACTTAAATGTAATGCGTCATTTAAATTCACTGCCAACAAGTTCAAAAAAGTTTCTTAAAACTATATCAACCAAAACTTATGAATATTAAATACTCCTTAGTTTACTAAACCACAACAATACACTACTAGTTCGCTGTCGTAAACTTGGCTCTTTTAAGGGTAAGGGGGGCAGGGAGCAACAAAAACCCTTAGTGACGCAATTGTGGCAGGAGTGTTGGACGGCCATTAGTGTCAACTTAAGGAAAAAGTCAACAAGTAGAGGTAGAGTAGGGGAGTAGAGACAAAGACAAAAGGAGTTGTCAAAATGGCTACTCCCCGGATGAGAAAAGATGGCAATCCAGACTTAAGAAGACAAACACAACTGCCAGCACCAGCAATAGAAGAAATAGAAGCCCAGATATACGCACTACTAGAACCATCAAACTTTAAACCACTAAGAGATTCACCAGGACTAGACAACAAAAACTTAAGAGAAAGAAAATTAACATTACCAGTGATGATGGCAGTGGTAGTAAGTCTGGTGTATCGACAAATAGCCGGATTAAGCGAAGCAATCAGATTATTAGCCACAGAAGGATTAATGTGGGTAGAACCGATGTTAGTGAGTAAACAAGCACTCTCACAAAGGTTAAAGAAAATACCAGCAAAATTATTTGCACAAGTGTTTGAGCAAGTCATCGAAAAAATCCATGCCACCCCACAGGCAAATAGAATCCCACAGCAGTGGCAACAACTACATCAGACTTTTGGTGCAGTGTGGATAGCGGATGGGTCAACACTAGAAGAATTACGCAAAAAGTTAAAAGCATTATCAGACCAAACAACAGTGTTGGCAGGAAAAATGATGATGGTGGTAGAAGCGTTTACTCATGTACCGACCAAAATCTGGTACACGGAAGATAGCAAAGCTAATGACAAAATTTTTGCCCAGGAGCTATTAGAGCAACTGCCAACTGGCGGACTATTGATTTTCGATTTGGGTTTTTTCAAGTTTGGCTGGTTTGACCAGTTTACACAGCAGCAGAAGTTTTTCGTGACGCGATTGCGCGAAAAAACTTCTTACTTTGTGGTGCGCTGTTTATCAACTGGTGTTTACTATCGTGACGAAATCATCGATATGGGACAATATCGATCCAATCCTTGTCAGTATCCAGTTCGCTTAGTTTCTGTACTCTGGGGTAATAGTTGGTACTACTATTTGACCAATGTGCTTGACCCACAGTTATTATCTGCACAACAAGTGTGTGAACTCTACCGTTGTCGTTGGCGGATTGAAGATGCCTTTAAGCTGACTAAACGACTTCTGGGTCTGGCTTATATTTGGGTTGGCGACCGTAACGGGGTTCAGATTCAAATCTTTGCGACTGTGATTTTCTACACTGTTCTCAACAATTTATCTTCTCAAATCGCGTTCGCACTCGGTCAGCCACTTGAACGTATTTCTGTGGAAATGGTCTTTCGCAGTTTGTATTACTTTGCTGTGGCTGTTTTGCGTCGTGAAACTGATAATGTTGTTGACTATTTAGTTTCACATTACAAGCTTTTTGGTTTGCTTAAAGCCGAGCGCAAACGTCATCGTCAGATTCACTCGCGGTCGGCTCAAGTCTGGGCTGATGCTCCTTAAGTTGACACCAATGTTGGACGGCTGACCCCTACGGTTCTCGGTGGATGCCGTTAACTACTGCCTTGAGCTACAGTACTTTTATCTCTGCAAAGAAAATTCTAACTGAAAGTGGGCTGTTCATCTTTAAGCCAGACAAGTCGATAGAGGATGGACGAGAGACTGTGCGCTGGATGGTGCGGAATTTGCATGGCAGCAGGATGAAGGAGTTTTGGGAGTCAGTAGATGCTGGCAATGAACAAGTAAATTCTCAAAAACAAGAACCTAATGCTGAAAATTCAGAAATGAATCCTGGCTCTGAAGAAATGCGTGCTTTATACGAAGTGTCTATTTCAGATAAAACCCAGTCAGAGCAAGGGTTTCAAAAACCTTCAGGAACTACTCAAGAACATCTCACAAACTCTTCAGTAGAGTTTGTGAGATGTGTCTCTGACACGAAAAAGGAAAATTTGTGTGAGGAGGAGACGGCGAATGCGCCCTTGGGGGTCGCATTGCCTTCAATTGTCGAGAGCGTGTCAGAGAGGCAAGAAGAGTTACCTGCGGTAACGGGCTGCACGTTGCTAATGCTTGTGGATGTTGTACAAGATGAATCTGCTTTACTGAAAGGAGAAAACCAGGATTCTGGTGATGAACCAAAAGACTGTTCTGAGAGGGATTATTCCGCCGCACCCGTTGCTGAGAATGAAAAAACGCCCAGTCAAGTAGAATCAAACCAACCTGAAGAGGTGATGTCTAAAAACTCAGTTTTAGGTGGAGAAGTGAAAGCGGGTAATGAAGGTAAAATTTCCGCCGCACCTGTACCAAATGCTGATAAATGGTCACATGAGGCAATTGTTGCGCGGTCAAATATGCGGCCGGAGCGTATGCATCAACTCAAGGTGGCAAGCACTTCGGGACAGAATCCGGGTTTTGAGTTCTTGAAGGACTGCTGGGATGATCCGGCTTTGCAGATTGTAATCAAGAAATTGTTGGCGAAATTTCCACAGTGGGGTGTTGCGGTTGTAGATGGGGTGTTGGTTGAACCGGAGGAGTAGCAGATCAACTAATTTGAAGTATGTCAAATTATTAACAATACTTGTAATAAGTATTGAAGAACCATATTTTTTTAATTGGCTAGTACTTGTAACATTGCTTGGTAAAATCCTAAGTCTGATTTGATAAGTGAGCATCTAATCAAAGTGCTTTCATTAAAAGTATAGTTCCAAAAAACTTCACCATTGACTCAATGCTGATCACATCAAATAAGGATGAGCTATGGTAATCCGTAAAACTTTCACCATGCTAATGGTTTGTGCTTTATCAACACTCAGCTTTTCCCCAAGTCTAGTAAAGGCTCAACCCATAAAAGACTCGACTGATTCTAAGCAAGTATCTTGCCGCAGATTTGTCGGTGGGACATACATTCTATCTACTTTCCTAAATGGTGAATTTGTGGGGCGAAGAGTGATTACGCTGACCCTTGATGGCAACTTTTTTTCTATCGACTCAAACCAAGGTGGAACTCAAGGCGTGCCAAAGGCTGCTCAATCTTTCCCTAACAATCGTTTCACTGATGGACAAGGTGTTTGGAAGTGCAATAAATCAGGAGAAATTATTGCAATAGCATTCAACTTCAATTTCCCGGCTCCACAAAGCACAGGCTTTGTGACTACTGGTAGAGCCGATTATCGTGCAACATTTAATCCTGTAAGTCAGACAGTGGATGGGACATTTGAAATTCGCACCTTTAACTTGAGTGCAAATCCTTTGGATAATAATGTGCCAGCGGGTGAAGGTGAACCCTTTAGATTCACCTTCACAGGACAACGTGTAACTAACCGTAATTGACATTCTTCATCTTTAAATTGAAGATTAGAGCAAGTGATCGTGTAACTTGCTCATAAATATTTTTCTAGATAAATGCATTTTTGTTATGTGAAACTACTAACATACTTGTTGTAGTTTATATTTACGTGTGAAAACGTAAAAAAACTCATCTATTGAGGGATTGTAAAGCATTGTCACAAATATAATTTCATTATCAATGCCTGTGGTTAGGGATTAATCATAGCGATCACTCTGATGATGTTAAGAACTGTCATTGCTGGGGAGCAATCGATCCCCTAAGAGCCAATTGAAGGCGCTAGGGTATATAAACTTTCTCCATTGCAACGCTGGCAAACCCTAATTTTACCTATTTAATTACCGGAATTATTACTATGCTTTGAATCATAATGTGAGAAAAATTTTGATCCATAAATTAGAAAAGAGTGTCACTTAAGGGATAATGTGGCCGGAATTAAAGGATAAAGTGGCCGCTTTTAAATCCTGGAATGCTTATTTTTGCGTTGCCCCACTTTCACCATACTTTACAAGCGATCGCACTCAAGTCTCTCAAATCCGCTTTTATCATAGGTTCTGTTCTGCGGCCACTTTATGGTTTAAAAACGGCCACTTTATCCTTTAAGTGACAAAGAGTTAACGAAAATTCAGGCTTTCGCGCTAATCACAAATTAAAACTTTGAATCAAATCATGAGTGAGAGTTGAAATTATGAATCATAACTAGAGAATGAGTTGAAAAAACACAATTGAACAAAACTTGCACAAAAAATCCCTGACAAAATTGTTCTAACTTAAACTTTCAATCCAAAATATGATTCAAATACCCATTTTATGGTTCAAAACTTTTGTTTTAATAGATATTTGAGTAAAAATAAAATATTTCATTGAACAAGCGTTCACGAAGTGTGCCGCAGGTATCGCCCAACAACAGAGCGATCGCCTACTCAACTCGTAGCTGACTAATAATGATAATCAAGCCGAAGGATTGATACAAACGTCGCTTTTATCAGTCTTTTTATCCCCTACACGATAATCATTATTAGCAAAAAACTCGAATACTAAAAGTGAACTATAAACTGGATACTCATTTTTGAAGCATATCATGAATAAAAATCTCATTTTTTATTTCAAATCACAATTACCGCCGTTGATAGTGCTTGGAATGCCAGTATCGTTAGTGAATACGTCATATTTAAAGGGCGAGTAATTAGTACCTCTGGATTAGGAGCAACGATTTCTCATGCCACAGCAACAGGCAATTTTCCTTTATTATTAGCTTCAACTGTGGTCATGTCTTTACTAGTAGTATTGACCAATCGCTTGATTTAGCGACCCCTTTACAATCTGGCTCAAGAGAAATATCAATTATTGCTTTAGTAAAGACGCATAGCTAGCTGTGCGTCCCTAAAAGGGATTTATTTATTAAAAAGATTTTTAAGAATTGAAATTTAAATAATCTATCTTGGATTTGAGAGATATTTAGCGATTTCTGCCACTAGCTCCTTCAAACTTACAGGTTTTGCCATGTAGCTATCAACGCCAACAGTTAGAATTTGTTCTCGATCTGCTCGCATAGCAAAGGAAGTCAGAGCAATGATCGGGATATGAGCAATATCTGTATCTGCCCGAATTTGGCGAGTTGCTTCTAACCCATCCATTTCAGGCATTTGTACATCCATCAAAATTAAATTTGGTCGTTGCGATTTCGCAATTTCTACTGCTTCTTCCCCATTATTTGCCAGTACAATCCGATAGCCGTATGCTTCTAAATATTGGCTAATAGTTAAGATATTTGCTTCATTATCTTCTGCCAGGAGAATCAATGGCTGAGAAGAAAGGATATTTGCCACCTCTACAAATCCTTCACTTTGGATCTCAATCTCTTCTTCCACAGCTTCCTGAATTTGTCTTTTAACTTCCTTGCACGGAAGTGTTACTGTAAATCGGCTACCTTCCCCGACTTCACTCTCAACAGCTACACTTCCACCATGTACTTCCGCAATCCGTCGTACTAGAGATAGCCCTAAACCAGTACCAGCATAACGACGAGTATAAGAGCTTTCTATCTGGACAAAGGGTTGGAATAAATTGGCTAAATTTTCTGGTGTAATGCCAATGCCAGTATCCACGACGCTAAATTGAATTGTCTTAATTTTATTGTTGGTTGTGTCTGTTTGGGTTTGCACTTCTAGCCAAACTTCACCATTGTCTGGAGTAAATTTCACAGCATTACTCAACAGATTAATCAGCAACTGTCGTATCCGGCGCTCATCAACTAAAATTTTTCCAATATTTTCAAAGATGCGAGAGTTGAGTCTGATATTTTTTTTGAATGCCTGCTGTTTAACAAAGGTGAGACTAGATTCACACAATCCCCGAACAGAGGTAGGAGATAGTTCTAGTTCCATTTTGCCTGATTCAATTTTGGCAAGATCGAGGATGTCGTTGATTAGTTCTAGTAAATGTTTGCCACTACGTTCTAAAGTACTTAAAGATTTGTTCTGTTCTTCAGTCAGCGGCCCACATACTTCATCTTGTAGTGCTTCTGTAATCCCTAAAATAGCATTGAGAGGAGTACGCAATTCGTGACTCATATTTGCCAGGAAAGTACTTTTGGCTAAGTTGGCAACTTCCGCCGCTTCTTTGGCTTGGCGTAAAGCAACTTCTGCCCGTTGGCGATCGCATACTTCTAATGTTAATGCTACGAAGTCAGTAATCGACCCAGCAAAATTTTGCTCACTCAGTTTCCACTGGCGGGTAGTGCCTACCTGTTCATGAAACACCATACCGGCTACCTCACCCCCAACCCAAATCGGAGTATCCATCAAAGAAACGATGTTTGTCGGTTCTAGAAGTTCATGCCAAAATTCCTGTACTCGCGGATCGTTGCGAGTGTCATTCACAGTAATAGTACGAGTAACTGCCAGTGATTCAAAATACACTGGATACTCTGCACGGTTACGTTCTAAACCTGCTGAATGGCTGTTTTGGCTATTTTCATAGAGGTCTACACATTGTAATTTGGTGCGATCGCTACTATAGAGCCAAATGCTAACTCGTTCTACTTCTAAAGCTTTGGCGGCTTTTTCTGTAATCAGGTGAAATGCCGTTTCCAAATCTCCTTCGGAAATCGCCCTATGCTTTGCCAGTTCCGCTAATGCGCGACTGTGCTGGCGCAGTTGCTGCTCATTTTGGATACGTTCTCGAATTTCCTGCTGTAATTCTTGAGTCCGCTGTTCAACTCGCAATTCTAATTCTTCAAAAGCTCCCCGTAACTGTTGGGACATCTGGTTAAAAGATTGTGCCAACACTTCCAGTTCTGTAATACCTTGGACGATGACGGTTGATTCTTCCTCATTAGGGAAACTGTCGGTGGTAGCTGTTTGTGCTAAAGTTTTCGCCGCACGACTCAAGCGTAGAACAGGTTTGGCAATCCAGCGAGTTGTGAAAATTCCCAGCGCCGCAGCGAGTACGAAAGCTCCTAAGCAGAGGAAGATTGTAATTTGTGTGTGGCGATTGATTTGCTCCATGAAGTCTGCTTCCGGGACAACCACCGCAATCAACCAGTTGACATTTGGTTCACTTGCAAACGGCTGGACTTCTAAAAACTGCCGTTTACCAGCAAAAGAAAATTCCAATTCCTGTAAATTGTGGATTTGATTTAAGTTGCCGAATTCACTGGCTAAGTATTTTGAGGTGGCTTGAGTTAAGGAATTGCTGCTTTGTAATGCGGTGAGTCTGATGGTTTGACCAGCTTTGAGCAAAAAAGGTTGTTCACCTGTAGAAGCTGCTACCAATAGTCCTGATCGCTCGATAATAAAAATCTGTCCCGACTTACCCACTTTGACGTTTTGCAGATATCTGCCAATTTGAGTTAATTGTGTGAGAGTACTGTTAACACCCAAAAGTTTCCCTTGGGAATTATAGATGGGTATAGATGCACTAATGCGTAGCGTTTGTTCTGTGATCGGTGAATAGATTTGACTAAAACTAAATTTGCGTTGCTTGACAGCCGTTTGATAAAAAAGATGCGATCGCGGGTCAAAATTTTTGATCACCTCTGGTAGTTGAATGTGTTTACCTTTTCTATCGATTTTGTAGCTGTAAAGATTGTAATTACTTAACCTGCCCGACTTTTTCACCAAAAATTCGTCATTATTCAATTTTTCTACCGATAGGTGTTCTCGCTGTTCATTACTGATAGCAATAGCGACAGCAGGCGGAAATATTTCCAATTGCTGCATTAAATATGGTTCCCAAGCAGTGATATCCTGCATATTTAACAGCCCAAACTGTAAGGCATTTTGGTTACCATCCAGTACCTGATGTGGGGTAGATAGAAAACCTTGTAAATCTTGTGATACTCGGTTGACAATTCCTTGTCGTAACTCGCTGGCTACTTCATTTACAGCCCTCTGCCCGTTACGGAAAGACAAATACCCTGTCAATCCCACAGCTAAAGAGATTTGTAGCAGAAATGGTACTACTAGAACATTGCTAAGTGGTACGCTTCTCACTAAGGTTGAAAACCTTCTACGTTGCCAGGAATTTTGGCTCATCTGCTTGCTTCACCCCTGTTTTCGACTGCTCCTAGTGCTTTGAGCGTAGCTCGTTCCGCCTCTGTTAAGCCAACTGTCCCCGTAATATTCATCCCTTCGTAGGGTCGCTTCACTCTTAATGTTTGCACACACTCCGCAGTGTTGACACTCCACAGCCTAATCGTTTCATCGGCACTGCTACTTGCAAGGGTTTGCTCATCAGGACTAAAAGCTATAGATAATACTTGGCTGGTATGTCCGCGCCATGTCTTGAGACATTTACCTGTATTCACAGCCCAGAGTTTGATGGTTTGGTCGGCACTGCTACTGGCAAGAGTCCCCCCGTCAGGGCTGAAACTCACTGATAAAACCTGATTAGTATGTTCTTGTAGGATTTTAAGACATTTTCCTGTCTGTACATCCCAAATTCTAACAGTCTGATCTGCACTAGCGGTTGCCAGAATTTGTCCAATAGGATTGAAAGCCACGGATAAAACCGCATTGGTATGCCCTTGGAGAATTTGCAGACATTGCCCAGTTCTCAAGTCCCAAATTCTAACGGTTTGGTCAGCACTAACGGTAGCAAGAATTTGCTCAATGGGACTGAAAGCCACGGATAAAACCGCATTGGTATGCCCTTGGAGAACGTCAACACACTCTCCTGTTTCTGCATCCCAAATTCTCACAATCTGGTCTGCACCGCCACTGGCTAGCATATGTCCATTAGGACTAAAAGCCACTGACCAAACGGTTGCTTGGTGTTCTGTTAAAGTTTTCAGGCATTCTCCAGTTTCAATATTCCATAATTTAATATTTTGGTCAGCACTACTACTGACTAAGATCCCCCCAGTCCCACTTAATAAGGGGGGCTGGGGGAGGGGATGAAATGCGATCGCTAAAATATGATTTGTATGCCCTGCCAATGTTTTAATACATTGTCCTGTAGTAGTGTCCCACAGCCGCACTAAATGGTCATGGCTACCACTAGCAAGGACTTGAGTCATACTAAAACTAATAGATGATATTTGGTTAGTATATCCCTGTAGTGTTCTGATACACCGACCTGTAGCAGTATCCCACAGCCGAATTACTTGATCATCTCCACCACTAGCTAGTACTGCACTATCAGCATTAAATACTACTGCCCGCACCCAATTTTCGTGTCCTGACAAAACTCTCAAACATTTTCCTGTAGCAACATCCCACAACCTGATAGTTTGATCGGCACTGCTACTTGCAATAATTGATCCATCTGAACTAAAACTGACTGATAAAACTAGGTTGCTATGCCCTACTAAAGTGCCAATGCACTGACCTGTTTTGATATTCCAAAGTTTTACTGTATGGTCATCGCTACCACTGGCTAAGATTTCATCTGTGCTTGGGGTAAAAGCAAGGCACTGGATACTTTCACGATGTCCATATAAAGTTTGCAGACATTCGCCGGTTTGTGCATTCCACAACCTAATAGGGTCATCACCCCCTGCTGTACCTAAAAGTCCGCCATCTGGACTCAGTGCTACAACCTGAATCTGATTGGTTTCTTCTTGTAGCGTTGCTAGAGATTTCCCTGTGGTCATGTCCCAGATGCTGACACTTTGATTTCTACTACGACTTACAAGAATGCTACCTGTGGCAGTAGAAGCGATCGCTAGTACTTGGCTAGTATAACGTTGTAAAGTTCTAACAGCTTGCCCAGTCTTCACATTCCAAAACTTGATTGTCTGGTCTGCACTATGAGTAATTAAGGTTTCACCATTAAGACTGAAACATAGTGATTTTACTGCAAGTGTGTGACCTCTCAAAGTCAAGTGCAACTGACCACCTGCAATCCGCCACAGATGCACCTCGCCATTATCATCCCCTGTCGCCAAAATTTCTTCGTCTGGGCTAAATGCTGCTGATAAAACGCTACCAAATATTTGCCTAAAAATTGATTTGGAGAAATCTGCATGGCTAAAATTGACGTGATGTAGCGTTACCCCTTGGAGGTTAGCTTGCCAAATTGGGAAGTACGAAAAGTCATAGCTACTCAAATCAGTTCCTAAATTATGCAGCAGGTTGAGAATATTTCCAGCTAAATATCCTGATTCTAGAGATGCTTGCTCACGCCTCAAAGAGAGGATTTGCATTAATTGTTGGGCGATCGCTTTTTTGCTACCCAATTGGCGCAGCAATTGAGCAAGTACAGGCTTGACAATTAATCTATTTTGTGAATCTCGAATATAATCTTTTGCCGTTGCTTTTAGAAGGGCATGGGTTATCAGTAGGGTAGTACCGCTGTGTGTCCCTACAACAATTTCCGCAGACACCTGCTCTACTAATTTCTCAATGACATACTCCATGATCACGGGTTGTTGCGTAAACCCGCTGATGTTTTGTTCCATCAATGAACGCCGAAGTATGGATTCTACCGCTTCTAAAAGTTGATGCTTGAGCAGCTTGGGGTAAATGTCATCTTCTAGTTCATACAGCGATATGCCTTCGCGGTTAATCGCTAGCCAGTACATTACACTTTTTTCCGTTTCACTCAGGCGTTCAAATTGCTGGTTTAGCAATGTGCGAATGCTATTAAAGCTAGA
Source organism: Nostoc sp. UHCC 0302 (assembly GCF_038096175.1). NCBI lineage: Bacteria > Bacillati > Cyanobacteriota > Cyanophyceae > Nostocales > Nostocaceae > Nostoc > Nostoc sp. UHCC 0302. Next base: position 915,418 of record NZ_CP151099.1, read on the forward strand.
GATACCTGCTGCGAGAAATGCTGCAACGTCACTACCAAATAAATCTTTAATTGCAGTGGCAGCAATTTTCAATGCTAGAGGATTACCACTGTATAGTTCTATTAATTTCTGACTTTCTTGCTCAGATACAGACAGCCCCTTAATTATTAAGATTTCCTGAGCCTCTGTATTTAGTCCTGTTAATTGTAGCGATCGCACAGGTAAAGTTTCTCCAGCTGAAGCAGCAATTTCATTTGGCTTTTCGCGGCTAGTAATCAGCAGACAACTACGGTGTGAAACTTCCCCTACACGTCGCAACAGTTCACCATACCCCTCATACTCTGCCTGGAAACTGCCTGCATAGCTGCCATCTTGCATCAAAGTTTCAAGATTATCCAACACTAACAAGCAGCGATGTTGGCGCAGATATTCTATTAATTTGGAAAGCTTACCTGCTGTTATGCTTGGTAACTCAGTAGTCTGCTGTGAAGATAAAAATTTAAGTAAATCATCTAGTAACTCTGCTAAAGGAGGAGCATTGCGTAAACTTCGCCACACCAAAAACTCAAACTGGTCTTGGATTTCCTCCGCCAGCTTTGTTACTAAAGTCGTCTTACCAATTCCACCACTGCCTAAAAGTGCTACTAATCGACACTTATCATTAAGCACCCATTGCTCTAATGTAGCAACTTCTGCTAAACGCCCACAAAACAAACTAACATCAACAGCTTCACCCCAGTCTCTTTGATTATTACTAGTGAATTCCCCTTTACTCCCTTGCCCCTCTGCTCCCCTGCTCCCCTGCCCCTCTGCTCCTATTTCCAGAACTCGCCGTGCGCCTGTATAATCTTCAAGCTCTAGTTGTAAATCTACAGCTTTAAACACTAGAGCGATGGAATCTTTGTCAACGCCTTGACATCGCAGAATCTTGCGAATTGTTGCTGGATGTAAACCTTGACCTTCAACTAATTGCGATCGCCGCACAAATTCCTGAACAGCATAGCGTTCAATTTCTAGCTGAAGCATCCGATTTTGCAGTTTTGCCTGTCCTCTAGGACTAAGCACTACACCTCTACTTCGCTGTCCTGCGGGCAAATCCATTGCTTTTACTCGGTCAATCCAAGTGCAATATACCACTTCTAGCCTTTTAGCAAAAGACAGTAGGTACGCTTCTAAATTAATTTAATTTATTAATTCCCGCTGAGACTGATGAGTAAGCCTGCCAAAACAATTAGCGTCACAACAATATAGGTACTATCTCTCTGTCGCATAAAAGCTACTAAGGAAAAAGCTACTCTAGCAACAGGAGTAATTATTAATAATAGTAATCCAAGTTGGATGATTCCACGACGGCGACCTGAAAAAGCTGCTGTTGCCACTGCTTCAGGATTACGGAAATAAGAAGGTTCACTACGAAATATTTGATAATTAGGAGTCTCGCTACCATGACGAATTAAGTACAAAACTCCCCCAATAAAAACTACAGCAGTAGCAAGAATTACCCCATATTTTAAAAGGTTGCTAATTAATATTTCAAATTGTCTTTCACTTACATTTTGTCTATTTGATAGCATATTAAATTCTCCCAGTCAGACCGTTATAAATCATTTGAATTGCCAAAAGTGAAATTACCAGACTAAAAATAGTTCTTAAAATTCCGACTTTGGCTCTGACTAGTACCTTTGCCCCTAATAATGCTCCTAAAAGTACACCCAACATTACAGGCATTGCTAAACCCGGATCAATGTAACCTCGTTTTAAATAAACTCCTGCACTAGCGGCAGCTGTCACCCCAATCATAAAATTGCTGGTAGTAGTGGAAACCTTAAATGGAATCCGCATAAACTGATCCATTGCTAATACTTTGAGTGCGCCGGAACCAATACCCAATAAACCAGAAAGGATGCCAGCAACAAACATGAGACTAAAACCCGCTCTTACAGCATGGACGTTATAAGCTTGTTCTCTTTCAGGAGTGGGGTAAGTGCTGTTTAACCGCAAACGAGTTGCTAGAGGGTCAAGAGGTTTATTATCTTGGTGTTCTGAGTGGGGTAGACGTGAGAGGTAGGCACTGCAAAGTAAGATAACGCCAAACACCACAGCTAGTATTCTAGTAGGAGTATAAGCGGCGATGATTGCCCCTGCGATCGCGCCAAATGTGGTTGCGACTTCCAAGAACATCCCCAAGCGTATATTCGTGTAGCCTTCTTTGACATAAGCAGAAGCCGCGCCGGAAGATGTGGCAATTACAGATACTAAAGATGCACCAATTGCGTAACGAATATCAACGTTAAATACCAAAGTTAATAGGGGAACTAGTACCACCCCACCCCCCAAACCTGTTAATGCTCCCAAAAATCCAGCAGTGGTAGAACCAAACCAAACTAATAAGGTAAATTCTAGAATATTCAAGCGATACCACCTTCGCTATTAAGGACAAATTATACCGTTTGACGAAATAGTAGGGGTGTCCTTTTGTACACCTCTACAGATGATTTATCTCTTGCAAATATTTCTGGAAAGGGTCTTAATTATTTAGAAGCTTGATGACAACGCTTGTATTATACAAGAGATAACTTACTAATCCTTTTCTACCCAGGAATACTTATGCCTATCACAGTGATTCTGAATGAGATAGCAATAGAATTCTCATTGCGCTGATAAGCAATAAAAATGCAAAACCTTTGTTCAAAATCTCATTAGGTAAACTTAAGCCAATTTTTGCACCAAGCCATCCCCCAAAAATAAATCCCAAACACAATATTGCGGCTACTTTGATATCTACATCACCCTGTTTATAATATGTCCATGCTGCTAATAAATCTATTGGTAAAACAAGTAATGCTAGTGTAGTTCCTTGTGCTAAATGTTGAGAAAAACCTAAAAAAAACATCAAAGCTGGCAAAATAATAATACCGCCGCCGATTCCTGTCATGCCACTAATAATGCCTGCCACCAATCCTAAAATGAGACAAATTAAAATGTTAGCCATAGCAAGCATCCTCCTTAATTGATTACATAACAAATATTAAAATTAAGTAGAACAATGTGAAAAAAACAAACTGTGTAAAGATAAGTAAATACATAAATGTATCTACCAAGGTAACAGGGTTATGGGCAGCCGTTTAAGGGTATTTCTAACTCGTGAGCAAGATAGAACTTTGTTCAACCTGAGAACGGCAGATGTACCCCAGAAAGTTAAAGACAGAGCAGAAGTTATTAGATTGAGCGCACATGGTTGGTACGTAGAGAAGATAGCGGCTCACTTTAATTGGACAGCACAAACAGTGCGAGAAGTTTTGCATAGATGGGAGCATCTTGGTTTAGAGGGACTTTGGGAGAAACCAGGGCGAGGAGGAAAATCAAGGTGGACGGAAGATGACATGGTGTTCTTAGAAGAATGTTTAGAGAAAGAACCTCGTACATATAACAGCGTTCAATTAGCCCAAAGATTAGAACAAGAACGCTCGATAACGTTGAGTCCTGACTGGTTAAGGCAGGTACTAAAAAAAAGGGGATCATTTGGAAACGAACGAGGAAAAGCCATAAAGGAAAACAAGATCCAGTAGTACAGCAAGTTAAACAAGCAGATTTGGAAATGTTGGAATTGTCTGCGGCCGCCGGAGAAATCGATTTAAAGTATCTAGATGAATCAGGGTTTTGTGCTTGGAGTGAACCGAGTTACAGCTACTACTTCCGAGGCAAACAAAAACGTTTAGAGCAGAGCAAGCGTCGAGGTCGAAGGTTAAGTATTATTGGCTTTCTTCAACCGTTAATTAGTTTCGTTTATGGTCTGGTAATTGGAGGCGTTTCATGCAAATCTTATATTTAAATGATGGAGCTTGAAGCACTAGAAGCACAAAAAACGGGACGCATAAGAGTCATAGTGCAGGATAACGGCCCAATACATCGTTGTAAAGCAGTGCAGGAGTTATGGACAAAGTGGGAAGAGATGGGTTTGTACATCTTCTTTCTACCTAAATACTGTTCGGAAATGAACCCGATTGAATTGGAATGGCAACACCTCAAAAAAGATGAACTAGCCTCGAAAACTTTTGAGGATGAATTAGACCTTGCTTATGATGTCATCGATGGAATTCAAACAAGAGGAGAAAAAGGAAACTACAGTACGCAACGTGTAAGATTTAACTCTGATTCCTCTGCTTAATTCTTTGTTACATACTTATAAATTTTCTCCCCGACTTACTTAGTTAGCAAGATAAATACTTACCAATCCTTTATTTTGTCTCAGGATTTTGAGAGCCTGTTGTTCTATTTGCCGTACCCGTTCTCGATTTATACCCATTTGCTGACCAATTTGTGCTAAAGAAAGTTCATGTCCATCTTTTAAGCCAAAGCGCAAACTTAATACTTCACGTTGTTGGGGAGATAACTTTGCTAACAATTTTTCTAAATCGTGTTGTAGAGATTCTTCAACAACGTAATCTTCGGGAGAGAGTCCACTATCTTCTAGAATGTCTTGTAATTCTGAATCTTGATGTGATCCAATTCGCATTTCTAAAGACATAGGTTTACGGGTCATGTGTAAGCATTCTCTAACTTCACTAGGTGTTAAAGATAAAGCTGTAGCAATTTCACTAGTATTAGGAATACGGCCTAATCCTTGTGATAATTCTCGCTGTACACGTTTAATTTTATTGAGTTTTTCAAATACGTGAATTGGTAAACGAATAGTGCGACTTTTTTGAGCGATCGCTCGTGTAATTCCTTGACGAATCCACCAGTAAGCGTAAGTAGAAAACTTGTAACCACGATTCGGATCAAATTTATCAATTCCTCGTTCTAAAGCTAAATTTCCCTCTTGAATTAAATCTAAAAACTCTAGGTTCCGTTGCTGATATTTCTTCGCTATTGAAACTACTAATCGCAGATTAGCTTGAAGCATTTTTTGCTTGGCTTTTTGTCCTAAATTTAGTTGTTGTTGCAGTAGAACGACATCTATATTCAAATATTCAGCCCATTCTTGTAATATCGGCTCACGCTGTAATTGCACAGCTAGTTCTTTTTTAGCCGCTAGTAAATATATCATCTGCTGCACTTGCTGAGCAAAATTAATTTCTTGTTCATAGGTTAACAAAGTTACTCGCCCTATTTCTTCTAGATAATTACGCACGCTATCATTTAGTTTTGGAGATTTTTTTTGATTATTGTCAATTTCAGTTGGGAGAAATTTTAAGATATTCATAAAATTCAGTCCTCTTTAATTTTTTTGTAGGTTGGTAAAGGAAGCGAACGGAGAACTCGAAGGATAGAACACCAAATCTGTATATTTAGTAAGGATGAAAAATGCCGTTTATATTTCTACGGGAAGCAAGCTACATCCGATATTACTACAGGGTTCATACTAAACTCTGGCTTCTAAACTCTATTTTGATGAACTCAAAATGAATCCACTAAATAACATTAATCCAATTACAAACACAAATTCAAATAGTACAATTATTGTGAGCATAATCTGTGTATCCTAATTTACTTAATTCACGGGAACTAGAGATAATTACTACAGACCAGACAACTATTATTCCGCCTAAATGAGAGCTATCAAAAATTCTATAAATCGAACCTTTTGTTAAATCTTGATGAAGAAACAAAGCAGAGTATATAGCGGCAAACAGTACACTAACTAAATTCAACCAGACTAAGCGCTTATTGCTTAAAAACCATCCAAGATTTGCTATTAAATAACCAGCTTGTTTTTTACGCCAGTGCCAGGTTAATAGATATATCAGATAGCTGATAAAATACACTTCATATAAAATCAGAAAAGTTAACCATTTATACTTTCCAAATCGAGCAATGAAAAATCCAAATATGAATCCAAATAAAACCCACGGGAGAGTATTAAGTAGCTCTTTATTAGCCTTTTGACTTCCTATTACACGGGTTGTCGCTATATATCTAATTCCTATCAATATAATTAATAGACCTATCGGAAAAATCAAAGAAGCAATATTGTAATTTATTCCAGAAAGATTCATGGCTTTGTTCTCTTAATGGAGTAATGTGTGAACATTTGAGCAAGATAAGATTTAGGCAATGCTAGGATGATAATCAAGCAGAATCAAGAATGTATAAATTTACAGTTGTTGATAGCTGGCTTGAAAATGTGATATTGAGGAATAGGGCGTTGCAAACTTTCCAAAGTTGTTGCAAGCGGCGTCATTAGTGATGAAAAAAATATATTTTCATACCTGCTGATGTAGGCAATTGGTAGCAACTGTTAACGCAGTTGTTTTTATTTGGCGTTTGCAGGTAATACTTTGGGACGGAGATTTAGATTGAGAGTTTCTCCATTTCGCAAAATTTTTAATTGCAGGTTATTGCCAGCAGAAGTATTTTCTACAGCTTGTTGTAGTTCTTCAGCATTAGTAATCGTTTGATTATTTGCTTTGACAATCACATCACCTGCACGGATTCCACCTGTATTCGCTGGTGATTTGGGTGCAACTTTAACTATTAGTACACCTTGAGATTCTTCAACAGTAATGGGTGAATTGGGATCACTGTTAATTTGCTCTTTTACCTCTGGTGTTAGTGTTAACATCTGAATACCGAGATAAGGATGAGTAACTTTGCCTGTGGTGATTAATTGTGTAGTAATTTTCTTGGCGGTATTAATAGGTATAGCAAAGCCCAAACCTTGGCTATTCTGAATAATCGCTGTGTTGATGCCAATTACTTGGCCAGAAGCATTAAGTAATGGCCCACCTGAGTTACCAGGATTAATTGGCGCATCAGTTTGGATGTAATCAACACGTTCATTAGGCATTCCTACCTGAGTACTAGAGCGGCCTGTAGCGCTAATAATGCCATGAGTTACTGTATTATCTAAACCAAGGGGATTACCGATCGCGATCGCCCATGCTCCTGGTTGCAACTTGTTAGAATCACCTAACTTTACTGCCGATAAATTATCGGCCTGGATTCTCACCACAGCAACATCTGTCACTGGATCAGCACCCATAACTTTCCCTTTAAAACTACGTCCATCTTTGAGGGTGACACTCACCGTATCAGCGCCATTAACCACATGGGCATTTGTGAGAATTTCTCCATTAGAATCAATGATGAAACCAGAACCAATACCCCGTTCGATTTCTTGAGATGGCACTTTTGGCAAGTTATAGCCAAAAAACTGCTGAATTAAAGGATCGTTAAAAATAGCGGCATTGGGATTTTTGATTGTGCGTGTGGAATCAATTCGTACTACGGCAGAACCAACTTGATTAACTACTGCGGTAATAAAATTAGGATTGCTATCTGTCGCTAAGTTCACAGATGGTTGACTTGCTGTTGCTGGTAGCGAAGGTTGCAATACTTGAAAATGCGGCTGCAATCGCAGGCTTGCAACTGTGATACCTGCACCTGCTAATATTAATCCCAAATAAGTGAGAGGTTTTTTCCAAGTATTTTGCTGTGATTGGTCAAGTTGCGATGTTGGTAAATTTGAATCTACATCAGCTAATGGATGTGGATCATGTTCAAAATCCTGGTTTACTATCTTCATAACCTATAAATCCTCTGTGAATTGATGTTTTTCGTTTCTCTTGGTTACAAGTTTCGGTTTTTGACAGAGGCTTTTGGGCGAAGATAGATAAGTTAGTGAAAACTTAAGAAATAGATTTGCATATTAGGAACGTACAGCTAGCTGTGCGCCCCTACCAGCATTTATTTATTAATCTGCACAATTATTGTTATGGAACGCAAACAGTCTGTGTGGGTGGTAGACGATGAACCGAATGGTTTTGAAGTAATTGAGTTGCTACTACGTCGGGAAGGTCATCACCTAACTTACTTCAACAGTGGTAAAGCAATCCTCAACCAATTAGAATCGAGTCTACCCGATGTCATCCTGTTAGATGTGATGATGCCAGAAATCGATGGTATTGAAACTTGTCGCCGGATCAAGGCAAATTCCAACTGGAAACCAATTCCTATCATCATTGTGACAGCACTGGACTCCAAAGAAGACTTAGCGCGATCGCTTGCTGCTGGCGCTGATGATTTTCTCACCAAACCCGTAAATGGGGTGGAGTTACGGGCCCGTGTTCGTTCTATGCTGAGAATTAAGCAACAATACGACGCACTGCAAGCCAGTGTTAACCTGCGACGAGATTTATCTAAACTTGTGGTGGAAGATTTACGCCAACCGATGTCTACATTGTTACTAGGGAGCCACTTACTACTGCAAAGTCACTTGGAACCAAAAGACAAAGAACGCGCCGAAATGGTACACGCCGCCGGATTGGAAATTGATGGCATCATTAGCGGTTTGCTGCGATTGGCAAAGATGGAATCTGGCAGACTGGTATTAAATCGGGTAGAAGTAGACTTCAATGAATTGGTAGAAGTAGTAGTAGCAAACTTCCCTTGAGGGGATACGAAATACCCTGAAATAGATATAGGGCAACGAGTGTAGCAATTTGTGGTAAAACAAAAAGAGCATTCATTCGCAATAAGCTCTATTTAATGATAATATTACCAGAATTCTACGAGACACACCTCAAGCGAGAGCTTGGACGTACTGAATACTTATTACTAAAACTCCTTATCTGTTTATTACAATCTATTAAAACTGTTAGCCTTGAGGCGCTAGCGACTGCTTTACCAATACCAATACTATTTGAAAGTAGAAGGAAAAAACTTCAGCGATTTTTATCTTTAAATTACATCAATGTTGAAGAAATTTGGTTTCCAATTATCAAAAGCTGGCTAGAAATAAATTTTCCTTTAAATGAAGTTATTTATGTAGTTATAGATCGGACTAATTGGGGATGCATTAATCTATTAATGATTAGCGTGGTTTGGGACAAAAGGTCTATCCCAATATATTTTGAGCTATTAGACAAGTTAGGCTCAAGTAATTTTGATGAACAAGAAGCAGTATTTAAAAAAGCATTACCGATTTTCAAGGATTATAAAATTGTAGTGTTAGGAGACCGAGAATTTTGTTCAATAAAGTTGGCTAACTGGCTCACAGAGCAGAAAGTATATTTCTGCTTACGCTTAAAAAAGGACGCATTTATAGAAATAGAACCAGAAATTTGGCTGCAATTAAGAGATTTGGGTTTAGCACCTGGTCTTTCCTTCTTTTACCAAGGTATTAAATATACGAAATCTCAAGGGTTTGTTAGCTTTAATCTCGCTACTAAATGGAAACGGAAACGTTTTGGAGTTGCGCCGGAAGAGGGCTGGTTTATTCTGACTAATTTAGATGATTTAGATTCGGCTATTAAGGCTTATAAACAACGTTTTGATATTGAGGAAATGTTTAGAGATTTTAAAAGCGGTGGTTATAATTTAGAAGATACTAATGTATCAGGTCAAAGGCTAATTTCCCTAATATTATTAATCTCACTTGCATACACGGCTGCAACTATATCTGGTCAAAAAATTAAACGCATGGGTGTTCAAAAATATGTAGGCAGAATTAAAGAATCTGGGCGGACAGTTCGCCGTCATAGCAGTTTTTATATTGGATTATATGGGTCTAACTGGGTCGATTTCATGGAAAATTCTTATGAATTGGTGGCTGAGTTAATGACACTAGCTCCTAATAAGCGTAAGTATTATCAACAAGGAGAAAGGGCTATGAGGCTTATTTTATCTGCATTCTAGCCCTTTTTGTCCCCCCTCAAGCAAACTTCCAGGCGATCGCTAATTCTAAACAAATCCAACTTATTAGTAAATTACCAAAACAAGGACGCTGGTTAACCATTGATGCTGAGTTATTCCATCGTTTACTTGATAATCTAATTGCCAATGCAATCCAGTCATCTCCCCCAGACAGTACAATTACACTAAAAATTGATTATCCAGATACTATTGAATCTGTGAGACAAGCGATTATTCGTGTGATTGATGAAGGTACAAGCATAAATATAGATTTGCGCCAATCAATTCTTGCTCAATATGAACCAGGAAGTTTGATGAGTAGCATTTCACAAATTAGTTTGGGTTTAGCATTTTGCAAAATGGTTGCTGAGGCTCACGGTGGCATAATTACAATTGAAGATAATCAACCGCAAGGTACAGTTGTGATTATAGAAATTTGACACCAATCTAAGGACGCACAGATGTGCGTCCTTACTAACTTTTCCATAACTTATCTATCTTCATCCCGAATTGATTTTTTTAAATCGACACTAGAAATGAAAGTCAATTCGTCGAGCTACAAAATAGCTCTAATCAAAATTATGATGACCCGTAAAATTAGTGCGATTACTCTTTTAACTGGACTGTTAACAGTTTCTTTCGGTCACGGCATTGCTTTAGCAGATATTCCTGGTAATCACCCTTTGTATCTTCATGCACGCAGTGACCTACGTAAAGCAGAATTACTGCTGCAAACCCCAGATGAATGTAATGTGACTCAAGAAGCAAGACTAGCTACCCAAAAAGTTCATCAGGCTATTCGAGATATTGACATAGCCGGAGTTTTAGACGGCAAGAATATCGATTATTATCCACAAGTAGATACCTCGTTAAATCATCACGATAAATTTCGGGCTATTTATAAACTATTGCGTCGTGCAGACAAAGATTTATCTGGAGAGGAAGATAATAACTTTGTTGTTGGTTGGCGTAACACAGCCGAAGCTGATATTAATCAAGCCAAACATTATACAGCGATCGCGGCTGGTAGAGATACGATTGATGATTTGATTCAGGACAACTACTAAAGTTGTTCTTTTAATTTACAGCTACAGCAAAACAAAGGTGTAACTCGTCAGGATTAAGAAGTAGAAAGGCTTCATATATAGCTTTTTTACTTCATTCACTTGCAAACTGCTATATCTGTGAACTGAGAGCATTTAAACTAAATTCACGAGAAATATTTACGTGAATTATAACAATTAAAACATCAAATATTTAGAGGTTAACTATGATTCACCACATTTCAATTCCAGCCAAAAATCCACTTCGGGTTGCTAATGCTTTAGCAGAAATTTGGAATGGCAAGGTCTATTCATTCGCCCCTGTTTTAGAAAGCTACATCGTGATGGATTTTGATGAGCATGGTACGGCAATTGAAATTTATCCATTAGGAACTCAATTAGTTCCTAATGCTGGACATCGAGATATTGTCAAAAATGCGGTCTCTTCTAAACTATCGCCGTTTCATGCGGCAATTTCTGTCCCTGTTGATCAGGAACGCATTGAGCAAATTGCTAGGCAAGAAGGATGGTTTACACAACTGTGCGATCACGGCCCTTTCAAAGTAGTTGAGTTCTGGATTGAGAATCAATTGCTACTCGAACTCCTACCACCTGGACTTGTTCCTGAATACTTAGAATTTACTCAGCCCCAAAACATTGAGAAATTTTTTGGTACACCAGTTACATCAGAATACAACAGAATTTAGAAGTAAAACAGTTCTTACACTTGGCTTTAAGACCTAATTTTTGTACTTCACCAACTGAAATACACTGTAATTTAGTAAAGTAAAAATAAAGCACTATCTCTAACAAAAAAGATAGTGCTTTTTCCATCTATAGCAATCTGATTTGATTTTTGAAAAAATCTAAGTATATGTAGTATATGTAGGGTGTGTTATCGCGTAGCGTAGCGTAACGCACCAAACTCTTTGGGCCGTGCGTTAGCTAGACGCATAACTACGTGTATTTCAAAAATTAAATATTATTCTATATAGCAGATAGCAGTCCTACATCACTTGGGGATTTCTTCCCTTCTTCTCTTCTCCTTTTCCCAAAGGGAGAGGCTACGCCAATGGAGACGAAGGCAGCGAACAAGACCAAGGCGTTCGCGTAGCGTCTTCGTTGGAAAGGCGCTCTTCTCTGTGAGGCCGGAAGCCTCTTGCAGAGAAGGCGGTTTGATAATTTTCATAACTCATTTAAGATTGCTATATTGCTATATAAGTAGTCCAGATAGTCAGGTTCTTACAATATTTGTAAATGTTTCTCATGGCTGCTGTTTTCCAACCTTCTCCGCAGTGCTTCCATGTAAGTGTAGAACACAGGAGTAATATACAGCGTCAGCAATTGGGAAAATAGCAAACCACCCACTACAGCCATCCCCAAGGGTCGGCGTGATTCTGCACCAGCGCCCAAACCAAGGGCAATTGGCAGTGTACCCATTAAAGCCGCCATTGTAGTCATCATAATTGGGCGGAAGCGTACTAAACAAGCTTCGTAAATAGCATCACGGGGCGACTTATTTGTATGACGTTGGGTTTCCATTGCAAAGTCAATCATCATAATGCCGTTTTTCTTGACAATGCCCACAAGTAAGATGATGCCAATAAAAGCGTAAACGTTGAGATCCATGCGGAACAACATTAACGTGAGTAGTGCGCCAAACCCAGCAGAAGGTAAGCTCGATAAAATTGTCAGCGGGTGGATGTAGTCTTCATAGAGAATGCCCAGCACGATGTAAATTACCAAAATTGCCACTAGCAACAGCAACCCCAATCCAGCAATTGAAGATTGAAAAGCTTGGGCTGAGCCCTGAAAGCTGGTACTAATGTTTGCAGGTAAGGTGTCATGGGCGACTTGTTGGATTTTGTCCGTCACTTCTCCTAGAGATACGCCTAGCTTGAGATTAAACGAGATGGTTGTGGCTGGGAGTTGTCCCTGGTGATTGACAGTTAACGAACCTACACCTTTGGTTAAGGTGGCTACTGCATTTAAGGGGACAAGCTTACCATTAGAAGAATGAATCGAAAGCAAATTCAGGGCATCCGGGTCTTGTTGATACTGCGGTAACAACCCTAGTATGACTTCATACTCATTATCTGGGGCATAAATAGTGGAAACTTGCAAAGTACCGTAGGCATCACCCAAGGCAGTTTCAATTTGCTCGGCAGTTAGACCAAGGGCATTAGCGCGATCGCGGTTAATGTCTACATTCACCTGGGGATTATCTATTTGCAAATCGCTGTTGACATCCTGCAACCCTGGAATTTTGCTGAGTTTATCTTGCAAAATCGGCGTATATTTATACAAGTCTTGTAAGTTCGTGCTTTCTAAGGTGAACTGATATTGAGCATTTGTCTGCTTACCACCAATGTTAATAGGTGGCGGATTGATTAAGAAGGTTTTAATTCCCGGTTCCCGTAACACTTTTGGTTGCAATTCCTGAATCACCTCATCAGCGTTGAGATGTCGTTGGGAAGTCGGTTTCAAGCGAATGACGATAATCCCGGTGTTATTACCTGCTGTGCCTGTAACCGATGACCCCACAATTGAGTTGAGGACATCTATATTTGGGTCATTGCGAATGATCTTAGCCACTGCCTCTTGGTGTTTGATCATATCGCCAAAAGAAATATCTTGAGCTGCTTGGGTTTGGGCAAGAATTAATCCGTTATCATCGCTAGGAAGAAAGCCCTTCGGAACGACAACAAATAAATATATTGTTGCTAACAAAATCGCACCAGAAAGAATCATCGTTGTGCGGTGATATTTTAGGGACTTTCGCAGACTCCAAGCGTAGAAACGTAAGGAAAAATTTTGAGTTTTATGATCAATTTCTTTTTCTTCCTCTGCTTGGTAATGTTCTGATTGCAAAAATCTGCTGCACAACATCGGCGTTAAACTGAGGGAGAGAAGACCGGAAACCAGAATAGCGGCGGCAATGGTAACGGCAAATTCGTGGAATAGTCTTCCCAAAATACCCGGCATAAATAACATGGGAATGAAAACTGCCACTAGGGATAAAGTCATGGAAATAATTGTGCCGCCAATCTCTTTTGAGCCGTTAATCGCTGCTTGCAGACGACTTTCGCCCATTTCCATGTGACGAACAATGTTTTCTAACACCACCACCGCGTCATCTACCACGAAACCCACACTCAAGGTTAACGCCATGAGAGAAAGTGTATCTAAAGAAAACCCCAGCAGTAACATAACTGCAAAAGTAGCCACCAAAGATAAAGGTACAGTCACGCTGGGGATTAAGGTAGCACGCAGGTTTCGCAGAAACAGAAAGATGACCAACACCACCAGGCAAATAGTGAGTAATAATGTGAATTTGACATCATTCACTGAGTCGCGGATATTTTGAGAGCGATCATAGAAAATATCCATATTCACAGCAGTGGGAATCTGCGATCGCAAACTCGGCAGCAATGCTTTGACAGCATCTACAATTTCGATGGTGTTGGTTCCCGGCTGACGTTGAATTGCCAAAATAATCGAACGTTTCGCCATCTGTCCCTGATTCGCAAAATACCAACTGGCAATTTTATCGTTCTCCACACTATCAAAGACTTGACCCAAATCGCCTAAATGGACTGGTGCGCCATTGCTATAAGCGACAGTCAAGCTGCGATAGTCGTTAGCATTGAGCAGTTGACCATTAGCTTGAACGGTATAATTTTTGTGATTACCGTAGAGATTCCCAGTGGGTAAATCAGAGTTATTTTGAGCGATCGCTTTGGCAACATCATCAATACCTAACCCTTTAGCTTTCAGCGATTGCGGGTCAACTTCGATCCGCACTGCATATTTTTGAGAACCGTAGACTAAAACCTGCGCTACCCCATCAACCATTGACAAACGTTCTGCTAATGTCTCCTCTGCATACTTATCCACATCAGAAAGTGGTACTAAATCCGAACTGAGAGTTATGTAAAGAATAGGTTGTTGTGCAGGGTTCACCTTCTTATATGATGGGGGACTGGGCATATCGCTAGGCAATTGCTTAGTTGCTTGGACGATCGCTGCTTGTACATCCTGCGCTGCACCATCAATATCTCGGCTCAAATTAAATTGCAGCACGATTTGGCTACTTCCTTTAGAACTGGTAGAGTTCATAGAATCCAAGCCGGCAATTGTAGAAAATTGTTGTTCCAAAGGCGTTGCCACTGATGCCGCCATTGTTTCAGGACTGGCTCCTGGTAAACTGGCAGACACCGAAATTGTTGGAAAATCCATGCTTGGCAAGTCGCTGACGGGCAATATAAAATAACTCATCAGCCCAAAAACTAGAATCGCCAGCATCACCAAGGTGGTCATGATTGGACGGCGAATGAATAGAGAAGTAATATTCATGGCTAGTAATGTTACTTATCCCCTACAATCGGGCGAATAGTATTTTTGTAAATTTTTTGTGCTGCCTTTGCAGAGATGATGCTATTGTCATCACGTAGCGTAAAAGTTAGATCAGTGGGTTGAAAATAATTACGACTAACAGAAGTCCAACCCCGAACAACAAAAGTATTTAGTCCAGGAATAACAGGTATTGATTTAGTCAAAACCTGATTCACAATTGCCGATGTATCGCCTGTAGGAATTTTTGCTATGGCTTGGTCAATTCGGGGTTGTTGTCCTTGCCAAATAAATTCTACAGTTCCATCACTGAGATTTTGATCCCAACCAGCCAAGTTGTACTGGATCGCCAGTTTGAACAAAAAAGCCCGGAATCCTACCTTTTGTACCTTGCCAGTGATTATTCCGTGAAGTGCAACCATAGAATCTGTAGCTGGTGGTTCATCAGCTAGAACCACATTTTGAAAAGTAAATAGGGCGATCATTAAAATGATCGTTACCCAGGAAAATTGTTTGAGAAGATGCTTGACAATATATGCAATCATGGCTTTCAAATGTTTGATTTATTATTGGTGGATAGCAACAGATACACCAGGCGCAAGATTGAATTGTCCATCGGTGACGACTTGCTCACCGGGTTGGAGTCCTTGATTAATAACGGTTTCGTTGCCCACGGTATCCCCTACTTTCACAGGACGGGCAGCTACTGTTTTGTCAGGTTTGACAACAAACACATACTGCCCGTTTTGTCCAGTTTGTAATGCTTGGGAAGGGACAATGATCACATTAGGTAATTGGGCTAATTTCAGTACCACATCTACAAATTCTCCTGGTGATAGTTGTCTTTTAGTGTTGCTAAAGGTAGCTTTCAGTTGAATAGTTCCAGTCGTAGCATCCAAGGTATTATCTACAAAAGTTAGTTCTCCCTTGATTGGCTGTGCGGAATTATTTGGTACTAACGCATCTACTTCTAACTTCCCCGTAGCCATATATTTTTTAAGTGTCGGTAATTGCTGCTGGGGAATCGAGAAGGAAACGTAAGCAGGATGAGTTTGATTAATTACGACTAATCCACTGGTATCGTTAGCCTTGACCAAGTTACCTTGATCGACTTGCAAATCACCTGTTTGCCCGTTAATGGGAGCATAGATTGTGGTGTAAGCAAGTTGAGTTTTAGCACTTTTGACAGCAGCATCAGCCGCTTTAAGATTCGCTTGGGCATTTTGCACATTTGCCTTAGCTGAACCCACAGCCGCGATCGCTTCTCGAATTGCACTTTGATCAGCAGCCACAGTTGCTTCATCTGCATCTGCACTGGTGTGATATTGTTGAGCTTGTTCTTGAGTGACTGCCCCCTGTTGGAATAAATGGGTATAGCGTTGTGCTTCAGTATCAGCATTGCGTGCTTGGGCTGCATCTCTCGTCCGTGTAGCTTTTGCTTGGGTTACTTGGTCACTAGCTTGTTGCAGATTTGCGATCGCTTGCTGCACTTGTGCTTGTGCTTGTACCTGTTTTGCGATCGCTTGAGCTAAGTCTGCTTGAAAAGGCGTTGGGTCAATTTTGAATAATAGTTGTCCTTTCTTGACTTGCTGCCCTTGCTGAAAGTAAACTCCCATCAATTGTCCATCAACCAGTGATTTAATTGATACGGTGGAGTACGCTTCAACGGTTCCTGTGCTGCGGATTTCTAGTGGTACTGTTGCCTCAGTTACATTGGTGACAACTACAGGTATAGCTTTGTGATTATCTATTTTGGGTTGCGTGGAGCGTTTACCCAAAATAGCCCAACTAGAAAAGCAAACAATTCCTAATATCAGTAGACCCAAACTAGCTTTTTGTAGAGGCGTAAATTTTGGTGGAGGTTTTATGATTATGTTTTTAGTCATCATTTCTGTTACCCGACCTTTATTTAAGATCAGTTTCAGGTACTAGCCAAAGCTTAAGGGTGAAGATGAATAAATTAGTAAAAAGTTAATGAATAAATTAAAGGTTATCTAAGTCGTATAGGGTGCAATTTTAATAAAAAAATCTTATCTTAGCGCTTAACTTATCTATGTTCACCATGAAATCATTTGATAAACAACAAACTAAATATTAAAGGCGATTTACTTTATAAATGGTCTCTTAAAAGAAAGAAAATCAATTGAATCTCATTCAGGAGAAATCCTATGTCAACTCAAACTTCACGTGTTTGGCTGATTACAGGTAGTTCTACAGGCTTGGGTCGCGCTCTCACAGAGGCAGTTTTAAAGCGAGGTGAAATTGTGGTTGCTACAGCTCGTCAACCCCAACAACTTGCAGAGTTAGAAACACAGTATCCCAGACAGATAATAACGTTGCGGCTCGATGTCACTAAACCTGATGAGGTACAAAAAGCTGTAAATCAAGCGATCGCTACGTTCGGGCATATTGATATTTTAGTTAACAATGCGGGTTACGGAATGATGGGCGCGATCGAAGAAATTAGCGATACCGATGTTCGCCAACAATTTGAAACCAATTTCTTTGGTGTATTAAATGTAATTCGTGCTGTACTACCATATCTGCGTCATCAGCGTTCTGGACATATTCTTAATCTTTCATCCGTCTGTGGATTCGTCAGTAATGCAGCTGGAGGCATTTATTGTAGTACCAAGTTTGCTTTAGAAGGATTATCCGAAGCATTAGCAAAAGAAGTCGCTTCCTTGGGTATTAAAGTCACAATTGTAGAACCGGGTGCATTTCGGACGGATTTTACCGGGCGATCGCTAAGTCTTTCTAATCAGTGTATTTCAGACTATGGTAACAGCAGCGCAGAAATTATCAAATTACTAAAACAGATAGATGGTAAACAACTAGGCAATCCTATAAAAGCAGCTGAAGCAATGATCCAGGTGATAAACAGCGACTCTCCTCCCTTGCGATTGGTCTTGGGTTCAGATGCTGTAGCAATGATCGAAAATAAACTAACAGCTATGCGAACAGAACTAGAAGCATGGAAGCCTGTTGCAATGCACACTGCATTTGATGAAGCAAAAGTGGCATTTTAAATTGAAGAAGAATTCAGAAGTCAGAATACAGAATTCAGAATCAAGACGCTCGTTCCTCCTAACGTTGCGCTATCAGTCGGGGATTCAGACCCGCGACTTTCTTGTTGACCACCAAATCTACGATTTGGAGGGGGTTTTAAACCCGTTTATTCAGACGCTCTCTTCGAGACGCTGCACGTTAGCGGAGCTTTCGCTTTAGCGATACGCGGACTCGCTCTAAGCGAAGCCATGCCCTCCGTTGGCGTAGCCTCTCCCTTTGGGAGAAGGCTTTATGCTGCGCTATCCGCTAGTAGTCTGCCAAGACAACGCAAGCGTTGTGCTTAGCAAGGGAGGCTCTTGAGGCTGGCGTTGCAGGGGAAGATGAAGAGGCTTTTAGAAAATAGCAATATTCTTCCAATTTTCCCCCTGCCCCCCAATTCTCCCCCTGCTCGACCTACACAGCAATTTTGAGTTGGTGAACCACTAGTCGCACAGAATTCAGTCCTTCTGGAGTCAGAAGGACTGAATTCTGTTTTGATAAACATTTAGATCCTGCTTCTCTCTATATTCCGACTACAGAGGGTCTGCTTTCGGCAGACCTTTTTTAATTTATTTATACATTTATCTTGTAGGGGCCTACAGTCGTGCATTGGTGTCAACTTAAGGAGCATCAGCCCAGACTTGAGCCGACCGCGAGTGAATCTGACGATGACGTTTGCGCTCGGCTTTAAGCAAACCAAAAAGCTTGTAATGTGAAACTAAATAGTCAACAACATTATCAGTTTCACGACGCAAAACAGCCACAGCAAAGTAATACAAACTGCGAAAGACCATTTCCACAGAAATACGTTCAAGTGGCTGACCGAGTGCGAACGCGATTTGAGAAGATAAATTGTTGAGAACAGTGTAGAAAATCACAGTCGCAAAGATTTGAATCTGAACCCCGTTACGGTCGCCAACCCAAATATAAGCCAGACCCAGAAGTCGTTTAGTCAGCTTAAAGGCATCTTCAATCCGCCAACGACAACGGTAGAGTTCACACACTTGTTGTGCAGATAATAACTGTGGGTCAAGCACATTGGTCAAATAGTAGTACCAACTATTACCCCAGAGTACAGAAACTAAGCGAACTGGATACTGACAAGGATTGGATCGATATTGTCCCATATCGATGATTTCGTCACGATAGTAAACACCAGTTGATAAACAGCGCACCACAAAGTAAGAAGTTTTTTCGCGCAATCGCGTCACGAAAAACTTCTGCTGCTGTGTAAACTGGTCAAACCAGCCAAACTTGAAAAAACCCAAATCGAAAATCAATAGTCCGCCAGTTGGCAGTTGCTCTAATAGCTCCTGGGCAAAAATTTTGTCATTAGCTTTGCTATCTTCCGTGTACCAGATTTTGGTCGGTACATGAGTAAACGCTTCTACCACCATCATCATTTTTCCTGCCAACACTGTTGTTTGGTCTGATAATGCTTTTAACTTTTTGCGTAATTCTTCTAGTGTTGACCCATCCGCTATCCACACTGCACCAAAAGTCTGATGTAGTTGTTGCCACTGCTGTGGGATTCTATTTGCCTGTGGGGTGGCATGGATTTTTTCGATGACTTGCTCAAACACTTGTGCAAATAATTTTGCTGGTATTTTCTTTAACCTTTGTGAGAGTGCTTGTTTACTCACTAACATCGGTTCTACCCACATTAATCCTTCTGTGGCTAATAATCTGATTGCTTCGCTTAATCCGGCTATTTGTCGATACACCAGACTTACTACCACTGCCATCATCACTGGTAATGTTAATTTTCTTTCTCTTAAGTTTTTGTTGTCTAGTCCTGGTGAATCTCTTAGTGGTTTAAAGTTTGATGGTTCTAGTAGTGCGTATATCTGGGCTTCTATTTCTTCTATTGCTGGTGCTGGCAGTTGTGTTTGTCTTCTTAAGTCTGGATTGCCATCTTTTCTCATCCGGGGAGTAGCCATTTTGACAACTCCTTTTGTCTTTGTCTCTACTCCCCTACTCTACCTCTACTTGTTGACTTTTTCCTTAAGTTGACACTAATGACAGTCGTGGCCCCTACCCCCAACCTTCAGCCGCTATACGTAGCTGTGAGAAAGGGATAAGGCTGCTGCATCGAAAATGCGAGATCATAAGTAGGTTCCACAGCACCATATATATGTAGCCCAAAATCTTTGGCAAGTTCTTCACAAACTTTGACCGCACGTATACTATTACCTTTAGCATCAAGAAGGGGCGAAAAAATACCAATTCCACACTTTCCAGGTACGACTGCAACTATACCGCCGCTAACGCCACTTTTAGCAGGAAGTCCAACTCTATAAGCCCATTCCCCAGCAAAATCATACATTCCACAGGTATGCATCAGGCTAAGAATATCTTGTACATAATGGCTTTTGATTGCTTGTTCTCCTGTGATAGGATTCATTCCTTTATTAGCCAAAGTTGCTCCCATCATCGCTAAATCATTGCAGGTAACTGAAATAGAACATTGTTGAAAGTATATATCGAGAGTTTTCTCAATCCTGTCACTAATCATCCCAGAATTATACATCAGGTAGGCGATCGCTTTATTTCTACTCCCAGTGGCTTTTTCTGATAAAAATACAGGAATATCTACATCAAGCCACCGGCCTGTGTAAAGACGAAACATTTCTATTATTTGTTGAAGTCCTTCAGTACAATTATCACCTGTTAATAAATCAGTAGTGGCGATCGCCCCTGCATTTACCATAGGATTACAGGGACGATTATTTTTTTGATCTAGAACAATCGAGTTAAAAGCCTCTCCAGTCGGTTCTAGCCCTACTCTATTCAATACAGTCTCCCGTCCATAATTCTCCAATGCTAGACCGTAGACAAATGGTTTAGAAATAGATTGGATAGTAAATGTTTGCTGGTAGTCTCCTACTGAATAAATTTGCCCATCTGTATTAACTATAGAAATACCAAACCAATCTGTATTAGCCCTTTCCAATTGTGGGATATAGTTTGCTACTTTGCCTTCTTTTAGCAATTTATATTTTTGATGTAGTGCAATTAAATAATTATGCAATGGAGAGATTATATCCTGAAGGCTATTTGGCATTTCTGATAATGAGTTTACAACATTCATTTGCTCTGGAGCTATATCTACTTTTGGAAGATATCGATTAGTGAGTAAATTCCCCTGATTTGGCTCTTTCATATCCTTCTCCAATTATGTATACAAAATTGCATCTCACTAATATTGAGTCTTATATGTCTCAGGGTATTTGAGGGTGAAGAAAGACAATTTAGCCGCTAAGATAATAAAAGTTAGTAACTTTAAAGCGATAGTGTAAATACGGCGACCTTTTCAGATTTACGACTTCATATTTCTTGTTTTGACGACTGTAACCCACATTTTGCACGGCTGCTGATTTGACGTTATAAAGTGCTTTACCGCAACACATTGAACTACAAATTATTAACTTCATACTTAAGTTTCGCCTAACTTACTTATCTTGATGCTTCAAGAATTGAATAAAGGTCAATATTGAATATGTAAGCCAGAATACACGGCTTTGTTCAAACTTAAATTAACAGGAAAATTGATTATGAAACGTATCTTTACTGGCATCTTACTTGCTCTACCACTCGCAATGACCGCCCTGCAATCGAAAGCATCTGCCGAGGAGATAATTGTAGTACCTGCCGTTCATAGACCTATTGTTATCGATCACCGATTACACCACGAGTTTTTTCCTCGGCATTGGGAAAGAGTGCGACATGAAGAACGCTTGCTTCGTGCTGAGTTAGGGAGATTTTAATCTACCAGCTACACTTAGCAGTAACATTGCTAAGTGTAGCTGAATGCAAATATCTCGACTTTAATTCGATCCAAATTCCGGCTAACAGCATTAGTCGGAATTTATTTAATTTTATAATTTGCATATCTTCAGATTGGAGAATATCTAATTATTAGTTGTTAATCAAGCTTTCTATTACTTACTTAACTTAAATTTTGGATATTAATCTTGTAGATTTTACTGACGCAACCACTACATTTAAACAATTAAAGAAGCTTGGTTAACAAAAAGCCAGATTTAATCATAATAATTATTATTTTTAGTTTCTTATCTCATGACTTATTCAAATTTTTGAATATTGAATATTACAAGTATAATTTAACAGTTGTAGGGGCATACATATAAATGTAAGCCCCGCTCATACTTATATATTTATATTAAGTATGTTGCAAAGAGGTAGAAGTTGCTGTGTGGTGTAATTGCGTAGTTTGTGCTAGATTATTCTGTGCGATCATGTATAGTTCCTCACAAACCGTCAAACTAGCAAGACCATCAACTGGATTAGTATAATTTCTTTGAAATTGCTGAACTGTATTGATTGTTATCTGTCCATAAAAAGGCTGATCTAGAGGAATATTTGTACCCAGTAGCTGGTTTAACTCCTCGTGGATACTGTTTATTTCATCCTCTAATTTTGCACTAGACTTGTCCGAAAATTCCAAAGCCAGACTGTTCAAAGCTTTGGGGCAAAACTTTGATATCTTCGTAAATACGTAATTACAGCACTTGCGTCTATTATAAGGTACACTAAATAAAAATATAAATACTTTTAAATGAAGTCCTACTCTGTCGATCTTCGAGAAAAAATAGTTGCAGCACATCTTGAGAAAAACATTTCAATCAGGAAAGTGGCTGACATTTTTTCAGTCTCAAAGAGTTTAGTACAAAAGCTTGTAAAACAACAAAAACTTGAAGGAAATTTGCAATCCAAGGCGCGAGGAAAGCCACAATTTAGTCATTTAACAAATGCTGACACAGAGTTGAGAGAATTAGTTGAATCATATCCAGATGCAACATTGATAGAGTTGTGTGAATTATTTGCAGACAAGACTGGTAATTGGGTAGGTCAAAGTGCAATGTGTCGTGCGTTACAGAAATTAGGATTAAATCGGAAAAAAAAACAAAGCGGAGTACCCAAGCAGGGACGGAGAGAGTCCTAAATTTAAGACTAAATTTTTGGGATAAGGTCAAACATATAGAGCCAGAAAACTTAGTATTTTTGGATGAAACTGGTGCTCTACTTGGGTTAACTAGGACTCATGCGCGTTCACAAAGGGGAACAAGAGCTTACTCTACTAACCCCTTCTACAGAGGCTCAAAAGTTACGATAATTGGAGCAATTAGTATTAAAGAAGTAGTTGCATTGATGACAATAAATGGTTCAATGGATGGCATTGCATTTGAATTATTTATTGAAAAGTTTTTAGTGCCAAATTTATGGTCAGGAGCAGTGGTAGTAATGGATAATTTATCCGCGCATAAACTAGATTCAATTGTGCCAATGATTGAAGCTGTCGGTGCAAAAGTTATATGTTTATCACCATACTCCCCCGATTTTAATCCAATTGAATTATGGTGGTCACAACTTAAATCTTTTTTACGTACTTTTGCTCCAACTACAACAGAAATGGTTGATCAACTAATCTCAGTTGCACTCGATTTAATAAATCCTCAACATTTAAGAAACTGGTTTGCTAGTTGCTGCTACTGTACCTCATAACAGCCGTAAATGCTGTATAAGGCTTTGAGATAGTTAGTGATAATTTAGAGGCATAAAAATTAACTCCTAATTTCTAAAAATTTATGATTTTTGCTACTAGCTAAGTTGGCAGAACTAAGCTACCAATTCTTAACCTAACTAATCCGCAAACTGTTAAAATAATCTGCTCATACGTCTCAAGCTTTAAGCGAAATCTTTGTGAGGCTATGCGGAATATTTTAAGTAATCGAATCAAATGTTCAATGAATATCCGATTACTAGATAAAGCCTTATTTTCATCTTTTTGCTGTTGAGTTAATTCTCGTTTTGGTTTCTTTTTATGAGGAGTAGTGATATTCTCACCTCCTTGAAAGCCTTTATCACCTGAAAAGGGTTGAGATTTATCAAATTTATTTTGAGATTGACGAAACAATTTTATATCTGCTGTTGGCCCAGGAACACCTACTTCTACCTCTACAATATCTTTGCCTTCTGGTATGCCAATTATCAGACTTTTTAATGTATGTTGTCTCTTCTTTCCAGAAAAATATTTCTGTTGCTCTTTTTGGTCAGAATCCCTATATATTGGCTGTTCTAAGCTATCGACTAATAGCCTAAAATTTGTTAATACTTCTTGAACAAATAGTAAATCACTTTCATTATTTGATACTTGTTCTAATAAACTAGCAGGTAATATATCACGAAGAATTGGTATCCAGTCGTGAAATGTATCATTAGCTTCGGTTTTGGAAACACCAAATAGCATTCCTAATACTTGGAATGTTGGCATCTGTCTTAGATAAAATAGACATAAACATACTTGTTCTTCGGTTGATAACTTTTCGGGACGACCACCACCAGCCGCATTAATTCTAATTTTATGACTCTCTTGTTTAGCTTTGATGTATCGATTTCGTTTTAAGGCGCAATTTAGCAGTGATTGCAATTGTTCGTAACTAATCCCTAAAATCTGTTTTGTTCGTAGTGGATACTTTTGTATATAATCTAAAATCATAACTAATTGTGGAAAATGGTAGACGCCCAATCTAACGTTTTACCATTTTTCTTTTCCTAAGTTAATATTTCGGACAAGTTTACTTGTTTCTGAACCAACAATGCCATCTACGGTAAGGTCGTAATCCACTTGAAATTTCTTAATAGCTTTTTGCGTTGCCTGATCAGTTAAGTCAGACTCATCTTGAGAGAGAGGGAAGTTAGGGTCATTACTGTTAATACGGCTTTTGTAACCTAAGCCGTTCAAAATACTGCGAATCTCAGAATTTGTATAGTTAATCATGGTTGGAAAACCTCAAAATCATGAATGAAGTTGATAATTTAAGTTTCCCTGTTAATCAGATATTTGTAGGTGAAGATAGATAACTTAGGTGCAAAGATAACAATTGAAGAAGAATTTAGTACCTTAAATCACTGAAAAAGGGTAAAACACTAATATAGAAGTGTTTTACCCATAACGAATATTTTAATGAGCATTGTGTTGAGAAATAAAACTTTTAGTAAACGTAAATTGCTCCAGTGCGATTAATAGCAAGTGAACCATCTTCAGGTGTACCACTAGTAATTCGCAAGACTGTTACAAAAGCTGTATTTCCAACTGTATTCACCTCATATTTCAGAGAAGTATCTTGCAAATAAGGATAAATCAAGACATCGGCAGGAAGAGAAACATAATTTATGTCAGCAATAGTTCCAGGAAGTATTGTTTTTGCTGAGTCAGTTGTCAAACCATATTGCAAAGGAATATTAGTTTGGTTAAAAATCTTTACTTCTAATGGTTGATGAGGATTGATTCGTGCTGTGGGTTGCCAAAAGCCAAGATAAAATGTTTTAGGTAGTTTGTTTTCAGCTTTAAGTTCACTGACCATAACTTGCAAGTTATGGTTTATTTGTTTTTGTTGCTCTGGGGTATAAAACGTATTCATTGTTGATCGCATTGCCTGAGCATCGGCTCGGAGTGTAGCTTTCTGTTCAGGTGTAAAACTCGCCCAGAAAGCTGTACGATCGCTTTTGTTGGTGGGATTTTGTTTGTACGCTTGGTAAAGGCTTTGTTGTTTAGGTGTCAACATATTCTCAAGTTCAGCTTCAGATTGTTGCGTAATCCGAGCGATTTCAGCTTTCTGTTGGGGAGTTAGATTCACTCCTTCTAAGAGGTTGAATCCAGCAGCGCGAACTTGCATAGGTGCAGCAAGGCTGACAGCAGTAATAGTTCCTAGCAAGAGAGCAATGAATTTGAATCGCATAAATATCTCCTTCAAAAATATTGTTGGTGATTGAAGCTTGGATAAGGACGCAGATTTACGCCCCTACTTTTATCTACTGAATTGCTACCGTCATTGTGTAGTTGATTGGATAAGATGCTGGGTTAGTCACTTGAATGTGATAATCCTCAGTTATTGGTAAGCGTCCATGCCAAGCTTGAGCGCCAGACATATTACCGTTCTCAAGTACAGTACCATCCACCCCAAAAAGGGTTAACCAAGAAGGATTGCTTCCAGGTGAATTAACATTCACCGACATCAACTGTCCAGCCTTGGCTGCTGCAAAATAGGAGCGGGAAGTGTGAGGAGCAAGGCTACCACTAATGACTTCAGAAGTAGCTCCTGGGGTAAATTCAATACGTTGTGTACTAGGTTGTGGAGTATTGGGAACGATCGCTATTCTCAAGTTGTAGTCAACTCCAGCTGGTTTCAGTGCCTCGATATAATAATCTTGAGTTTTCGGCAAGCGGCCACGCCAATGAGTGAGGTTTTGAGGTGCGAGAATTAACCGTGTACCATCAGCACCAGACATTGTGAGAAAGATAGGAGATTGCGATGAATCTGCTTTGATAGTCATCAATTGGTTAGCATTGGCTCTGATTACATAGCGAACTGGGTAATAGTTTTTGTTGTGATATACCACTGTTGAAGTCGCACCTGCTGGAAATTCAATACGTTGTGTTTGATATCCCCAAGGCACTGTGCGAGCAGCAGCAGGTCGGTTCGGTAATACTGCGCCTGCAATCCCTAAACCAATAATGCTGAAGCAAATTAGGCTGTTAAGTGTACTTTTCATGATATTCACCTTGGTTGTAAAAGTTTTGAAGTTAATAGAATGTGTGTGAGGAATAGGGATCTAATACCAAGCTGTAATTCCTAATTAAGAAGGTCAGGCTACATTTAGGTTTTCAGGCTTCCATTTGTAGCCTTATTTTTAAGAATTGGTATAACGACTTACTTAAATAAATTGGGCATGGGTACGACTATTTGCCCCTTCAAGAATGATTAATATGTTGCTTGATCAAGACTAAAGCAAGCGTATTTTTTGCCAATGCATCAAGTCTTTGATGTTTATAGGCGGCAAGATAACACAGAGCGCGAAATCGCAAACCCATTAATTCCTCGTACAAAGGATTAAGCTTACATAAAGGTGGAATATGAGCGATCACGTGATTGAAAAATTTGATATTCCTTGCAAATGGACAAGTGCCTGGAATTAGTTGACATAATAATTCGGCTTGTTTATGATTTGAGATTTTGATGGTATTCAGTGTTTGTCGTATCGGATATAGCAAATTTAATTTATGTAGCTTCATAGTGAGTTTCCTTGAATCAATCTAAATAGTCAGGAATGTGGCTTCTTGGTTTATTCAATCTTCTCTTGGTGTATAGTCTGAGTGGCTGAAGATGGATAAATAAGAAAAAGCTATTGCGAGTAAGCTATTACAGTTGTAGATATTACTAATTTCCTCAGCAAGTAATCGCATTTAACTTGCTCCTCTGTTAACCGAAGATAATTTTCAGACGTAAATAAAATTGTCTAAAAAAGAATTTTGGTAAGCTTTAATTTCTCACAATACTAAATTGTACTTTAGTATTGTGTAATAATCCATTGGCACACCAATTTATTATCTTTAACAATCCAGAGAGCAATTAATTTACCCTTTTTTAGGGATGAGATAGCAATATTTTGAGACGTAGTTATTTGAGAATTATGAGAAGTTAGAAGATTCATGATTTTCCTCCAAGAATGCCAGTAGTTAATCAAATATTTTTAGCTAGTATGGACAGTGTATTCAAAAGTAGGGACGCGATGAATCGCGTCTGTCAGAAGCAAAAATTGCTCACTATATAATTCTTGATTCGAAATATATACATACCTCATTCACTTGCAAGTTGCTGTATATGGCCATCCATTCATCAGCTGATTACAAGACCAAGGATTGTTAAAATCGATAGCCAACACCAAATTGGAAGCTAACAGCGTCAGCGTCACTATTTTCATAAGCATTTAAACCATACTTGGCATCACCGAAGGCAATCACATTTTTATTCAGTGCAGTTTCTACACCACTGTCTAGTACTACTGAATTACGATTACCTATAGGAGTATCATCTCCTTTTGTGCCAATGAAAGAGTAGCCAGCACCTGCATAGAGATTCGTATTTTTGGCAACTGGTATATCGTAAGTAATGGTTGGTATCGTTGCGGTTGTTTTATCGTCAAAGAGAAATGAACCGCGAACTGAAACAGGTGTATTAGGAATAGTAACACGCCCTTGGATATCACCACCCAATTGAGCAGCTTCCTCATGGTGTCCACCACTGGTAACACCTGGGGCAATACCAACACCAATGTAGTTTCCTGTCATACCTTGTGAAACTGGAGCCGCAACCGCAGATTTTACAAATGAGAACGTCATTGTGCCAGTAATACCAAGTGAAAGCATACCAGTTAGTAAAGCTATTTTGGGATTTTTGATTAAACTTTTCATCTTCTTTTCTCCTCATTCTTTAGAAGTGATATAACTTTTTGGTCTGTAAAACCGAAACGCTTAACTTTGTATAACTACAGTTTCTAGTTTGGCTAGAGTTATGTGGGTGAAGAAAGATAAGTTAGCAATTAAGTTAAAGAGAAGTTAATATCTGAACATTAATAAATAGGGGCATACAGCAAGCAGTACACCCCTAAAGCAAATTTATTACAATTACTCTTTTTAAAATCAGCAAACGGGTAGAATTTCCCTTTTCATATCTAGATGAACTTCCTACGAAACAGGTTCAACAGGTGGAGGAAGAATCTCAATACCATACTTAGGAGCTGTCGTGAGGATCTTTTCCAAGTCTGCCGGACTTAGAGGTGGTACAGAAATAACTTGATTCGCTGGTCTTCCAACTTCTGCAATAAACTTTTCAAATCCAGCTGGTGTCACCCAAACTAACATCTTTGCAGGTAAAGAGCTTGTGTTAGTAAATTGATGTAATTGTCCTTTAGGAGAGTGCAGAAATGTACCAGGCGTTGCAATTACAATTTGCCCATCTAGATGAAATTCTAATTCCCCCTCTTGGATATAAAACGATTCATTTTCTTGCAAATGTCGATGAGGAGGCGTACCGCCTCCTTGCGGTGCAATTACTACTTGGCAGAGGGCATAAGCTTCTCCCGTCTCTTCACCCACTGCTTTGAAGGTATACAGATCCTGAGCAAACCAGTAAGAAGTCCCACCACCGGGTGGTTGTAGTAAACCTTTTTGTTGAATAGTCATTCTAATTCTCCTGAGCAATTACTGTTATGGGTGCATTAAATATCGCAAATGCTTTAGCCTATTCATGTAAGCACAATCAGCCCTGTCTACACAAATTTCTACACCCAAGTAAAAATCTGAGTAATGGCTCATGTGTCTATTAAATCTGCCAGATTTCAAAAATTGATAAAAGGTGCGTGAGTTTTATGCAATGGGAAGATTGTCAAATTCAAGGTGTAAGGAGTTGGAACTCCTGTGTCATTCATTACTTTAATAAAGTAATTTTCGGAAGCAGATAACCTCTTAAAGACTCTGTATCACTCCCTGGAACAAAATGAATACGTTACGCTGGAAGCACAATAGCAGCAGCAGGTTTTGTTGGTAAACTAAGCAAGGTTGTTCCTATCGTCCCTGTAGCCAATATACCTGTTAGTAATACATTCTTCAGAATGCTTTTCATGTTTTTTGCCTTTTTTATTCTTTGAGAACTAAACTCAAGGGTAATGCCGAGAATTTGTACAGTAATTTAGACAATTCTCAACTATAAATTAAATTTAGTACTTGCTAATTGATGGTTGAGGAGCATAAAAATGCTCCCCAAAAATTTAACACTAATTAAGAATTAGTTAATAATTCGGGACTAACGCAGCCCAGGTATTTGCGCCGACAACGCCATCTGGTGAAAGCCCTATTGCTTGTTGGAAGTTCTTAACAGCAGTAGTTGTTTCATCCAAAAAATTACCAGTTACAGGTAAGGCTGTCCCATCTGGCAAAGTACCATAACCTTCTAAAATTAAAAGCTGCTGTAAAACGGCAACTGTCAAACTGGAGTAAGTAGGTTGCTGAACTTGTTGCAGATCATCATTAAGATTGGTGATCGCAGTTTTAGTAACAGTAGCCATGAGCGTTTTCCTCTTTTTAATGAGTGTTAATTATGGGTGACTGAGTAACTCAGCACCACTAATATTGAGTTTCCTCTTTGCCAACATTTTTGAGGGTTAAGAAAGATAAGTTAGCTGATAAGATAAGGAAAATAATGCTTAAGTCAAATTTAGTGCATTTGTACTATTTAAATAAAAAGATAATTCCTGATCTAATACTACAAATTTTGACGAATTTACGTTCCAGCAGTGATTAAATCACGGATTGCTTGCAACTTATTTAAGGTGCAATAAACTTGTCCGAAATATTAACTTAGGAAAAGAAAAATGGTAAAACGTTAGATTGGGCGTCTACCATTTTCCACAATTAGTTATGATTTTAGATTATATACAAAAGTATCCACTACGAACAAAACAGATTTTAGGGATTAGTTACGAACAATTGCAATCACTGCTAAATTGCGCCTTAAAACGAAATCGATACATCAAAGCTAAACAAGAGAGTCATAAAATTAGAATTAATGCGGCTGGTGGTGGTCGTCCCGAAAAGTTATCAACCGAAGAACAAGTATGTTTATGTCTATTTTATCTAAGACAGATGCCAACATTCCAAGTATTAGGAATGCTATTTGGTGTTTCCAAAACCGAAGCTAATGATACATTTCACGACTGGATACCAATTCTTCGTGATATATTACCTGCTAGTTTATTAGAACAAGTATCAAATAATGAAAGTGATTTACTATTTGTTCAAGAAGTATTAACAAATTTTAGGCTATTAGTCGATAGCTTAGAACAGCCAATATATAGGGATTCTGACCAAAAAGAGCAACAGAAATATTTTTCTGGAAAGAAGAGACAACATACATTAAAAAGTCTGATAATTGGCATACCAGAAGGCAAAGATATTGTAGAGGTAGAAGTAGGTGTTCCTGGGCCAACAGCAGATATAAAATTGTTTCGTCAATCTCAAAATAAATTTGATAAATCTCAACCCTTTTCAGGTGATAAAGGCTTTCAAGGAGGTGAGAATATCACTACTCCTCATAAAAAGAAACCAAAACGAGAATTAACTCAACAGCAAAAAGATGAAAATAAGGCTTTATCTAGTAATCGGATATTCATTGAACATTTGATTCGATTACTTAAAATATTCCGCATAGCCTCACAAAGATTTCGCTTAAAGCTTGAGACGTATGAGCAGATTATTTTAACAGTTTGCGGATTAGTTAGGTTAAGAATTGGTAGCTTAGTTCTGCCAACTTAGCTAGTAGCAAAAATCATAAATTTTTAGAAATTAGGAGTTAATTTTTATGCCTCTAAATTATCACTAACTATCTCAAAGCCTTATAACTACGTATTTACGAAGATATCAAAGTTTTGCCCCAAAGCTTTGAACAGTCTGGCTTTGGAATTTTCGGACAAGTCTAATAAAACAAGCATAAACATACCTGCTCTTGGATTAATAATTTTGCTGGACGACCCCCACCAGACGCATTGATTCTAATTTTCTGTCTTTCTTGTTTAGTTTTAATTTCCTTATAACGATTTATGGCACAATTTAACAGTGATTGGAACTGCTCATAACTAATCCCTAAAATTTGTTTTGTTCGGTGCGGATATTTCTGGATGTAATCAAAAACCATAATTAATACAGACAAATGGTAGATACTCACTTAAACGTTTTACCATTTTTCTTTTCCTAAGTTAATATTCCGGACAAGTCTAAGGAATTAAGCGTATAAGTGACTCGTGCAACTGTATGTTTTGCCCCAGCAGCACAATGCGTTTCCCAGTTGGCTTGAGGCGATGGTAGAGATTTTTTACTTTGCTGACAATCTCCCAAGATAATGAAGGCGAATTCTTACCAATAAAAGAGTGAATATCTCCGAGAATGAAGACTCCATCACCACTAAAATTTGCAATGTAATCAAACACATATAATAGTGGGTCAGCGTGTGGTGGTTTCTTATACTCCGCCACTGGCTTAAACATCAAGCCCCCATCAGGTGCAATCAGACATTGTTCTAAACTGGAAACACCGAGGTTCCAGAAGAACACTGAACTTTTTAACTTATTTTTAGCTTCAGTAGTTAACCACTGAATAATCGTTGCTTCGTCGGGGGATAGCACATCAAGCGCTGCAATGGGGATTTGTGAATCAAGCGTGGAGAGTAAATTTGAGAGTTTCATTGTTTTGGTATTTCGTAAGGGACTGGAGATAATTCGTCATGAGTATTTACGAGTTTGACGATTACCTCATAGACTTCGGCATCGCCGTCAAAAACCTCAGCCATACCATTGCTGTGCGAGTAAGCGATTGCTGAAACAATGGCATTTAATAGCACACACAAACCCTCAGTGTTTGCTTTAATGATCACGGGCTGGCGTGTTTTCTGTTGTGTGTAAACGTGAACAAATGGGTATTCTTTAGCTAATTCGTTCATGATTGGTTTTGAGGGGAAAACTTGTTGATTCCCCCATATTGATTACTGACGCAGGCGTGTTTGACTACTGTTCGTAGTCCGAAGTTGTTGGGTTTGGGCTTCGTCCTTAAACTCCCGTTCGCCTACAACTCCAAGTGCTTCTTCAAACGGTTGCGTAGCTGATAAACAACTCAGCCCCTCAAATCCTTCCGCTTCTACTCGAACTTCACCTGTAGCATTGTCAAAATGAATCAATATCGAACGTTCCATGCGTTATCTCCTTGTATATTGCTGTTGTTGCTGATGTCCGCTGAAGGTAAGGCGTAGGGTTTGCAGAGTGCCATTCGTTTCCTGTGCGATCGCGCACTCTCCAAATAGCTCTTGAAGTTCGATAGCCTTGGCACGAACCATTCGTTGTCCATAAGCCAGCATTAACTTGTTACTAAAGAAGTCTTGTCCTAAACGCGGGTCTGTCTCGTAGGAGTCGTGTATCACGTCATACACCTCACTATCTTGATTCCACTTGAATCCGATGTCTGCACGGGCTTTAATCGTTCGACCAGACACGATAATTTGTGCGCTCCTTCCCTGGGAGCTACCGTAATAACCTCGCAGTGGTTGTGCTATTTCATGTACTTGCGGATTCAGTTTCAAATCCTGTAAAGCTTGTATCAGACATTCACGGTTAGTGAGCTTGGTTTTTACTGTTGAGAAATGCGACATAATTTATTTCCTGTGGAATTTAAATTGAAGAAATGTGATCAACGTACAAGTGCAATGCCATATGTGAGCTATTGTGGACATCGCACTTTTAAGACATCGGTAAAGTCAAGAGCGAATGCACGCTCGCTCTTGACCATTTCTTACCTAAACTTGAACGACATGACGGTAGCTTTTGATAAGCCCACATCGCCAGTCGCAATTGATTGCAGATTGCGTTGTTCATCTAACAACTTGGTGCGGATGGAATTTATCTTTTGCTGCAACTGGGAGCGCGTATCTGAGCCTAGATTCTTGGACTCAATCGCCGGATCATTCACAATTGAATCCAAGTGCGCCATCATCGCCTCCAAACTGCTGCCTGCTTCTGGACTAGCATTAGCTAGTAACACTCGAACTTTTTGAAGGTGTTTGTCCATTTTCTTCTTGAACAAGACTGGTTTCCTTCCTGGCTCCCAATCAGCCAGTTCCTCCAACAACTGCGCGGCGAGTTGTTCACCACCAGCGAGTGCTGACTCACGTAACCGCTGCTCCAGATTTTTGTCATACTGTTGGATGAACTTGGTAATCTGGTCGAGACATTCGGCTTGCTGCTGGTTAAGTTGCTCAGACAGTGCTGGGATAATCACTGGACGACCTATGATTACCTGGAGATAATCTTCAAGGTCAGTCAGAGTAGGGAAAGCTCGAAGCAAGTTGGCTTTTACTGATTCTTGCTTGTCCTGCGGTAATTCCCAAGTGTTAAGTGAGAGAAACTGGTCAATCCGCTCTTGATAATCAAGAAGTCCTGTTTCATAATCAACTTTTAATTGATTACGCAGTCCAGGCGCGATATTATCTCTGATATTGAGAAGTTGACTCCACACCAGGGGAGCTAAATCAATCGGACAAACCCAATCACCAGTATCACTACTCATCCATTCCTGGACTGAAGCAATCTCTTGTCTGAGTTGGGCGGCGGCTTCATCCAACTTCTTAAAGACCTTGATACCCCGTAAACCAACTTCGGAATTTGTTACTTTCACAAGGTCTGATTCGATTTCAGAGACTTCAGCTTTTAAGACATCTGCCCATTTAGGCGCAGCAGATTTTGTACTTTTCTTCAACTGAATGCGAAATCGAATACGAGTTTTGTTCAACTGTGAGAAATTATGACGTTCAACTACTGCATCAGTTAAGAAAGTTGCACTAGCAGCGTGATCAATTGCTTGTACCATTTTTGTTAATTCCCCAATTATTACTTTTCACTCTTGTGTAGCGAAGCTCTCTTGCAAAGGCATATACTGGAAACTAGACCACAACCCAATAAATCCCTGACTTCCGAACCATGTAGGATGTACGATTAATAGTTGCAGTTCCTAACTCGTGGCTATCTTTTAGTCGATGAATGTTTTTGATAGTTCGGTAAACTATCTTTGTAGACCCATTATTTTGTAATTTGATGGGTCGTTTAACAACTGGTGGTTTATAGATTGACATGACTCAAAATAATTGAAGTTGTTCAGGGGTTTCTTCAGTTGTAGATATCGAAGAGGTCATTCCTACTACTTCTTGACAACGGATTGCTAATTTAGTTCGGTTTAAAACTATGTCTGATTTCTTCTTATGCCCTGGAGTTGGTAAATGACCGAAGACATATCGAGGATTAGTACTAGTACCTGATTGACGCAAATACTGATATAACGCTCCATCAATTTGGTACACTTTTGATGGACTTAGTAACCTTGGATCGTAAACAGGATTAAGTTCCATTTTCGTTCTCCTGATTTAGTAAATACTTTCAATTTCTAAGCAGCGTAGCGATTGCCTAGAAATGCTTTCAAAAATTGCGCTCTCTTGTCTAGCTGTAAACTTTAAGCGATAGGGCTTTTCTCTTTAAATTCCCCTGACCATCGTCGCCGTTAGTTGTGATTGTTGGCTGTTGACGGCATTCGGATTTCTTGCACTGGTATTGCCAATGATTAATCTGCGTTTTTTGGGGATGTTCTACAAGAACAATCTTGCCTTTGTAATTTGGGTCTTTATTACTGATTAAATAAGCATCGCCGAGTGCATAAAATCCTGTAGTTATGTAATGCCGCTTATCTAACCCCATCAGTGCATTCCAAGCTGATTCGTGTTGTTGAGCTTTACTCATCTGCGGCAATTGTTGTAGAGTGTGTTATAGTTTATTGCTACCATTTGGTAATTATGTGGGAACTTTATAGAGATTTTAGTTCCCGCTTTTTTAGCAAATGTGATCAACTATTCTTAAGCAGTAAGTTTCTTCTTCCGTGGCTGGGATAATCTGGATGTACCGTTAGGTGAGCGAGGCGTTTGAGAAATAGGTGTAGGAATTGTACCAAACGGAGTACGAATTTCCAAATCTGTATTTAACTCTTCTTGAAGAACCATTAACCGCTTCAAGTGTGAGTCAATTTCAGCTAGGATTTGGGCTTCTTTTCTTGTTCTTCTAGGAGACGAATTTGTGTTTCTGGTAAACTTAGTGCCTGACTGGAAGTTTCATTGATTAATACTGTATAGTACCAACCTTCACGATTCTTTTGAACCGAGTAATTGATACCAATAATTTTTCCCTGTTGGGTACGCTGACCTATAGTAAAAAGAGGTTGGGATAAAGAGCGTGGAAGAGTTATTGTCGCTTGCATTTTCGTTACCTTTTGATTAATTAATGGTTGAAAGTGACAGAGGATTACGTCTCGACTCCGCTCAACGTAATGCTGAGCGAAGCCGAAACATTACAGATAGAAATGCTCGAAGATTAGGTTTAGTTTTTCCTTTTCTTCATCAGGCAATGCGTTAAAATCAAACTCCGATGAATCCCAAACTTCATTAAGACTCGTGGATTCGTCAACAATGTCTGCAATTAAACGCGTCTTGTCATCGTAATCCCAACCGTTAGCCAAAAGCCACGGCAGAACTCCCTCAGATTTCAACAGCTTAGACAGGTCGAACGAGTCAGAAAACTGCTGTAAGTTTTCGACAGTTGGATGAACGATTGTTGTTGTCATCAGATTATTTTAGGTAATGAATTTACAGCACAGTAAGCTGTAGATAAAGCTTGAGCAATTGATAGTGAAATTTGTTACAAGCCCTGTTTATAACTCACTGATGAATTCATACTTAAGACATCACTTTAAATAGGTTGCCATATCATCTGCAATAATGGATTATTACCAAATTAGCCGATTAGGCGGATTTTTCCGCCTATTTTATCAAGATTATCTGCTTAAAACACGATTTCATTCGCAGCTTTGACTACTTCTATTGCTTGACGCGCAATCACTTTAAAGTCCGTTTGCTCATTATAATTAGCGATGATTAGCTCAGACCCAGCCCACACACGACAGAACAACACAGTTCCCTTATCCCCTGCCTGCGGTTGAATTGTCACTGGGGAATAAAGCTGTTGTGGAGTCAACAAGGCAACGGCTGCTAATATGCTTTTTGAAAAGTGCGTATCGTAACCGCTTTCTAAAATGTAAAGTTTATCTGCTTGAATTGAAATCAACAATTTACATTTCTCTTCACCATTCCTGTCGCTCTTTTCAAATTTCAGTTCTCGCAGATATCCAGTCAGAGCAGTTTGGGTAATCGCAACTGGTTCATCATTCGATAACGTATACCACAACGATTTATTATGGCGATTGCAATAGACTTTGCAACTCCCAGCATCAGAGTGCAATCCCAATCTCGGTTTATTGATTGAAGCGACCAACTGCTTGAGTAATTCTTCTTGGCGCATCAAGAGGGCAAATAATTCTGATATTTGTTCAGGGGTCATTTCTTTATACCAACATTTTCACTCTCACCGTGGCGAAGCCCTTATCTCTAAGGAATAGCAGCAGTAAAATTGATTACTTATATTTTTCTATTTGACCTTATAATTGCTGCTTATAAGATGTTCATCAGTCGGTGGGTATAAAAACCCACCTCTTTCTTTATAAACACTATTTAGGGGTGGAATCAGCGAGCCTGCCATTTGCTGCTACTTAATTCTCAAAAGCTTTGTCTCGCAAACGTTAAATACGAACTATCTTTGACTTAGAAACAGTTGTATCATTTATTACCTTTAAAGTGCTACATTGCAGTTTATTCTGTCTAACGGAATATTGGTTAACTGCATAATTGCTTTATAGTAACAGTACAACCGAGCTAATCAAGCCCCATCTCGCCCTGTAGATGAGGCTTTTACTAGTATCTAGATTGAATGCGTGAAATGCCGTTGCATATATGATGCGTATCAGTATTTGTAAAGATATTTATCTGATACTATTCAAGCATTACCAAATCGTGTTCACACTAAAAAGCCAGATAGGCAACTGGCTTTTCAGTTTTCGTAGTCTTCCTAGCTACTTTAACCAAACCCTTTAGTAAGACAGAGGGCTTTTGGCTGCTGATGAGCAATTACACCACTACTAACTTCTGGCTGATATTCTACTAGCCTTCGCCATTCTTCAACCGTTAGTGTCTCGAATGGTCTATCTAACAAGTCTTCGCAACAAGTTAGTTGAGCCATCGACAACGACCACACCGCATCAAGAGCAGAGTCACACGGGACTTTTTGCTGATGTTCTGACGAAGCTCTTGTGACCCACCATCTGCCGTTAGTACAGCCTACTTGACCAAGCTTCTGGTCTTGGTAGTAAATACCATCGTCCAGGATTTCAAAACCGTACTTTTCACACTCGTCAGCAATCTGAACCATGATTTCATTCCCAGTTGTCGCGCCTGGAGCTTCTTGCTCTTGTACTGGTAGTGAGCCGGCTTTATACTCCCAGCAGATGTAGCGATGGCAAAGCATTGGGGTAGCAGCACGATGGAGTTCTTTCTCATTGACCATGACTACCCAGCGTTGTGTTAAGTGGTCGTCGTCGTATGTGATGCTGGCTATCAGTTTGTCATCAGCATAATATTCGTGGTAGCCAAAGCAGACTACTACTACTCTCAATTCTTCAACTTTGACGCAAGGAGTTACAGTTGTTGCAACTTGTGGCATAATTTTAAAACCTTCATTGGTTGATAAAGGCGATCGCAGAGTTTTCCGGACACAGTGATCGCCTTTTGATTTACATGAACAACGTTGTGCTTGCACAACGCTCTCATTCTAGATTTGGCGCAGCCTCATATTTAATGCTCTTAGCCGATGACCGTAGCTAACAGACAGAAGACACAGCGTTAGGCAACAAGCAGTTTCAAAAGTCAGGCTGAGTTCTGTCAGTAATTTTATTAAGAACTCCCGCAACCCTTATCTACCTTCAGCAGCTTTGACTATCCACTGCATCTGTTACCTGGGGGTATTGTTCTGTCCAGTTTTTTTCAAGGTTCAGGAGTGAGCGCCGCTTTATTTAACTGGGAGGCTGGTGCTTGGTTCCTCTATAATTAATAATTTACTACATAGTGTTGACATTAGTCAAGAGGCTAGAGCAAATTTTCTGAAGATTCTCTACATCTAACGCAAGTGCAGGATACAACTCCCAAATAGGTATTTCTAGTGCTTTACAGATAGCGATTGCATCTTCTTTGTCAATTGACTCTGGTCTGTTCGCCGCATTTCCCCATTCAAGATTGTGGATGAAAGACCTGCTAAACCCTGTTTTTGTTGCCAGTGCTTCACGGCTCATTTTCCCACGCATCTCTCTTAGGCGCTTTGCCATTTGTTCATTCCACGCAAAGCGAGATATGTAAGATATGTCCACTAACACTACCTCTTTAGCCATTTAATTACTTTTTTATTTTATCAACATGGTGTTGACAAAAGCGCATCTTTTGTCTACATTAAGTAGTACACCAGATAAAAGCAAAAGCGATCGCTTGCTCATGTGCAATGCGATGATTTTTGTTTGCGCCAATTGAAGGAATACAACTAGAAGGGATCACTTACAGCAAATGCTTGCGCTCCTTGAGCAATGCCAGAGCAATCGCATACGCTTGTACACGATTGCTGAGCGGGGCAATGCCTTTATGTGAGTGCGTCTGCGTTGATAAAAAACTTAGGATGTCCTTTGATTGCTTCTCCAGGCTTCTTTACCCACTCAGTAGAGCTTGTGCTATACCCCGGTGATCATGTCTCTAGACTATGTTTCGACTTGGAACGTTAACTCGATTTGGTTTGTAATGGTTGACTTGCGAACCCTTCGCGTTCGGGTGCAGGCGGTTCACTTTCCTTGCCCTTATGTTTATTAATCTAAACCATTAGCTGTTGTTTGTCAACCGTTAGCTGATGGTTTATGAATAAGTTGATTTTTAACAACCATTAGCTTATGCTTTATGAAAGCAGTTAATGGTTTATACCTCAATCAGAGGAGGTGAGTTCTACTACCGTTCTTTCCTTGACATCATCTTCAGCCCTTTCCTTCCATAAACCATTAGCTGTTAGTTGTCAACCAACAGCTTATAGTTAATGCTTCAATTAAAGGAGGTGAATTAGGATTTGGAAGTGAAAGTAACCATTACTATTGATGTTCCAGGGTTAGAGAACGATTTAGCCGAGGCAATGAAGCAGAAAGGTTTATCTTTTCAAAAACTTGGTGAGGCGGCTGGCGTTACAGGTACAGCTGTCTGGCAAATAACTAGTAACAAGAATAAATCTATTAAAGTCGAGACTCTCGGCCGAATAGTAAAAATACTTGGACTTGAGTGCCAGCCCAATATAGAATCACTTGCGATTGAAGAGGTTAAAAGTGCATTTGGCGAAACTTCTTAACTAAAAGCGATCGCCCACCGTCCAAAGTTAGCGATCGCCCGTCCCAATTACTCAGGAACTATATGAGTTTACCTTTAAATCAATCTGTATTGCTGGAGTCGAGAACACTGAGGACTTCAGCTTTAACAAATTTTGAGAGCGATAAGGCTTTATCCATCCTTTCAAAGGCAAAGGCAATAATTTTTGCTGTCTGGGGTGGCAGTGGTTGGGCTACTACTGCACAGATTGCAGAATACTTTGAGGTAACGGAATCAGCAGTCAAAGAACTTTACAGAGTTAATCACCCGGAATTCCGAACTGAAGAAACTAAAACCCTTACAGGGAAAGACTTACGCGATGCTCGACAGACGCTCTGTCTACCATCTAAGACATCTCAGGTTAGAGTTTTTTCCGCTCTTGGTACGTTGAGAATTGCAATGTTGTTACAGCAGTCTGAGGTAGCAGCGCAAGTAAGAACCATCATTTTAGATTTAGTTGCAGCTGTACCTTCCATCACAGAAACTCATTCTCCCACACCAGCGCTTCCCCCAGTTGAACAGCGTTTGCAAACTTTCGTACAAGCAATGAAGACTTTAGCCGAACTCACAGGTGGCAGGCTCAACCCTTACATCGAACAGAATTGCAAAGACTTCGCCGCCAATCTGATAGCTGACTACAATAGACAGTCCCTTACCGGCACACAAGAAAAGTGGATGGGCGTTGTGAATTTTGCTGAGATTGAACTCGGTAAAAAAGTCCCCCTGAGCGGCGCTCACTACCGGGGACATCTTGGCACATGGGTGAGAACATTCTACCCACATTTAGGCGATCGCCAAGAAACACGACTGGTTAATGGTACTCAGCAAGATGTCTACGTCTACGCCTGCCATGATCCAGAAGTTGCAGCAGGTCTAACAAAAGCGATTGAAGAATTCTTCGCCCATCCTCATCCCAGCTTTGCCCTTAGACAGGCGGGGGCTTTCACTAGTAAGAAAGAACGGGTGTCGGTTTAATAGCCATCATTTGCATAAAGGTTGCTCAAGTCTAGCTAGCTAATCGATACCCGTGCGGTAAACATTGCAGCATATCTCAGTACTTTAAACCTTGTTGATGAAACAAAGAGTAAGTAACAGATAAGGAGAGATTAATGACACGATTTCAAGACCCAAGAGCCGCAGCGATCGCTTCTCAGATAGACCAAATCAATGCAACCGGTTGGGAAGGAGCTTGTGACTTAGCACTACAAAACCATGTAACAAAAGGCGGTTTGTCCCCAGTAGAAGCAGTATTGCGTTTCGATATGTTTCTCACAAGAGCGCAAGACACAGCTGACAAAAGACAAGCACTTTGGACAGAGCAGGTAAACCAAAATATCAGCGGTATCGAGTGGTACACCGTCGAGTATGGCGGCATAGCTGTAGAGCTTCCCCGGCTGTGTGAAGAATTGACGCTTGTTCCGGGAGATAAGGAAATATTGATGCAGTCCAAGCCTGTAGCGCTAGAGTTTCTCGCACACTGGAACATCTCTTTCAAGCTGTGGCGTTACGACCGCTCTGTTGAATCGCGTTGGCTAGAATCTCGCTGGAGTCAGTTTTACACGGAATATTTGCAGCGGGAATGGGTGGAACTATGGGCTGAGGATGAGGTTTACCAGATCCTTCTCCCAGATGGGACATTGCAGGACAAACCCACCTTTGCCATCAATGCCTGCTGTTGCTGGGGTAATCCTTTGGCAATCCATCGCACCGCTAGCTATTCCGAAGCTGGCTCAAGTTGGTTTCAATGGAATAATTTTACGCCGTGGAGGTAAGAGAGAGTGAACGTCCTTAACACAGTACGAAGCCTTCGACGCTGTGAAAAGTACGATCACTTAATTAAACCTAGAAAGTATTCACGGTTAAACTACCAACTTTTAACTATTTAATCAAGCATTTAACCTCATATAAACCTCATATCTTTTCTCATAATTGTATGGGTCATCATTTATGATTTGCCGTCTGAATCTCAATCCAAAAAGCCTAAAACTCTCAAGCTTACCTGCAAGTGCTAAAAATTACTTGCATAAAAATCTAGTAACCAGCAACACAGCGTTTGTTAACAATATTTTTGACGTTCAAAATAAAAGCGATCGCTATTAGATAAGTAGCAATCGCCACGTTAGACACTCCTTCACTTCAGCATAACCAACATGAGAGTCATTGTTACAGTTGTCGAAAAAGTTCTGAGTGTTACTCACATTGATATCCCAGACGGGCTTTCAGAACCCGCTATTAGGCAGCACATTGTAGACCGCTACAACAGTGGTGAGATCCTAACTGATTTGAATATTTTTCAAGTAGATTTTGAATCAATCAGCGCCGAGATTGTTAAACAAACAGGAGAGAATTCATGACTGTTGCACAACTACTGACACCACAATCACAAACTATTAGTAGACATCCTCTGAACTTCTACGAGTCTCCTTCATGGTTCACAACTGAACTACTGCGCCATGTCAAGTTGTCTGGTGTGATTGGTGAGCCTTGTGTTGGACATGGGGCGATGCCTGCGGCGGGCGGTTACGCCATCGCATCATCACTCCAAGCATGGCCCGATACCGAAAGAATCTGGACTAACGATATTGACCCCAACAAACAGGCCAGGGCGAACGCACGGTATTTCTGAAACCTTTGCTGGGCATGGATCTTGATGAAAAAATAGGCTAAATTAAAAAACGCCGAAACCCTTGCTATTAAAGGATTCTTATACTTTAGATGCGTTTGCCCTGGCTGCGGGGGTGGTTTCTTTCATGAGTTTTTTTTAACGTGAAAGCTATGCTAATTAAGCATTATAGCCTTTTTTACCCTTCTGTTTTGTTTAAGTACCGTTAGACATCCTAGCCCTGTTCTGTCACTTCCGGAAAACAATAATCGTAGCGAAACGCTGAAACTTTTATCTAATAAAGCTTTGAGCTTTTCTTTTCTAACAGAAACTAAAATTTGTAGCCAAAAACCCAAAAGTAAAGCTCCGAAAGGCTTTTAGGTACTGGTTTCTCCTAAAGTGACAGAACAGGGCTAGACTATTCCGGCACAGAGACCAGAAGGGTCAACAACTTGGGCGCAGGGTGTAGGAAACCCATCAATCAATTGAGGAGCTTGATTTAAAAATGTTATTAACCTACTAATAGTAATTATAATTAAGGAAAGACTGCAAAAAAAATATTAGTGTGCCATACAGAATTTGTATGGCACACCAGTAATTAATACTTAGTCATCTTTAGCAAGTCCGGTCTTATCGAATTGCTTTTCGACACAACCAAGATACAACTGTAAGAGGCACTCTTTTTTAAAGAGTGCCTCTTCTAAACAGTACAAAAGCATCAGTAAGTATACTTCACTGATAAATATCCAAGGAAAAGCAGTCTGAAACAACTACTCCCTACTTAACAAGTATAAACTTGGTAAAGTGGGAAACAGCGATACACGAATATCAGAACCAAACGATAGACGAGCAACAGATGGAAAATCTACTAAACCTCAATAGCGGTTGTTGATATTCCTGCCTATAGTTCTTAACGTTGGACTGATTTTTCTAGTTTATCCCCCTATAGGATGAGTAACTAAGCTGTTATTTACTATATAGTAATAGCAGCCTGCGTAAATCCTTTTCCTTGTTTTTCAACTTTTGTATAACAGCAACAGGAACTCATCAAATTACTTGTTTGTGGAAGGTAATTACAAAAGTAATTACCTTCCACAAGTAGTTTATCAACCCTATTAAACTAACATCTATCAGGGTATATTTTCCCCAGCTTTATACTTTCTTAAAGTTGCTATTGATTACTAGATGATTATTCCGCCGCCCCTACTGTGGAGAAATCAGTTCAGCCCAGTCACCAAGAAGTCCAAGAGGTATTGCAGCATCTGAGGGAGATTCCTTGCACCCCACAGTTTCGGCTAAACTCAGAAATCCAGCGTACAGTGAAGCGGTGCTGGGAAAATGTACCGGGTGCGATAAGCGAAGCTTAAGCCTTTGGCTATCGCATATTTGAAGGAAGCACTCCGTACTTGGAAAGGCATTAAGTCACCCGAAGCAGTTTTTGTGGCTGCTTGTAAAGAAGGGAGAAAGCCGGAGGTACAACAGGCCAAATCTGATGTGGTTGCTTGGTTTGAGTGGGCGAGACGGCAGAAAATTGTGATTGCGATGTCAGGGGAAACTGTGTATACGCCAGAAGGTGAGGCGGTGGCGTTGAGCGAGATGATGCGGCGGTTTCCAATGCACGGGTGAATAAAGATTTTAGGTAGTAATGCATAGTAATGATCAAATCAGGTAGTGTCGTTCAATACAGGAGCTATGCACTGCCCTAAGTGTAACTCGGACAACATAGCCAAAAATGGGTACACCCATTATGGGAAACAACGGTTCAAATGTCACAACTGTGGGCGA
Organism: Nostoc sp. UHCC 0302; assembly: GCF_038096175.1. Lineage (NCBI taxonomy): Bacteria > Bacillati > Cyanobacteriota > Cyanophyceae > Nostocales > Nostocaceae > Nostoc > Nostoc sp. UHCC 0302. Next base: position 959,640 of record NZ_CP151099.1, read on the forward strand.
CAATTTGTGGAAAGCCCAACCCGACAACCAATTGATCTCTTAACACGTGAACTAATCGATAAACTTCTACTTGAGAGAGTTTCATTAAGGGCGATGCCTTCTCCTGTCAGAGACGCTGCGCGAACGGCAACGTCTTCGACGAACGCTCGTGTGACTGGGGTTTCATTACGTTGGCTTCAATACGTTTGTAAACCAGAAATACTACCAGGTTCCCCTAACTATCTAATTGGTATTTAAGAGGTTGAGAATCAAGCACAGAGAGAAGTTCGGTATGTTGATTGACCAGAATTTGTATTGCGCTAATTGGGTCATGGTGAAGGCGATGTTTGCGTTGGCGAGGAGCTTCAGCCAAAGCTAATCTAAGACGTTGAGTTTTGTACTCAGCTATAGGAACTTCCTGAATTTGCTCAAGTAAGTGTTTTTCGCTTTCGGCGCTGAAAGTTTATTTTCAATCGGGGCAATTCCGGGTGATAATCAAATAAGAAATTTGTTAGATCCGGTTCCATCTGCGACGATATTTAAGTCCTTTCAGAAAGTCTATGGATGGTTAAATAAAAAGGGAATTTTGAAAAAGTTTCTCTATTTAGATGGAGAAATTCTAATGGCATTAGATGGTACAGAATATTTCTCATCTAAGAAAATTAATTGTCCTCATTGTAATTGTCGTAATCATCGAAACGGAACTACAACTTATTTTCATGTCTGTGTCACACCTGTGGTGGTTTCTCATAATTAAAAACAAGTGATTAATTTAGAACCAGAATTTATTAAAAAGCAAGATGGACATCAAAAAGAAGATTGTGAAAATGCGGCTGTTAAAAGATGGTTAAATAAGAATCATCAAAATAAGTATGGCTGTCCTGCAACCCTTTTAGGAGATGACTTGTATTCTCGCCAACCTATTTGTCAATTAGCATTAAAACAAGGTTATAATTTTATTTTTGTTTGCCTAGGAACGTCACACAAAACTTTATATGAATGGCTAGAATTCTTAGAAAGAAGTGAAGACATTACAACCGTTGAAAAGAAACAATAGGATGGGCGAAAAAATCTAATTTATCGTTATCGTTATGCTTCTAGAGTTCCTTTACGAGATGGAGACTCAAGTCTCGAAGCTAATTGGTGCGAAGTGACTATTGTTAATGAGAAAATACAGAAAGTTATCTACAGAAATAATTGGATTACTAATCATAAAATCACTGAAAACAATGTTGAAGAAATTGTCAAAGCTGGACGCAGTAGATGGAAAATTGAAAATGAAGGTAACAACGTTCTAAAAAATCACGTTTATAATTTAGAGCATAACTTTGGTCATGGTCAAAATCATCTGTGCGAGTTCTTATTATCTTTAAATTTACTAGCTTTTTTATTTCATACGGTTTTAGATTTAGCCAATTTTACCTATCAAAAAGTTCGTGATCTATTAGCAACTCGGACTAATTTTTTTAATGATATTCGTACCTTAATAAAATTTATCTGATTTAAAAATTGGTCGGAGCTTTTCTTATTTGTTATTACCGAATATGTCCCGATCACAAAAGGAAATTCTAGTTAGAAATGTCAAATTTTTGAGAGGAGATAAAGATTATTAATTGAGAGACTTTAGAAAGTAGGTCTGAGTTTCAGCTATATTTATAAGTTGAAATCTATTTTTCATGGGCATGTTTTTTAAATTATTTCTCTTAAGCTAATTATCATGATTATCTTTCAAATAAATCATAATTAGACAGAAGTTTTCTAGGTAAACAAGAGGGTTTTATATTATTTTGTTTTCAAAATGAGAATTGCTGATAGCGTTAATTCTGCCCCACAATGGACACATTCGATGAGCGAACATTCTAAGATTATTCATTTGCTATTACTGAATTTCCGTTGTGGGCGATGCCGAGGCAACTTTACTATAACTAATTTTTTACTGCTGCTAGGTGCTTTCCTCAGCTTACCGCGTTTGTCCTGACTGTACACCCACCATTGCTAGCAAAAATTATGCTTGACTTTGAGAAAGAGTGTGCTAGATTAGTAAATACAAAAGTTTGTCACCAAAAAATATTTAATATTAGTTAGCAGTGTATTGCTTGCTAAAGGAAAGGGGAAGCAAGGGACAAAAGCACTGGTTTTGGTGAAAGTTAAAACGTAGTATTAGCGTAATATAAATAATTACAAGCACTGTGAGGCTGACAGTGTAAGTAAATAGGGTTACTATGACCTCAACAAATACGACTTCACATATGAAGTTGGAGTATGACTAGTAGAAATTACGCTTGAATTTGAAAAATATTGTGTTTAAGAGACTTGAAGTCACTTTTGCACAACAAAAGTATTTGATAGAGATTTACATTGTACCGCCTGCGGAAAGAAAGGGGAACTGAGCGGTAAAAGACACTGGAACAGCGATTCAGTATTCAAAATGGTGACGAAAACCCCGGTTTGTTCAATGTGCGTTTACGAAACTTCGGTCTTCGTCAGAACAAAAACCTGGTTTTGAGGATTAGTGAATCGGTGTTCTAGCTTAATTAAAAGCAAAAATGCAGTATTAGCGCCAGGTAAATAATTGTAAGTACTCTGTCTGGTAAATTTTTAGGACTGATTGTTTTTACCAACCCTCAAAGAAATGGGAGTTAAGGGTTAAAGTATCATCATCTCACCCTCGTAAATTGGCAAAGGTATTGTTTAATAGCAAGGGTTTCGGCTTTTTTAATTTTAGCCTATTTTTTCGTCCAGATCCTTATTCAGCAAGGGTTTCAGAAATACCGTGCGTTCGCCCTGCTTCACACAACTAGAATTAATGCGAACCGAACAGTTAATTGAAAACTGGTATGAAGTCCAGAGGAATTTGTCTCTTCAAGTGGCTCATGACTTCATACTGGAACATCTTGAACAAAGAGTGGGCTTGGACTCACATAGTCAGATTCCTGTCAATGCGTAAGTTCTGATTTTATCAGTGATCTTAAGGATAACTCATGACTATTAGAACGGTTACTACAACTGCTGATACTGGCACAGGCTCTTTACGTGCGGCTATTTTTGCAAGTATAAATGGAGACTTAATAGTGTTTGCTCCTGCATTAGCTGGTCAGACATTGACCGTAGGTAGCACACTGATCATCGCCAAGAATATTACAGTAGATGCCAGTGCTGCACGTATGTTTACTATTAGTGGTAACAATGCTTTCCGGTGTATGGCACTGGGTCAGGGTACAACCATCACCATTAAAGGTCTGACCTTTATTAATGGCTACATGACTGGTAGTTTTACGGCTGGAGGCTTAACAACCTCTAGTTACTGCAATACCACAGTGTTAAACTGTACCTTTAGAGGTAACAAAGGTGACACAAGTGGGGCTATACACGCAGGTTTTCAAAGTAAGTTAGTTGTACGTAATAACCTATTTGAGAATAATGATGGTACTCAAGCAAATAATGGCTTCGCGGCTGGTGGTATCGCCACTAGAAACCGAGGCTCTTTAGAGGTATATAACTGCGACTTTTTCAACAACAAGGGCGTTGTGGGCGGTGCTATTTACCGATCTCTTGGTGGTCTTATAGTTGAAGACTCAGAGTTTGGAGGCAACACATCTAAACAGGGTGGCGGTGCTATTTATACAGACGGTTTTGGTCAAGACTCAGAGACCGTAGCTAACCGAGTAGGTGGCTTAGGTCGTCTAAGCCGTTGCTACTTCCATAACAATATTGCGTTGGCTGGCAACGGTGGAGCGGTTAACTTCTTTGACTATTACCCTGATACTTCAGTAGTTGAAGACTGTATTATCACTGACAATGAGTGCCGTGGTACTTATTACGGTGGAGGCATCCGACTAGCAGGTACAACTCAGCTATTAAGAACCACTATCGCCAGTAACATATCTGCTAGAGATGCAGGTGGCTTATGGCTAGATGGTTATATCAATGGATCTACTGCCACTGTAACCCTGAGTCAAGTTACGTTTTCTGCTAACTCAGCAGTACGCAACGGTGGGGCTATTTCCATTAATGGTAGTGCCAAGATATCAGCCACCTTTGACAACATAACCGCTAAGGATAACCTAGCGGCTGGTAGTGGTTTCATGTGGAACCCTGTAGGCTCTTATGTAGTCTCTGACTCCGTTTTTGACCGTAACTCAGGCACTAATGGGCAACAGATCGCCTATACCCTTACTGAGGGTGGCGGTAACTATAGTTACCCGGCTGTATCGGGTATAGGTAAGAAAATAACCCCTAGTATCACTCAGGTAGATCCATTGCTAGATGTGCTTACTACCACAGGTAGACCTAAGCATCCTAAGCTAGTAAATAGTCCTATTGGAACATCAGGTGACTTATAACTAATACCTGACCTCTAACACCCAACACCTAACAAAGAACCCCTAGACATCTAGGGATTTTATTTGACTAACTATAGTTATATAACAATACCTTAGCCAAAATAAGAGCATGAAGAGGTAGGGCGCTTCGTAGTAGAGCTATTGTCTCTCACAACGACAACTCAAAAACTACAAGCTACTCATGCCAGACATCTTATCACTCTTACAATCAGGGCAAACGCATCTTATTTGTTAACAGTTTAGTAAGCTACATTTAAACTATTAATCAAAAACTACTTTTTGTTAATAAAATAGTAAATTTGAATCATTTTATATTTGTAATAACTAACAGTTGTATTATCGAATGCTCGAAATAACTTTAAATTGTAACTAGATAAAATTAAATATTACAATATAAGTGGAAAATTCATGCCATCACTACTACTAATATAAATATTTTATTTTCGTTTCAAATTTTAAGTAATTATTTTACTTAAAGTTGCGCTAATACTCTGACTAAATATTCGTTATCCATTGCTGCTAAAAATCCTTTGTTCTTTATCCCAACTTTCATCCGTTTTTCTTTACCTAAAAGATTTACTGCTATTTGACGTAATACTGCAAAATTTTCTGGCGCATTATCTTTTCTGATGCGGCATTCATCTTCTTTTAATGCTACATCTAATACCCAATGCAAAGAATTCTCTACTCCCCAATGACCACGAACTGCCTTAGCAAACTTTTCAATATTATTCGGAAGACTACTGATAAAATAACGAATTTCTACTGTTGTTTCCCCTTTTTCCTGACGAATATGCTCCACCATACCAACACTATTTAATTTTACCCAGTCTGTATTAAAATTTAACTGTGCTTTTTCTGATGATATCATTACATAATGACGAATTTCTTTTCGTCCATGCCCTTTCTCTTCTGTTGTGTATCTTCCCTCATCTAATCCCTGAAACCCTGTCTGTATACCGATTTTGAATAAGCTTTCTACATATGAATGTAGATGACCTTGGTTTTCTTTTAATGTAATTACATAATCTGCATCTTGCCTAACTATTTCTTTCACTATTTCTTTTTGACAACCTATTGCATCTATTGTGACTATACATCCAGATATTTCTAAAACTTTCAGTAATTCTGGTATAGCTGTAATCTCATTTGATTTGGCATTTGTTTTGACTTGTCCTAGTACTAATCTATTATGTACAGCCCAAGCATTTACCATATGTATTGCTGCTTTATCACTGCCCTTATCATAAGAACCACGCAATGTTTTTCCATCTATTGCTACTATATCTTTCTCTATTATCTTTTGTATTGATTTCATCCAATTCACAAAACACTGTTGAAATTGTTCTGGTTTTATTCTGGCAAATACTCTCGCAAAGGTATCATGTGTTCGCGTAGCGTCTCCGTCAGGAGACGGAATCCCATTTGGCAATTCTAAAAAAGTTTTTAGCCAACCATGTTTTGCACATCCATACATTTCTATTTCTATCCAACCCTCTGCTCCGCATATCACTGCACAAATCGCTATCGTCAGAATATCAATTAATTTGTGTCTTTTTGTCCGCTCTATTCTTGGATCTTCTATTCCCAAAAAGTGGTCAGCTATTGTAATTTTGGGCTTCAGTTTCATGTTTATTTAATATCTATTTCTATGACAGCACACCTAAATCCAGGTTAGGATACCACATTTGTCTATCCTTGCTGCCATATCTTCCATCCTGGGCGATCACAACTGTTTTTTTCGCTCTATACTCCCTAAATCCCTTTACTACCTGCTTTCATGGTCTTGTCCTAATCTCCATCAATATTTAGATGCGTTCGCCCTGCATCGAGATTCATGATTCCTGCTTTTCTGATCGGCACTTTTACAGTCATTCTTCAGGTACACGATTACCCCAGAACGCCGCGATTGATGGCAAAGTTGAACAAACACAAACCTCAGCTTTCGAAGTGGGACGGTTAACCGATTGTGACCTTAATAACATCCTGATCGAAACTTATCTTGTCCGAGGTGGTGGTGGTATTGCAGTCGTGGAATATCTCACGACACAGTATGAAAACTACGGTATCCCTGGTCGTCAAGCTTTATCTTATATCTACAACTCCACCTTCAGGTATATCAAGACTCAAGTTGACGGCTTTATGTCCTGGGATTCTGGTAGTTCTCCCCAGATGGCCTGTGAGTTATACCAGTGTGAGCTATTCAATGTGGTTATCACATTGTGTGAGTTCAACTCGGTACTCTCTCTGGCAACCTCCAGTAACCGAGGCAACCTTGAGGTCTCATTCTGTCGGTGGCAAGGTGTAATACCCAATCAACCATTCTATTCAATCGAATGTAACACAAATAACACCGTAGTACACCACTGCTCCTTCTTAGGTGGCAGTTATCCTATTTATGCTTCTGGGGCGAACTCAGGGACGTTCACGGTTCATAGTTACTTATTTGACACCCCTAACGAGTCTCCGATTATCAATTGGAAAGCAGCAACCAAACTGAGGTTCTACAACAACACGATATTCTCAAATAGCAACATAACTCCCTTCTTAGACTTCAGTGGCACAGAGAACCCTGGTAACTTGATAGTCAACAACATATTTGTGAAGTTGAATAGCCCTCGCCCTTCAACTAGTCAGAATCCATTCAAGATAACTGTAGGTCTCAACAACAACCTCTATTATCAGTTCCCCAAGCCCTCTATAGATATCACGGGCATCATAGGCAAACCAGTATTTGTTAACTCCTCTGCCAAGGATTATAGGTTAGCCTCTGGTAGTCCTGGTAAGCTAATCGGCACGTAAGTTGCATAATAGAAAGATGAAGACGTTTCAAAGCAAAGATGCCACCACCAGCCAAGAACTTTTTAACGCCGTCACAAGTTAGTAAGCTACAACAAGCTCTGAAAGAGAGCGAGCAGCCACACGTCAGGGAAAGAATTCTCATTATTCTGCTACAGAATGATGGGAAACCACAATACGAGATTGCTAAATTTTTAGGTTGTTCGCATAGAACAGTAGCATATTGGTGTATGCACGGTGATCCTGATAATTTGGAAACTCTACATAATAAAAGAGAGGACGAATATTACCGAAAAGCTACGCCTGAATATATTGAACTGTTATTAAAAACTGTTGACCAAGAACCCTCAGATTTAGGGTATGAATTTGGAAAATGGACAGCAGAGCGACTAGCTACATATTTAACCGAAAAAACAGGAATTGATTTAAGTAGCTCTCAAGTAAGGAGGATATTAAAGCGAAAAAAGTATAGCTATATCTGGGCTAAGTATAACCTGGAAGATAAACAAAACCCAATAGAGAGAGCGAAGTTTAAAGAAAAACTTGCTCAATATTTATCAATAGCGCGAGAACAGCCAGAGCGTTTGCAGGTATGGTTTTGGACGTTAGCGTAGCGGGCGCGCGTACCCGCGCGACGAGTGGTTTTAGTTTACGCGTGATTCGTCGCAAGGGTTGGGGTAAAAAAGGAAAACGCAAGAATATTCCAGGACAACGACGTTGTGGTCGAGTAAACGTCATGGGAGCAATTCGAGAATTAGACCGGAAACGCGTATGCTTTTTTGTAAAAAAGGGAAATGCAGATATTTTTTATGAGCAATTACAACAATTAAATGAACTAATAAAACAAGAGTGGGTAAGTAAAGGAAATGTGGGTAAAGATTTCTCGAAGTATGGGCCAAAGATAATTTTAATTTTAGACAATGCTAGTTTTCATAAACGCAAAGATATTCTAGCTAAAATATCCCAAGAGTTCCCGAATTTTATTTTAGAGTTCTTGCCTGCTTATAGCCCTGACTATAACATTATCGAATTAGTTTGGCATTCATGTAAAGAATATATTGCTCATCGCTTATTTAAATCAGTAGATGAATTACAAACACTGCTAGATAAGTTGTTGAATCAAGGCGAGTTAGTGATTAAGTGGCATCGGAAAATCAAACATAAAACTAATTTCAGCTATGTTGCAGCTTAAATGCTGATTAGCTTAAGTCTGTAGCGATCACAGTCAACGGATACTCTCCCGCTGACTTAGGAGCCTACCAAGCAACTGGTAATGTCCCTGTATAAAACACCATCATAAAGGCTCCCAGATGAATATTGAGCGCTTCTTACTACCCCAAGGTAAAGCGATGCCTTGGGCAAACCAAAGCAAGAACGCAGTTGTTGAAAGCGCGTTTTTGGTAAAGAAGTAGTAATTTTTTTTCTTGTCAGCCTTTATAAAATCTGACTTTTCACGGTATGTGGAAAAGGTCATTTTTAGTTTTCATAAAACCTGTATTTCTTTGTTGGCTTTTCGCATTAACTTTTAGCTATTGCAAATAAGCTTGTGGAAAAAGTGACGTTATTCGGTTGATTGAGAACTTGCCGTGAAAAGTCAGAATCTTATAGCTGATTACAACAGACAGTCCCTTATCGGCATACAAGAAAAGTGGCTTGGCGTGGTGAATTTCGCTGAGATTGAACTCGGTAAGACAGTCCCCACTAAAGGCACTCACTACAGGGGACACTTGGCCCGGATTTCTCACAAGCAGTAAAAAATCAATTTACATGACCTGATGTAAGGCTTTTTTCTGATACATCATCAATCAAAATTTAGGCGCAGAGATAAGTTAAGTATAAAGCCGCAGTTATAAAGTTAAAATAATTACTACTTTTTTGTTAGTAGTAAAATTAAAATGCTCTGTTCATAAAATTCCCGCATTCCAAAACAAGACTTGAATCAACCCAAGCCTAAAGTATCATTGATTAAAAATAAGCAAAAGGCAATTTAACCTCAATTTAAGCAGTATTAGGGAGCATTTTTAAGCGTCTATGAGCAGTAGCAAAGATATGTCTGTATGGGCAAGAACTAGTAATTGCAATTAAAATACGGCGTGTACTTACAGTAATCACAGCTCCTAACTTCAATAACTTGGTACGAATAGTCCCAACAGTAGCATTTTGTAATTCAGTTTTATTTAAACACTTTTGGCGCAAGGCATTCATCAAAACGTAAGCTATGGAAGAGAACCATAAACGTAATTGATTTCCCGCAAATGAGTGGGTACTGGTTCTATCGCTAAAAAGTTCTAGTTGTTGTTCTTTAAAACGATTTTCCATCTCCCCTCGCTGACAATATTTTTGTTTATATAGTTGACTAGGTGGTACTTTATTGGTAGCCAGAGAAGTTACAACAAAACGAATCTTAGTTGCCTTTGCTCCATATTCAACTTTACAAACAACACGACGACTACGGCTCCAAGATTCACGAGTCTGATAGTCTAACGACTTATACCAAATAGAGTTATCAATCAAGTCACAAGCCAGCCCTGGAAGCTGCTCATCTGGTTTAAATACGGTTTCTAAAAATGAAACTACTGTTGATAATTTCTGCTCAAATTCAATCCTGGCTCTATCTTTAGTCTTCGTAGCCAATTGAATTAAACGACTGTTTTGTGCCAATCCAAAAACATAATCTAATCCGGGCTGTGATTCGCACCAAGTCATGATATCGTCCCTAGAATAGGCACTATCTCCACGTACTAAAATCTCAACATCTTTCCATTGTTGACGTATTTGTTTAATCACTCTCTGTAGTTCTGATAATGCCCCAAATACTCGGTCTATATTAGAAGGGCGAAGTTTGGCTGCTAATAGATGTTTTCCACAAAAAATATAAAGTGGGGCATAGCAGTATCCTCCGTAATAAGTATTGAAGAAAGCTTGTTCCTGATTGCCGTGTACGAGGTCATCAGTTACATCTAAATCCAAAATAATTTGTCGTGGTTCTTTGGAGTAAGATTCTAAAAATAATTTGACAAATAAGCTCTCTATTTTTTCTGGAGAATGCCCGATTTTATGGTAACGGCTGTCTGCTCCTTGTTCCACATCTTCAGGACAATATTCTAGCCGATTTAATGTACTCTTTCCTGCTAAAACTACCTGCTGCTCCTCTACTCCTATTCTTTTCCCTAATGCTAGAGCAAACATTGGATCATGGCGTAATTCTTCATGGTCATTTAAGTCTTCGTACCCCATGACCAACCCATATATCCGTTGTTTAATTAAGCTCTCTATTGAATGGCCAACTTTATTTGGCTGACGGTAATCTTGAAAACACTGTGCAAACTTTGATGTAATTTCTAATTTTCTGTCTATTTCAGCAATTAAGCTTAACCCGGCATCAGATATTACTCTTCCACCCTGGAAATTAACTACGACTGTAGGTGATTTTGGCTGTTCAAATTTGAACTGTTTCGCTATGCGCTCTGTTGAAGCTGGGGTCATGCTTTACAACTGCTGAAATGCTTGCTATATATATATTCGCAGTTTTTGACCCCTTTTTTTAACTCTTTGTGAGAAATCCGGGGAACGGGCGTTTTTTGAAGCAGGCAAGGCTTTGATGGAACTTCGCGATCGCAGATTATATCGCTCTACGCACAAAACCTTTGAGGAGTATTGCCGTTCACGGTTTGGTTATACACGAATGGCAGCAACCTATAAAATTGCTGCGGCGACAGTTATGGAGAATTTGTCAACCATTGGTTTACAAAATGTCGAAATGTCAACAAGTGGTTTACAAATACTGCCGACAAACGAACGTCAAGTACGCCCCTTGGTTGCCCTAGAGCCAGAAGTCCAGCGCACTGCCTGCTGCCATGCAGTGCAAGTTGCTGGTGGTAAAGTGCCAACTGGTAGAATCGTCAAAGATGTTGTACAGCGCATCATGGAGAGAACCAAAGTACCAAACACCTACCAGTTGGGTGAAGTGTGCCAAATTTTTGCAAAAGACAAGCCCGAACTCAGAGGAAAGGGTGGATGTTGGGCAATTGTCAGCGCAGTGAATGACTTTAGTTGCACCGTGAGAATGTGGGATGGCGAGTACGCCGTTGGGTTGCAACACCTGAAGTCCTTCAACCTGCCCCAGGAGTGTGAGCAGATGCAGGTGATTTGCGATGGCGCAAGCGCCCAGCGAAGCTGATCGCATCAGTCGAGTGTATTCCGATTCGCTGGAGGAGGATGCATAAGCGTCCAGATATATTCTGCCCCATGCCTTTATCCACTTTTCTTGGTCTTGCGATCGCCCTAACCGACATTCTGGGCAGAATCCATGCAGCCAATATCCTCTCTGGCGCTTTTGAGCCTACCGCTCGATGCTTCAAACTCCCAAAAAGTAGCTTGGCTCAATTGTGTTAACATCAACCAAGAAAAGATGCAGAAATGGGCAGAACACGCTCCCATGAATTATCTACATAAATTTCATCTAGTCGAGGCAGAAAAAGCGCGAGTCTTAGGGCAATTTTTTGAGGCTGAAGAGTTTTACGAGCGAGCGATCACGGGGGCTGCTGAAAATGAGTGTATCCAGGAAGAAGCACTCGCCTATGAATTAGCGGCTAAACATTATCTGGCGCGAGGGCGGTCAAAAATTGCTCAAACTTACATTAAAGAGGCGCACTATTGCTACGATCGCTGGGGCGCAACCGCTAAAGTTAAAGATTTAGAAAAACGCTATCCACAACTCCTCAACACCAACCTAGTTCGGCAATCACATTCAATCGTGACCGATGAAACGATCCGTCATCCGACTGCGGCGATCGATTGGGCTGCGGCGATGAAAGCGGCTCAAGCCATCTCAGAAATGATCCATCTCGATCAATTAACTGTAACGTTGATGCAGGTGGTGATAGAAAATGCCGGAGCCGAAACTGGCGCTCTGCTTCTCCTGGAAGATGATCAGCTCACTGTTGTGGCTCAGTGCAGTGGGAGTAGACAGTGTAACCTAGAAAAGATCGCTGTTGCTGGCTGTGCAACAATTCCTGTCTCCGTCATCCAATCAGTAGAACGCACATCTGAAACTCTGGTGTTTGATGATGCAATCAGCGAACCGTCTTTTTTGACTGATCGGTATATTCAAAACCAACAAACGCGATCGCTTCTGTGTATGCCCATTCTTAAGCAAAATCAGCTGATTGGCATACTTTATCTAGAGAACAATCTCAGTACCGGAGTGTTTACTAGCGATCGCTTACAAGTCCTTAAACTGTTGATTGCTCAGGCAGCAATTTCACTGGAGAATGCTCGGTTATATGAACGGTTATCGGATTATTCCGAAACACTGGAAAGGAAGGTAGAAGAGCAAACTCAAGCTTTGCAGCAGGAGATCGCGGAACGTCAACAAACCGAAGCCGCATTGAGACAAAGTGAAGCAAATTATCGCAACCTGCTACAAACCGCGAATTCCGTTATCATTCGCTATGATCCGCAAGGACGGATTCGCTACATCAACGATTATGGGGTAAAACTTCTTGGCTATGAAGAACATCAGATTTTAGGGCGAACCTTATTTGAAACAATCATTCCAGACATCGAAATCTCTGGACGCGATGTCAAACCCTTTGTCCATGATTTACTTCGTAATCCTCAATCGTACCCGCAAGGCGAGGGTGAAAACCTGTGTCGAGACGGTCGGCGAGTTTGGGTTGTTTGGTCAAATCAAGCCATCTTCAATGAACAGGGAGATGTCGTTGAAATCTTATCGGTTGGCAATGACACCACCCAGCGTAGACAAGCAGAAGAGGCATTACAACGTAGTGAAGCCAAGTTCCGAGCTATCTTTGAAAACTCGCAGGTTGGCATCTACCGAACCCGCACCTGTGATGGATTGATTCTCAATGCCAATCAACGCTTTGCCGATCTGTTTGGCTTTGATTCACCAGAGGAGATTATCGGACTGGAACACACTACAGGCTACTATGTCAATCAGGGCGTTCGCCAACAAGCCATTGAGTTGCTGAAGCGGGATGGGGAACTGCAAAGCTTTGAAGTCCAGATGCGAAAACAAGATGGAACATTGTTTTGGGGACTTTTCTCTTCTTATTTGAATGCAGCCGATGACTACATCGAAGGGGTAATTGCGGATATTAGCGATCGCAAACAGGCAGAAGTAGCATTGCAAGCCTCTGAAGCAGAGCTACGGGCGCTCTTTTCAGCCATTCCCGATCCGCTGTGTATCTTCAATGCTGAAGGGCAAGTGATCGGCGCAATCAAAGGAAATCCGTCATATGGAGAGTTGCATAGGGAGGAGTATATTGGTAAAACACTGCATCAACTCTATGCTACGGAACAAGCTGATGAATTCCTGAGTTACATTCAGCAGGTCCTGAGAACCCAACAAGTACTCACAGTTGAATACAGCCAGTGGATAGCTGAACGAGAAATCTGGTTTTCGGCACGCATTGCACCGATTCGGCACGAGCAGGTGATTTGGATAGCGCGAGATATTACGCTGCAAAAGCGAGCAGAAGCAGCCTCAATTCTGGAAGAGCGTAACCGTATGGCACGCGAAATTCACGACACTCTCGCTCAGGCGTTTACAGGCATTCTGGCTCAGGTGGGAGCGGCAAAACAGGTGCTAACGGATGATTTAGAAGCAACTGAGGCACACCTAGACCTGATCAAAGAATTGGCGCGAACTGGACTGGTTGAAGCGCGGCGATCGGTCGTGGCGCTCCGTCCTCAGCTTTTGGAGGAAGGCAGTCTACAGAGCGCTCTACATTGTCTCGTCGCTCAACTCAGAACTGCCGCAATGGATACCACTTTATATTATGAGATTGAGGGTGCAGTATATTCTCTGCCGACTGAAGTCGAGAGTAACCTACTGCGGATTGGGCAGGAAGCCTTAACCAATGCGATTAGACACGCCAATGCTGACGAAATTCGAGTGAAGCTAGGATATGATCGCGATCAGTTTTGCTTGCGCGTGAGAGACAATGGACAGGGCTTTGGAGTTGGGAGTATTCCAGCCTCTGAGGGTTTTGGCTTACTAGGCATGAGCGAACGGGCAGAGCGCATCGGCGCACAACTCACGATTAGGAGTCAACCTGGAGAAGGAACAGAGATGATTGTTACCGTCGATCGGGAGGCATCACAATGAGCCAAGCCATTCGGGTTCTCATTGCAGACGATCATGCTATTTTTCGGCAAGGATTAGCCACGATTATTAACCGTGACCCAGATATGCAGGTGATTGCCCAAGCCGAAAATGGGGAACAAGCGATCGCTCTATTTGGGGAACACCAACCGGATGTCACGCTCATGGATCTACGAATGCCTGAAGTGGAAGGAGTTGCCGCCATCGGTGCAATTTGTGCTACTGCTAAATCTGCTCGGATTATTGTACTGACCACGTATGATAGTGACGAAGATATTTATCGGGGATTGCAGGCAGGCGCAAAAGGATATCTGTTGAAAGAAACTGAACCTGACGAGCTTCTGAATGCTATTCGTACCGTTCATCGGGGTCAGAAGTATATTCCGCCTGATGTAGGAGCAAAGTTGGTACAACGCCTCAGCAATCCAGAACTGAGTGAACGAGAACTAGAAGTACTCGGCTCACTGGCGCAGGGAATGAGCAATGCCGATATTGCAGCTGCTTTGAGTATCGGTGAAGGCACTGTCAAATCTCATGTCAATCGGATTTTGAATAAGTTAGATGTGAGCGATCGCACCCAAGCTGTAATTGTTGCCGTTAAACGCGGCATTGTTAATTTATAGGATGTACTTTCGATAGAATTGGAATTCTAACTTAAGTTATAGCTAGCCTTCTACTCCACGATGGCATGGTTGCTCTATCAATTTCTACTGTAAAAATTTTAACTTGCTATAGACGACAGCTTGAAGGCGATCGCCTATATTGAATTTATGCAAACAGTTACGCAATCAATGGATTGAGTAAGTAAATTGCAAAGTTCCATGCTTGATGCAAATGTATAAAAATGAACGACGATCATAGCCACAGTTCCTTACTTGTAACCCCTTCAACCCAGGATTGGATGCGAGGTGTGCTGAGTGCTAAGGTCGTGTTGGTGATGTATGGAGACTATCAATGCTCTAAAAGTGCGGATGTTTACAAGCTGATTAAATTGCTCAAAGGAGAACTTAGTGCTTCTTTTGGAGAAGATGATTTATGCTTTATCTTCCGTCATTTTCCGCAAGCACAGATTCATCCCCAAGCTCAACGGGCAGCCCAAGCAGCCGTTGCCGCCGCCGCTCAGGGACAGTTTTGGTCAATGCACGACACTTTGTTTGCCCATCAACAGAAGTTAGAAAATGGTTATCTTGTAGAGTACGCCAATGATTTAGGGCTTGATATCCCTCAATTTCTCAAAGAGTTGTCTAAACAAGTGCATATTGATCGCATCAATGAGGATATCGAAAGTGGATTGCAGAGTGGAATAACGGCGGCTCCAGCCCTATTTATCAATAACATCCAATATATCGGACGTTGGAGAATGACAGAGTTGATGGCAACCATTGTTGCTGCAAGTCACTAGGGAACTTGATTCATGAACCCATCAGCAACTTGAATCATCAACTCGATCAAAGGAGTTTATCACCATGTCTAAAATGTCTTCTAACCACCCACAGAAGCTCCCTGCCGCGTTCGCACCAAACAGGGTCTCCCGTCCAGGCTGGCTTGAGATCATTGTGGGTCTTGTCGTCTTCGCGATCGTTGGATTCGGGGTTGGCTCGCAACTCAGGCGGCTCGGTCTTGATCCTGTGGTCTACGGACTGGTCTTCACCTCGCTGTCTGGCATCGCCGGGATTGCCGGGTTCGCAGCGGCAGCACTACTACGGATTCGATCCCTGAGTGCCTTTGGTGTGCGCCGAGTTTCCAGACGCTGGCTGCTCATCGCGATCGGAGTCGGACTGGTTGCCTTCGTACTCAAGGGATTGGCAGTTCTGGGCTGGATTCAGATCACCGGGAACACCAACAATGTTCAGGGTGTGTACGCAGAGGGCGGTAGCGGCGGAGTACTATCCCTGGTTTTAGCCACGTTGTTCCTCGGTATCGTCACGCCTCTTGGCGAGGATTTGTTCTTTCGGGGTGTCGTCGCTAACGCGCTGCTGCGCTACGGTTCGTTCATCGGGGTCGTGGGTAGCACCGTGATCTTTGCCCTTTGTCATGGCATCAACATCGTCTTTCCCGCAGCCGTAGTCGCGGGTCTCGCCACTGCCGAGGTCTTCCGCCGCAGCGGCTCGGTCTGGACTGCTGTCATTGTTCACGTCGTTTTCAATTTGCCCACAATTCCGGTGATGGTAGCTGCTGACATGGGCTGATAGGACGGATCATCTGGAGGTTAAACCAATGGCAATTCTGAAACAATTCGGGATTTTATTTGTATTGGGCAGTGTGGGAATTGTGATGTACACGATCGCGTCTATTCCTTTAGTCGAGCAAAAGTTAGCGAAACTGTCTCCAGAAATACTGGAAAAAGTGCCGCCATTGGGGATTTTAATGCTTCTGCAAGGACTACAGTATTCAATTCTACTGGCAATCAGCATTCTAATCGGAATTGGTTGTGCCTATCGTGTTGGATTAAGCTCCCATTTGATTGATCATTGGGTGTTTCACACCGCTAAGTCTCCATCTTTTGCCGTTGAGATGAAGTGGAGCTTAGGTGTGGGTGCAGCGGCGGCGATCGTTCTCTTGTTGCTCGATCAGTTGATGCAACCTGTCCTACCTGAAGCGCTACGGGCAGCCAATAATACAGAGCCAAGTTGGTTGAATTTGCTCACAGCAATGTTCTATGGCGGCATCACTGAGGAAATTTTGATGCGCTGGGGTTTAATGTCGCTGCTTGTTTGGATCGCGTGGAAAGGGCTAAAACAAGGCGTTACGTTGCCAAGTCAAGGGATTTACCAGGGTGCGATCGTTCTAGCCGCTTTGGTATTTGGACTACTACACCTGCCAGCGACTGCTGCGATCGTTCCCCTCACTCCAGTTGTGATTATTCGGGCGTTGTTACTGAATGGGATTGTGGGGATTGCGTTTGGCTGGCTCTTTTGGCAATATTCGCTAGAGGCTGCAATGTTAGCTCATATCAGCGTTCATGCTTTTGCCTTTGTTCTTAGCGGTTTACTGGCAAGGTTGGCTTAAGTTTTGGAATAGATATCGCAGGGCTAGCACTGCCTACAAAGCTTTACTGTGAAAGGTTTTAAAAATGGTGGGCGATGCCCACTACTTGAATTGATGCTTAACTCTACAGTTTTAAGGTGGTAAATCAAATGATTCAGTGCAAAGATTTTGCGCCTCGGATTACTGAACGGGGGCCCTTCGGCGGAGCTTCCGATTATGAATCCTTCTCTGAGGTTGTGAGTGAGGTCAATCAGTGGATTGAAAATACAACGATACAGGTGATCAATGTTGAAACCGTTGTTTTACCAGATAGCTTGAAAAGCACAAGTGATGGTGTCTACGGCGTGACAGTCAGTAATGGGGTCTACCCAGTGATGATCAGCCAGGGCGTTACAGTCAATTGCTTTCAATGTGTGCGTGTGTGGTATAGAGAATAAGCTTCACCGGAGAAGAAATAATGAAACGATTTACCTTGTTTACTTTCCTGTACCTCGCGCTGGGAGTTTGTCTGAGTGCGATCGCACTTGGATACCCAAACCTGCCTTCGGGTCCTCAAAGAAGCTTGTTCATCAGTGCAGGAACCTCCTA
Source organism: Nostoc sp. UHCC 0302 (assembly GCF_038096175.1). NCBI lineage: Bacteria > Bacillati > Cyanobacteriota > Cyanophyceae > Nostocales > Nostocaceae > Nostoc > Nostoc sp. UHCC 0302. The sequence goes on from NZ_CP151099.1 coordinate 977,466, forward strand.
CATTTTTTGTCTCCTCAGCACCTTCCCATCTTGGCGCGAGAGGACGATCCGCTTCTATCGCAGACGGAATTCAGCGGTAATTCTACCCTGGTTGGTGATTGGATTCAATATTGTTTGGATGATCTGGGAGGTTCAGAGTCAAAACTGGACGATGGAAGCCATTTTAGGAGCGTTTTTGCGGCTAATAGTTGTCTTACCGTTTGTAGAACTCATTGTGATTACATGGCAAGTGAATTCTGAACATTAGTGTCTAAATCAGATGATCCTGAAACGAACTCGCTCTTCACCGATCGGAGCAAGCAGATGGAGTAATAACTCCGACACGAAATTGATGCTAACTAGAACTGATCTATCAGGAGGACAATCATGAAACTTCAAACCATTTTCAGATTAATAACGATCGCTACAGGATTGCTCGGAGGTTCACTCACTCATCCCGCGATAGCGAAGCGCTGCTGCGTTCGCCCTTGGCGTCTCCCCTTGGGAGAAGCGCAGATCGCACACAGCATTCCTCCACAACAAACCTTCCCCATTCTGATCGCCACTGCCTACACTGATTGAACCTTACCTACCTTACGCCAAGGTGATCGCGGCAGAAACGTGCAATTGTTACAACGCATCCTTCAAGACAGTGGCTTTTTAGGAGCCGCAGGTGTGAGGTTAGGCAATCCAAGAGGGGCGATCGTCGATGGCATCTTTGGTGCGGTCACAGCGTCTGCGGTACGCGAGCTCCAGAGACTATACAGAATCCCAGTTACAGGGCGAGTCAATCCAACCACCTGGGAAGTCGTGGATATGCACGAAAACCCCTATTGATCGCCGCTTCCCTGGAAACAACAGAACATTACACAACTATAAGCCACAGAAGATTTCTAATGAACCGAAAGATTCTTTCAACCAAAATCACAACCACAATCGCAATCACAATTCTGTTTGGCGTACTCCTACTGTTCAATTTTCCATCCCTGGCTCAAGTCAGTTCACAAGTGATTCCCAGAATCGAAGTGATCGAAAGTTCTGAAGGGATTCCACCCAGCTACCGTTTAGTCATTAGTCGGTCGCAGGACAATGTTTATGTCTTCTGTCCGACTGACTTCGAGCCACAGTTGGACTATCTGCGAAATGTGAAGGCGATTCAATGTAAGCCGTTTACCAGTCCCTAGAAGTAAACCAGTTAGGGGCAACAGCATAACAACTCACACCACTTTGTTGCTTTGAACAGAGGACAGATTCAGATGTCAGAGAACAATAAAGCAATTTTAGAAGCGGCAAACGCGGCGATCGCTGAAGGCAACAATGAAGGATTCTTGTCGTTCTGCGCCGACGACACGCATTGGACGTTTGTAGGCGACAAGACTCTTAAAGGAAAAGAAGCTGTTCACCAATGGATGGCAACGACATACATAGAGCCGCCAAATTTTATGGTTGCTAACTTAATCGCTGAGGGTGATTTCGTCACGGCACTCGGCGACATAACAATGAAGGACGAAGACGGGAAGGCGGTTCATTACCCGTACTGCGACATCTGGCGCTTTCGCGGCGGCAAGATTGTTGAATTAAGGGCTTTCGTCATCAAAACCGAGGTCAAGGATGAAACTAGCGGCTCATCGACGCGGGCTGATTCGATGCGATCGCAACCTGGAGGCGAATCGCTTCTAAATGGTTAATCAAAATTAGTTATGTATGAGCGAGGCAACTAGCAAGTGTCGATCAAAGTTGGCAAAGCGTAGTTCAGTCTCTTGAGAAGGTGCTGAAAGAATTTGATCAAAACAATGTAATTAATTTTGTTTATCTACTTGCGATCGTTTAACCCAGGTAGTTATGGTCAACCATTTTGTTACGTAGGTCAATGACATGTTCAAAACTGCAAAATCACGACAAGAAGTACTGTAATTCAACCTCTTTGGATTTCGACTCTCATTTCAAAAGATAAAGATACCGATGCGCCGCGCAACCCTTTTCGCGATCGCGCTACTCTCTACTACCCATTTCGCCTCCGCTTGCACGGATTCTACAGCAATCATGCCTACGATCGCCTATCCTGAAACCAAGCGGGTCAATGTCGTTGAGGAACATTTCGGGCAGAAGGTCGCCGACCCCTATCGCTGGCTGGAAAACGATGTCCGCAACGACAAGGAAGTTGCCGCCTGGGTCGAAGCCCAGAACAAGGTGACTAACGCTTATCTCAACACGCTACCAAGTCGAGATATCTTCAAGAACCGACTGAAGCAGTTGTACAACTATGAGCGGTTCACCATTCCAGTCAAAAAGGGGGGACGATATTTCTACCTCTATAATTCCGGACTTCAGAGCCAGCGGGTTCTCTATGTCCGCGACAGTGTGGATGGCGCAGGGCGTGTGCTGATCGATCCCAACAGTTGGGCAAAAGACGGGGCGATCGCGCTGGCCGAATGGTCGGCATCTGACGACGGCAAGCGCGTGGTTTATGCGGTGCAGGATGGCGGCACGGACTGGCGCACGATTCGGGTGCTGGACGTAAACACGGGCAAGGTGCAGGGCGATGAAGTCAAATGGGTGAGGTTCAGCCCCACCATCGCATGGGCTAAGGACGGCTCCGGCTTTTTCTACGCCCGTTACCCTGAACCGAAGCAGGGCACCGAATCGCAAGCAAGCGTAGCCAACCATGCCGTCTATTTTCATGCGATCGGCACGCCCCAAGCACAGGATCGGCTGGTTTATGCAACTCCAGATCAGCCGACCCTGGGGCATTACTTGAGCATCACCGAAGACGGGTGTTACATCGCGATCGTTTCCACGCCCGCTTCGATCGGCAACAAACTGACTGTGGTGGATCTCAAGAGCGCCGACTGGAAACCCCGCAAGCTGGTCGATAATCTCGACGATCGATGGCACGTCGTCGGCAATGTGGGGACGAAGTTCTTCCTCATGACCACCAAGGACGCACCGCGGTTCAAGGTGGTGACGATGGACATCGCTGCCGCCGATCCGGTGATCACGGATGTGGTGCCGGAGCAGGATTCGGTTCTGAGCAATGCGTCCCTGGTTGGCGGACGGTTGTTCACCTCCTATCTGGTCGATGTGCAGACGGAAGTTCAACGCTACACACTTGATGGCAAAGCTGACGGCGTTGTGAAGCTGCCCGGCATCGGCACTGCGATCGGCTTTGAGGGCGACCAGAACGACCAGGAAACCTTCTTCGGCTTCACCAGCTTCAACGCCCCAGGCGTGATCTATCGATACGATGTCGCCAGCAATACGGCGCGTGTGTGGACACAACCCAAGGTTGCGATCGATCTAAATCGGATCGCGGTCGAACAGCGTTTCTACAAGTCGAAGGACGGTACCCGTGTCCCGATGTTTATTGTCCGGCGCAAAGATGTGACCAATCCAGCGCCGACCTTGCTCTATGCGTATGGCGGCTATGCCATAACCGAGCCTCCCGCCTTTTCAGCCGAGCGGCTAGCGTGGGTCGAACAGGGCGGGGTGTTCGCGCACGCCCATATTCGCGGCGGCTCCGAATATGGCAAGGCATGGCACGAAGCGGGTCGTCGTCAGAAGAAGCAGAACGTCTTCGATGATTTCATCGCAGCGGGCGAGTATCTGAAGGCACAGAGTATCACGCCCCAAAATGGCTTGGCGATTCAGGGCAGATCGAATGGTGGACTCCTGATCAGTGCAGTGGTCAATCAACGACCGGATCTGTTCGCCGCTGCGTTACCCCAGGTTGGTGTGATGGATATGCTCCGCTTCGACCAGTTCACAGGCGGGAAATTATGGCTAGACGAATATGGGTCTCCGGCACAGGAAGCGGATTTCCGTAACCTCTTGAAATATTCGCCTTATCACAACATCCAGTCCGGCAAGGATTATCCTGCGATCCTCGCCACCACTGCCGACACGGACGATCGCGTGGTGCCGAGTCACACCTTCAAATATGTCGCTGCGCTCCAGGCGGCGGATATCGGTGACAAGCCCCACTTTGCCCGCATCGAGACACGCGCGGGACATGGAGCGGGCAAGCCCACGGACAAGATCATTGAGGAAACGGCGGATATGTGGGCTTTTGCCGCTCATTGGACGGGGCTGGATGTGAAGCCAGCGAAGTGATCGCGTCAAACAAATCAACATACGTCGAACTAATCGAGGAAGCGTAACGCCTCACACCACTCTATTTCCGTCAATGCGTAAGTTCTAATACCATTTCACTAAAAAAATGATAAAGATATTTAAGTAAGAAATATAAGCAGACGTTCATGGCTGGAGTCACCAAAGTAAAAATAAAAGAGTCAGCAGAGGAATTACGTGAACTGCTGAGAAAACAAAAAACAGCATTAGGTAAAGAACGTATAAGCGCGTTGTATTTATTGAAAATAGGGCAGGTAAAGACAATACAAGATTTGGCTGTGGTGTTGGGAAGAGGGAGTGCGACAGTACAAAGGTGGTTAAAGGCTTATACAGAAACGGGAATTGTCAGTCTGGTATCAAGAAAAAAGGGTTCAGGGCGGCCGCCGCTCATTAACAAGGATGCTCAAGAACAGCTTTTAAAAGAATTAGAAGAACCGCAAGGATTCAAAAGTTATGAAGAAATCCGAACATGGTTAAAAGCGGTGGAGGGTGTAGAAGCGTCATACAAAGTAGTACATGACACGGTGCGTTATCGAATGAAAGCGAAGCTAAAAGTGCCGCGTGCAGTAGGGATAAAACACAAAGAAGAAGCAGAATCAGAGTTAAAAAAAAACTGCCTCAATACTTAGAAGTGATTAAAAAACACGTTATTGCACCAATAGATAAAAACAGAAGAATTAGATATTGGTGTGAAGATGAAAGCCGTGTTGGGTTGAAAACTGAAGCTGGCAGATTAATTACAATAAAAGGTGTCAAGCCTGTTGGTATTATGCAATGGAACCGAGATAATTTTTATTTATATGGATTAGTAGAACCATTAACTGGAGAGTATTTTATCTGGGAATTCTCTCATTTAAATGCAGCTTGTTTTCAGATTTTTTTAGAAAAGTTTTCTGCCACTTATGCCCAAGATATACATATCATTCAGTTAGATAATGGTGCTTTTCATTTTAGTCAGCATCTACAGATACCAGAGAATATAATTTTATTGTTTCAACCTCCACATACACCGCAAGTTAATCCTATCGAGCGATTATGGGAGGAAGTTAAAAGACATTTAGCTTGGGAGAGCTTTGGAACTTTAGATGAATTGAGGCAATTTATCTGGAAGCGTTTGGAGAAATTAAACACATCAATCGTTGCTTCTATTACAGGTTGGGATTTTATTCTTGATGCTTTATTTGAATCAAATTTTTCGTGAATTGGTATAACAAACTAATTTACAGTCTGCGCTTTGGTGGGGTCATCGATGACCCCGTTAATACCTGAACCCATCAACAACTAGCTCGAAGGAGTTTATCCCCATGTCTCACATTTCTTCTAACCACAAGCAAGATCGTGGCCTACCCACGCACGGCTCTGAGCCAACGGTTCCCGCTAAGAGGAGAACCATGCTTGCTCACAAGCCCCACGTCCGAAGCTCGCTAATGATTGGGGCGGTGATATTGGTTCTTAGTGCCTGCGGCCAGCCCACATTCGGGCACCCGTCAGAGCCAGGAGGAAAGATCCCTGCGGATCTGAAACGCTTCTACGACCAGAAGCTGACCTTCGGCTCGTGCGAGGGCTATGCCACCACGGATGCCGACGCTAAGGACTTCGCCAACGACACCTTCGAATGCGCCCGGCTTGAGGTGCCGCTCGACTACCAGAACCCCCGCGGGCGAACCGCGCAGATTGCACTGCTGCGCGTACCGGCGAAGGGCAAGCCGAGCAAACGAATCGGTTCCCTGCTGCTCAACCCAGGCGGCCCCGGCATGTCCGGGATGAGCTACGCGGTTGAGGTGGCAGAAAAATTGGCCGACAGTCCGATCACCAAGCAGTTTGACCTGATCGGGTTCGACCCACGTGGGGTTGCGGCCTCGACACCAGCCCTAGACTGCTTCACCGATGCCGAACGAGAGGCCGACTTGTTGGTCAACTCGATCAACTCCGGGGGCAAGGACTACACCGACCACGAGACCCGTCAATTGTACCAAAAATGCGCCGAGCGTTCCGGCGGTGAGGACGTGCTGGCTCACGTCGGCACGCGCGATGTCGCCCGCGACATGGACGTACTCCGCGCGGTGTTCGGCGATGACAAGCTCTCCTTTTTCGGTGCCAGCTACGGTACCCGGCTCGGCGCGATCTACGCCGAAACCTTCCCGCAGAACGTCCGGGCCATGGTGCTCGACGCCGCGATCGACCCCACCATCGGCACCACCGAGCGTCGCCTCGTCCAGTTCGCGGGTTTCCAGCGTGCCTTCGACAACATGGCGGCCTTCTGCGCTAAAACCCCGACTTGTCCGCTCGGCACCGATCCCAAGCAAGCTAACGCTGCCTTCCAGCAGATCGTGCGGCCACTGATTGATAAACCGATCATCACCGCAGACGGACGCAAGGTCACTTACACCGCCGTAATTGACGGCGTGACCACTGGGCTTTACGGCGAGACGCTCTGGCCTGCGGTGATCAAAGCCATCACCGAACTCAAGTCCGGAAGCGGTAAAACCCTGCTGTTCTTGCGCGACATCCTCAGCCAGCGCAATGCCGACGGTAGCTACGGCAATAACTACGAGTCCCTGGTGGCCATTAACTGCCTCGACGAGGAACGCCACACGCCCGAGCAGGAGAGCGCGATGACGCGCGACATTTTCAAGGTCGCACCGTTTCTGGACACTGGCCGACCCGTCAACGCCCGCGACCTCTGTGAGCATTGGCGCGTGAAACCCACCCTCGGCTACCCCTACGCCCAGAACATCAAAGGACTCCCTAAAACCTTGGTCGTGTCGGTCACTCGCGATCCGGCCACCCCGCACGAGGGCGGCATCAGCCTCGCCAAGACGCTCGGCGCGAGTCTGCTGACCGTCGAGGGCGAACAGCACGGTGTAGCCCTCACCCCCGGCAATGCGTGTGTCAACGACATCGTCGCCGACTACCTCATCGGTCTCAAAATCCCCGCAGACGGCGCTCGCTGCGTCCTTTAGGCGCGTTGGGACACTAAGCTAATCGTCACTCATTTTTCCAGACTGATTTGCTTGTAGTAAGGGCTTGAACCCTATTTTATGCAACTTAAATGCTCATTAGCTTAGAACACCGATTCAGTAATCAGGATGAATGGAAACACTGCGCCCAGTTTTAGAATTAGTACAACGTTCCCTTACCGGACAAGTTGCACAAATATCCCTCTTGTGTCACTTTAGGCGGAAGAAAAATAGAATTCGGGGTGAGCCAGGAATAGAAAAATTGGAGAAGTTAGCCTATAAACAATGGATTGAAGTTGAGAAAAACCCAAAGACAGTTGAGGAATAGGAAAGACTGTTAACCAGGGATATATGAGGTTGAATAAAACATGCATGTTGAATAATTAAACGCAGATTGTTCAAAATATTCTTCCAGCCTTTACCGTTATCCCACCAGGGATGAGAAGCAAATTGTGATTGAGGTTTAGGAGGAGATGGACGTATCTGTTCTGAATGAAGACTAACTAACAAGTAGGCACTACATACAATCTCCCACCCTTCGGGTTCGCCAGTCGCTCATGGGGGAAACCCCCAAGACCGCGCTGGCTCACCATCGCTCAATATCCTCATAGCGAGTAAAACGATAATCCGCCCAACCTAATTCGTTTTTACTTTGCTTTAAGCCATATTCAACCCAAGTTCTTAACCCATAAAAATTCCCAACATCTCTTGGTGTAATATCTGGAAATTTACTCATGACATACCAGGTCGAGTTTCCAGGTAATGTTTCAGTATCTGTGGTAATTTGCCAATATCTATGTTCTTCACGTTTTCCATGAATTATTTCTCTAATGAACCGATTTTCACTGTCCAGATCAGAGAATACTCGTTTAAATCTCTGCCACTTTAAGTATTGAGTGTACTGCCCCTTACCCAGGTCTACAGAATGGTTTGAGCGAATTGCAACTAGATAATTTAAATCTAGCTCATCTAATACAGATATAAAATTTGTACCGCTCTCCCCATATAAACTGTCTGCCAGTACTAAGTTGAATTTGAAACCCATCAACTGTAGCTTTCTTATTAGCATTGCCCCAATTTGAGGCTTGGTAAGATATTTATCTCCTGGCTTTAATTTTTCTCGTGGCTTGTATACTTCAAACAGTAAAGGAAAAGTTCAGTTGATTTCTCTTCTGTTCCCCTATTACTGAATCGGTGTTCTAGCCAAAACCTCACCTGCTCAGGTATGCGGTTGCCAGAATCGCAACTCGTCCCTGGAATAAGTTTCAGTCTTTTTCAACTCATTGCGCCAATGCTCCCAGGCGACAACTACTTTATCCCCCATCTCCTCTACAACTTCGCCCCTCTGCAAATACAAAGTACGGTACGGGTCAGCGTGCGCGACAATAGAACCGATGCCAATCGTGCGGGGTTCAGTGGATGAGTTTTCCAGAGTTTTGATTGACTCTTTTTCCTGGGTGGTAAGTTCTGCCCAGTAATCCGATTTAATCACCTCATATTCTTGGGCAACGCTCCAAAACTCCTGCCATGTACACCCAGGCTTGGACAACACCTGCCTAATATCGCTAACTGCCTGGGGCAACATTTCCAATTGTTCGGCTCGATAAGCGATCGCCTCTGGAGTTGGACTACTCCCCAGGATTATCGCCGCTGCTTCGAGTGCTTGGGTGTTGTTCATCGCGCTGGCGAGATTCTTCAAAGCCATACCCATGAGCCGTAAGCATTCCTGGGCATTCTCTTTGGGTGGTTCAACAGCCAGCGATCGCAGATCAATAGTTTTCTCCAGTGCCTGTTTCACCTGCTTGTTCAGTGCCTTGGTTGCTTGAGCCGTCATGGTGTTCCCCCACTGTTGGGTAAGACGTTGTTCTACAGCGTTTTCTAATTCCTGAATACGTTGCTGCAATCGCTGATTCTCCAGTTCTAGCTGGCGTAACCCCTCCATTTCGTCTAGGCGCTGCTGTAACTTGATGTTCTCTGACTTCTGCTGCTGATACAGTTTTTGGGATGATTCAAGTTGTTCTCTTATTTGTGCTTCGGCTCTGGTGTTGGCTTCTGTTTGCAGACCAATCCTCAACTCCTGCTCCAAGCGCTCTAGCTCCCGTCTGTGCTGATCTTAAAGTTCAGCAATCACTTCGGCGTATTCTTGGGGGTATCTGCGCTCCGTGGAAAATGACACAATTGTGTCATTTTCATCAGTCAAATCACGATTGTTTACCAGCAGTCTTTCGCCATCGCTAAAAGTGACAATCTGCTGTGAAGTGTTTGGTGCGTCTGCCTCAATTACCCCGGATTCACCGTAACGGGGATGAGATTGTGATGAAATCTTGACTGATTGACACAATTGCGTTTTGGGTTTTTCCTGTGTTGTGGTATTGGTTTTATTAGTGTCCGACGTGCATTTTAGTACAACCTTCTGGACTGCTTTGGCGAAATCTGCGGCAGTGGGGAAGGGTTTTTCTTTGGCGGCGATCGCTACGACTTCCTGTAACTTGTCGGGAGTTTTGACTAGCCGGAGTAATGGGCGAGTTTGAGAAGGTTTGGTAATTTTTTCTCTAAGCGACTGTGGCAGAGTGTCAACCACTTTAGAAGCTGCAAGTAAATCTCTTACACGACGGTAACCACCATATCTGGTAAGTTCCTTTTCGCAATAACTTTCAAAACTGGTGTACCCAGCATCCTTAAAATAGCGATTATCTGGCATCATCTGCAATTCTTCTATTGCCTGCCACTCGAATCGATCAATGGCGGCTAAGGTATCGAGTATGCTGCTGTTGAGACTACTGTAATCGAGTGGTGGTGTTTGTTCGCTTTTTTGTGTCAGCATCGCTCTCTCCTATTTTCAGCGGTAGGAGAGGTGCTTAAAAGTGTGCTAGGCTGACGCAAGGTTTCTTCTTGCCCTGCCTGTATTTCACCAAGGAAAGTATTTCCGCCCTTATGCAATAGAATTATTTGATGGCCAATAAGGTAATTGGCTACTGTGCATAATTTAATAAAATTTGATATTATTTGATTGTCCATAGTCTTAACCGATGATCATTTGGGCATCCCCGCTCTAAGTTTTCCAGGCTATTAGCGGGGATTAATTTTTAACTATTCACCAAGCAATACTGAATTCTTTAGCTCATAAGATAAAGTCTTTTGCCAATCTTATATCCTGTTGCTACAAGGATAAAAGAACCTCTATTGAGATGAATAAGCACCTCCCAGCCAGAATATACGGAAGAAATTGCTAATTGGATTATAATGCATTGTATTCATTTATAATGCATTGTGGTTTAAGAAAAGTTAACCCGCCTTGTCAGTTGACGGAGGCGGGCTTTCTTTCATTATTCGCAAGACGAGATCACGTTGTTGCCTGAGAGATTCATTTTCTTCTCTCAGGCTGCTAATTTTCCCTCCAATTCTTGCTCCAATTTATTCATGCGTTGTTCCACAAGTAAAAGCGTTTGACGCATCGTTTCTAGGCTAAGTGCTTCATCTTGCTTTTGCGACTGTTCCAAGCTCTCTAAAGCCCTTGCCAACAGTTCATTAATTATCTGTGATGGTTTCTTACCAGCTTCTCTGGCAAGGCTTTCTATTTTTGCCTTGATTTCGCCGCTAGTACGGAAACTTACCTGTGCATCAAGTTTCATAATCTCCATGTATTGTGTTGCAGTGCATTTATTTGATCGAAGTATATCTCTACTTGAAAATATTGAAAACTTTTGTAATGCAAACCTGGTTTTTGCACTGCAAACGCATTACAATGTATTTATAAGGTGAAATTAAAAAGCGACCGCCACAGTCTGGAAAACAAAGCGATCGCCTTTTAGATTTCCCACCTTCTACAGATGGAGTAACCATAATAATGACACACGGAACGTATACCCAACAACAGCTGCAACTCAAGTCCATAGCTCGGCTCAAAGAAATCTACAGCCAGATTGGTGCTACCGTTGAAGTTACAGACAAACGCTGCAAAGATGCCTGGATAAACGCAATCACCGCTCACCAATCCTCCCAACTCCACAAAGTCGATGAACAAGCGATTGCCCAAGCTGAGCTAGAGCTTCACATTGAAGCACAAGCGCAAGCTGTAGCACCAGAAGAATTTACAGTTGTGGAAATCAGTTTTTACGATCACGAAATATATTGCGCTTCAAAGTTGATTGCAACTATCACCTACGACGACAATCACTTGACTCAGCGTTGGGTAGTGATGGTGAATGGCAAGGAAGTATTCCGCCGTGGTTGGTGGCAAAAGTGTTTCAACGATATCTGCTGGCATTACAAGCGGGGGACTTTATTCGCTCTGTTACCTGCCACCACTCCATCGCCAGCTACTGAAGAATCCGCATCAGCAGACGATACGACAGAAATAATCACAGCACAGCAACCCCTGGGTGAATGGGACTTCAGCATTCCCAAATGGAATTTACCTGCCGCCATCTGCCCTACCTGCAATGGAGTTGGCTGTGGCAACTGCAACTACCACGGGATTCGTGCGGTGGACTTGTGCCAGCCCCAAGATGACTATCGGCTCCACTACCTGGGACGTACTGATATTCAGACTGCTTACAATGTTTACAAGGGTGACGAACAGCTGGGGATTGTGTTCAGAGTCCGTAACAGTGATTGCTTTTGGGAAAATGACTCAGCCACGTATTATTGGCTGAGTCAAGCTAATGCAAAATTTAGTTATGTGAAAGATAGTATCGAAAGTTTAGAATTAGGAAAACTTCATCAGGTACACAATACAGTACCCCCAAAGTTAGATTCTCTATTCGGGAGCTATTTGGAAGTCGAACAAGGTATTATTGATGAGGGCATAAACTATGATTATCAGACAGTACATTTTATCCCTATCAGTATTAACAAAAGTCCAGAATTAGCTCCTATTACTAATATAGATACGCCTGATACTAGTACTATCCCGATGTGGAAGTGGATGCTAGAATTCGAGACTCAGACTGAGGAATTAGTCGCGGCATAAGAAAATAGGAGTGGGCTATTGTAGCGTTTCTTAAGCAAATAAATACACTAAGTTTTAGTTACTAAGGTTAATAGCCTTGAAAATGTACTTTGCTCCCATCAGAAACCGCTATATTGCCCACCTATGAATTACTTTTTCTATGCACGTTCTTTCTCTCTAACTTTTTGACTGATGGCTTCGACTAACTCCGGCATATTTTCAAACTCATCCTGGTCTATTTCCTGGAGCAATGAAGTTAAATCTACTGTTTTATCTTTTGTCCATTGGATTTCTCCATCAGTTCCTGCTGTGCTGAGGATTTCTTCTTTAGTAGCAGGAAAATCTACACCCGCTAGTGCTTGAGTGACAGCTGCCACTCCATAAGCCTCTCCTTTATCTGGGCCGCGATGTTCGCGTTTGTTGTTAGATTTACTAGGCATAAGATTCACCTGATTAAACAGGGATTGAGATATTTACTTCCTAAACTAAAGTTACTCACTAGTCCAGCCTTCCATCTTTAGACTTAGTTTTTACTTCAGAAAAGCAATGAATTCTCTTAGTTATTTTATTAAAGTCAAATTCAATCAAGAAACACAATTATAAAGCTTTATACAAACAAAATCCCTCAATCTTTACCCGATTGGGCAGTTATTACATCGACAAGCTCTGATTTGATTGAGATAGAAGTCAATGTTATCCACATAGAATTTCAATTTCTACTAAAGCAATTGAAAACAGAAATTCAACCAGGAGTTACTGGTATAAAAGCTACTGACTTATATAAAATTCTTAGTGCAAGAATTGTTAATAATAACTAGGGAATTAATAACTAGTGTTTTTCACAATTTAGTTAGATTAAAGCAATGGATATTTTTGAATAGCATTGCACGGGAGTTACAACAACAGCTTTATCAACAGGGATATGCAATGGCTAGAAACAAAAAAGTGGAACTTTATTCCACCCAAACTATATCTTGATTTGTGCTAGTAGGTAGATTTAATGACGAATTACTACATCTTTAAATTGGTTAGACTCTTCATGCTCTTGGCTAAAATGATTGATTACCTCTGTTGGAGTCAGTCGTCTAACCTCTATTTCGGATCTAATTGGCTGTAATACAGAATTGATACTGCATTGAGACTCATTAGCCTTTCTATATACGTATCCTGAAATCATTCCAGGTATCCGAAAATAATCGCCTATCCGTAATTGAGAGAAAGTCATAAGAGCCACCTACTTCTTACAACGGCATTTTCTAGATTAGCGTACTTTGCATTTAACTTAATGTGTCCCAAGAGTGCAATTGCATGAACTATACATTACAAGGAGAAGACATTATGCCGAGAAAGAACTCACATCCCACTACACAAGATAGCTCTTCTCTATGCCTGCAATATATAAAGCGTTGTGGGGGTAGCGCAAGACTCAGCAGCATCCATTTTAGTATTGCTGTGATTCAAACACTGATAAATAACAACACAGTGAAGATTACGAATACAGGTTCAGGAATTTATGTGGAGGTAAACGACGTAGCATGAGAACACGCCAAAGAATTCAATCAGCCTCTAGCAAAATAGTTCTTCGCCGCCGTACTAAACGAAGATTTAACCCCAGAATTTTCATTGATCGCACCGTTGAAACAGCAGCAATCGTATCATTACTGACTACTGGATTTTCGGGAGTAGGAGCGATGGCTTGCTGGGGAATGGAAATTGTCGAAATGAATGCCAATCCCAACATCATTATCTCTGGTTGGCAGTACCAAAAAAACATCTGCCTCGGAGGAATGCTGGTGAGTTTTTCAGCTTTTTTGGGGAGTGCTTTAATCGGAGCAAGCTTTAGTATTCACCAGGACAAATTTTAGAGGTGTCGCTGTATGGAAATGAAACTGTCAACATCAGAAATTCGCGCTATCTTACAAGGCTGTCAATGTACTTTGCGCTTCGTAGGGAGTAGTAAGGATTATCGTCAGCTGCAAGGCTCACCTGACTTTTCAACCTCGAATGATATGGTTCTTAACAATGTTGTGAACACTTTGGGTGAGTTAATAGAGGCGATTGATGATGTGGAACAATTAATGCACCAAACAGGGGGATATGAACGTAGAACAGGAGATTAAAGATGCACTCGGTTTAAGTCATCCTGAAATCGTACTAGAGCTTTTACCAAAAATTGAACCAGAGCCACAACCAACAGTAACAATTTACGACTTTGCAAACCTGTTGACTAAATATGAACTACCGAAAAAAAGACGGGAAATAACAAGCGGTGATCTCCTCTTGATGCGCTCGCCTCTGGCAGATATTTTGCCATCACCCATAGCGGGTGCTTATGCCACCACTTCACATCTTCATTCAAAACCAAGAAATTTATTTATGAAACGACCACACCTCGACTACGCCTTTCGGCTACGCTCAAGACAGGCTCGGCGACCACAAATCATTGCTATTTGCATTACTGGAGCAGCTGCTACTATTGCCGTTGGGTATTTTGGTGTAAAGTTTTTGGGAAGAAACACGATGTACGCCATCAGTGGGGGAACTATTGGGCTGGGTGTGGGTACATATGCAATTCAAGCTTTGGAAAAGAAAAGGACACGGCAGGTGAAAATCGAGCAGTTGATTAAGGGAAAAGTTTAGTGAAGAAGATGATCAAGAGGGGCGGTCATTGTATTGCAGCGATTTTAACAATGCGATCGCTAATTCTAAGACTTTATTTCGCTCCCAAGTAGGAATTTGCTCAAGTACATACTCAATAACAGCCTCTGGTGGCTCATCAGGAAGTGAACCGACGCGTAACAAAGCATCGTTTGTACTCCTGATGATTTTTTCTAATTTTTCTGGTCTGCTGATACCGGGGATAGTGTCTAGTATCTCTATGACTGAATCCCTTAATGTGACGTTTTGAAAACCTTTACGTGGCATAAGGAAGAACTTCTTTGTTTGACTATAGTACTGTACAAAGCCACTTAATTAAACAAGAATGCCAAATTCAGAACAAGGAAGTAGCGTTTCATTGTTGATATTCCCGCACTTAAATCATTGGCAGGATTAGCTTTGACTTAGCTAACGAACTTTTTATACCTCCTCAAAGGCTAAGTTCTTTTGAATAACTAACGACTGTAAAAGTACAGTACTATTAAGATGAGTACAGTAGATAGCTGTTAGAACTTTGTCTCTCTAAGACAACAGAAGATGGAGTAATAAAAATTATGAGTTTATTAGAGTTTTTAAATAAGTGGGAGTTATCCCAGGATTACGAAATTATAAACTTGTTGGCAGCGTTTTTCGAGCGTGATACAAGAACAATACAACGCTGGCAGCAAAAAACTCCGAGATATGCAAGATGGGTACTAAATCAGGTAAATAAAGCGTGGGAGGAATCAGGAAAAAGTTATCAAATTTTTTTTGAGTTCTGATGGACACTTGTAAGGATTCAGGTCTAATATTGAGGAAGTAAAGAAGGGCGAGATAGAGAATTACTAGAATCAGCAATTAGAGCTTGTGTAAAAAAATCAATGACAGACCTACCTTGACGGCGACAAATCTGCACCACTGTCAGCAAATTAGCAGTATGTTGAAACCGCTCCATCGAACGGGAACCACCACTAACTTTACGTTTGGTGACAGCTAAACGCAGCGTTCGCGAAGCGTGTCCGAAGGACTCTCGTTCAGCCTGATTGTTATCAGGAGGCACTTCAGGGTTATCTAAGAAATACCACCATTGATGAGCTTTATCGCGCAAAGAACGTAAAAGCTGCCCGGCTTTTGCTCCGGCTAAGTTAATCCATTGATCAATAGAGGATTGCAACTTGAATTTGAATTCATTGACCCAATCGTTGTAAAGGCTGGAATTAAGAGTTTCAAACCCGAAGAGCGTAATTTCTAAAAGCTTCATCAATTAAATTAACGAATGCTTTACCAATAACTTGGTTGTGAAGACCTGGAAGTTGAATTAATTTCTTGAAGTGACGGCGTAGATGTGCTAAACATTTCTGTTGAGCAACAGCTTGATAGCCGTTGTAAACGCTAAAATCATCGCTGCTGAGTACGCCTGTATATTTAGTGCCTAAAATTGTTTCTAACTCGGATCGTGAACGAGTATCAGCCGCAGTAAATAGGCAGAATTCAGAATTGGCAACTACCCACAGCCACTCTTTAACTCCCTTGACTGACCAAGCAAGGTGTTTCATCCACATGAATGTTAGGCTGCGTCTGTTTTAACCAACTACTTAACTCAGTGATGCTCGGTTCAATTGCCCCAGTTATTCGTTCATTGGTTGCAACTAACGTCCCCAGCCCAATATCGATTTGCCCCAGTTCCCACAACATTTCCTGCTGTTTTTCATAGGGCATATGTGCATAGTTATTTGCCCATCCTAAAAACGCCTGTAATTTCACCCCTAAATCTTGTCCTGGAATGATATCTTCTGGCCACTGGGCAGCTTGTACATTGCCACAACTCTCACACACGCAGGTTTGGCGTTGGTACTTAACTATTTCTATGGGATGTTCCACTAATTGCGCTACTGACTGTTTTTCTACTTTTAATGCAAGAGGAGCAAATGCTTTGTGACCCTTGCGGGGGGACAAAAAGGGCTAGGATGCAGATAAAATAAGCCTCATAGCCCTTTCTCCTTGTTGATAATACTTGCGCTTATTAGGAGCTAGTGTCATTAACTCAACCACCAATTCATAAGAATTTTCCATGAAATCGACCCAGTTAGACCCCTTCGGGTTCGCAGTCGCCTGCGGAGGGAAACCCTCCCGCAGCGCTGTCTCACCCACCATATAATCCAACATAAAAACTGCTATGACGGCGAATTGTCCGCCCTGATTCTTTAATTCGACCGACATATTTTTGAACACCCATACGTTTAATTTTTTGACCAGATATAGTTGCAGCCGTATATGCAAGTGAGATTAATAATATTAAAGAAATTAGCCTTTGACCTGATACATTAGTATCTGGGAGCATCTCAGAATTGTTAGAACATATGAACTAGCAAGTGGAAATCAGAATCAGCGAAAATAAGGGAAGAAATTAATCCCCACCCAATAATGGAACCAGCTAATCAGAAAAAACTTCAGGAGCATCTACAAGCCATAGCCGAAATTCTATATCAAGAAACGGAAACTGAAGAATTAGAGAGTCTAACTGGAATTGAAAAAACAATCAGAGCACAGACTCTAGAGTATATTACGCCAGAATTAGGAGTTTTTTTCTCAAAGAAGCAACAGGAACTTCATCGGGAAGAGTAAAAATAATTAAAAGTATTCTCGGAGAATTACCAGTCAGTGAGAAACAAGCGCGAAAGTTAAAACTAAAAAATCATCAAAAAATCAGTCCTTACTTAGAGGAATGTTGTTTGAGAGCCAGTGCAAATGTCTCTTATGAAAATACAGCAAAAGATATTTATAAATATATTGGTATATCGCTCTCTGCTAGCACACAACAAAGAATAGTTCAGCGGTATGAATTTCCGGAAATAGAATGTGGACAACAACTCGAAGAAATTAGTGTAGATGGCGGTAAGGTGAGGCTTCGGACTGAAAAATGCATGAGATCCATGTATCTGGAAAGACTATAAAGCCATCTGCATCAACCAAGAAATAAAAGTAGCTAGATTAGGTGAAAATGAAGCTTTAATTGATTATGTAAATCAACAGCAGTTGGCAGACCCATTAACTTGCTTAGGTGATGGACATCCTGGGATTTGGAAAATAATTCGACAATTTAATTGTCCTGGAGAAAGACGCGAGATTTTAGATTGGTTTCATCTTGTTGAAAATCTACATAAAGTTGGTGGTTCTCTCAAACAACTCAAAGCTGCTGAAACTTTTCTTTGGCAAGGAAAGGTTGATGAAACACTCGTTCTCTTCTCTCCACTTAAAGCTAAAGCGGCTCAAAACTTTTGTCGGTATTTGTCAACCCATCGACATCGAATTGTGAACTATGACTATTATCAAACCGAAAATATTTGTTCTATTGGATAGGAGTGCTATCGAGTCTACTATTAAACAGATAGATCGGCGATTAAAAATCTCTGGAGCACAATGGAATGAATCTAATGTCTCTCAAGTCCTCATGCATCGCTGTGCTTATCTTAATGACAAGCTTTAAGTGCTGTTAGTTCTTTTGTTCTAACAAAGTTGATATGCTCCCAGCGAAAACGACTTAAAACTTTATCTAATTGCTATATTCCGATTCCAATACACTTAACAATTTCTCCTCCACAGCAATAAGATAAGTGCAATTCAACTTCCCCAACGACTGCAACAGATTTCTGACTGTCTCCTCCAGGGAGTCAGAATATATTCGAGCAAGGCGATTGCAAAGGAGCCGTATCTGCTCACATTCGGTAGGTAAGTGACTTCCAAATAATAAAATATCCATCGTTTTGCAGGGTCTTGAGCAGGGAGCAGGAGGAAAAATTAACGCTTCTTCTTCGCCACCGTACTAACTGCGAGTCGGGCTAATATATTGTCTATCCCCCTGCGTGATTGGGTCAGATAAATCGGGTCATTCCTCATAACAAAGAGGAAATTTGCAGCCAAAAGCATGGCTTCGATTTCAAAAACTACCTGAGCAACATCTGTTTTGGGATCTATCTCACCGCGAAGCAGTGCATCAAGGATACACTGCTTTAATAATGAAAGCCACTTGTCTAGCACCTCGACAACGCGATCGCGCGCTGGGCCGGGGCGTGTGTCTAGTTCTGCTGCGACTGCGGCAAAAAAACACCCACCCGGAAAAACCTTGCGTTCAAGATGAGAAAAAAACGAATTAGCCACTGCCTTAAGTCGCTCAGTTCCTGCGTGTGCTTTCATGGCAGGTTGAAGTACTTCATTATCAAAAATTACTGCTGCCGTTTCGATCGTCGCCAATTCCAGTTCTTCTTTGTCTTTGAAGTGCGCATATAGGCCACTCTTGCTCATTCCAACCTCAGCAGCTAGATCGCCAAGTGACAGGCCATTGAGTCCCTTTATCGTTACTAACTTTGCCGCAGTCAACAGAATAGTGGCGCGACTAGTCTGACCTTTTGAGGGACGAGACTCGCCACCTTCTGAACTGGTTTTTAATGACGAAATATTACTCATACCTTGACAATAACACGAACGGTCGTAATACTCAAAATAGTTAAGTGAAAAACGAACGGTCGTCTTTTTACTTAAAGTTCCAATTGTGGTTGGCATTGCCAACAGTATAAAAAATCCAGAATTGAGCACAATCAGGTCAAATTACCTGTCTATACAGACAAATCAAATTACCACATTTATTCGACATCATTGGAAAACTACAAAGAACTCTGGATAGCTTAAAGTTTTGATACCACCTGAAAGGGAAGAGATTGCATCACTGACTTATACATCATCTTTTTGCAAAGATACTAAGGAGAAATATCATGACAATACTGCTGGATGAGAAATTTGGAACACTGAAAACCAATGTGAAGGGTTATGTAGTGCTTCCTGATGAGCCGCGTTATGACGAAGTGCGCGAAATCTGGAATGCGATGATTGATCGGCGACCTGCTGTCATTGTGCAATGTGCAGAAACCTCGGACGTTGCCCAGGCGATCGCATTTGCGCGAGAGAACGGGCTGGAAATATCAATCAGGGGCGCTGGGCATAACATAGCAGGGAATGCGGTGTGTGATAATGGCCTAATGATCGATCTTTCAACTATGAATAACGTCCGTATAGATGCTCAGAAAAGGCGGGCGTATGTCGAACCCGGTGCAACACTTGGTGATTTTGATTCTTCAGCACAGATACATGGGTTAGCAACTCCAGTAGGAATTAATTCAACGACAGGTATCGCAGGTCTTACTCTAGGTGGCGGTTTCGGTTGGTTGACTCGTAAGTACGGACTGACGATCGACAATCTTATCTCTGCGGAAGTAATCACAGCAGACGGGAATAAAATACGAACAAGCGAAAACGAAAACGCTGACCTTTTCTGGGCGATTCGAGGTGGCGGCGGTAACTTTGGTATCATCACTGAGTTTGAATTCCATCTCCATCCTGTGGGGTCTGAAATATTAGCTGGGTTGATTGTTTTTCCATTTAGCCAAGCTAAACAGGTGCTGACAAAGTATCGCCAATTTGTTGAATCAGCTCCCGAAGAACTCAATGTGTGGGCAGTTATTCGCAAGGCTCCACCACTGCCTTTTCTTCCTGAGAGTGTGCATGGTAAAGAGGTTGTCGTACTACCTGTCTTTTATGTAGGCGATATTGTAGAGGGTGAGAAACTGATCGAACCTCTGCGTAGTTTTGGTGATGCTTATGGAGAACATATTGGTATTCAGCCATACGTACAATGGCAGCAAGCATTTGACCCCTTGCTGACAAGGGGTGCGAGGAACTACTGGAAATCTCATAATTTCACAGAGTTAGGCGATGGAGCATTAGATGCGCTCGTGGAATTTGCAGGCAAGTTACCCTCTCAAGAATGCGAAATCTTCATAGGATTCATTGCTGGGGCATCCAACCGTGTTTCGACGGATGCTATGGCATATTATCATCGAGATGCGAAGTTTGTGCTTAATGTGCATGGACGATGGCATGATGCAGCAGACGATGAGAAATGCATTGCGTGGGCGCGTGAGTTTTTCCAAGCTTCTGCGACCTATGCTTCTGCTGGTACCTATGTGAACTTCATGACCGAAGAAGAGAGCGATCGCGTCGCAGCAGCTTACGGATCTAACTATGATCGCTTGGTGCAGATCAAGAAGCGTTATGATCCTGAGAACATTTTCCATCTCAACCAGAACATCAAACCCTAAGCTAGCTTGGCTTTTATGGGTCTTTAAGATGTCTAATAACTCCTAAGAAACACATTCTGTAGTGTTGGAAATAGGGATAAGTTCTAAGCCAAAAACTTGAGCTTTTTTCTTTAGGTTTTTCAGCGTGCGCTCTCGATATTTTTGCTCGTAAGCATCTATAACGAAGGTGAGTATAGCGATCGCCAGATGTCCAAAGGCGATAAAAAATGCGTGCGAGTTTATGAACAGTAGCGGTAATTGGCTTTGGAGCACCCATCCGGGATTATATACGACGGTAGTCAGCACCTAAAGCAGAATGACTACGGCATAGGCTTTGTGCAGCCATACGCAAATCGATAATCTCCTGTTAAGGATGCAGCTATTTCTTCGACGCTAGCTTTAATACGTCCATCTTTAAAGCCAGTCAATTTGATGGGATTACGCTTTCCAGATACAATTACTCGAATTATACTCAAGCCAATAGTACCTGTAATATCACTAATGACACGATGTAATTGTATATTCATCTCCGTAAGAGCTTTTTGCATCCTTTGTATATGGTGTATATGGACGCAACCACTCTTAATCAAATTATCTCTTTGAGTGAAGATGCACACAAGCAATTATCACTCCTATACTATTACAAGAAGTCTGACTCGCTACGATCGCATTAGAAACCTATAGCAGCTGAGTATGGCAAAGCAGGACACTCCACTTACGGGAGAAGCGTTGATCAAGGAAGTTTGTCGGCGGATTCGGGTAGCCCGCAGCTATTGGGATGCCCACAATAACGCTGCCTGTCGAGGTGAGCGAGATCGTGCGTTAGCACTTTACAACACCCTGAGCAAGGAACAAAAAGAGAGAATTCCCCAAGCGTTACGGGTGTGGTTACGCTATCGCAGTGAGAAATACTTTGGCGCTCACCGAACGCCGCCTAAGTCGGTACGAAAATTAAAATAATTTCAATTGGTTCACCGCCCAAATATTCACAAGGGTAGGTTCGAGAAAGGATGTTACAACATCTGAGCGAAGACCACCAAATTGAAAATTTGTTAGTGGACTTAAACCGAATGGCACTAAGAAAAGGTCAAACCTCGTCAGGGCTCTTTGTTGGGGGTAGGGTTGCAGGTTTGTGTTTAAGACAATTAAATTTTAGTTGGGCGGCGGAGTTTAACATCTTCTTAATTCCCCACACCCCACACCCTACACCCCACACCCTCTCATCCAGTTATATCAAGGGTTTGTGCTTAACTTAGTGCCATTCGACTTAAACCCTTTTATACTCTTACGGAGAAGCAAGCTACATCCGCCAGTCGTACTCCCATTCAATTCTGAATTCTTGCTCACCTCGGCTGCGCTCGGCGACCACCGAGCGCAGTCGAGGTGCGACCACCTGACTCTGAGTTCTTTCTTCTAAATAAAAACAGCCACTTCAGTAGAAGTGGCTGTTTTTACAAACAAGAGATTGACTACAGAGTATTAGTAATCGTAGTCACCGCCGCCCATGCTAGCAGCACCAGGAGCGTTGTCGTTAGACTCAGGTTTGTCAACTACAATACATTCGGTTGTCAACACCATACCAGCGATGGAAGCAGCGTTTTGCAGAGCAGAACGAGTCACCTTGGCAGGATCAACAATACCAGCAGCCAACAAATCGACAAACTCGTTGGTTGCAGCGTTATAGCCTACATTAAATTCCTTCTCTTTGACACGTTCAGCAATGACCGCACCATTTTGACCGGCGTTTTCAGCAATCCGCTTTAGAGGCGCAGGCAAAGCACGAACTACAATCAATGCACCAGTCAACTCTTCACCTGTCAAGTTGCTGTTTGCCCACTCAGCAAGTTCAGGAGCGAGGTGAGCTAGAGTTGTACCACCACCAGGAACGATACCTTCTTCTACAGCAGCTTTGGTAGCGTTGATTGCATCTTCTAGGCGCAGTTTCTTGTCTTTCATTTCGGTTTCAGTGGCTGCACCGACTTTTACCACTGCAACACCACCAGCCAGTTTAGCAAGACGCTCTTGTAGTTTCTCTTGGTCGTAAGAAGATTCGGTTTCTTCAATTTGACGGCGAATCTGCTCGATTCTACCCTTAACAGCAGCTTCGTTACCTTCAGCAACAATGACGGTGCTGTCTTTGGTAATGGTGATGCGACGAGCTTTGCCCAGGCTATCGAGCTTGATATTGTCTAGCTTCAGACCAGCATCTTCGGTAATCAGTTGACCACCAGTCAATACAGCAATATCTTCTAGTAGAGCTTTGCGGCGATCGCCAAAGCCAGGAGCCTTAACAGCAGCTACATTCAGCACACCGCGCAAACGGTTAACCACCAAGGTTGCCAAAGCTTCTTTTTCAATGTCTTCGGCGATAATCACCAAAGGACGACCAGCACGAGCTACTTGTTCTAAGATTGGCACTAAGTCTTGTAACAAAGTGATTTTCTTATCGGTCAGCAGCAGGTAAGGCTCATCAAAAACCGCTTCCATCCGCTCAGTATTGGTGGCAAAGTATGGAGAGATATAGCCTTTATCAAAGCGCATCCCTTCGGTGATTTCCAATTCTGTAAACATAGATTTCCCTTCTTCTAGGGAAATTACGCCTTCCTTGCCCACCTTGTCCATTGCTTCGGCAATCATCTGACCGACTTCTTCGTCGTTACCAGCAGAGATTGCACCAACTTGAGCAATAGATTTAGAATCTTCTACAGGACGAGCGTGTTCAGCAATTTTCTCTACCAGAAAAGTCGTGGCTTTATCAATACCACGTTTGAGCAAAATCGCATTTGAACCAGCTGCAACGTTCCGCAAGCCTTCCTTGATAAGCGCGTGAGCTAAGACTATGGCGGTGGTAGTGCCATCACCCGCAGCGTCGTTAGTCTTAGAAGCAGCTTGACGAATCAGAGCCACACCAGTGTTTTCAATGTGGTCTTCTAATTCGATTTCTTTAGCGATGGTTACACCGTCATTCACAATCTGCGGTGCGCCAAATTTCTTTTCTAGAACTACGTTACGACCTCTGGGGCCAAGGGTAACAGCTACGGCCTCAGCCAGAATATCAATGCCACGTTCTAAGGCGCGACGGGCGTTTTCATTGTAGATAATGCGCTTTGCCATATATGTCCAAATAAGCGATTGAGTCAATTTTGTATGTAGCTAGGAATTGGGGATTAGGATTTGGGCATTGTTCCCGTGTGCCATAACCCACATACCTTTAGATGACGACTGCTAAAATATCCTTTTCAGCAAGTAGTACGTATTCTTCGGTGCCAAGCTTAATGTCAGTACCACCGTACTTGGAGTACAACACCTTATCGCCGACTTTAATGTCTAATTCTTGACGGCTACCGTCGTCATTACGCTTGCCAGGGCCAAGAGCAACTACTTCTCCTACCTGGGGCTTTTCCTGGGCGTTATCAGGTAAATACAGACCACCTGCGGTTTTTTCTTCAGGGGCGCTTACTTTTACAAAAATGCGATCGCCTAAAGGTTTAACTGTAGAAACGCTTAGAGATACAGCTGCCATATTAAATTCTCCATAAATTTAATTTATCTAGAGTTTAGCACTCTCAACTCCTGAGTGCTAATTTATCTGTATTTGATGTGTAATAGCAATAGTTTATTGAGTACGGTTTCCCGCACTAAAGAGCAAGCAGGCTAGTTTACTAAAGTATGAGTAGATAATTATTTCCGGCTTTTACCTTTAGACATCCTTTTCCGTGTTTCAGTGAGCAACACCTTAGAAAAAAGACAATTAATTTTTAATAATCGGTACTAAATAAAGTGGCAATAGTAATTAAATATAGCCATAAAGTCAATGTGTAACGGCTACCTTTCCTGCTTTTTAGCCAGAATCAGAAAATAACGCGGCACAGCTTTAACTTCATAAGGCTGCAACTGAACAGCATAGCGACCGTAATTTACTCTCATCGGGAGTAACGCGATTTGATGAGAGTAACCATTTTTCGAGATTATTAATATAAATAACAAGAGACGCACTCAAGTGCGTCTCTTGAAATCTGCCAAATCTAATTTATACCTGAGCAATTTTGTCAATCTGCCAACTCTGAGAAATCATGGCTGGTGCTAAGTCAGTTTGGCTGATAGGGGCGGGTTTCATGTCCCGGTAGTCCAGTAGTTGGACTAAGATCAGGTAGGCGATCGCTAAAATAACAGAAATCGCGCCTGTAATAATGGCAACTATTTTTGAGCGGTTCATAAGTATTTCCTGTAATACAAGTTATTGTGCTGTGCCTATATCCACATTGCCACAGCCTCTGCAAGTAAAACATCGCTAGGGAATTTTTCGGTCAAAATATCATAATCAAGGTGTTGACCCTTGTGCTGTCGTCGCCATTGCTTTCAAAAACCTCGCAGAAAATCATCCAGAAGCTGAGTTAGAAATTGTGGCAATGGAGAACGCGGTAATGATAAATTCCTGCTCAGAGCCAAAACCACAGCAGGTAGCGATAAATCTCAACTAAGTTAGGATAATTTTTGTTCGGTAATCTTGTTTAAGTAGGAGACACAATACAATATAATACTCTCACTGTGAGTGAAACAAAGCAGCCGATTTTATTTGAAATTGCTTTGCTCGCAATGACACGATTTATTTTCATTTTCCTACTTATCCCTGGAATATTCCCCTGGTTGCGGCCTACTGTGTAGATACATCTCTGCAATCCAAAACGTTATTCCATCACTATAAATTAACGCCACTTGCTACCCGTCAGTAAGCCGCGTAAAGCACGCCTACAGGCGTCTACAAGCTGGGGAACCCTTTAAAAGGTAGGGCTGTTTCGTTTCCTTAAAGGCTTATTGTCTAATTATTAAATTACCTTCAAGTGTTACGTGTTTATTGCATCTGCTTAATTGTCCTTTCTCATAAAAGTAGTCGGAAGAATCGCATCTCCTCTTACTGTTAAACGCCAGATGCTGCCCTCCGGGTTCGGGACGCTTATTCTCTGCGACCCCAACACCTCTACAAGCCAGGGATTGCCACAAGGGAAAGAACCTCGCATTAGCCTAGCCTAGGCTAACCCTCCGCTGAGATTTCTCTTTGCAGAACTGCTCCAATTTACTGCCTCCTCGCCCCAGCAGATCCTTATGGCTGCTTCTTAAGCAATCTTTTAAGTACGGAAAACCGTATTTGGATTTTAGTTCACAAAGATTAATTTAATTGTTAAGTTAAGTTACATAAATTAAAAAGGGTCGCAAACATTGTTAACTAGGAAAACACATAAAAAGTGGTAATATCCTGGACGCTGACGACAAACTGAATAACTTTGTGATTGGTTTTGCCACTGCCTCTTGGAGCGGCGATCGCCTACGTCCAGTGGGTACGCCATAGGACTGCAAATGTACGTCACACAAGAGCCTCAGTTGGGTTTGACTGAGTATCTCAAAAAACTCAATCGTCGCTAGTCGATGATTGGATTTGTCTTTCTCATAATTCTGTAAATCCTGACTGGTCGTAGTGCAACTACGTTTTTGACCAGTTTCTAATTAAAATTCTCAAGCTTCGTCAAAAATAAAACATATTTAACATTATTTAACATTACTATGACAGCTAGAAACCAATTAGTTCATTTTTTAGAAGAAGAGTTAGGTGTTCCTGACGGAGTGATTACCTTTGCCTTGCGACATTGTGAGCAAACACCCAACTATTTAGCCATAACTCTTTGGCAGTATGGGCTAGTGACACTAGATCAGTTAGCTCAAATTTTTGATTGGCTAGAGGGGGCTGGGGATTGGGAGAGTGGGGGAGTGGGGGAGTGGGGGAGATGAGGGAGAAATAACTCTTGACTCCTGACTCCTATACAGACGCGTAGACGCTCGAAGAGCGGCTTCTCGTAAGAGTATAATCGCGTCTCTCGGCACTCTCAATGCCCAATGCCCTATTTGCAGTTTTAACTCTAAAGATTGGTAACATAAATGACAATTAAAGAACAGCCTAAGCCACCTCGGTCTCGGATTATTGCCAACGTATTACTGGCTGTATCAGGGTTATTTTTGCTCTTAAATTTCTTTTTGCCTAATTTATTTGCTTCTGGCCCTGCTGGCGTTCCCTACAGCCTATTTATTCATCAAGTACAGGAAGGAGAAGTCAACCGTGTTTCTGTTGGTCAAAACCAGATACGCTACGAGTTAAAAACAGAGAACTCTGAGCCTGGCCAAGTGTTTGTGACTACACCCATCTTTGATTTAGAGTTGCCCAAGCTGCTTGAATCAAAAGGAGTTGAATTCGCCGCAGCACCTCCACCCAAGGGCAGTTGGTTGACAACCGTCATAGGTTGGGTGATTCCGCCGCTGATTTTTGTTGCTATTTGGCAGTTCTTTATCGCCCGTGGCGGTGGTGGTGGCCCGCAAGGAGTATTATCGATTGGTAAGAGCAAAGCTAAGGTTTACGTTGAAGGTGAATCAGCTAAAATTACCTTCGCAGATGTGGCTGGAGTAGAAGAAGCTAAGACTGAGTTAGTAGAAATCGTAGACTTCCTCAAGACTCCGGCACGCTTTACCCAAATCGGAGCCAAGATTCCTAAAGGTGTACTGTTGATAGGGCCTCCTGGTACAGGTAAAACGCTTTTAGCTAAAGCCGTAGCAGGAGAAGCCGGTGTTCCATTCTTCAGTATTTCTGGTTCGGAATTTGTGGAACTATTTGTTGGAGTGGGTTCTTCTAGAGTGCGGGATTTGTTTGAGCAGGCGAAGAAGCAGGCTCCTTGTATTGTATTTATTGATGAACTAGATGCGATCGGCAAGTCTCGTAGCAGTAATGGCTTCTATGGTGGTAACGATGAGCGCGAACAGACTCTCAACCAGTTACTAACGGAGATGGATGGGTTTGCTGCTGGGGATGCAACGGTGATTGTGTTGGCAGCTACCAACCGCCCGGAAACCCTTGACCCGGCATTGCTACGTCCAGGTCGCTTTGACCGCCAAGTGTTGGTAGACCGTCCTGATTTATCTGGACGTGAGGCAATTCTCAAGATTCACGCTCAAAAGGTGAAACTAGGAGATGATGTAAATTTAAAAGCGATCGCTACTCGTACTCCTGGTTTTGCTGGGGCAGATTTAGCAAACTTGGTGAATGAAGCTGCATTATTAGCAGCACGCAATCAACGTAAAATGGTTGCTCAAGAAGACTTTAATGAAGCAATTGAGCGAGTCGTAGCAGGTTTAGAGAAGAAGAGTCGAGTGATGAACGAGACTGAGAAAAAGATTGTTGCCTACCATGAAGTTGGTCATGCAATGGTCGGTGCATTAATCCCAGGAAGTGGTCGTGTGGAAAAGATTTCGATTATTCCCCGTGGGATGGCAGCTTTGGGCTACACTTTGCAATTACCCACCGAAGACCGCTTTTTGATGAATGAAACAGAACTGCGGGGTCAAATTGCTACCTTGCTGGGAGGACGTTCTGCTGAGGAGATTGTGTTTAACAGTATTACAACAGGTGCTGCTAACGATTTGCAACGGGCAACAGATTTAGCAGAACGGATGGTAACCACTTACGGGATGAGTAAAGTCTTGGGGCCACTGGCTTATCAACAAGGACAACAAGCAATGTTCCTCGGCAATGGTGGTACTAATCCCCGGCGGTCGATGAGTGAAGATACAGCCAAAGCCATTGATAGCGAAGTCAAGGAAATTGTGGAAACAGCCCACGAACAAGCCCTGGAGATCCTCAAAAATAATCGAGACTTGCTAGAAACGATCGCCACTGAACTTTTGCAAACAGAAGTTATTGAAGGCGAGAAACTGCACAGTCTGCTGAGTCAAGTTAAACCGTTAACCGAGCTAGCTGCTGGCTCCTTTGCATCTTAACTTGATCTTGGTAGGCGAGCGTTGATTACATAACCAGCGGAATCCAACACAATGGTTCCGCTTTTATCTGTAGTCTCAATAACTAATTGAGCTAAGCAACTGTCAGTAGACCTAAAAGTTCTGCGATCGCTCCGTGATTGATATCTGAAAAACTGATTGTCGTCGAAAAAACCATATTCTTAGATACAGTTTTTAGAAAAATCCTTGACTAACTTTAAATAAGTAAAACTAATTAATCAGCTAGAAAGTTAAGGGTTAGGCTCCCACCAGAATCCCACCAGAATATAGTTCTGGTACTGTGGTATGCAATTTTTGTAAAGTATGGAGGTAAAAACGCAAAATTTTTGATTTTGAGGATAATTTAGTTTTGCTATGACTGCAACACAGCCAGTTTTAACTAATAGTAAAACCTTAAATGAAGTAGTTAACTGTTTAACAGAACATATTTCAATTCAGACTCAAGGTATTTGCTTCGATTATTGTTTTCCGAGAGTGACACAACAGGGCTAAATAACTCTTGATGGAGCATAAGCAATATTCCGCCACCAGTATCAAAAGCTAACAAAAACCCATAAAGTGAGCTAAAAGCTCATTTTTTCATTCAAGTCACACTTATAAAGCTAGTTTGGGCTTCATTTGGGGTTAATTTTTGTCTAAGTGCCGATAGTGACAATTTCTTTTTGAGTCCGATAATCTTGCACAGTCACAAGTTGCCAACTGGAATCTTGTGAAAGTTCCAAAACCCATTGATGATAATCAAACAGGCTTTCCCGATGGCCAACACTGATAAATGTTGTTTTTGTCTTTTGTAACTGTTGATATAACCTTCCTTCATTTTCCAAATCTAAAGCACTTGTTGCTTCATCCAATATAGTAAAGCTAGGATGAGTAACTAACAGTCTTGCGAAAGCAAGACGTTGTTGTTCTCCTATCGATAATATATTCTCCCAAGAAACTTCTGTATCAAAGCCATCGACGCGGGTAAGTAAGTTTTGTAGGTTGACCTGTTGCAAAACTTCTTTGAGTTCTGCATCAGTCATTTGACGACTGGTGTTAGGATAGAGCAATTGTTCCCGCAAAGTTCCCAAAATTATGTAAGGACGTTGGGGTAAAAATAAAACTTCTTCTAATGGAGGTCGCACTAAACGGCCAGTTCCGGCGTTCCACAAACCAGCGATCGCTCGCAATAAAGAACTTTTACCTCGACCGCTTGGCCCAACAATCAATAAACCTTCTCCCGGTTGAACAGATAGGGATAAGTCTTCGACGATTACCTGTTCATAGTTGGGCGTTTGTAAAGTAACATTCTCAAAAGCAAGACGATTCTCTTCTATAATTTTAATCGTACTAACATTCTCTGGTTCTTTGGTAACAGCTTTTAACGCATCTGAAAACTCAGCTAAACGCTCAACATAACTCGAAAATCGCCCAGAAGTTCCAAATTCATTGATTAATTCTGCCATAGCATTAGCAAACAAACCAGTAGCTAAACTGGCTTGGCCAACTTGTCCGAAATCAATTTCACCATTAATATATAATGGGCCAAGTACTAGAAACGGAAATATTTGGATAATAGCCTGATATCCTCTGTTAAAAATTTCCTTACCTCTTTCCCAATTAATCTTGCGTTCAATATTTTTTAGGAGATTACTGAATCGGCGCTGAATTATATTTGATTCTTGGTTTTCTCCTTGAAAAAAAGCTATCGATTCAGCGTGATTACGAACATGAGTTAAGGAATAATTATATTCAGCTTTAAGTTCAAGTTCCTCTTGATTAATCTTATTCAACTCTTGAGTTAAGTAAATAGCAATCAAATTTCCTATAACCGTATAAACAAGCATAACTACAGCGATCTGTTGGGAAATTGACCAAACAATTACTAAAAAAGCCGTCATTTCCAGCACTTTTTCTAAGAAAGTAGCTGAAAAAGTTAGAGCATTATTGGTAATGGGTTCAATTTCTTGGGATATACGTTGATCTGGGTTATCAATATCAGATTTAAAGTTAATTCTATAATAAGCACGTTTACTCAAATATTTTGATAATGTGCGATTATTTAGCCATTTGTACCAATCAAGAGCAATTTTTTTTCTGACAAATTTAGAAAATCCTACCAAGAAGGTTACGCAGATCAGGCTAACGCCATAAACTGACAAGGTTTGAGTAAACTTAGTAATATCTTTCTCTTCAATGATGACATTGACTAAATAGTTACTAATGAAGGTATTGAAGGCAGCTACGCCCACAAGTGCGATTATTAATAAGATCAAGAGAATAAGCATCCCCCATGCGCGAATCACGTCTGAAAATGCTCTGTCTCCTGGCTCTGTTGGATACCAATAAGGCCCTGCGATCGCTCTAACATTCTCCCAAAATTGATTAAAAGCCGAAAATGGCGAAGTAGTATCTTTTAAGGCTTGATTGCGAAGAACTTGGGCTTGCATATTTTATAATAAGTACGTCGAAAATTTTCTATTACTGTATCACTGAAGTCAAGGCAAATATAGCCTGAAAATATTATTGGATAAGCTTTTTAGCTATTGCTTTTTTAGAAATCATCCTTGCCTAGTTTGCTTTGAGTTAGATAAAGATGGCACAAACTGGAACTAAAGAATAAGGGTTTGAGTAAGATATCCTCTCAGACCTTCGGCAAAGCTGAGGTCGTTATAGCTGCGATGCCTGCGGCGGGCCTAGCCAACGCAACTTCATCAATCACATCAGGTAGTTCATCTTCCACAAGTCGTAGGCGAGGGTAGAAGTAGGCAATACAAGTTGCTGAAATAGTCAAAATTCCCATGATGATGCACAGAAGTCCCATACCACGACCTGTGCCGACACCAATAATTTGTCCGATACTACCTGCCAAAAAACCATCAGTAGCCATTAAGGGTTCAAACACCTTTTCTGCCAAAGGCCCTATCGTAATATAGCCTAGAGGTAAACCTACAGCTTCGATCGCTCCTTTAATAGAAAAGACTCTACCCTGCACTAATGGTTCTACTTTCGACTGAAAAATAGCTTGGGTTGAACTAGCAATTATTGGTCGGATCAAAAAGAATAAGAAGATGCCGACAATGAAAACAAAAATAGAAGCTTGCAAACCGGCAACGATAAGAAACACACCCGTGAGCAGCATACAGCTATATATCGTATTTATGTTACGCTCTAGACCTCCCCAGATACCAATCAGTAAACCCCCTGCTAAAATAGCAACGCCAAAGAGCGAAAGAATAGTCCCTAAAACTGTTACGGGAGCAAAAGATAAAACCAGAGGTATAGTTATAACCTGAACACATCCTATGAGAAAAAGGCTATAAGCTGAGATGATTAACACTCCTAGTAGTCCTGGTCGAGCCAATAAATAGGTTAATCCATAAGTTGTTTCTTTAAGAAAAGAACTTTCCTCAATTGCAACAGCAGGAGTGCTGGATTTAGGAAACTGAACCAGCAACAAAAGAGTAATACTCAAAAATACGGTAGTTAAATGCAGCACAATAATCCCTTGCAGAGAAATCATCCCTAGTAAGATACCTCCTAAAGGTGGTGCAACAAGCCGCGCCGTACCATTCATGAAACTCAGCATTCCATTCGCACGACCAAGGTGCTGTTTTGGTACTAGTAGGGTTATGGAAGCGATGAAAGCGGGTATCTGAAAAGCCATAAAGATAGCACTGAAGGTATTGGCTAAGTAAATGTGCCACACTTCCAATCGACCAATGATAAATAAAGCACCGATCGCCACTGTTGCTAAAGTTGCAAATAAATCGCTGAGAATCATTGTCCATCTCCGATCCCACCGATCCACTAATAACCCAGCTACAGGTGCAAGTAAGATTAGAGGTAAAGTATTGGAAAGGGTAATAAGAGCAAATTGGGTGACAGAACCTGTATGTTCGTAAACCCAAACATCCAAAGCAAATGCGGTGATGCTGCTACCAATAGATGCAATGAGCTGTCCCACCCAAACGATGATAAACAGTTTCATCTCACGGAAAATAGTTAGTGGCGTTTTTTCTATAATTGCTAACACGATCAACTCCTAAGTGTATGCATATTCAAATTTTTCATTGCTTGATATTGGTGCAATAGCTTTTGCGCCTGATGATCCCAATCAAACTTTTCAACTGCTTCGCGGTTTCCAAGTTCTCCCATTGCAATTCTGAGATTGTCATCTAAAAGCAGCCGCAGCATTGCATCGGCTAAAGCATCCACATTCCCGCGTTCGACCAATAATCCTGTTTTCCCATCCTCTATCAGTTCGGGGAAAGCACCGCCACGGGTAGCAATAACAGGCAATCCCATCGACATTGCTTCGATAATCGGCATTCCAAATGCCTCATTCCAAACAGATGGAAAAATAAATATATCTGCTTGCTGATAATACTCAAATAGCTCGAAATGGGGAACTTTTCCCAGAAAAAAAACCGAATTGGCTGCGTTAGAAGCAATTCGCTCTTGCAATTGCGATCGATAGCTACCTTGGTAATAAGGAAGAATATTCTGAATTTGCGGATCTTCTCTATCAAGTGTGTACCACGGTACTAATGCAGTTTCTGAACCGACAAGTTTTAGCTGTACTTGAGGATAACGAGACACTACTTTATTAAAGGCATCAATTAAAACGTGTATACCCTTCTCTGGTGAGATTCTGCCCACAAAAAGGATTTGTTTAATATCTTTTTTCTTGGCTTCTCTATTGTGATGATTAGGGAGAGCGAAGTGACGAGTATCTGCACCGTTATATAAAGTTTGGCTGTTAATGTGAGGTAAGTATTTACGAACCTGATTTTTTAGATAATCGCTGCATCCAATTACTAAATCGACTGACTTAAGATGTTGTTCAACCATTATTGGATCGAACAATGGTAGAAAATCACTATGTATATGTAAGACAATTTTAGCTTGGGGGTTATAGGCACGGATGAGGGGAACGAATTGAAAAACAATGTTCATGTGAATTACATCACATTGCTGTGCTTGAATATCCTTGGCGACTTTTCGGTAAAATTCACAATAAAATAATTTAGAGGCATAAAAAGGTCGTTGAGGATGGGAGATATTCCAGATATCAAGAAAGTTTAATGGTTCTAATATTTTATCGAGCCATGATTCAGGGATGCGACGATAGGTAATCCCATCTTCGTGGTATTCCAATTCTTGATAATGACCTTTTGAACCATAAAATAAAACCTCATGGCCAGCACGAGCCAAACGCAGCGCAAACGCATAAGATACTAGGCGTATTCCCCCGGTTTTAGGTGGTTCAGCTAGAGTTACAGGATAATCAAAAAAAGCTATTTTCATAATGAGAAATTTAGATAATTTTTGGGAATAATTCGAATTTAGTGGTGATAAATAATCCGATTTTTAGTCGTGGTGATTGGTATTCTAAATTAATCTAAAAATTGTGTTTTATTGCTCAAGAATATCTGAAAATAAATGGAGTTAGCTTGTAAGTTTTAAGTTAAAAAATTGCTGATGAAAAATATCTGTTTACCATCTGGTCAATTGATGCCAGTATTAGGAATGGGGACTGCGGGACTGGGTGAAGCGATCGCCCAGCGTGAGAATGAGATTGCTGCTTTGCGTCGCGGAATCGATTTAGGGATGACATTGATTGATACGGCAGAGATTTACGGTGAGGGTGCGGCGGAAACGTTAATTGGCGAAGCGATCGCTAATTGTCGTTCATCTATCTTTCTCGTGAGTAAGGTTGCGCCTCGCAATGCAACTAGGCAAGGGGCGATCGCAGCTTGCGAGAACAGTTTACGGCGCTTGCAGACAGATTTTATCGACCTCTATTTGTTGCATTGGCGGGGGCCTGTACAGTTATCAGAAACGTTGGCAGCATTTGAGACGTTGAAACAATCCGGCAAAATTCTAGATTATGGGGTTGGCAATTTTGATGTTGAGGATATGGAAGAAGCCAGTGCTTTACCCGGAGGTGAAGCCATTGCTACAAATCAAATCCCCTATAATTTGCAGCATCGCAATGGTGAGTGGAAGTTGTTATCCTGGTGTCGGCAAAGAGGAATCCCGATCATGGCACATTCGCCTTTGCTACAAGGTGAACTACTCAAACATCCCAAATTGCAATCAATTGCCCAACAGCGCGGCGTAACAGTTGCACAGGTGGCGATCGCTTGGTTGTTGCATCAAGAGGTGATAGTCTTTCCCAAAGCCAGCAGTATCGCCCACGTTGAACAGAATCGCGCTGCCTTCGATTTGCAGTTAACAACAGAAGAACTGAATGTTTTAGACGTTGCTTTTCCCCCACCATCTGCACCTATTGCCCTGCTTGATAATTGGTAATTTGTAATTCGTAATTCGTAATTCGTAATTCGTAATTAATGTGGTGTGAAACTTTCTCTCAAACCTAACCCCTTCTCTAGAAGGTAAGGTGAGCAAAAATTAAAGCCTCTCTCCGCTTCGGGGAGAGGAATGGAAGCGGGGTTTTAAGAATAAGTTGTACATCGCATTAATTAAGAAGTTTCTGGGGAGAACAGGCGGCTTACTTTTACCTGTTCCCTTTCATTTAGAACTGTTAAATCTTTTTGCCAAATCTTCAGTTTTTTGCTTGTAATATTCTTTTGTGAGGATCGGCGGGTATTTAGGAGATTTGCCTGTATCTAAGCAATTTTCAATACAGGCAATCTCTGTATCATCACCAGGAGAGAGAAAGAAAGCTAAGGAGTATCTTTCTGGAAGATTACGGGCATTGGCTGGCATCAGTACCCGATGTTTGGTAGCAGGGAGTTTATCGTTTGTCCATCGCTGCATGACATCTGCAATAAAGACTATCGCTGTGTTAGGAAGTGGAGGCGCAGCAATCCATTCTCCGGCATTGGTGCAAACCTCTAGCCCGCCATTTTCATCCTGAAAGAGTAAGGAAAGACTGCCCCAATCTGTATGTTCCTCGAAGCGTGCTTCTCCGGGTGCTGGCGGTTCAGATACTTCATAGTAGCGATGTAAAAGCCCGTAGTCGGCTTGTTGAGGATGGCGATCGCTAAAGTAAGATTCTGGTAAGTTTAGGGCAATGGCGATCGCTTTGAGAATACGATTACCAGCATCATGACAAGCTGTGAATAATTGCTGCACAGCATCATGAAAGGTCGGATGGTCTGCAAGGTGTTGATGAACCTGCTGCGCCACAGGGGAATCTGTATCGATCCGATCTGTTAAAACTGCTTCGCCGAACACGAAGGCTTCCCGAAAGTCACCATTATATTTGGTGTAAAAGTATCCTAGTGCTGCTCCATCCTTCCAGGCTAGTTGTCTTTTTTCAAATTCTGGTAGCGCAAAGAAGCCATTAGCACTGCCAAAGGCTTGGTCAATTGCATTTTGAGGCACACAATTTTTCAGATAAAAGCAGCCAACTTCTTCAATTGCACATAAAAGTTGAGAAGCGATCGCCTGTTTACTAGCAAAGTCACTAAAAGTAAACTGATGGAAATCAAGGATGGGAATTTGCGTGGAAGTGATAGTTTGTTGTTCGAGTTTTTGAATAGTGTTCATACATTAAAAGTCGGTGAAGTAAATTGATTAAGTTTGTAGTAAGGACTTTAGTCCTTAGATTTGAGCGATAAATCACTCACTACGAACCTCACAAATTAAAGAAAAGAATTACTAATGGTCTGTAACATTAATTTTGCTAGGTCAACCTATTTTCTATTCCTCTTCTTTTCTTTGTTTGCGTTCTTCTCTACGAGACGCTACGCGTAGCTTGCTTCTCCGTAGGAGTATACGCCCTTTGTAGTTTGATTATTTACCCTTCATAACTAATAGGTAAGAAAACGAACCGCGAAGTACGCGAAGTACACAAAGAAAGAGGGAAGAAAAGAGATTTAAAAGTTAATTTCCTGTTCACAATTAATGCGATGAAGTACTAGGCTTAACTACGACCATATTTTTTGGCTCGATCATTGGTTCTTTTGAGGAGATGATCACCGACAAATGTTGGGGAATATTTGGGAGATTCATCTGTCTTTAAGCAACTTTCCAGACAAGTGACTTCTACTTCGTAATTAGGAATCACAAAAAAGCTAAATGAGTACCTTTCTTTTACTTTATGAAAATCAGTCGGTACAGAAACTCGGTGAGGTGTGGCACAAAATTTATCGTTTGTCCATCGTGACATCATATCTGCTGCCATTACCAAAACGGTGTTAGGAACTGAAGTGGTGATAATCCACTCTCCTTGAGGTGTGTATACTTCTAGCCCTCCTCCTTGATCCTGAAATAGTAAGGTGATACTGCCTAAATCAGTGTGTTCAAAAAAGCGAGTTTGTCCTGTTTTGGGAGCTTGGGAGATGTTGGGATAGTAATTGAAAACTCCAGCGTGGTTTTGCTGAGAATGTAAATCGGTAAAGTAGGAATTTGGTAATTGCAAAGCGATCGCAAATGCTTCTAACACATTCAAAGCACATTCTTGGCTAGCCTGGAAGAATTGCTGCAAAACTTGACGAAATTCCGGCGGATTTTGCGGCCATTGATTAGGTACATCTAAAGCCTCTGTATAACTGTCACCCCCGGCTTTGTTTGGGTCAAGTTCATTAGCAAAACTAAAGGATTCGTGTAATTGTCCTGGTTGATCGCCAATGAACATTTTCTCAAAGGGTATGTAACCCCGACTACGCCCAGTCACTGCTGAGGCTACTTTCTCTTTTTCTGCTAATGGCAGTGTAAAAAATCCCTCGGCTTGGGTAAAGGCTTGGTCAATTAAAGTTTGGGAAACACCGTTTTTTAAATAGAAGCAGCCCATCTCTTGAATAGCACGAGAAATTTGGTTAGCTACTGCTGCTTTAGCATTGCTGTCACCCACAATAAAGGGGTGAAAATCAATAATGGGAATCTGCGATGTAATATTTGTTTGCTTTGTAAGTTCATTGATTGAAGTCATAGTTAAAAAAATTGGTAATTTTTCTTCGTAATTGATAGCACTTTGGTACAAATGTAAATGCTTTTTTAGAAAAGTTATGATTTATTCTTCACGCATTAAATCACAAGTGCTACATAGGGGAATTGAGTGAAACTCATACTCATCCGTTCTCCCAAGGTAATCTTTAACAGAACCAACAATACCTGTGCCATTAACATCTATACAACAGGTATTGATGCTTCCATCCCACAAAACTACAACTCGCTTTTTATTTTCAAAAATGCAAGGTTTATACTTTTCTATCGTACTAGTTAAACTTCGACTTGATGTGGTTTTAGAAGTAACTTGTCCAGCCCAATCATGCTTTTCTTGCTGATGAGGATTATAGGTATAGACGATAGACAAAGGAATAGAATTTTCCTTCAGCATTTGTTGAATACGCTCTTTCTGCCCGACAAGATGTTCCGAGAGATAAATATCACGCATTCCTAATTCAGATAAGCGCCATGCCTTTTCCTCATCAAGGAGTATACCGTTGGTGATAAAATTACATTCAATTCCCTTCGTTTTCGCATAAGAGATAAAATCGAATAATTCTGGATGAAGTAAGGGTTCTCCAAAATTATTAAGAAATAAATCTTTTTGTCCACACTGTATTGCTAATTCAACAACATCTACAAATGTAGAAAATGACATATTTCCTTTTGCTCTACTTTGAGATGGATGAGGACAGTAAGAGCAAGTTAGATTACAAAAATTGGAAATTTCAACTTGATAAATATACATCGTTTTGAACTCCTAAAATATCAACAGTTATTCAACACGATCGCTGATTTCTAACCGGAGTGCATGAGTTTCTGAGTATGAGCCATGCTGCTGAGAAAGCTAGTAACATTTGTGGTAGACGGCGCGATCGCCACCCGCAACAAAGGTGTCAATGCAGCCTGTCCCGCGAGAAACCGCAGCCGGTGCAGAACTACAGTAACCACCAAGATTTAGCCAATCACTCCAGGCTGAACCTTCCCAACTCTTGCGGTACATTGCACCATCACAGCCAACAGTAAAGATATCTAGCCGATTTTCAGCAACAGAAGTAGCAGCGACACCATACTGGCAATACCCTCCCAGGCTTTCCCAATCACTCCAGGTTGAGCCATCCCACCCCTTGTGATAAATCGCGCCATCTCCCCCTAAGACAAAGGCGTCAATGCAGCCTGTCTTCCGAGAAACCGCAGCTGGTGCAGAAAGACAGTAACCTCCAAGATTATTCCACTCATCCCAGGCTGAACCATTCCAACGCTTGTGGTACATCGCGCCATCAATCCCGATGGCAAAAATATCTAGCCGATTCTCACCACCAGAAGCAGCGGCAACACCATAATGCGAATACCCGCCAAGGTTTTCCCAACGACTCCATTTTGAACCATCCCACCATGTCCGGTATGTGGCGCGATCGCTACCTAAAACGAAGGTATCAATACGGTTCAATCCCCAAGAAACCGCAGCTGGCGAGGAAATACAATATCCTCCGAGTCTTTGCCAATCGCTCCAAGTTGAGCCATCCCACCACTTATGCCATAAAGGGCCAATACTCGCTGTGAGTAAAACATCCAGCCGATTCTCTGACCAAGAAGTGGCTGTAACACCATACTGGCAGTATCCGTCTAAATATTCCCCATCAGTAGAAAATGTTGGCATATCTTCTTTAGAGGCGGGACTCATCGCCGGAAATGGCATACCCCGATCCTGAGAAATTACTGCTGTAGTTGGATAGCTCGTTGTCATTGGCCTCTTTTCTTCCTTTGCGTTCTTTGCGGTTCGTTAAAAAAAACTGACTTTGACAAAGAGTTAAGCCTTAACTGACCCTTATTGCATAACACTTGTGGTAGACTGCGCGATCGCTACCCAGAACGAAGGTATCAACGCGGTTTGGAGCCGAAGCAACCGCAGCCGATGCAGCAATAGAGTAGCCACCCAGATTATTCCAACCGACCCAGTTTGAGCCATCCCAGTACTTCTGGTACACTGCACCATTACGAGCAATGATGTAAATATCTAGGCGATTTTTAGTTCCAGAAGCAGCCGCAACACCGTACTGAGAGTAACCGCCAAGTTTTTCCCAACCAACCCAGTTTGAACCATCCCAATATTTGTGATAGACAGCGCGATCGCTACCCAAAGCAAAAGTGTCAATCCGGTTTAATCCCCAAGAAACCGCAGCTGGTGTATAAATACAGTAACCCCCCAGCTTTTCCCAATCACCCCAGATTGAGCCATCCCAACACTTTTGGTATATAGCTCCATCCCAGTTGACAATAAACAGATCCAGGCGATTTTCTCCCCAAGAAGCAGCCGCGACACCATACTGAGAGTAACCGCCAAGATTTAGCCAATCACTCCAGGTTGAACCATCCCAGCCTTTATGATATACAGAGCGATCGCCCCCAATCGCAAAGATATCAATCCGGTTCTCTCCTCTGGCGATCGCAGCTGGTGCAGAAACACAGTAGCCCCCCAACCTTTCCCAATCACTCCAGAGTGAGCCATTCCACTTTTTGTGGTAAACAGCGCTATCTTTGCCAATGGTAAAGACATCCAGCCGATTTTCTGCCCCAGAAGTGGCAGCAATACCGTACTGAGAGTACCCCCCAAGATTTTCTCCATCCATAGCAAAGGAAGGCATCTCTTCTGTTGAAGCAGCACCCATCATCGGGTAAGGGGTTGGTGGAGGATAGGGCATACGTAGAGATGCATCCTGAATTTCCATTGCAAGCGGTGGCATCTCATTAGATATTTCCTCGGCGGTTGTTTGGCTCATTGTCATTTAATTACGAATTATTTAAAGTATTTAAAATTAACTTAGCAGCTAGTTGATGTCCCGCAGAATTCCAATGACCATCGATATCAAAGTAAAGCTTTTCTTGCTTACTGTTTTTCCTAAAATTATCAGTTAGATTGACACAAGTTACATCTTGTGATTTTGCTATATTACACAAACGCTGATACCCAATTTCTTCATTTTTGAGCAAAGCTACATTCTCAGGGAATAACTGGGTGTAATCTTTGATATAAGCTGATTCTTTTGAAGGTACAAGAAAAACAAACAGCTTAACTTGATTTTCTTTGGTTAAATGAATGATTCGTGATAATGCTGCTTCTACTTTTACAACACCATCAGATGTCAAATAATCGCTATCTACACCTACTCCTGACTCAGGTGCTGCCAGCGATAAATTAAATAGAGTTAAACCATTTTTTGCTTCTTTAGAGATAGGATTACCGTTTGAAGCTTGCAAGCTTTTTTTGTTATTTTTCAATACAAACTGATACAAAAATGTTTTTTCATACCAAGATGAGAAGCTTCTTTCTTTCAGCGTATCATATATTTTTTGACCTATATCCGATGAATAATTAGTCAAATCATTAGCAACTATAGATAAGATTACTTTATGAGGTTTGTATTGGGCGATCCATTCATTAAATAATGTTTCATATTGGGCAAAAGAATAACCTGGAACACCTAAATTAATTACTGGCTGCTGCAATTCGGATTCCACAAGTCTGGGAAATATTTTTTCCTCATTTACCCATTGACCCCATGTAAATGAATCTCCAATAAAATACAAGTTAGATTTTGTGTAATCTCTTCCTATATTGCGAAATCCATAACTATCTGTGTTAGCAACTTCTGCAACTTTTGCTTCTTGCCAAACAGTTTTAAAGTTTTTAAGGTTTGATTTTGGTTTGTAACCTAATTGAGCGTCAGGTTGAATAAACTGATAAAAAATTTGTGCCTTAGTCTTTTGTGGGGCAGCAACTCCGGTAGTAATGGCAAAAGTTTCAACGATTAACAGCCCAACTATAACTCCAGCCAACATGAGCAATAAATTTTGTAGCCAAGGCTTTATTTTTCGCATGAATTCTAACTCTTTACTGAAAACGGAAAAACGTAGACGTACTAGCGGCTTCCCGCAGGGTATAGCAAAGACGCAAAGAAATAAGAGTTTGAGAGAGTTTTTGCGTAAAGTCTTATTAATTACGTAGCTTGCTTCTCGCCTTTGGCGAGTATTACGAATTGTCGGCAGAGCGTTTTTGCAACA
Source organism: Nostoc sp. UHCC 0302 (assembly GCF_038096175.1). Classification (NCBI taxonomy): domain Bacteria; kingdom Bacillati; phylum Cyanobacteriota; class Cyanophyceae; order Nostocales; family Nostocaceae; genus Nostoc; species Nostoc sp. UHCC 0302. The sequence goes on from NZ_CP151099.1 coordinate 1,019,051, forward strand.
ATTTTCCCTGCTAACTGATGTCCCAAAGTATTCCAATGTCCGTCGCAGCGAAAAGTATTATCAAACCCATGTAAGCAGACATTATTCTGCTTGGCATAAGCCTGAAAATATTCTCCTAGATTAATAGTAGTAAAACCTTCACGTTCTCCTAATGCTGCAATCCGCTTTTCTGGGTAAAACCAATCTGTAATCCCTGATATTTCCTGATGATCGCGCACGCCAGGATCAGGATTAACTTGAAGGGGAGTTGTTAGCGTCACCACAGCAAATTTCGCTTTTTTGGTAATTGTTTCATTATGCATTAAGCGAATTAGTCCTTCTGTTTGTTGCCATGCTTGTTGCCATTCAGAATCAGTTGCGGTGTTATATATCAGCCATTCTGTTTGCTTCAAGAAATTCTGCCATTCAGGGTCAGTGAACGGAGACAGTATTGCAGGCTTGGTTGCCAACTGGAGGTCTTGTTTTTTGTTATCTTGATGAGGAAGTGGTAAAGCGTATTTTGCTTGTTTGAGAAGCTGCAAAATCCGTAAACGGTCTTGAACTTGGAGATAAGCCTGATGCCACCATGACTTTTGTGAGCGATAAATATCCATATTCACAAATGAGTCATCAACTACCCAATCACCATCTCGATCAACAAAATAGGGTTTCATGAGGGCGCTATTATCCATAGCACTCTGACTCACCATTTTTTCGGTGAGAGTGCGGGAGTTGTTGATCAAATCATTGCCAGGATAAAAATTCAGGAGTAGGAGATCCGGTGAATAGTTCCAGACCTTTTCCTGTAAAGTGATTAGTTCTTGATCAGTTCCATAACCATTGACTCCGAAGTTCATCACTTCTACGTCACGACCTGCTAGGGTTGGACAATTTTTCAGTTCACGTTCGATGACTGCTGCGATTCCTTGTGCTTGTGGCACTTGTCGCGCTTCTATGAAAGAATCTCCTAGCAAGGCAATACGGATAGTATTCTGTGGTTTAACTTGGGAATGTTCTCGGTCATGAAAGCCCAGACTGTTGTATTGGATATAGGCTTCCCCTTCGTCATGCACCCACCCAGCCGTATATGGTCGTCCTGCCCAACCTCTATGTTCATCAAAGGTATAAAATGTCTTGTATTCAATGCCAGCAATGCGTAAGCCAATTTCCACGACAGCCAGCCCTAACACAAGTCCGCCTAGCAATAAAGCTAGGGTCAGCGTCACCGCTACCCATCGCTTTAATGGTAATGACGATGTTGCCACCTCTTTTTCCTCAAAATAGTGTGTAAATAAAGGGTGCAAGCACGGATGACTGTGCAAACACAATCAAGATACCTAAGAGCAATAGTGTGACGATAAGTGGTAGCAGGAAGAATTTGCGGCGTTCCTTCAGTAATCCCCACAAATCTTTCAGCAAGTCTTGTGTTGTTTCAAGCATTAGAAGGGTTTCTCCATTTTGTTTATAGGTTTTACTTGATTGATAATGCGATAAGTTTTTACGTCAGTATCTAGCTTTCTGGCCATCGCATCATGATGAAACACGCCTCGCATCACTAGACCGATTGGTGTGATTAAGGTATAGAAAATAATACTGAGAATTATGCGCGTATTAATCCAACCTAAAACCAGTCCAATTCTCATCCAAATTTGGTAAACACCATTGAGTGTGGTGGGGGCGATCAGCGCCCAAACCCAAAGGATGCTAGCAATTATCCAAGGTAAAATCGATAAGGGTTCGTGATGGAGCAAGGGCAGTAGACTACCGAATAAGCCAGCTGCGATCGCACCGCTAAGCAGTCCAAAATCCCGTAGTCCTTTGCGATCAAGTTGTTGTATTTCGTTCATCGGCGTTAATCTAATTCAAATTCTGTTTTCCAAGACTCATCTTTCTCTACCTGGGGTTGGTTCGATTTGGCAAGGAGAAAATTCTCCAATACCAAGTAATCCATCTCCGTTCTCATAAAACAGCGATAGGCATCTTCTGGGGTACACACAATTGGTTCACCTCGGACATTAAATGATGTGTTTACCAAAACTGCACAGCCCGTTTTTGCTTGAAAATGTCGCAGCAGTTCGTAGTACCGAGGATTGGTGTGTTGATGAACGGTTTGAATCCGAGCCGAGTAATCTACATGAGTGATGGCGGGAATTTGCGATCGCTTGATGTTTAACTTCTCAATGCCAAATAACTCCTCTTGCTCTGGTGTCATGGAAATCTGTAGTTCGGCGTTGATTGGTGCAACCAAAAGCATATAAGGGCTGGGTCGGTCAAGCTCAAAGTAGTTAGAAACCTGTTCTGCTAAAACAGAAGGGGCAAAGGGACGGAAGGATTCGCGGTATTTAATTTTCAGGTTCATCACCGATTGCATTTTGGGATTACGAGGATCACCGATGATCGAACGACCTCCCAAAGCTCGCGGGCCAAACTCCATCCTGCCAGAGAACCAACCGACAACGTTCCCTTGCTCTAGAATTTCAGCAAGTTCAGGCATGAGTTTGTCATCTTCTAGGTATTGGTAAGGCGCATTCACAGACTGGAGATAGTCTCGAATCTCTGTTTTGCCATAGCAAGGGCCTAGATAGCCTCCCCGCATAGCATCCCCATCCTGCGGAATGCGCGGCTTTTCATGATATTGATGCCAAATAGCTAATGCTGCTCCAACTGCTCCCCCTGCGTCTCCAGCGGCGGGTTGAATCCAAATATCCCGAAAATCTGTTTCTCGCAAAATGCGTCCATTGGCGACGCAATTTAGGGCGACTCCACCAGCTAAACAGAGATAGTCTGTGTTCAGTTCCTTCTTAACCGTTCTTACCAAACGCAAAACGACTTCCTCAGTAACGTATTGGATAGAACGAGCTAAATCCATCTCTCGCTGGGTGAGTTTCCCCTCGCTTTGGCGTGGTTCACCACCAAACAATTGATGAAATTTCGGGGTAGTCATAGTCAGCCCCGTGGTGTAGTTGAAGTAGTCCATATTCAACCGAAATGTGCCATCTTCTTTGAGATCCAAAAGATGGTTAAGGATATGGTCTACATATTTGGGTTCACCGTAGGGCGCTAAACCCATGAGTTTGTATTCCCCAGAGTTGACCTTGAAACCCGTGTAGTAGGTGAAGGCAGAATAAAGCAGCCCTAAAGAGTGGGGAAAATCAATTTCCCATTGGGGAGTCAGTTGATGGTCTTCTCCCAACCAAACCGAGGTGGTTGCCCATTCCCCGACTCCATCAAGGCACAGCACCGCCGCCTTATCGAAAGGGCTGGGGAAAAAGGCAGAAGCGGCGTGCGCTTGGTGATGTTCAGTAAATAAAAGTTGTGGTAATTGAGTTTTTTTACAATCTCCGAGGGTCGCCAATTCTTTTTTTAACAGCGTTTTCAGGTAAAGTTTTTCTTTTAACCAAACTGGCATCGCGGCAATAAAGGAAGCTAATCCTTTGGGTGCGTAGGCGAGATAAGTTTCTAGGAGTCGCTCAAATTTGACCAATGGCTTATCGTAAAAAACGATTTGGTCTACTTCTGATAATCCAATACCTGCGTGTTTGAGACAATAGGCGATCGCACCTTTAGGAAATCTCGCATCATGTTTTTTGCGGGAAAAACGCTCTTCTTGAGCTGCGGCAACAATATCACCATCCACAACTAAGGCGGCGGCACTATCGTGATAATAAGCTGAAATTCCCAGAATACGCATTTTTTATATAAAACTCCTATTTTTATTTATTCCCTATTCCCTAACTCTATATCGCTCAATTTCCACAGACCCAAACTTTTCTGTGGGTAGTCTTTTCTTTCAGTCGTTTTTTCATCAATGATTTCGAGCATATCGGGAAAGCTGTAAGGAGGTAATTGTAAATCGATTGCTCGCCAATCACCCGTAACAATATTTTTGTTTTCAAGTATTCCCGGATAAGTTGTAGTTAAAAGGTATTTAGAATTACTTTTTTTAAAGTTTTTAATTACAGCAAGAGCATCTTTAAATGAAAGATGTACTAGACAATCTCTACAGAAAATCAAATCGGCTTGAGGAATTTCATCTGTTGCTAAATCGAGATTGATAAATTCTCTAAATTCGTTACCATAACTACGTTGATTTGCAGTAATTAAGTCGGCAACAATATCACATCCAATGTATTTTTCTATATTCAGTTGTGCTTCTTTTAACCAATAAAAATCACCACAAGGAGCATCGAGCATTGTTTTGACATTAAGTTTTTCCAGCAATACTGGTATTTTTTTTATGATGACCGATGTTTGCTGAAGATTAGATCCTCTGCCAGAAATAGATTCGCGATCGCCCCACCTATTACGATAATATATATCATTAAAAACTTCTTTTCTGTTTTTACCTCGAAACGATAAAAGCATTAATTCATATTGCAAATTAAATGACAGATAATCAAAGAAAGATTTGATAGGATGTAAAATAGTATTTTTGCTCATAGTTTTTAATGGGAAAAATTTTAAAGAGAATCAAAACTGAAAGTAGACAAAGGGTTGAGGATTGATTGCTGCAAACCGAAGTATGGTTGAAACTAAAACACCATAGAAAACGGCAAAGCTCCATTTAGGAATTTTCTGCCACCAATCAGCGAACCAACCTTTATAGGCTGCCCAGTGCATAATAATTAAAGGTACAAAAATCCATCCAGTTTGAATATTTATGTTTTGAGAGCCAGGAGAATCCAGGAATAAAAAGGATTTCTCCACTCGTATAATACTGCTGATATCATTATCCCGAAAGAAGATTGCAGACGCACAAAACCAATAAAACGTGAGGGGGATACCTACGATATTTCTAAGGGTCTGGAATTGCTTATAGGGAGCAATCCAAGATGACCATTTTTTATGGACAATTAAAGCAATTCCATGCAATCCTCCCCAAGCGACAAAATGCCAAGCAGCACCATGCCAGAATCCAGAGGTAAGCATCAAAATGAGAAGATTTCTGTACCCAAAAAGTTCTGTGCGTTCAGCTTTTGGTCGCCTTCTCATTAAAGGGATGTAAATATAGTCTCGCAGCCAGGTGAAGAGGGTAATGTGCCAACGTTGCCACAACTGAGTGATATTGCTGGAAAAGTAGGGAAAATTAAAGTTGAGAGGTAGCTTGTATCCAAGTAAACCTGCACAGGCGATCGCCATATCTGAATAGCCAGAAAAGTCGCAGTATACTTGTATAACGAAAGCAATCACAGCAATCCAACAACTTAAGGCGGTATAAATCTCTGGATTCGTGAAATACTGGTCTACTAAAGGAGAAAGATTATCTGAAATACAAGCTTTCTTAAAATATCCCACCAAGAAAAGCGTTAAACATCCCCGAAAATCAACATCATTTAAATTTTTCGGGGTTAGTAGTTGAGGCAGAAAAGTAGATGCGCGGACAATAGGCCCTGCAACCAATTGAGGGAAAAAAGATACAAATAGAGAAAAATCCCAAAAACTTCTCACAGGTTTGACTTTACCCAGATACGCATCAATTGAATAGCTCAGAGTTTGAAATGTGTAAAAGCTAATGCCTGCTGGGAGAATAATTTCTAGAGTTTGAACACTTATGGTTAGCCCCAAAAAACTTAATAAGTTTGAGGCAGAGTCAACGAAAAAGTTATAGTATTTAAAAAATCCTAATAATCCTAAATTTACTACTAAACTGAGTACTAACCATGCTTTGCGCTGCTGCTGATTGAGTGGTTTACTCAGCAGCACATCCCAAGAAAATATATTTATCCATCTGTTCTTTGTTTCTCCGTTATTTACTACCTCACTTGTTTTAATTTCTTGTTCTACTGTTGAACCATCGACCTGTGGTCTAGATAGCATCAAACCGACAAAGTAATCAATCACTGTCGAAAGTAAAAGTAGGGAAAGAAAGCGCCAATCCCAAGCACCGTAAAAAATATAACTACAGATTAGCAACCAAGCTTTACGGTGATTGTGTTTCTGTAAAGTCCAGTAAACACAGAAAATAATAATAAAGAAAAAGATAAAACGAAATTCTGTAAAAACCATATTTATGCTAATGGGTAAATTAACTTCTACCAAATCAATTCTGACTTATAGATATAGGCGATTGATTATATATTTCATTTTGAGATAATTTAAGATGCTCAAAAAACTCTGCTGCCAAAGCGCGTGTAAATTCTTGAGCGCCTTGGTGATTTAAATGCCTACCATCAGCTCGGTAGTCGAGTTCATACAAAGTGGCGAAAGTATTAGGATCATTAAAAGCAAATAGGTTTGAAATATATCCTAAATCGTAAGCTCTCGCAATAGAATAATGGTCGGCGTCAGAATCTAGAATTGGAGGAATAAAAAAGATAGGTACAATTTTATTCATACTAAAACTCTCCGAATTCTCAATTCTAGAAACAATCTTCTTAATCATTTTAATTCCATAAGAATTAATTAGATGTGTAGATGTGTCGTTTGACTGTAAAACTCCTAATTTTGCTTGTGCTAATCTCTGTTGATAACTCTCCAAATAATTCAATTGAAAGCTTTTTTTCAATTTTTCACTATCTTTCATCCAATCCATTGCATAATATCCAGCTTCCTCTACTAATTTGTCGTTATTAGAAACTACTGTTGGTAATCCGTATGATGCTAATTTCTCTGCTTTTTGCTGCCAATAATTAGAGAAGTGACCAATACCTAGCCATCGATAGAGAAAGCTGACAGAGTTTGCATAAAATCCACTAATCTTATCTTTTAAACTATAGTTTGTTTCAGCAATTAAATGAAAATTTTCTATGGTTTTAATAGGGGTATGCCAGTAAACATTTTTAGGCGCAGTTGGTGCATTTTCCATAAAATTGTTAACTAAGCAGTCTAAAAATACCCATTTTAATTTTGCTGGTTTTAAAGCTAAAGTTTTTTGTAAATAGAAATCCATTTCAACTATATTTGCTGCCATAATTCCAAAGTTGAAAGACTTGATATTATTTCCATTTGCTGCCATTGTTTCATCGAATATTTTGGGGATAACTCCTTGATAAGTGGTACTGGACCCAAAAAAAATAACATCATAATCATCTTTGTGTTTAGCAAAATACTGAAATTTAGTACTGACATCATCAAGATTTTGAGGAGTATTAGAAGAGGGTAAAATTGTATTGATTAATCCAGCAGTCGATATCAAAGCAATTATAAAAATTATGCTATAAAAAAATATAACTACTGGTTTTGGTATGCTTGTTTTCCAAATATATACATTCATTGTCAGGTTACCTTGAAAATAAATTATTTATTTCTCACGCAGACGCGCGGAGGCGCAGAGAGAAAAAAGTCTAATTTTTAGAGGAAGTTAAAATTGATGTATTATTATTTCTTTGGATGTAAAACTCGCTAGTGAGAATGGCTGGATATTTTGCAGTTTCATTTGCACCTAAACAACTCTGAGGATAGGCAATTTCGGCATCGTTATTAGGAGACGCAAAAAAAGCAAAGGAGTATCTTGGTTGGATGTGTTGGGATGCATACGGTATGGCAACTTGGTGTTTTGTGGCATACACTTTATCGTTCGTCCATCGCTGTAAAATTTCTCCTGCCATGACGACAACAGTATCAGGAATTAAAGGAACTGGAACTCGCTCTCCAGCTTTGGTACAAATTTCTAAACCTTCTACTTCATGCTGAAATACATAAGTGATAGTATTTCCATCTGTGTGTTCTCCTAGGCGAATATTTTGGGATTGCGGAAGTTCAGATGCACCAGGATAGTGATGCAAACCCATAGCATGATTTTGTTCAGAATGTAGCTCGGCAAAATAGGATTCTGGCAGTTTCAAAGCAATGGCTAGGGCTTCAAGAACTTTCAGTGTACTTGCATGACAAGCTGCAAAAAATTGCAACATCACTTCCCGAAACTCAGGTTGATTCTGTAGCCATTGGTTCGGTTGGTGAAAAGGATGATCTAGCTTATCTAATTCCTCTGGTTTCATTTCTCTACCAAAATAAAACTGTTCGCTGAGTATGCTTGACATCCCCACAGGGATATATCCTCGATGACATTTTTCTGTTAAAGCTATCTGTTTCTTCTCTTCTAACGGCAGTGCAAAAAAACTCTTGGCTTGAGCGAATGCTTGAGCAATCAAAGTTGTGGGAACATCATGATTTTTTAGGTAGAAACATCCTATTTCCTGTAAAGCACTGGCGATTTGATTAGCAATTAATTCTTTAGCAATCGTGTCACCAACTAAAAATAGATGTAAGTCAATAACAGGAATCTGTGTTGAAATAATAGGCTCTTTTGAAAGTTCGTTAATTGATAGCATCGTTAAAAATGAGTGGAGTTATAAATTCAATTTCGTAGTATGCACTTTAGTGTATACTACAAACAAAAAGGTCTATTTTTTCTCCGATGTATAGCTTCCTGTAGCGACTTGATTGATATATTCATGAGTGCGAATTGGTGGATAGTTGGGAGTTGCGTTTGCTTTTACGCAACTTTCTAAGCAAGTAATTTCGGCATCGTAATCGGGAGACTCAAAATAGATAATCGAGTACCTGGGATTACTAGGGAATTGGGAAGGTAGAGGAACTCGATGTTTGGTGGCGGGAAACTTATCGTTTGTCCAGCGCTGCATTAAATCTGCAAGGATAACTAGAACTTTACCAGGGATGAAGGGGGCTGCAATCCATTCTCCAGCATCGTTGCAAACTTCTAGTCCAGCTGTTTGATCTTGAAATATTAAGGTGATACTGCCGTAATCTGTATGTTCAGCAAACCGCGTCTCGCCAGGGGAGGGGGGTTGTTGTAGAGATGGATAGTGATTGATGGAGGTGTTGAAGTTGCGCTCAATATGGAAATCAGTAAAGTAGGACTCTGGTAGTTTTAAGGCGATCGCTAACGCTTGTAAAATACTAAAAGACGCATCACGACAAGTTGTAAAAAATTCCAATAGCACTTGGCGAAACTCTTTTTGGTTTTCAGGCCATCGATTCGGTTCACCAAAGCCTTGGGTAGTTACACCCGCTTCATCATTTGCAACGTCTAAACCAAAATTGAATGCTTCTAGTAATACCCGCTCTTTACCACGAGCAACATAGCCTCGACTCGTCCCAGGAACTAGGCGTACTTGGTCTTTTTCCTCTTGTGGTAATGCAAAAAAACTCTGCGCTTGAGCAAATACTTGATCAAGTAAGGTATGAGGTACACAATTTTCGAGGTAAAAACATCCAATTTCTTGAATAGCACACGAGATTTGATTGGCAACTGTTTCCTTAGCAGCAATATCACCCACCATAAACGGATGGAAATCAATGATGGGAATTTGTGTGGAAACAATTACTTGGGGTTCACGTTCTTTGATTGGGTTCATTGTTAAAAAATTTCTCTTTAATGTTGTCTAACTGACTTGAAAACACTTGTTGACTTAGTATCTTAGTGGTAAAAACTTTTTGAACCACAAAGACACAAAGAAAAGCAGTTCATAATAGCTACTTAATTATTGACAGGATTGGTTTTAAGTTCATAAACATTCCAAAATGTTCCTTGTAAAGCAGAGTGTTTGACGCCGTGAATACGATTTCGCACAGATACCATTGATAACGAGTTCACTAGAGAAATAAACGGTAAGTATTCCTGACTCAGCTTTTGAGTTTCTGCATAAATTTGTTTTCGTTGTGCTTCATTTGCTGCTGCACCTTGAATGTAGAGATCATCAATCTTTTGTTCCCAATCTGCTACCTGCTGTCCAGTAATCGGTATTTGTCCGGCTTGGGGGTGGCGGTTAAAAAAATGCCAGTTCCCTTTCGTAGACCAAATATTTACTGCTTCGTTGGGTTCTACCGTCATTGGGAAACCATCAATAATCTGACAATCCCAATCCAGACGATTTGTTAACTTATCTACAACCAATCCCACTGCAATTAAATTCAAATCTACCTGAATTCCTATCTGGCTCAAATCGTCTTGAATTAAAGGAGCCATGTTTTGCAACACCTTATTACCAACATTAGCGGTGAGCGTAAACCGGACTCGATTCCCATTGCTATCGAATAACTCACCTTGATTGTTGTATCGAAAACCTGCTTTGAGAAGTAATGTTTTTGCCTTCTCTTGGCTATAGTTGTAGACTGGTAAACCTGCTTGCTGAGAAAGATAGTAAGGACTTTGCACTGCGATGGGTGAATTTTGCAGCGCTCCTACGCCTGCAAATAGGTTGTTGATCATACGCGGGCGATTGATGCTATAAGCAACGGCTTGACGGAATGCTACTGTATTGAACCAGCGAGATTTAATCGGATTAACTAAAGGCTGACCATTTCTAAGTCCCGTATTTAAATTAAACATCATCGCTGTGGTTCCTGTTTGAGAACCGCCGTTATAAATTGTGAATTTCCCCCTTTTTTCTTCTCGTTTCAATAATGAAAAATAGTTAGGATTTACCTCAATAAAATCAAGTCCTCCAGAACGAAATTGAATTAACGCTGTATCATTATTACTAACCGTATTTAGAACAATGCGCTCAATATAGGGCTGAGTATGACTTTGAGTATCTTTACGCCAGTAATAGGGATTTTTACGAAAAGTTATTCGCTCGCTTGGAATATAAGATTCTAATTTATAAGCACCGTTACTAACAATTTGATTGGGTGGAGTATTTGTTCCCCAGATTGAGAGAAATAGCGGTCTACCTGTGGAGTCTTTTGTGGTAATGCTGGAGCGCAAAATGTGAGCAGGTAAAATTTCTAATTTTGTCGTGCGAAGAAAGGGAGCAAAAGGTTCTGGAAGGGTAAATTCAACACGCCAATTATCTAATTTTTTTACTGTAGGAAAACTGCGAGTTTTACCTATTTGCAAAAAATCTTTGGCATAAGAAGGAATAGCAGGATTCGTATAAATATCTTTATAAGTAAACACTACATCATCAGCAGTTAGCGGTTTACCATCTGACCATTTCAGCCCTTTCCTCAGTGTAAAAATAATTCGCTTTTGGTCTTCAGAAATCTCCCACGATCGCGCTAAGGCTGGTTTAATTTCTCCTTGACCATTTTCACGAATTAATCCTTCATAGAGGAAAGTCAAAACTCCTACTCCCTGCTCCATCAACTGAGGATTAAAGGTGTTGGGTTCGACAGAACTACTAACGATGATTTGAGATCCGGCTACTGCTTTGTAAATCAAGTTAGTTTGGAAGCAACTAACTAGGACAAACGCCAGGATAAATCCGATGAGAGCTGGCGCTTGTCGACGACGGCGGATAGCAGTAAGTGTGATCAATCTTCGCATAGTTGTACTCTCGGAAACTTCTTTTACCTACCCTACATAGCGCTGTATCCACCATCCACCATCAAAATTTCCCCCGTCACATAAGAAGCTGCTTCAGACGCAAGAAATATCACTGGGCCGATGAGTTCCTCTGGTTTACCGCGTCGTTGCATAGGAATCACAGCACTCAAATGTTGCTGATCTTCTTGTGGCGATCGCCTAAATGTTTCAGTACCTTCCATAATGTTGTCGATATACCCAGGAGCAAAAGCATTGACACGAATCTGATGATCTGCCCATTCCAGTGCAAGCGATCGCACTAGTAAATTTACCCCTCCTTTTGATGCTGTATAAGCCGCCGAACCACTGATTCCCACTACACCGCCAATGGAAGAGTTCATAATAATTGAGCCGCCTGTCCCTTGTTCAATCATTTGTCGAGCCGCCAGTTGAGCGCAGTGAAAGTATCCTTTCAGATTGACGTTGATGATGTTATCCCACTCTAATTCTTCTAAGACAGCCGCCGATTTAATGATGTCAATGCCGGCATTACACACCATAATGTCAAGCCTGTGATAGTGCGCCACAGCTTGCTCAATTAGGTGTAAACAATCTTGGCGATTTCTGACATCGGTAGGAATTGCGATCGCTTCGCCTCCACCTGCTTGAATCATTTGTGCAGTTTTTTCTGCTTCGGTTGCTTTAATATCAGCAATTACAACCTTTGTGCCTACAGATGCTAATCCTTGAGCGATCGCTCTGCCGATACCTCGTGCAGCTCCGGTGATAATGGCAACTTTACCTGTTAGGTCAAAAAGGGAGGATTCCACAATTATTTTTCCAGTTTGAATTAGAGTGATTTTAAAATGAACAGGACTTTAGGAATAATACGAACCGCAGAGGCACAGAGAACGCAGAGGAAAGAGTTTGAGGGAGTTTTTGTGTTATTAATAATAAGTTTTCTTTCGCTATTATCAATTGAATATTAATATTTTATTGAGTTGTGTAGCAGTTCTGAATTATTCATTAAAATCTCTATTTAGCCTTCTCTCTGCGTCTCTGCGGTTAGTTTAAATCATTTTACTATTACTATAAACTCTTTAATAAATTGCTAATGGCTTCTGATTGCTGAGCTATGGTAGGTTTTTCAAATAGGGAAACTAAGTGTAACTCTACTTGGAAAACTTTTTGTATTTTGTACATAACTTGCAGAACAAGAGCGGAATGTCCTCCAAGGTCAAAGAAGTTATCTTGAGTACTAATATGTTCTAATCCTAAAACCTCTTTCCAAATAGCCAACACAACTTCTTCAATAGGATTGCCCGGTTCAGCAAAATCATTCTGATAATTTTTCTTAGCTAATGGTAATTTGATATTTTGAATTGGCAGACTTTTCCCTTCAGATAAAAAGGGAAGTTCACTAAGACGCCGGTCAGGATTGGTCACAATATATTCAAGTAAACTTTGAAATACCGTAACCATTCTGGTAATAGTAGCAGCTTCAAACAAATCGGTTTTGTAAACTAAAGCGCCTTCAATTCCTCCTGTTGTTTCTTGGAGTGTCAAATTCAAATCAAACTCGGCTGTGTCTTTGGTATCTGTTGCAATGAATTCCTCCTTTAAAGTCAAATTTGCTAGTTTTAAATCATCTTCTGGAGTATTTTGAAAGACAAACATCACCTGAGCTAGCAATGTATAACTAGAGTCTCTAACTGGTTGCAGTTCTTCTACTAGCTTAATGAAGGGCATTTCTTGATGTGCATACACTCCTAAAGCCACTTCCCGCACCCGTCGCAGTAGTTCTCGGAAGGTGGGATTGCCTTCTAAGTTGGTGCAAAATGGCAGTAAGTGGACGAAGAAACCAATCAGTCCTTCTGTTTCTTGGCGGGTACGATTGGCAACAGTGCTGCTGACAATGATGTCTGGTTGCCCTGTGTAGCAGAAAAGTAATGTTTTGAGTGCTGCTAACAAGGTCATAAATAGGGTTACGCCTTCCTGCTGACTCAATGCCTTGAGTGCTTTGGTCAAGTCTTGAGAAATTACCAAAGGTTGACGCGCACCTGTAAAGGTTCGCACTGGTGGACGTTGATGGTCGGTTGGTAGCTGCAATACTGGAGGTGTAACACCTAGATGTTGTTTCCAAAATTGCATCTGTGATTCCAAAACTTGCCCCTGCAATAATTGCCGTTGCCAATGTGCAAAGTCTGCATATTGGATAGGTAACTCAGTCAAGGGGGAGGGTTTACCTTGAGAAAAAGCTTCGTAAAGGGTTGCCAGTTCTTGGGTCAACACGCCAAAAGACCAACCGTCGGCGACAATATGGTGTGTAGTGACAACAAGCAAATGCTCAGTTTCACTCAACCGCCAAAGCTTACTCCTCAGTAATGGCCCCCGCGCCAAATCGAAAGGTTGCTTAATTTCTTTTTCTGCTTGTCGTTTTGCTTCAGTTTCCCCGATGTCTTGTGAGTCTACTACTGCAAAGTCAAATATAGGTTCGGGGGAAATGGCATAAACCACTTGTCCATTCTCAATCTTAAAAGTGGTTCGCAACGTTTCGTGCCGTTGCACAATTTCCCTTAAACTCTCGTCTAACGCTTTCACATCCAGCGAACCTGTGACGCGATAGACTAGCGGCAGGTTGTAAACAGGATTACCGGGATAGAATTGCTCGAAAAACCAAAACTCTAGCTGAGTTAAGGAGATTGGTAATACTCTCTCTTGCGATGTCTGCGACGGGCTACGCCAAGGCAAAGGTACAATTTCCGGCAGAAATTCTTGCTGGTTGGCTGTCTCGACTGTTCTAGCTAAAGTTGCGATCGCCGGAGATTCAAATAAACTTCGCAGAGGCAATTCTACCTTAAATGCTTTGCGTGTCAGAGAAATAACTTGAGTAGCAAGTAAAGAATGTCCTCCCAAATTAAAGAAGTTGTCGTAAATTCCAACTTGTTCTAACCCCAAAACATCCTTCCAGATACTTGCCAAAATTTCTTCGGTAGGAGTTCGGGGTGCAACAAAAGTTTGAGCTAATTCCGGTCGGCTGGTTGTTGGTTCTTTTAAAGCGCGACGGTTGACTTTACCATTGGAGGTCAAAGGAAACGACTCCATCTGCACAAAAGCTGACGGAATCATATAGTCTGGCAACTGATCTTGCAGAAAAGTACGCAACTGTTCGACGGCGAGAATCTGTCCTTGAATTGGTACAAAGTAAGCGACCAAATATTTTTCTCTGGCACTTTCTCCAAACACTTTAGCGACTGATTGGTTAATTTGGGGATGTTTGCTCAAAACCGCTTCAACTTCGCCAAGTTCAACCCGAAAACCCCGGACTTTGACTAAATCGTCTATCCGTCCTAAAAATTCGATGTTGCCATCTGGTAGGTATTTAGCTAAGTCGCCAGTTTTGTATAGTCTTCTTTGGGAGTGGGGAGTAGGGATTGGGGAGTAGGGGGAAAAACCTTCTGCCTTCGCAAACGGATTTGGGACAAATTTTTGGTTTGTCAAATCTGGGCGGTTGAGGTAGCCACGAGCCAAACCATCACCGCTAACGTAGAGTTCTCCAGGAACACCAATCGGCACGGGTTGGAGATTGTGGTCTAATAGATAAACTTGCACGTTAACGGCAGGCTGACCAATTGGTGGATAAATAGGCCACTCTTCTGGATTTTCGCTAAAGGTATAAGCTGTGACTAAATCTGCTTCCGTGGGGCCGTAAAAATTATAAAGTCTACAATTCTCCAGACGTTGAAATAGCTTAATCATTGGTTGAGTAATCTGGAGTTGTTCGCCACAGGCGATCGCTTCTCTAATGTTTTTAAATAGATGTTCTTCCTCTCCGTATATTTCTGCTAATTGTTGCCAGATGCTAACAGGAAGGAAAACTTTGGCAATTGGTTCTTGAGCAAGTAACTGAATTAATTTATCTAAATCCTTGCGATCGCCTTCGGGAATCATATACAGCGTGCCACCCAAACCCCACGCCGCAAACATTTCGTGATAGCTGACATCAAAACTGAGGGAAGCAAATTGGAGAACACCAACGCCTGTTGCCATTTTCGCCTCATGGTGTTCTATTAAATTGGTGAGCGATCTATGGGGGACAAGAGTACCTTTAGGAGTTCCTGTAGAGCCAGAAGTGTAGATTACAAAAGCTAAATTCTGTGTTTGTGCATCTGTCTGAGGATTGATATCAGATTCTCTGGCTATCTCACCCCATTCTTCATCTAACAAAATCACGTGGGGACTGGGGGCTGGGTACTGGGTACTGGCTAACGGATCAGAATCCCTCACCAAATTTTCCTGATCCCTAGTCCCTAATCCCCATTGCCCCTTATCCCCAGAGGGGGCCCCACCTTCCCCAATTCCTTTTAAACTAGCTTGGGTCAATACAACGGTTGCACAAGTATCCGTCAGCATAAATGCTAAACGTTCTGAAGGATAGGTAGGGTCAAGGGGAACACAAGCACCCCCAGCTTTGAGGGTTGCTAATATGGCAACTGCCGCTTCTAAAGAACGTTCCAGACAAATCCCCACAGGTACATCTGGCTTGATACCTAAATGTTGCAGATAGTGCGCTAGCTGATTGGCACGTTGGTTTAACTGTCGGTAGGTCAATTGTTGATTGTCATACACCACCGCCACAGAATCAGGTGTTTTTTCAACTTGCTGCTCAAATAATTGATGGATGCAATAATTGATGGGTTGGGCGGCTTGGGTAGCATTCCACTGTACCAGCAGTAAATCTTGTTCTGCTGGTGTGAGTAGCGTTAGTTCGCCTGCACTGCGATGAGAATTAGTAGCAATCCCCTGCAACAGTGTGAGCAAATGACCAATCATCCGGTCAATAGTATCTGCGTTAAAGCGATCGCGATCGTAGTTGATTTTGATTACTAGTTCATCATTGGGAATTGCCACCACCGTTAAAGGATAATTCGTTTCTCCGAGGGCTTGGCGATCGCCTATTCTCAAATTCCCTGGAAGTGCTTGCAGTGTAACGTTTACAGGATAATTTTCAAACACAACAATGCTTTCAAACAAAGGTTGATTCCGAGGAATCTCACTCGCACCTTGAATATCTACCAGTGAGGTGTATGAATACTGCTCCCGTTCTATATGCTCTTGTTGCAATTGCACCAGCCAAGGCAATAAATCAGTTGTTTCAGGGATTTTTACCCGTACAGGTAGGGTATTAATAAACAACCCCACTATCGACTCTACACCAGATAAGCTATGAGGACGACCAGACACTGTAGCCCCAAACACCACATCAGGCTCACCACTGTAGCGACTCAGTAACAACGCCCAAGCTGCCTGCACCAAGGTAGAAAGGGTAAGATGATGTTGTTGGGCAAAAGATTTTAATGTAGCAGTTGCTTCGGCTGATAGATGTTGGTGTCGAATATAACTGGTTTGCTGGTGAGCAATCTGCCCTACTGCTTGTTCCACAACCAAAGGGGTAGCAGCAGTAAAACCCTCAAGAGTTCGCCGCCAAAATTCCTCTGCACTAGACAAGTCTTGCTGCTGTAACCAATTAATGTAATCTCGGTAAGAGCGAGTTGGAGTTAAATATAACTGTTGATTGTTGGTGATAGACTCGTAAAAAGCAAAGATTTCTTTGAAGAGAATCGGCCAGCTCCAACCATCAAGTAATATATGATGAAAGCTCCAAACAAAATGATAAGCCTCGTCTGCTAACTGAAATAAAATAAAGCGCATTAAGGGAGCTTTGTCAAGTTCAAAACTTTGCTCTTTATCTGTGTTTAAAAAAGAAATAATTTGTGTTTGTTGTTCTTCAGGTGAAAGCAAACGCAAATCTCTGTTAATCCAAGGTAAATTAACTTGTTTACGAACTATTTGGACTGCTTGTTTGCGGTTCTTCCAAACAAAAAGAGTCCGTAAAGCCGAGTGTCTCTGCACCACCTGTTGCCAAGCTTGTTCAAACACACTCTTGTTTAAATCGCCATGAAGAGTAAAGCGAAACTGCTCAAAGTATATTCTTGATTCTGGCTGATATAGAGTATGAAATAGCATCCCCTGCTGCATTGGCGAAAGGGGATAGATGGCTTCGATATCTTTTGTTTTATTTTTATTTTGTATAGTTAGCATTGCTGTTTTTTATAAAATATATATTTTTAATTAACCGCAGAGGCGCAGAGAGCGCAGAGAGAAATGCAATTAAATTACTTAAAAAGCCCCTGTAGACAATCCACCATCTACTGGAATATTCACACCAGTGATATAACTAGCGCATTCTGAACTGAGAAAAGCAACTAAATTAGCAACCTCACCAGAAAGACCGCGACGACCTATAGGAATGGTATTATCTATTCCTTCTATGATTACATCAATATTTCGGTCTTCCTTTTGGGCAAATACTTCTAGATATTCTCTATGCCTTGGTGTATCAATAATCCCAGGATTGACACAATTAACTAACACATTCCACTTTGCAACTTGCGTAGCTACAGATTTAGTAAAGTTGATTAATGCTGCATTCGCTACTCCTGATTTGATTAAACGAGGAGAGGGTTCTTTCCCTGATGTGCCAATAATGTTGACAATTCGTCCCCAATGCTGATTTTTCATGTTAGGTAAAACCAGATTGGTCATGCGGATATAGCCCATTAATTTCCCTTCAAATACAGTTATCCAATCTTCATCAGATAGATTTTCTACCGCAATGCTAGAAAAATTAGCTCCATCGGAATTATTTATCAAGATATCAATTTTACCAAATTGATTGAGAGCTGATTGCACTAATTTTTCACAGTCGTTTGCTATGTGAACATCAGCCGATAAACTGAGAATTTTTGCTGGAAAATGCACTAGACTTTGATAAGCTTTTTCTAATCGGTCTGCATTTCTCCCACAAATAATTAAATGACAACCTTCTGCTGCCAGTTTTTCGGATATGGCATAACCAATACCAGCACTTGCTCCTGTTACTAAAGCTACTTTCCCTGTTAGCCCTAAATCCATGTTAATAATCCTCTAGGTCGTAGTTAGCATTTCACTTAAAGAAGCTTCTTTGTAAGATAAATAAGAACGAGGCGGAATTAAAATTTCAATTAAAGATACTGCTTCATCAGAGGAATTATATCCTCCATAAGGGACATCAGGTGGAGCGTAATAAATCCTACCATATTCTAGTTGCTGCTGTTCATTTTCCACAGACATCATCAACTTACCATTGAGGATTATTCCCATTTGTTCGCTAGCCGATTGGTGCATTGGGATTATTCCTCTTGGCGGAATTTCAGTAATTGCAATCTCAAACCAAGAAGCAACTATAGATTTGCATGAGAAGCCAGTAATTTCATCTTTTTTAGGCGCTACATTGAGAAATACCTCGTCAGTTTTTTCTAAAGAATTTATAATTCGTTTTACATCGAATACTAGTGCTGTTTCTGGAAAAATATTTACAGAACCGTGAGGAACATAAGCATTGGCAATGTAGGCTTGTTGCAGCGGCTCAATAATTTTTTTAATTCCGTTAACGTTCATTTCTAAACGTCCAGAAATTATCATACCCATCTGGCTTTCTAGATGTTCGTGTAGTGCAAAATTAGCTCCTGGAGCCAGATACACTAATTGAACAAGTGTGTCTTGGCATTCAAATGCTATTAACTCTACATCTAAACTAATATTTGTCTTTTTGGGAGTTGGAAAAAATTTAGACATGACTTTCTGCTAATCTTTTATAGAAAATTGACCAGCTCATAGGGATTTTTCCATAAGTGGAAATAAACTCTAAACCATAAGCGTCAACAGCGTTTTCATTAGTAATAGCTAGAGTAGCTAAACCCTGTTGTACTTGAATTGCCGCATCGCTAGTAGAAGGAGACAAATCAACCTGAATTTCTGATTGGTCTAGGGAGTCTGGTAATAGTCTTGATAACAAAGGTAAGGGCGCAGGATGAGTAACAAGTCTAGCTCCCTTGAAAACTACCTCTGTATTTTTCTTTTTAGCTAATCCATAAACTGGAGTAGGATAGATAAAAATGAAGCCCAAATCAAAACTTGGCTCCATATAAAACTCATTAATCAAATGGTAAGCATGAGGAACTAGAGCTAAATCCACCTTGTCTTGTAACAAAGCTTCTTTGACATCTGCAAAGCTATTAAATAACTGAATTTTTCCAGTCAATTCTTCTGACTCTAATTGCTTGACTATATAGCTGGAAGCATAGTCACTACTAGTACCGCTGGGCCCCAATGTGCCTATAATCAAAGTTTTGGCCGGAGGAATAGGAGGTCGAAATTCAATCGAAAACTTCAGCATAGTTTTAACCAAGGCTATATAGTAAAAAAAAGAAAGTTAAAATTACTAATTTTTAAACATCTTCTGCGCCAAATATTAATTTTCGATTTATATATTGAGACTTACTCTGACTCAAAAATAATGCAGTTAGTACCATAGCCGTGCCAATAAAACCGCGTACTCCAAACTTCTCGCCAAGTAACCAAAAAGAGAAGATGGACGTGAGTACCGGATCGAGGGTACACAATAGCGCAGCTTCAGTTGCTGAAATCCATTGCTGACCTATTGTTTCTAACCAGATGGTTGAAGCAGTCCCTACCAGACCGAGGTAGAGGATAATACCACAGTTATTGCTTAGAGTCTCAAATTGCCCGACGTTCAGATCCGGCACTGCCCAGATGGTACTTAATACTGCTACAATCCACAGTTGGATGGCAGTCAGGGATAGGGTTGAGTGGCGTTGTGCCGTTTCTTGAAGTACCAGCATATAAACCCCATAAATGAAGGTATCGCCAAATAACAACAAGTCACCTATGCCTAGAGAGCCATTTTCCCAGCACATAATGCCGATACCTGTGAGGGCAACTCCAGCGGCAAGTACAGTTTTAACTAGCAACGGCTGACCGAATAACGCCCCTAACATGGGTACAATGATTACATTTAGGCTGAAAATGAATCCTCCCCGGTTGGCATTGGCAGTTTCTAGCCCGATCGCTTGGAAGGCGAAGCAGGCGAAAAGTAGGAGTCCTAAAACTGTGCCGTCGCGTAATATCTGAGTATTTATAGAGCGTAAATATGGAGTAAATATCGCTGCTGCAAGGGTGAAACGGCTGGCGGTAAGTACAGCTGGCGAAAAGCTAGTGACTGCATCTTTGGTCAGTGGGAAGGTTGTCGCCCATATTAAACTGACGATCGCGATCGCAATTATGCCCTGAATGTGGAGGGCGTTTGGCGTCGGTTGATTGCAGTCATCTAGCTTCATCTTAAAAGTACCTAAACAGAATCAATTACACACATTGCTTTCCTATTCCCTTTACCTAGACACGTTGCAATGCCCCAGAACTTCTGAGTTCTGCTAAAGTGGCATTGCCAGTACAAAATAAAGCTGTTTCGAGTTCAGCAATCAGAACTTCGACTAACTCATCAACGGCGGCTTCCGATTTGACGGCTGCTTCTAAAAAAGGCCGGGCTAAACCTGCTATATCGGCTCCTAAAGCGATCGCTTTTGCTACATCCAATCCGGTGAGTAGCCCGCCAGAAGCAATCAAGGGAATTGTTGGTGCGAACGCCCGGATGGAGTTGAGACACTCTGCGGTTGGTAAACCCCAATCAGCAAAAGTTTGTCCCAAACGGCGCTGCTTGTTGTCTTTTGCGCGTTGGCTTTCTACTTTTGCCCATGAAGTTCCACCTGCGCCAGCGACATCAATGGCTGTCACTCCCGCATCAATTAACTTTTGTGCCATCGCCGCAGAAATTCCATTTCCCACTTCTTTGACAACAACTGGAACGGGTAGTTGCTGACAAAGTTGGGCAATTTTACCCAACAGCCCCCGAAAATTTGTATCTCCTCGTGATTGCACACATTCTTGCAGGGGGTTAAGATGCAAAATCAGTGCATCCGCTTCCAAGGAATCTACAAGCCGCAAGCAATCATCAAGCCCACATCCATAATTTAGTTGCACAGCTCCCAAGTTCGCTAACAACAAAATGTCAGGAGCAAAAGAACGGACGGCAAAGGTAGGAGCTAAATGAGGCTGTTCAATGATAATTCGTTGCGAACCAACTCCCATTGCTAATCGGTAGCGTTGAGCAACAGTTGCTAAACGAGTATTGACTAGCTGCGCCAATTCAGTTCCCCCTGTCATGGAAGAAATTAGTAGGGGAGCGCCGAGATTTTTGCCCAGGAAGGTTGTTTGCAGATTGATGTCGCTACAGTTAATTTCAGGAAGACAATCATGGGTAAAGCGATAGCGCTCGAATCCACTAGTTACGTGCTGAAATTGGACATCCTCCTCTAAACAGACACGTAGATGGTCAGCTTTGCGAGTCTCAATTTCCGTTACAGCATTGGCTGATGGGACAGTGGTAGTCATAATGGTTTTCGTTGACGACGGGTTATTGGTAGCTTGGTGTAAATAGCCTCCTGAAACTTAGCAACATCAAATTCGGCAATACTGAATACTCCGATTTTCTCGAACAGCCGCGATGAAACGCTGTCTTGACAGATGTAGTTAACGCGAATGTCTTCATGTAAAGATTCCAAAAGCAGTTGGATGTTCGCTAGACGCGCCTCTTCAATGGTTTTACTGTTGGTGTCATCAGGATTAAGGGTATGTCCATAACTGCGAACATGAAAACGGCACTCTCTTGGCCCGGCGGGAACTAACGAAAAAGTTTGGACGTGTTCAGGAAATACGCTTAAAGAAAAAGGCATGGGGATTTCTTCTTGCGCTGACATCGAGCAGAAGGCTGAGTAACACAGCGTTTCGGGCAGAGAATCATTTTCAGCAGCAAAATCTTGTAATTCTTGCTCACGCTCCCAAGAATGTCGAGCGATCGCTTTGGCGCAATTATAGTATTGTCGCTCGATTGGGGTTAAGCTGGGTGAAGCCGGGTCGCGCATGGGAATAATCATGCCGTTGATGCCTTCACAATCACTCGACACTCCAAACCGCCGGGTTAAACCTTTGTGCATCATGGGAAAGTGGTAATCTTCTAAGAAGTTTTCCCACAGGAGTTTGTAATCCACCTCCACACTAATGTCATACTGACCGGCTCCACCGATGGGTTGCATATCTTCAAGTTTGTAAGGTTCTAATAAGCCAGGTAGATACCAACTTTCGGCTAATCTTGAACCTTCCGAAGTAAAGCGAATGAAAATAAATCCATAAAAAATGTCAATATCGATGGGTTCTAAACCGTAGTTTGGTAAACCAAATTTTGGATAACTCCCCCGTTGTGTGACATCCTGAAGTTTGCCGGCGAACAATTCACCGCTTGTAGTGCGGATGACATAGGCTCGTTCACCGACAATATCCAGCCAAGTGAAGTTACCCGGTTGCGGAACTTCGTTGATATGGCAAACAAATTGCCAAGTTGGTTTAATTAAATGCTCAATTTCGAGAGCAAACAATGCTGCATCACCATAAATCCATATTGGCAATGCTTGTCTTCTTTCAGATGATTCGGAATATTCTATGCCATCAGTATCAATTTTAGGATACTTAATGGACTTTTCAATTAACTGGCTTTGCTCGTCACTGCTATAAACTCGTTGCAGCACTTCATCCAGTTCTGAGGTTGACCCATCACTATCGACGGTCAAGATAGCGTGTTTGAGTTCCCCAATTAATGACCCTAGAGTTAATTGGCGATTATCGTTGGTTCTTCCTTGAGTAATATCTGCAATTAGCTGTTTAATTTCTGCTTCTAAATAACCAATTCTCAACCACAGGCGGATTTGTTCTGGAAGTGTGGCGCTTTCCCCATCTGCATAGCCTGGACTCACAGAATTGAGCAGATTAGTAATTTCTACACCGATATTTTGCTGGTTCTCAGGTTGGGATTCTTGCTTGAGGTGATTATTTTCTGAAAGCTTGGCAAAAACCTTTTGATTCTCATCAATCTTGACCTCAAACTCCTGCAAACTGTAATTTTTCAGGTCAAAATCAGCGCCAAATTCTCCTCTATTTGCCCCTGGTGCATTCTTGCAATGACCATCTATACCAAATGCCCATCCATGATAAGGACAAAGAGCCGGTTTATCTACGCCTACACAACCGTGACCTTCAAATACTGGTGCTTGGCGATGAGTGCAGACGTTGAGGAAAACGCGAATCGTCCCGTCTGCTTGGCGCACAGCCACCAACGGTTCCTGAAAAATTTGCACAGTCACAAAATCTCCAGGCTGGGGAATTTCTGCTGCACGACAAATAAAATACCAATTTTTCTTTAGTTCTGATGGTTCAACAAAAATGGAACGAATAATTTTAGCGGCAAAATAATTATAAACAGTTTTGATATTGACTTGTGTATTATGACGTTTATTATATTCAACAACTGCATTTACGAGATATTTATAGACTGTTTCAACATCAGGCTCACCCTTTGCTGACAATAAAATACTGACAAAATTATTCCATGCTACTTCATCATTTTTAGCAAGGTTAGTACCCACAACAGCAAGGGAGTATTGCTGTCGTCCAACTTCAACAAAAAGTTTACACAGTTCCTTTTCTTTTACTAAAGTCATTTCATTTTTTCCTACTTTCCATCAGATTCGCGAGCAATTGTTCTGGAATTGTGGCATCGATAGATAATTGGTGTATCCTAATTTTTCTAACTTAGTTAAAATTTTATTTGCACTTTGGGCAATACTTTCTTCATTAGTTTTGCATTCAACATCAGGTTCAAGAGGTATTTCATATAAATCATCAATTCCAGTGAAATTTTTGATTTCACCAGCTCTAGCTTTTTTATACAACCCTTTGACATCTCGCTGTTCGCAAACTTCTAATGGTGCATTAACGTATACTTCAATAAAATCTCCAATCCGTTCTTTAGTTTCTTCACGAATTGCTCGATATGGCGAGATTACCGAAACCAGCACAATCACATTATTTCTAGTTAGCAGGTGAGCTACAAAACCGATTCGCCGAATATTTTCGTCTCGATCTTCTTTGCTAAAAGTTAACCCCTTACTTAAGTTTTGGCGAACTACGTCGCCGTCTAGTACTTCAATTTTATATCCTTGCGATCGCAACTGGGTCTCCAAAAATTGGCAGATGGTAGTTTTGCCAGCACCACTCAAACCAGTTAACCATATTGTTACGCCACGCTGTTTCTCCACCATCTTACCCTTTTACTAAACTGCTGGTCTAAAAAAGTGTATTTTAAGAGTTTTAAGCTTCCATTTTTTCCCAAATTATACATCAATTTGCTAATAACCAATAGCTTTAATTTATTCACAATTAGCAATTGGCTATTAGCCATTGACAATACTTAATATTAATCTTCTAGAATTGGTTCCGGGATAGATGGTACTGGATGATCTAGGCGATAAGCATTCCAAGATTTGATGAAACATTCTCGTTTCATTCCTGAAAAACGCCCTATTTGTTTATGAAATAAACTCTCATAAAAATTCAACTCTTTCTTTAAGTAGTAAGGAGCTTTTTCTCTATAAACTTTCACAAACATTCTGTAAGTATTATAATGCTTAGCTGCTACATCCTCTGAGTAAAACATCAAATCGTCTTCAATATCATTGACAACTTCTAAAGCCCACATGAGTTTCAATTCTTCATTTAACTCTTCTTCTCCGTAATTTAAACCTAACATTTTTAGCAAAGTACAATGTAATACTCTATAGTCAGAAGAGCGTAGTTCAGCAGCCTTTTTAATCATTTCATGAGTAACATGAGAAGTTGCTAATAGCTGGGTTTCTAATTCAAAATATTCTCCTAATTTTTGCATATAGAATTCGACTTTACAATGTTTAAGATTATACTCTTCTAAAACAGCCAAAATCATTTCTTGTTTGGATTGCCAAGGAGAATGTTGAAGCGTTCCATAGCCTTCACTTTGAATTTTCTCAACTTCATCATCAGTTTGATAAACCAGAGCTTCAATAAAACCTAAAATGGGATAAAACCGAAAGAAGTCATTCATTGAGAGGTTATAAATTGGAAAATAATAAAGTACAAATTCTCTCAATACTCTGCTAGACCTACGCATACTCTGATAAGAAATACAAGAGATTTTGGAAGCAAATTTATTAACCAAAATCCCTGGATTACGCGTGGTTGTGAATGTCGCTTTCGAGATTGTCATAAACAATAAATAAGGTTGGTGTGGAAAACTTAAAACAATGGACAAAGTGAGGGCAAGTCTTCTCTTATCAGAGACGAATTGTTAACGACTTCATTCAATTTCTGCTAGCAGTTCATCCAACGCTTCTTGGCTTAAACCAACTTCAGGGAAATCTGAAGGAGTATAGCCTCCTGCTTCTGGAGATATACAGTGGTCGATAATAGCTTCTAAGACTTTCAGATAGTTTTTAGCCAAGTTTTCTACAGTAGCTTGGTGATGGAAAGCTGCGCTATATTTCCACTCCAGTTGCAATCTGCCTTCAATGACTAATCCATTCACATTTAACAAATGGCGGCGCTGTCCTTTGGGACTGTGAATAGAACCGCTAGACTCTTGGGCATATTTCCAACCAAGGGGCGTTAGGTGCGTTTGGTCGAATTGACCCAAGTAATTAAAGCTCACCTGAGCTTGAGGGAGTAACTCAAGTTGCTTGCTTATGGTTGCATCCATGCTCAGATACCGCAGGATGCCATAGCCAATGCCTCGGTTGGGGATGCGTCGCAGTTGCTCCTTGACCGACTTGAGAGCCTCTCCAGGATGGTGAAGACCTCCAAGTTTTAAGCAAACGGGGAATATACTAGTAAACCAGCCTACTGTGCGGGACAAGTCTACATCCTCAAACAAGTCCTCTCGTCCGTGACCTTCTAATTCAATCAGTAGGGAGTCATAGCCTGTCCATCCAGCAAAACTTTGTACTAATGCGGTCAAGAGTACATCGTTAATTTGAGTGTTGTAGGCTCCAGGGACATCCTGCAACAGAACGCGAGTCTGTTCTGCACTTAGGGATATAGAGACAATCTGACTTGAATCAACAGTGTTTTCTGAGGCAACAGCAACAAAATCCAACGGTAAAGGAGCAACTGCCAACGACCTTTGCAGCCAGTAATCTAGTTCTGAGTGCAGTTCTTGAGCGCCTGCATAATCCTGCAATCTGATTGCCCAATCCTTGAAGGAAGTTGTTTTTGCAGGAAGTTGGATGTTGTTCCCACTATCTAATTGTTTATATGCCGCAGATAAATCTTCCAGCAATATCCGCCAGGAAATCCCATCCACAGCTAAGTGATGGATGACGATGAGCAAGCGTCTAGGGGAAGATTTGCCTAAGTTAAACAGAACGACCCGCAGTAGCGGCCCATCTGCTAAATTTAGCGATCGCTGTATTTCATCTGCCTTTAACTCAATTGCCTTTGATTGTTCTGCTTGAGTCAGGTTGGACAAATCAGCGATTGCTAATGAGACTGCATCGCACACATCACTGTTGTACTGTTGCCATTGCGCTGCTTGCTGCACAAACCGCAGCCGTAAAGCGTCATGATGGTACACCAGCTTTTGTAATGCCTGTTCTAGTAATTCCAGTTGGATATTTGGCGGAACTTCTAGCAGGAAAGATTGGTTAAAGTGATGGGGTTCGGGTAAATTCCGCTCAAAGAACCAATGCTGAATTGGTGTTAGGGGAACAATGCCCTTAACTAAACCCTGTTCTGCCTCCTTAAAGGTAGTTGTCACTGCTACAGCAGCTAACTCAGCAATGGTTTGGTGCTGAAATAGCTGTTTTGGAGTCAGTTTTAACCCAGCTTGATTAGCTTTGGCGATGATTTGGATTCCAATAATGGAATCCCCACCCAATTCAAAAAAGTTGTCGTGAATACAAACTTGTTTTAATCGTAAAACATCTTGCCAAATTTTTACCAAGATTTTTTCAACATGGGTACGTGGAGAGACAAAGCCAGTCGAGTCATTAAATTCGAATTCTGGTACTGGTAAGGCACGACGGTCTACCTTGCCATTGGGCGTAATCGGCAATACCTCCAAAACTGTGAAAGATGCAGGAACCATGTAGTCGGGGAGCTTTTCTTTGACGAACGATCGCAACTCGCTACTGGTAGGCTGTTTTCCTTCGGGGATCACATAGGCTGCCAAATTTTTAATACCAGGCTGATCTTCCCTAGCAATGACAACTGCATCCCGTACTTGGGGGTGTCGAGTTAAAATCACCTCAATTTCTGCAAGCTCAATTCGGAAACCACGGATTTTAACTTGGTTGTCAATGCGGCCAATAAACTCAATATTTCCGTCAGGTAAGTACCGAGCTAAGTCTCCTGTTCTATACAACTTTTTGCTAGAAGTTAATTGTGCTTCAGCAATGGGATTTGAGATAAACTTTTCCTCGGTTAAATCTTGACGGTTGAGATAACCTCTGGCTAAACCATCACCTCCAATACATAGTTCACCAGGAACGCCAATCGGTACAGGTTGGAGATGACGATCCAGAATATAGATTTGTGTATTAGCAATTGGTTGTCCAATTGGCAAATTTGTTGCACCCTCTGGTACTTCCTGCACCAAGTACCAGGAAGAGAAAGTAGTATTTTCTGTTGGGCCGTAAACGTGAAGCAGTCGCTTTGGAGGCTGATTTTGCAGTACTGTCCGCACCCAGTTTGGTTCAACCGCTTCTCCGCCAAATAAAACGGTTTGTAGAGTTTTAAAGATCCCTGGTACTTGACTTACCAACTGGTTGAATAAAGCTGTTGTGACGAACAAAAAGTCAATCTGCTGATCTTGCAGTTGTATAGCAAGTTGTGGCGGCGAAAGCAGAACTTCTTTAGTAATACCTACTAGACTAGCTCCATTAAGCAAAGCTCCCCAAATTTCAAAGGTAGCAGCATCAAAAGCTGCATTCGAGGCTTGAGCAACTCGGTGATTAGCTGTTAACTTCACGTAGTTAGTGTTACAAACTAACCGATTAACAGCTTGATGAGTAACGCCTATGCCTTTTGGCTTTCCTGTAGAACCAGAGGTATAAATTACATAAGCTAGGTTATGATTCGATGTCTCACTTGTGGGATTTTCCTGGCTATATTTGCTAATTACCTCTTCCCAGTCAGTATCTAAAAATATAACGTGAGCGTTGGTTTTTGGGATCTGCGCTTTTAACTGTTCTTGAGTCAGCAGTATTGCAACCTGAGAATCATTCAGCATATAAGCCAAACGTTCTTGAGGATATGCCGGATCGAGTGGTAAGTATGCTCCGCCAGCTTTGAGAATAGCTAGCAGCCCAAGTACCATTTCGAGCGATCGCTCGACGCAAATCCCCACTAATACTTCTGTTTTAACTCCCAAGCTTTGTAGATAATGCGCTAATTGATTGGCGCGATCGTTCAATTCTCGATATGTCAGAGACTCATCCTCATACACCACAGCCACAGCATCTGGTGTTTGTTCTACCTGTTCCTCAAACACTTGATGGATACATTTAGTATCGGGATATGGTACGTGGGTATCATTCCATTCCACTAGCAATTGATGACGTTCACGCTCAGTTAGCAATGGCAATGTACCTACTGATGCTTGAGGATTCGCCACAATTCCCGCTAATAGTGTCTGGAAATGACCAGTCATGCGAGCAATTCTGTCTTCATCAAACAAATCGGTGTTATATTGCCAAAACCCTTGCAGTGAGTTTCCTTCGGCTGTGTTTGTTTCCCACATTTGTAATGTGAGGTCAAACTTGGCGTTGACGTTATCTAGATTTAGAGGAGCGATCGCAAGTTCAGGTGTTTCTAATTGCTCCATTAGGGTATTCTGCAATGCAAACATCACCTGAAACAGGGGACTGTGGCTAAGACTACGCTCTATTTGCAAAGCTTCGATAATCTGTTCAAAGGGTACGTCTTGGTTGGCGTAGGCATCCATGCAAGTAGAACGTACTTGCGTTAGTAGCTTGGAAAAACTCGGATTATCTTCTAGTCGAGTTCGCATCACCAAGGTATTGGCAAAAAAGCCAATTAACCCTTCTATATCTTGATGGTTGCGGCTAGCGATCGGTGTTCCTAGCAGAATATCTTCTTGACCGCTGTAACGGAACAGTAGAGTCGCAT
Source organism: Nostoc sp. UHCC 0302 (assembly GCF_038096175.1). Lineage (NCBI taxonomy): Bacteria > Bacillati > Cyanobacteriota > Cyanophyceae > Nostocales > Nostocaceae > Nostoc > Nostoc sp. UHCC 0302. The sequence continues at coordinate 1,048,245 of NZ_CP151099.1, forward strand.
AAGCCGCCATCAAGGTCATAAATAAGGTAGTTCCTGACTTTTGGCTGAGTTCTTTCAGCGATGCCGTCAGTTTGGCATCTAGCTGGAAGGAAAAACACCAACCTCGGAAAGTTTGCACGGAGGGACGAGGCCTATCTGTAGGTAGTTCTAACAGAGGTGGTGCGTCTGCTAATTGTTGCTTCCAATAATTGATTTGGGTTTGTAGGGGCGCAAAGCCTTGCGCCCCTCCTTGTAACCATTGACGTTGCCAAATCGTAAAATCTGCATATTGAATCGGTAGTTGTGGGAGGGGAGAAGGTTCGCCAACTAAGAAAGTTTGATACAAACTCGACAATTCTTTGATGAGTACTCCCATTGACCAACCATCACCAATGATGTGGTGCATGGTCAATAACAAAGCAAATGACTCTAACTTGAGCTGTACTAAGGTGACTCGCAGCAACAGTCCTTTGGTGAGGTCAAAGGGTTGTAATTGATCTTGGGTTGCTAAAAGTTGCAATTGTTCTGACTGTTCTTGTCCTGACAATTGTTGCAAGTTTACAACCGAGAGTTTCATCGTTGCCTGGGGAGCAATTACTTGTACAGGTGTTCCCTCTACGGCACTAAAAGTGGTGCGTAGAATTTCGTGGCGGCGGATAATCTCGTTGAGACTGCGTTCTAAAACTTCTACATTCACACGTCCATTGAGACGAACAGCCTTAAACATATTGTAGAAAGGGCTGTCCGGCTCTAATTGCGCTAAAACCCATAGCCGCTGTTGGGCGAAAGAAAGCGGGAATGTTTGAGATTCTGTTTGATTTCCCCGACTAACTTTCGCAATAGCACGGTTATTTCTTTGATATCCCAAAGACTCTGCTAAGCGCCAAGTTGCATCGCCTAAAAAGTCGCTGGTGTAATACTGCTTCCAACTATCTGCGGTGCTAGGATTAATGCCCTGATGTTCGTGAAATTTCACATCCCCCACCATTCTAGACTGGGCATAGATTCCATCGGTCATGCGCTGCTTTTTCTCTTTGTAGGGTTGCAGCATATCAGGATGGAACTCAAGTCCTAAAAATTGACATAAGCCCTCAACACTTGTCTGTGGCTGACTAACGATGTCTTCAAATTTGACTTGATACTGGCGTTCTTGGGGAACTTGTTGCAAAAATTCGAGAATATTTTGATGGCTAATTAGCCAAACGAGTTCAGCGAGTTCTCGCCTATTGAAGGGATGTTGATATGGAAATGTTTGCTCTACTCTAGCTTCTTCATAAGAGCGCATCGTTGCATAAGGATGACGCACAAGGTGTATGTAGAGTGGGTTGTGGAAGTTTATTTCCGCACGTTTGAGAGTTTCTAAATCTATGGAGTAGGAGGGGGTCTTGTCTACCAAGATTTTATCGCCCAGCCATTGCTGTATAAGTTGGTAGAACTGCTTGGTAGTGAGATTTTTCGCTGACAATTCTTCCATAAGTGCGATCGCCTCTTCTGGACTACACCCCCGGATTTGCATAATTGTACGAATCGTCCCTTCCATCCAAAAGCTGTAACGTCCAGAAAACGCTGCTTTCCGTTCCCCAAGAGTATTAAACGTCAGCAGTTCTAATTCTGGAGGCGCGAACAATTGGGGATTTCCTCCTAGAATGACGCGGAGTAAAGTAGAACCGCTGCGATGAGGCGAAAGGATAAAGATAGCTGGCGGGTTTTTGATTGCATCGTCATCTATTGGTGGAGTAAGAGGAGGAATCAACGAGCGCATTTGCAAAACTTTAGCTTCATCGATGCGCTCTTGTGGTAATTCACTAATTACAGTTATTTCCTTACCCAGGAGTTTTGCTGCTGTCTGCGGGTAGTGTTTTTCTATGTAAGCTGCTAGATTTGCAACTGTCTTAGTATCAAATAGGACAACAAAATGAATAATCTCGTTTAATTGCGCTTGGAGTTTATTAATCATAATAGCTCCCCGAATCGAGTCGCCACCTAGTTCAAAGAAGTTATCATCAATACCTACTCTGTCTAGTTTGAGGGCTTCTGCGAATAAATGTGCGATCGCCTTCTCTATAGGAGTGCGAGGAGCAACAAATTCTATATCTAACTGAGGACGTTGACGCTGTTGTCGTGATGCAATCTCTTTGAGAATTAGTTCGGGACTGTAGAGATTCCGAGCAATGCGCTCAAAGAAGTTTGCGGAGGAGGCTATTTTTACCGAGCTATCAGATTTTGGTTCTTGATCGGGATTTATATCTACAGTATATCTGTCGGATATAAGTACTTTGTTGGCTTCGGACGAGTCTGCTTTTACAGCTTCTTTAACTACGATATCTGTATCGGATATAAGTATTTTCTTGGATTTAGATGAGGCTGTTTTTCCTAGGCTCCCATTAGCTTCTTTAACTACGCTATCTATACCGGATACAAGTATTTTCTTGGCTTCGGACGAGTCTGCTTTTACAGCTTCTTTAACTACGCTATCTATACCGGATACAAGTATTTTCTTGGCTTCGGACGAGTCTGCTTTTACAGCTTCTTTAACTACGCTATCTATATCGGATATAAGTAAGAAATTGCTTTCAGATGCGGTTTGAGATGGAAACTCGAATAACCAACCACCATCTTTCTCCTGCTGAAATTGTCTACCAACACTAGTCAGAAAATCCCAAGCTGGTTGATTCTTCTTCGTAGGTGTATAAAAAAGCTCGACTCGTTCCAATCCTCTTTCTTGAGCAAGAGTTCCTAAATAGGCAAGCATCTTATGCTCCACACCCCGACCAAGTACCCGACAACTAAGCAAAAATGTGTCTACAACTAGTGCATTCTCTTGAGCTTCAAACAACAGCAGACCGACTAAACCATAATCTCCAAAGCGGTCTTTTACCTTGACCACCCGACATTCTAACCTTCCTAAATTACAAAGTTGTTGAATTTCAGCCTCAGACCGTCGGATTGTTGTGAGGTTAAACTGATTGGTGCGTTGGGTAAGTTGAGCAATCCGCGAAAGTTGTTCGCTTTGCATTGGGGAAATCTCAATTTCTAAGTTCAGTTGAGCTAGAAAATCAGTAAACGAGAGAGAATCCTGTTGCAAACACTGGCGCTGGACATTCTGTTGATAGAGATTAGTTCTTTGTTGGTCTTCTTGGGTGGTTTGGAGTTGGTCGAAAGCCCAAATATGCTTTAAAAATTGCAGAATAAGATGGCACTCTTGAGGAAGTTGTAAAGTAAGAACTTCTGGACAGTTTGCCTTAACTTCAGCACACTCAACCGGATTGTCATCAATGAAGATGAAGCTATCTAAACTCAGTTGCAGTTCCTCAGCTAAAAACTTCAGATTCTCCGATTTCGATTGCCAGTTAATGCGCCAATTGGCAAGATGATGGCGTTTAAGCACCATATCTTGATGTTGGTCAAAGACTGCAAATACATCCTCTTCTTGATTCTTACTACACAAACAAATCAACTTCCCTGCTGCTTGCTGTCCAATGATAAATTCCTGTAGCGCTCGAAATGAGGAATCGATTTTTACTCCAGCAACTCCATCCTCTCCACAAACACCACTCCATAGGGTGTAGTCACAGTCAAGGGCAATTACTTTGTAGGGAGAGCTTTTCAAAGCAAAGATTTTCCGCGCCAGCATTGTCCCCAAAGCACAGAAAAAGGTCGGTGTGTAGGGAATATGTCCTAGTTCGTCACCATAGGGGTCGTAGTACTCTTTTACAGGGTAAGTACTAGTTAATTCTTGACTTTTTATCAAGTATGTACCGCTGACATTATTGAGATCAGCTGCTAACAGTTCTTGCATTCTCTCATATAAGCTGTTAGTAGCTGCATTATTAGTTGGAGATGGAGGACAGATACAAACTAAGTAGGGATTTGGCGATCGCGTCGTTGCAGTTTTCAAAGCACTGCCAAAATCCTTAACGGCTTGCTCTATTTGGGCTATATCTTTTCCAAACTGCTGTGATACTGGGTTGTGGTTCTGATTGAGGCGAGTAGCATAAATATTAAAGAGTCCTGAACCGTGCAGCAGAGACTCTTCATCTACAACAAATTTAAAGCCTTTGCCTTCAAGCAAGCGCATGACCTGTTTAATCGTACTGCCTTCTTGGTCATGTACCTCCATGACTATCTGTTTAATCAGTGACCAGTGATTGTCTTGAATACCTTGGAGAATTGCTAACTCACTTTTTTCAGCGTCTAGTTTCAGCAAATCAATCTTTTCAATCTTGTATTCTTCGATAATTTCTGAAAGAGTTCGCAGTTGAGCCTGATAAGTTTCTCGCTCTAGTCTATCCTTGATAAATTGATCAGCTAGGCGTTCTAACGACTCTTCATCCAGAAAATTATCGCGTTGCAGCATATTAATAATGACTGAGCGAATAGCTTTTTCATCTTGCTCTGTATCAGCTGCAAAACTTGAGAAAACTGAGGAACGAGGGTAGAAAGTGAAGGTTTCTTCTCTGGACTCGCCACCTAATCCGCAGTTAAAAAGATGGGTATTTTGACAGTATAGCTTTGCATTAGCCTGTAACTTATCAAAGGCATGGGGCGCAGGCTCAAATGCGTAAATAGTTCCTTTGGGAGATTTTTGCTGGGCAAATAAGGTAAATAGACCAATATTTGCTCCGACATCGATTATACAGTCGTCTTCATTGAAGACAATTCCATGTTTTAAATAGACGCGATCAACAAAAATTTCTTGATATAGATACTCAGTTTCGTACTGATTAAGGTGAGCTATTTCTATCTTATTTGGTAAGGTATGGCGTAAGCGATCGCCAAAAATTTGTTCTTTTAGATAATCGTCAACTGTTAATTGCAGACGATTCTTAGTTTCTTCCCAATCCTCAAACCTAACCAAAACTACATTGACTCCATTTTGATTGTTAGCCAGAAGGCTGACTGGATTGAGAAGTTCTTGAAATACCTGATTGTAGGGAGCAAACTCTATTGAATAAAAAATTCCTATTTCTTGAAACCAATACGACAGAGAATCCTCAATTGGTTCACTTGTAAACGTAGCTGTAATAACAATTTTCTGCTTGGAGATGTGTTTTAATAATTTTTGTGTATTCATGAAACTGATTTTCAGTAATTATTTCTAGATAAAAGAAAACTATGCGCTAGTAAAAGCATCTCAATCAGTCTTAAAATAAGGAATCAAAAGAATCTGATATATGTTTTTAGCCGCATGATAAAACATCAATTTAACGGTTTCAAATCGATGAATTATAATGTCAAGCGGCAGGTATCATCGAACAGCATTCCTTTTTTCTATGCGAAAAACTTTTCAATCACTGTACTATTCTTTGATAACAGTAGGCTAATATAGCAATCCTAAATCAGTTGTGAAAATCAATCATACATAGATATTTTGGGGAAATTGAAGATTTGATGGTGAATAACGAGTTTAATTAAATGCTTGACAATAGCGAATGATTTACATAAATGATAAAACTCTCTAACAAACTTTTTCGCATACAACCAAATATCCTCGACAGAGTTTTGTGTTGGGTCATTAGGAGCAAAACGAATACAAGTTACTTTCCATTCGTTCTCGTTTAGTTCTTGGCTTACAGAATTTAAATAATCTTGAAACTCAATTGATCTATAATAACTAGCTCCATCCCCAATCAAAGCAATGCGGCTTTTAGTATATTGAGCAAGCAGGTATTCTACGAATGCGATGGCGTTCGCGTAAGCGTCCGCTCTGCGGAAACGCCCGCCTTTGGCATCGCCGATTTAGAATCACCTTTTTTGAATGGTTTAATCAGAAATTCCTGCGTGTAATAATTCAGTGCGCCAAAGTATGTCTGTTTTTGCTTTTCGTTAACAACTGGAATCTCATTGTACAGCCAGCGCCCGTTTCAATTCTTTTTTATTTGGTTTTCCTTGGATAAAATCTCTTAATTCTTCCATTGCTCAGTTATGTATCTTATCTATAACTAATTAGACCTAGCTTATAGTTATGTGTAATTTTTCACAACTGATTTAGGACTGCTATATCAGGTAACAGTAGAGTTAATAAAAACTCTCCGCTCTTTCCCAGTACCTATTGAGAAGTTACAATTTATTCCTCAACGATTTCAACTACTTTTGGAATCTCAACCTTTTGGGCAACAGTACTATTTTCTGGTCTCAGTGAATTTTTCAGTTTGAGTTTTAGCTCTTATGTAATTGGTAAATATTTAATTTCATTGAGGAGAAACGTCACAGATTCAGCTTTACTTCGTTCCTCATAGATAGCCTTGAGAATGGCTTCTATTCCATATCCAGCTACGGCATCTCCTGCAACAGTTATTAGACCAAGCAGGGCTATACCTCCGACGATACCAAACGGACCTCCTAATGGTGTAAGGGTAGCTGCAACGGCGGCGGAACTACCTCCTGATGTAACCGCTAGAATCACGAGAATTACGCCAGGAAGTCGCAGTCCAGCAAGCTTTTTAACGATTTCGTTCATTTTAATCACCCTCAAAGTTTTATTTTGCTAGTTAAAGATTATAAATTGCAAGAAGAGACTATTTAGCCTAATGAAAAATAGAAATTTTTTATTTTATTGTTTTTCACAATTATTTTAATAAACAGATAATCTCAGATTTATCAATAAAATGCAATAGCATTTTAAGTCACTTAAATGGACAGTTAAGACAGTTAAGACAGTTAAGACAGTTAAGAGACAATTTATAAAAGTAAATCTTTAGAGGACTAGACTACGTAGCATAATACGAGTCACAACGGCATATATGGCAGCTTCACTCATTTCTGGAAGATGTTCATAATCCTTACTAAGACGACGGTACTGGTTCAAGCAACCAAATGTTCTTTCTACTACCTAACTTGGGCGAAACCTGAAATTCTTGATCGGTACGCCGTATAACTTCAACATGAGCTTGGATCATTAACTAAACTGAAAGCGTAAATTTATCACCGTCATAACCAGAATCAACCAACATAATTTTGACTTTTTCCAGTAATTCTGGATGCTCTTATAAAAGTTCCATCAAAGCATAGGCAGCAAGTACTCGTTCTGAACCATTTGCTTCACTGAGAACCACTTTCAACAACAATCCCAGACTATCAACTAAAGTCTGCAAAATCGTTGGAATTAGTTTCAGTCTTGCGCCAGCTTTTTGCATTAACTTGAGCAATAAACACTATACCATTCTGCTTTTTGTATTAACTTGAACTAAGCAACTAAACTCTAGTGTACTTAAGTTGAATGCAAAAAGAAATTTCAGTTAATACATTAACTAAAGTTCAGGTACTGATTATGGCAATTGCAGCTGGTGTCTCAGTTGCTAACATCTATTATAATCAGCCAATCCTCAAAGATATTGCATCTTCTTTTCAAGTCAGTGAAGGCGAAGTAGGTAGTATATCTGTACTCTCACAAGTTGGTTACGGCCTTGGGCTTTTCTTTTTAATCCCTTTGGGAGATCAAATCAACAAGAAAAAATTAATTCTTTGCCTACTTATATGTCTGTTTTGGTTGTTGATAGGTATAACGTTCTCACAAAATATCGTCGAAGTTTGGATATTAAGCGTAGCAATTGGGATTGCGACAGTCTCAGCTCAGGTTATTCTTCCTTTAGCAGCAAGTATAGATAGAGTAACTACAGGTAAAACTGTAGGCAACATTTTTACTGGTATATTAATTGGAATTTTAGGAGCAAGGGTTTTTAGCGGATATATTGCTGAATGGTTGAGTTGGCGTTATGTATACGGTTTTTCCGCAATCATGGTTTTAATTGTTACTCTTTTGCTCAAGATATACTTACCAAATGTCAACAATAATTTTAATGGTTATTATTTTGACTTGTTGAAATCAACACTTCAACAATTAAAACGTTTTTCATTACTCAGAGAAGCCTCTTTAATTGGAGGGTTATTGTTTGGTGTCTTTTGCTCGTTTTGGACAACACTAACTTTTCATTTGAGTGCAGCGCCTTTTAATTTTCAATCTGACACAATTGGAATGTATGGCTTTGTAGCGATCGCAGGTGCATTGATGGCGCCAGTTTTTGGAAAATTAGCTGATCAAGGTAACTCCCGGCGTTCCTTAACTATTGCTGTATCACTCGTGATTATCAGTTTAGTAATCGCGAAAGTTGCTTCTGGTTCAGCGTTAGCAATCGCTGTTGCTGTACTGTTACTAGATATAGGTGTACAGGCAACGCAGGTCACCAATGTTGCAAGAATATACACTCTTGATGCTCAATCTAATAGTCGCATCAACACAGTTTACATGACTACTTATTTTATCGGTGGTGCTGTTGGTACTAGCATTGGTCTATTATGCTGGCATCTGGGTGGCTGGAATTTAGTGACTTGGCAAATGTTAGTTTTCACTTTGCTTGCATTTTTTATTATTCTCAGACCTCAAATCCAGCAACAGGGCAACGGACGGTAGCCAAACCGAAAAATGCTCTTTTATAGGCGATTCTGGTTCTCTGTTTCAAGCTATCTTGCTATGAACTAAAGCATCAAAGCTTTGTATATAAGCCAGAGGAAAAGCGATCACTTCCTGACTTGCTTTGTCCCGTAGCAGTTCTAAGCCTTTTCGACCGATACTTACAAAAGACAATCCTGCCGCAACTACTGGTGCTGATGGTAAACTCGCTAGCACACCCAGAGCGATCGCAAATTCCAAAGCAGCTTTAGTAACTTCGGCTCCCGACTCCACTGTTTCTTCACGCTTTACTACTTTCTCTTCAGTTTGTTTTGACTAGATGCGATTTGAGGAGAAAGCTGCATCCGTTGGCTTGTGAAATTTAACTCATCAGATACTCATATATTTGCTAAATAGTCTACTACCATTAGTGAGATTGTCTTAGTCTATTTTTGAGCTTAATATTTATTTTAACAAAGTGTATTTATATACATTTAATTTCTTGGATATATCGGCAAGAGCTTTAGTAATTTTTAGTTGAGCGAATTTGTGTGTTCCTGGTTTGCCTAGTTTGAACTATACTACTGCGATCGCTGGTGGTTACTTACAGTTTGCTTCTCAAGGCAGTAATACTGTTGTTTTAATTGACCTAGACGGCACGGCGGGTTCTGGTCGAGCCGTGAAGTTAGTTACTGTAGACAATGTGTCTACCTCTGCATTAAACAAATCAGTTAACTTTGCCTTTTAATCTCACGCTCCCCTGGTACGCTTGCATCAATGCAGGCGAAAAAATAATCTTACGTCAGTGAAAAAACTGCTCTGGTAAAAATAACAGAGCAGTTTTAAGTAGTGGAGATTAATAACGGGACTTTTAGGTTGTTGTCCCTGGTTTTACATATAGCGGGTTTTGTATGTAATACTATTCACTGTTAGCTTTATGCTTTACGCAAAAAAAACGAAAAATCTTAAAACTGCCGTCACACAAGAGTTAAGCGTCAGCATCAACGCCACCCCCGATGTAACCCAGTCAGATGCGTGTAAACCAATGGTTTACATTCGCCACTCTACGGCATACCATCATCAGCTCTTCAAATCCACACAGAGACAATCCATGCGCGATAGCCGTTCGCGCTAGCGTCTCTAAAGGAGAAGGCTTAAGCTTCTCTTCTCTACGAGAGGCTGCGCCAACGAGACGCTTCGCGAACGCTTATCGCACTGCAATAGACTTGTCCGAAAATTCCAAAGCCAGACTGTTCAAAGCTTTGGGGCAAAACTTTGATATCTTCGTAAATACGTAATTATAAGGCTTTGAGATAGTTAGTGATAATTTAGAGGCATAAAAATTAACTCCTAATTTCTAAAAATTTATGATTTTTGCTACTAGCTAAGTTGGCAGAACTAAGCTACCAATTCTTAACCTAACTAATCCGCAAACTGTTAAAATAATCTGCTCATACGTCTCAAGCTTTAAGCGAAATCTTTGTGAGGCTATGCGGAATATTTTAAGTAATCGAATCAAATGTTCAATGAATATCCGATTACTAGATAAAGCCTTATTTTCATCTTTTTGCTGTTGAGTTAATTCTCGTTTTGGTTTCTTTTTATGAGGAGTAGTGATATTCTCACCTCCTTGAAAGCCTTTATCACCTGAAAAGGGTTGAGATTTATCAAATTTATTTTGAGATTGACGAAACAATTTTATATCTGCTGTTGGCCCAGGAACACCTACTTCTACCTCTACAATATCTTTGCCTTCTGGTATGCCAATTATCAGACTTTTTAATGTATGTTGTCTCTTCTTTCCAGAAAAATATTTCTGTTGCTCTTTTTGGTCAGAATCCCTATATATTGGCTGTTCTAAGCTATCGACTAATAGCCTAAAATTTGTTAATACTTCTTGAACAAATAGTAAATCACTTTCATTATTTGATACTTGTTCTAATAAACTAGCAGGTAATATATCACGAAGAATTGGTATCCAGTCGTGAAATGTATCATTAGCTTCGGTTTTGGAAACACCAAATAGCATTCCTAATACTTGGAATGTTGGCATCTGTCTTAGATAAAATAGACATAAACATACTTGTTCTTCGGTTGATAACTTTTCGGGACGACCACCACCAGCCGCATTAATTCTAATTTTATGACTCTCTTGTTTAGCTTTGATGTATCGATTTCGTTTTAAGGCGCAATTTAGCAGTGATTGCAATTGTTCGTAACTAATCCCTAAAATCTGTTTTGTTCGTAGTGGATACTTTTGTATATAATCTAAAATCATAACTAATTGTGGAAAATGGTAGACGCCCAATCTAACGTTTTACCATTTTTCTTTTCCTAAGTTAATATTTCGGACAAGTTTAATGAAGGGCGATCGCTATCCATGCACCGATAGCTTCTTTGTTGAATCCGGTTGAAGAAGCTCACGCTCGACTCAAGGTAGCAGCACACAGCTTGAAATAGTACAAATACACCTAGAGAGCAGCAAAAATTATCCTATGGTAGTCATACCAATTCACGAAAAGCCTGATAAAAATAAAGCATCAAGAATAAAATCCCAACCTGTAATAAAAGCAACAATTGATGTGTTTAATTGCTTGAGAGGTGACGAAATACCCTGAAATAGATATAGGGCAATGAGTGTAGCATTTCACAACAGTTCTTTGTCAATTTAAAAATCATAATAGTTATTATTCTCGCTTATTCCCTGCCTTCGCCCTTCGGGTGACGCTCTCGACGAGGCCAAAGCGTTAGCAGAGCTTTCGCTTTAGCGATACGCAAGCTCGCTAACGGCAATTGCTCATGAGTAAAACACAACCAACACACTGCTTTTCTAACGTTGGCTCACTTCCTAAGCCCTGTAATCAACCGAATTCAATATATTCTATAATTGTCCCATCAGGATGCCTAGCTCGCATATTGGCTCCAGTAGGTACTTTATTCGGTTCTGCCAGAATCACTGCACCCTGTTCAGTAAGTGCCTCTCGAAAATCATGGAGTGAGTCAACGAGGAATGTTGCCTGTGTACTCTTGAATGGGGAAAGTGCTTCAGCCGAACCAGCAATTAAAAGGATAGAACCCACACCCGCTAGTTCTAAATCAGTCTCGGAATATTGAAACAATAACCAGCAGCTTTCCTTGAAGAGGTTTTCATAGAAAGCGATCGCATCATCCAAGTCTGTTGGATTGAGATAAACTCTGGTTAGTACTTTGAGAATTTGCATTGCCACCTGTCTGTTAGACAGCCATATGTATTTTAACGTGCTTAATTGGCATCATAGTTTAATGAGATTGATAAAGAAATAGCTTATCTTCAATTTAGAAAAGGTGTTCAACTCCCTGCTCATCTAGCTCAAGATAACATTGCTCTTTTTCAATCAAAATGCATTTCGTCATTACACCTTTAGCTCCATAAAAGTCATCGGTATAACTATCACAAATATATATACACGATGAGGCATCAGTATTGGGTTTGAGTAGGGTGTTAGAGAAAATAAGTCTATGAGGTTTACTCATGCAATGTTATGGCGATCGCAAAGCCAATCACACCTATATGTATTCTACAAAAACCCTTTAAAAAAGAGATTTTAATTTATTCATATTTTTTATTCTTAAAAAAGCAAACTTTCTACTTTTAAGGTATTTACTAAATCTTTTTTCCATGTGCATAAATAAAATACTTATCTGTAATCTTGACATCAGCGTCAAAACCCACTTGATTTAGCTTCTCTTGAAGTTCATCAGGGTGATAGAAAATTTTGACAATTTGATATTCCTGTTTATCATTTAACTTGCGGGTTATATATATATTTCTGTCGTTTTCTAAGGTATGATCTTTAGCCGTAGATGTAGGCTCAAAGCGAGAGTCAATGATAAACACTTGTCCACCAATACAAACAGATTGATAAACTTTTGCTAAAAATGAGTCTACTAAGGTTGGCGGCACATGAGACAACCAAAATGCAAAGAACACCAAATCATATTCAGTATCAGGTTGCCATGTAAATAAATCAAGTTGCTGATATTCAACAATCGGAGAGTTTAACTTAGAGCGATTAATTGCAATCACTTCTTTAGAAGCATCGATTGCAGTAATTTTTTTACCAATATTTAAAAGCTCCCGTGTCCAGATTCCTGTGCCACTGGCTAACTCTAAAATATCATTTACCCCTACAATTTGCTGTACTGCACTTTTGACAACAGCTATTTCTTCAAACCAGCGCTGGTTGTTTACCTCACCGCGATCATAGCGTCCTATTCTATAGAACCACTCATCATATTCATTTGCTCTAGCACGGTAATAGTCAATTTGTTGTTGAAGAATATTATCTGTCATCCTGTATTTCCTCGTAGATTATAACAATATATTTCTTGCTATTTCTATTATTCCGTTTACGTCTTTACAATAAAATCTATAATTATTTTCATTTGGTTTCCTTACTAGAATGGCTTTGATTCCGGCGCGTAAGGCTCCAGCAACATCGGCATCATAGTTATCTCCGATCATCAAACATTGTGTTTTTTCAATTTTTAAATCTTTTATGACATAATCATAAACTTGAAGGTTTGGCTTTTCATAACCAATTTTTCCAGAGGTATATATAGAAGTAAAGTAATCTTTAATGCCTAAATTATCTATAATTTCGTCAAGTTCAGGTATATGATTTGATAAAATAACATTTTGATAATTATTGCTGTTTGCAACTTCCAATGTAGAAATCACATCATCATATATATGCCATTTGCTGAGATTTTTGTATTCCCTTTGTACTAGTGCAGCAAATTTTATAGCATCTTTTTTACTGATGCCTAATTTTTCATATATTTCCACAAAATATTCAGTCATATACTCCCACCATGCTCTACCATTAAAAAAAATGTTATGGGGAGTCTCAGGGTAGTGCCAAGTAAAGCCGTTTTTGAGGAGCCGACGAACATCTTCTAATTTGATATTGCAAATTCCATTACTTTCTAATACTGAGTGTAAAGTTCCACTCCACATTCCTTCTCGATAACCAAGTGTGTTGTCAAAATCCCATAATAAATATTTCATTATTAATTTAGTTTTTAACTACTGTTAAGAGTGCGCGATCGCACCAAGCGCACTAGCAAAGCTGCTGACAGTGTAGAAATAAACAAGCTGTGTGAAAACCAGTTTGGCGTAGCCAGTCGAGATATTCTTCAATAATGGCTTGATAATCTGTTTTTGTGGTTATCGCTGTAAAACGCAGATTATCCCTATGCTTCTGGATAGTATTTTTTTTAACATAGTTAAATTTACTTAGTAATTTGTTGCTCAGCCTAATTTCTTGTATACTTCAATAACTGGATAGATTAACTGTAGTATGCTTTGATCAGAGAATTCCATAGATTGCATGAGAATGTCTCCAAAACCCATAACTTGCGATCGCACACCATTTTAGGAAAATCCGTTATTCATTAAAATCACTTCCATTCCAGTTCTATGTCAATTTTTATAATTTTAATCTACGGTAATTATATCTATTTAGCGTTGTTTTGCCGTAATATTGCTGAAGTCTAATTATTCCTTAAAGCAGAGTCATGATGTTGACTAAGTTCTCTTTAGGCCGACTTTTAGGTATTCTCAACGCTTTATTCCAGAGATTCAAACAACCGAGAATCCGTACTTTTTCACTACTTTTTGCAGTCGGACTTGGTTTGACTTTGGCTGTCTCTGCTTGCTCTCCAAGCACAACTGACAACGCTGGGACAACCCAGACAGCACCTACATCACAAACAACTCAGGCAGCTAACTCCAGTGCAGCAACTGCTAACGGTACAGTAGTTCGCATTGGTTACCAAAAAGCATCAACTATCCTCTATGCCTTAAAGGCAAATAAGCAATTAGAAAAAGCTTTTGCAACTTCTGGTGCTTCTGTAACTTGGTCAGAATTTCCTGCTGGCCCCCCGATGTTAGAGGCTTTAAATGCAGGTAGCATTGACTTTGGCTATACCGGAGAATCACCGCCTATATTTGCACAAGCAGGAGGTATTCCGTTAGTTTATGTTGCCTATGATCCTTGGAGTCCCAAAGCTGAAGCTATTCTTGTTCCTAAAGATTCACCTATTAAAAGTGTGGCTGAACTTAAGGGTAAAAAAGTCGCTTTTGCTAAAGGCTCTAATGCTAACTACTTATTAGTGAAAGCACTAGAAAAGGCAGGACTAAAATACAGCGACATTCAGCCAGCAAGCCTCCCACCCGCCGATGCTCGTGCGGCCTTTGAAGGCAAAAACATTGATGCTTGGGCAATTTGGGATCCTTATTTAGCCGCAGCAGAAGCATCAACAGGCGCGCGTACTTTAACAGATGCGACAGGGCTAGCTCCTAATCGTGGCTATTATCTCGCTGCTAAATCTTTTGCTGATAGCAAGCCAGAAGCTTTAAAAACAGTTATAGATGAAGTTAAGAAAACTAGCGATTGGGCTAAGAATAATCCCACTGAAGTTGCTAAACTTCTTTCTCCGGCATTGGGCATAGATCAACCTGTCTTAGAGATAGCAGAAAAACGGCGCGAGTATGGTGTACTTCCGCTTACAGATGAAGTAATAACTAAACAACAAGATGTGGCAGATACTTTCTACAAAATTAAATTGATTCCCAAAGAAATTAAAGTCAAAGAGATTGTTTTACAAAGCAGTAAATAACTCACATAACAATTTTACCGCTAGCTATTTCATAGATATAGCAAGAGTATTTTGAAAAGTGGAGATTACATGGTGACAAACGTGAATACACAGTGGATTAAGACAGATGTGTTAGTCATTGGCGGCGGTACTGCGGGAACAATGGCAGGAATTAAAGCTAAACAAGCAAATCCCGATCGCGAGGTATTAATTCTAGAAAAAGCCAACATTCGTCGCAGTGGTGCGATCGCAATGGGTATGGATGGCGTAAATACAGCCGTCATCCCCGGACACTCCACGCCAGAACAGTATGTGCGCGAAGTCACCATTGCCAACGATGGCATTCTCCACCAAAAAGCCGTCTATCAAACAGGTAAGCTAGGCTACGAAACAATTCAAGAACTAGAAAGCTGGGGGGTGAAGTTCCAAAAAGATCCCCAAGGCAACTATGACCTCAAACAAGTGCATCGAGTCGGTAAATACGTCTTGCCGATGCCAGAAGGCAAAGACCTCAAGCAAATTCTTACACGGCAAGTCAAGCGCCATAAAGTGAACGTGACAAATCGTGTCATGGCAACGAGAGTTTTAGTGAAAGATGGTAGAGCGATTGGTGCAGTTGGGTTTGATGTACGTGGCGGCGATTTCGTCATTATTCAAGCCAAAGCCGTCATCCTCTGCACGGGAGCCTGCGGACGTTTGGGACTACCTGCATCAGGCTACCTATATGGCACTTATGAAAACCCCACCAATGCCGGGGATGGTTATTCAATGGCTTACCATGCGGGAGCAGAACTGAGCAATATTGAGTGCTTCCAAATCAACCCCTTGATGAAAGATTATAACGGCCCAGCCTGTGCTTACGTTGCTGGCCCCTTTGGTGCATACACCGCCAACGCCGAAGGACACCGCTTTATTAATTGCGATTACTGGAGCGGTCAAATGATGCTAGAGATTTGGAAGGAATTAAACTCTGGCAAAGGCCCAGTCCAGCTGAAAATGACTCATTTAGATGAGGATACAATTTCTGAAATTGAATCAATTCTTTGGTCAAACGAACGACCAAGCCGGGAACGCTTCCACGAAGGTAGAGGTGAAGACTACCGTAACCACGGCGTTGAAATGAATATTTCTGAAATTGGTTTGTGTAGTGGTCATAGTGCTTCTGGGGTTTGGGTGAATGAGAATGCCCAAACAACAGTTCCAGGATTGTATGCTGCCGGAGATATGGCCAGTGTTCCCCATAACTATATGATTGGGGCATTTGTGTTTGGGCGATTGGCAGGAACTCATGCCATTGAATATATTCAAGACTTGGAGCATTTGGAACCAGATTCTGGCTTTTTAGAAGCAGAAAAAGCCAGAATTTATGCGCCTTTGAATCAACCGAATGGGATTCCCCATACACAGGTAGAATATAAGTTGCGCCGCTTGGTAAATGATTACCTGCAACCGCCCAAGTCAGGTAATAAAATGGCAATTGGGCTGACTAATTTTGTTCGCTATCACGAGACTTTAGAGCAAATGGGAGCGCGTGATCCTCACGAACTCATGCGCTGTATGGAAGTGCATTTTATCCGCGACTGTGCAGAGATGGCAGCAGGTGCATCTTTATATCGGCGAGAAAGTCGTTGGGGACTGTATCATTATCGGTTAGACTTTCCAGATAAGAATAACGAGGAGTGGTTTTGTCACGTCAATTTGAAGAAAGATGAGGCAGGGGAAATGCTACTATTTAAACGTCCTGTTGAGCCTTATATTATCGACGTGGATTTAGACAAAGAAGTTTATAAAGTTGCAGTTCTTTAAATGCTATTTATCTACCTGTACTAATACCAATTCAATAGACATCTCCGAAAAAGAATGTAGAGACGTAGCAGTGCTACGTCTCTGTAAGGGTTCTGGATAACGGATATTTAATTTATGGAGATGTCTATCGCCTCAGCTATTACTTTTAGGCTTACGCCATTTCTCAGAACTAATTGGTACTAAAATTTGGTTTAGGGTACGCAGTTGCTCAGCTGTACCCATACAGATTAGTGTATCTCCTGGCATTAACTGCGTCTCGCCAGTCGGCCCACCAATGAGATTGCCATCAGCACGACGAATTGCTAGAACTAATGCTCCAGTTTGCGATCGCAACCTAGCTCTTTGTAAAGTTTGACCTACAAAAGGAGAAAAAGCTGGATCAAGTAAGAATTCTTCCATGTACAACTGGCGGTCTGCACCTGTGAGCATTCCATCTACAAAATCTAACACTTGGGGTCTGAGTGCCGCAGCTGCCATCCGCTTACCGCCAGTGATATAAGGAGATATCACCGCATCTGCACCACCACGTTGTAACTTTTGCAAAGCTTCTTCTGTACTTGCGCGGGCGATCGCTCGAATTTCTGGGTTCAGTGTTTTTGCTGACAATACTGTATATAAATTTTCTGCATCCGAGGGGAGCGCCGCGACAATGCAAATCGCCCGTTCAATACCAACTTTCAACAGCGTATCGTCTAGTGTTGCATCACCTTGATATACGGTGTAACCTTCTCCCTGCGCTCTTTGCACAGATTCTGTCTCGGAATCAATCACTACAAAAGATACGTCTTCTGCTCGAAATTCTTTGGCAATTTGACGACCAGTCCGACTGAATCCACAGATGATGTAATGTCCTGATAAGGATTCCATTAACCGCCTTTGTTGCTGTAGTCGAATTCCTTGTTGAAAATAGCCCTCGATTACGGCTTCTGTAAATCTATTGACAATGTAACCGATATTGACCACACCCAACAAAATCAGGGCAATGGTAAACAATCGTCCGCGGCTACCCAGTGGGTGAGTTTCTCCATATCCCACAGTAGCTAAGGTAATTACCGTCATGTAAGCTGCGTCTTCCCATGACCAGCCTTCTACTAGGTGATACCACAAAGTGCCAATCAGGAAAACACCGCCAAGAGCGATCGCCCCTGCCATTAGCTCTTTTTGGATACGTTGATATTTTTGTTCAAGTATCACTTATAAGGTAAGCTCAATGCTTTTAGCCTATTGTTTCTTACTAAATTTTTAGTCTTTATCAGTATTTAGTACTTATGTACTAATTTTGTTTACCAGTTTAGCAATTAACTAATTTTTAGTAAATATTTATACCTCATTATTATACTCAACCAATGCTTATTTTAACAGTAGGGAGCCTGTTAGCTCCATAGCCTTTTTCAAGTTTTTATTAGTTTAGCTATATATCCGTAAAGTATTGAAGTGATTATTGAACTCGATACGATGGGAGTATTGTCTAAAGTTTTTAAATAAATTACTCAATAACCTCAAACTATAGATATCTAGAGAAACAGCAATTTTTAACTGGGGAGAATACAAATGAAATCCCCCCTGCGAATGCTATTTTAAGAAATTTAGCAATGATTTTTATTTTGAAGTTATCAAAAAAGTCACACTTTCTGACCTAGCGAGGTGAAATTATGCAATGTTATGTTATATAGACACTTATAATAAACTGTTTAATTTATTACAGCTTTTGTAATTACAATATACGCCCAGCGACGTTTGTAAAAAAAATAACATTAAACACTATTTTCCGTAAAAAAATAAAAGAAAATTTGTTTATAGCTTTCTAAAAACAAGAGTTATTAGCTCATGTCTCTAAGAGAAAGGATGCTAATTAGGCAATAACTTGCATATTTTTTTGTTATGCATAAAATCTCAGCCTACTGGTATATATATTTGTTCTATATGAAGGCAGTAAATTTTATAACGTTAGAATAAAAACATTCTATTGTGTCTCGTTTATTCCGGTGATTCGGCTTGCTGACTGATGTTAGTGTCATTCAGCTCTAGTAGTTTCAGTTGCTATTTTTTCAAAATAAGGAAAATTACAAGTGACTGAACTTCAAGACAAAGCTATGCTCCTAGAACAAATGGAGCAAGGAACTTTGATAGCTCAAGCTAGTACCACAGATAAATGGGAAGTATTGCCATACAATGCGCCTATCCTACCTATCCATGCTGCTCTACTTCGTACTGGTAAAATATTGTTTTTCTGTGGCTCAGGTAATGATCCTAGCCGATTAAATACTCCCTACAACAGTGTGGTGTGGGATGTCAAAAACAAAACCTTTTCCTATCAATCGCCTCCGTTGGATAGTACAGGCGAACCTATTGACCTTTTTTGCGCTGGTCACTCCTTCCGCTCAGAAGGCGACTTAATGGTTACGGGTGGAACTTTGCGATACGACCCATTTTATGGTTCGCCGTCTGCGCTGTTTTTTGATCCAAGCACAGAGAAATGGGTCAAGAAGCCATCAATGAATAATGGTCGCTGGTATCCTACTGTGTTAACCCTGGGTAGCGGGCGTATCTTTGCTCTGTCGGGGCAAGATAAAAATGGCAACCTGAACAAACAACCAGAAATTTATTCTGCTAGCTTTGCAAATGGTTGGAACGCTTTTCCAGCGACTAGTTCCTTCCCGCAATACGCACACCTGTTTCTATTAGATAGTGGAAAGATTTTTTTTTCAGGCGCCCAGATGGGTGGTAACAATGGGGTGACGCCACGGATACTAACCTTGCCTGAAGCATTCACGCAAAAACCTACAGAACAGGCAGTGTCAGGATTACAAGCTTCTGGTTCCGGAAATCAAGCTGCCAGCGTACTGCTACCACCTGCACAAGATCAGAGGGTGATGATTATCGGCGGAGGTACTAGTACTACAGCAACGAACAGAGTCAATATCGTAGATTTAAAAGCTACTAATCCAACTTACGTGGCAGCACCGTCCTTAAATAATGCCCGTATGCATCACAGCGCAGTTATATTGCCTGACCGTACTGTGTTTGTTTGTAATGGCAGCAAAATGAGTGAGGACACAACACAATCAATGCTACCAGCAGAAATTTACAATCCAGCTACGAATACTTGGAAAGTAGTAGCGAAACAAAGTGTCCCTCGCGTATATCACTCGGTAGCTTTACTTTTGCCAGATGGGAGGGTAGTTGCAGCTGGGGGAAATCCTAACCGGACTGTTAATGAATTGCGGCTAGAAATTTATAGTCCGGCATACATATCGCGCTCACGACCAACTATTGGGAGCGCTCCTACAACTTTGAGCTACGGACTAAAATTTACGATTCAGACACCTCAAGCTAGCAACATTAAATGGGTGAGTTTGATTAGGCCTAGTGCAACCACCCATTCCTGTGATACAGAGCAAAGACTAGTTGATGTCCCGATTAATTCTAGGAGCGCTACTTCTCTCCAGGCGACAGTCACGAGCAATCGAAACATCGCACCACCTGGCTGGTACATGCTTTTTATTACTGACAATAATGGAACGCCGTCAGTAGCAACTTGGACGCGATTATTTTAGCTTTGCCCATTCATGTCTAATACATTGCCTTTGACCGATAAGAGTTAGTAATTGTGGAAGTGGAAAAATGAATTATAAACTATCACGCCGACGGTTTGGCCAATTAGCGATCGCTGGAACTGTAGCATCTGGAATCAGTTATCTAGCCAATAAGGCCTCTGCACAAACATCTAGTGTAAATATCAATATCATAGGTGTGAGTTCTGGCCCTATCATCAGTGACGAAACAGCTAGTCCGGAGGTAAATACTACTGAATTAGACAGTACAGCCCCTGACAATTTACCTACAGCTAGTATTCCTGTCGGATTAGTTGTGCAGTCTTTAAACACGGGGACAAATAATCTTCAGACTCTACCAATCTCTGGGCTAACTAAAGCTTTATTAGAGACTAACGAAGCATTAACTGGCTTGACTTCCTTAAAGGATGGCACACTTGTTGTAGCTATAACTCCTGTTAGCGCTAGTAAAAAAGAGGCTACACCTACCCGGATTACACTTTTGAGTACGCCGATAAAAACTCTGTTAATTTCAGGACTGAAAAAAAATGAGCAACTTAGCAGTGTATTAGGCACTAATGACGGGCGACTCATTGGTCTAGTCGGTAAAAAAAATGGTACGCCACCCATCAAACTAGTGGCTATTGACCTTCAGACAGGCGAGATTAGTTTGATTGATAAGTTTAAGTTGCCGCAGAATGAGCGGGTGAGTAGTTTAGCTGAGTGTCCAGATGGGAAACTCTATACAGTTCTACTTGGAGCAGATGGCGACACAACTCTAGTACAGCTAGACCCAGAACGGAAAAAGCCCGTTATATTGGCACAACTCAAAATCAACGGTGAAGCCTGGAACAATGGCTTAGAAAGCCTATTGTGTTCTGCCACAGGTCAACTCATCGCTTTTGGAGCTATGAGGTATACATCACCGAATGCCTCGTATATTGTGGATAGAGATAGTGGAAACATGACTCGGATACAAAACTTTGACGCTACTAAAATTACGCTTGCTCCCACGTAAAAGTTCTAAGGCTTATTCTCTTTAGATTTTAAGAGGTTTTACTAAGCAAAACCGTCCCTCTCCGAGTCGGAGAGGGACAGACTTGAACTTCAGTTCAAGGCAGGGAGAGATTTGTCGAATTCACGTTTTCTTAAGTTGCTAGCGCCTAACCTGTGCTTAACGAAATCAGAGAAATTTTCCGGCTTTAGGACGCCACACTTTACGAGGATATCTAAGGGGTAGTCTAAGAGAAAGTACGAATTGCATTAAATAACAAGTAATTTTTAAATATTTCTAGGAAACTAGTAAGTGAGTATACGATAAAAGATTATCAGGAGGAGCGGTAGTGAGCCTAGAAACTCTAGTTGAACAAGCCACAATCCCCCCAGAGTCAGGTTATTTAGCATCTAGTCCCTTTGAGCCAGACAGCTTTAATGAAGCTGTCATGTCTACTTATGCCCGGTTTCCCTTAGCCCTAGAACGGGGTGCTGGATGCCGAGTTTGGGATACACAGGGACGGGAATACCTCGACTTTGTAGCGGGAATTGCCACTTGCACCTTGGGACACGCCCACCCAGCTATGGTAGAAGCGGTGACACGCCAAATCCAAAAGCTGCACCATGTTTCTAATTTGTACTACATTCCAGAGCAAGGTGAATTGGCAAAATGGCTAATTCAACATTCCTGTGGCGATCGCGTATTTTTCTGCAACTCAGGGGCTGAGGCTAACGAAGCGGCAATTAAACTAGCGCGAAAATATGCTCATACAGTCCTAGACATTGAAAAACCCATAATTTTAACCGCCAATGCTAGTTTCCACGGACGAACTCTAGCAACAATTACCGCCACTGCACAACCGAAGTATCAAAAATACTTTGATCCCTTAGTTCCTGGGTTCCACTATGTAAATTACAACGACATTAACGCTGTGGAAGTGGCGATTAGCGAGTTGGATGAAGGCGACTACCGTGTAGCGGCAATTTTGATTGAGCCATTGCAGGGAGAAGGCGGGGTGCGTCCAGGAGATATTGCCTATTTTAAAAAGCTGCGGCAGATTTGTGATGAAACTGGCATTTTATTGATTTTTGATGAAGTGCAAGTTGGCATGGGGCGGAGTGGCAAGTTATGGGGTTATGAACATCTCGGCGTGGAACCGGATATCTTCACCAGCGCCAAAGGCTTAGGTGGCGGTATCCCCATCGGGGCAATGATCAGCAAGAAATTCTGTGATGTTTTCCAACCAGGGGAACACGCCAGTACCTTTGGCGGAAATCCCTTTGTCTGTGGAGTGGCGCTCAGCGTTTGCCAGACATTAGAGCGGGAAAACATTTTGCAGAATGTGGAAGAACGGGGTGAACAGTTGCGAACTGGATTGAAAGCGATCGCTGCAAAATATCCTCATCACCTTACCGAAGTTCGCGGTTGGGGTTTGATTAATGGTTTGGAGTTGCAAGCAAACATTCCACTAACCGCCGCTGATATCGTCAACGCCGCCATCCAGGAGGGCGTATTGCTCGTACCAGCGGGGCCAAAAGTAGTCCGATTTGTACCTCCACTGATTGTCACAGAGGCAGAAGTAAGTACTGCACTCCAAGCTGTTGACAAAGCACTGGCGACTGTTACCGCTTAAACAATTTAATATTCAAAGATGAAAATCCTTTGTGTCTTAGTGTCTTAGTGGATCAAAACTTTTTACCACTAAGGCACAAAGGCACAAATTTTTTTACGATATTTTATAAAGTGTTTGGAGAGTTAGAAGATTTTCCTCCGGATCATTCTCGATGCTTTTTAAAAAGAGACTGATAACAAAGTAATACCAATTTGAAAAAAGAATGTGACAAATAGACCATCTGTAGAGACGCGATGAATCGCGTCTTCATCCAAGGATCTGTTGCAATCATTAATTGAATTTGTATAATTTTTTATTGCGATCACCTGATTAATTCGGAGCGCTTTCTGCTAATTTCTCCACAAAGGTTTGATGTTCTTCACTAACCAAACCTTGTTGCAAAATTTCTAATACTTTGGCTAAATTTCCTGCTAATAAAGCAGATTTTTCTAACCATAATCCAGGAAATATTTGAGAGCAAATGACACCATCAGCATTAGATTCAAGCTGGATGTATTCCCCTTCTCTTAATTTGAACCAATCAAATTGACGGTCATAAACTCGCCAAACTAAATATTCTTGCACTTGATTGCGGCGGTAAACTTTGAGCTTCTCATGCAAATCGATAGAAACACTACTGGCTGCAATTTCTACAATTAATTCTGGCGCACCTTCTACATAATCATCGTCACTAATACGCGACTGTCCGCCAATTTCAAACCTCAACAGTGCATCTGGTTGGGGTTCATTGTCTGCATCTAGGCGTACAGTAGCATTGTCACCTAATTCAACCCCAGGTGTAGTAGCCTCATAAGTTGCTAACCAGCCCATAATGTAAGCGTGAGGTTTGCCGTGACTTCTAAATCGTAACGGGGATGCCATGTAAACAATTCCTTCAATTAATTCGGCTTTTTTCACCTGCGGCATGGCATCATAGCGACGTTCAAATTCAGGACGAGTGAGTTTGTCACCATTTTCTAAAGGTGGCAGAGTTGAGATCAGAGTAACAGGAGCATTAGTGAGTGTCATGGTCTTTTCCACAGCAGTTTAACCATTAATCTCATTGTGAATTAAACTTCTACTGGATGTTGTCCATAATACGGCAAAGCCTCTGACCAATTAGGACGCTTGCCTATCTGCCAATCGAGATAAGCTAGTTCTAAAATACTTGTTACCGTTGCAGCTAATCCAGATTTAGCTTCTATTAGGTGATAACTAGTATTCCAGTTAGCTAAAGTTTCCTGCCATGCTTCTGGCGTGAATACAGTATCTGGTAATAAAGTTGTTAGTCCTAAAGCATTTGGTTGAAGCTGATAAATAGCAGCAAAAACTTTACCCCGTTGTGCTGGCATTTCTACAGCGATAACTTGATCCCCCATAGCCTCCTTTACAAAGAGGCGAACATCGCCCCCCTTTTTAAGGGGGGTTGGGGGGATTTCCAAGATACATTTTGACCAAGCTACTGCCGCTAAAGTAGAAATTCCAAATACAGGAATATTTAACTGTTGCCCTAAAGTGCGGGCAGTGACAACACCAATACGAGTTCCAGTAAAGCCACCAGGGCCATTGGCGACTGCAATAAACGCCAAATCCGCCCAAGTTTGCGGTTTAATGGACTCAATCAAATATTGATGTATGTGACTGGATAAATCTCGCCCTAAATTCCACACTTGCGAACGTGTTTCGTCTGCAAAATTACTAATTGTCAAACCCAATTCGGGAGTGGTAGTATGCAGCGCTAGGGCGTATTTCGTTGCTGTGAGATGTTCTAATTCTGTTGTCAAAGTAAATGCAAATATCTATTTTTCTAATGTGAAAATTCAAAAGTGAGGAGTACATAACTTATAACTCCTCACTTGTAACTGGATAACTCATAATTACAAATGTCACGTTGGTACTAATTCACCTGGACGCAACTTCGACCATTTACCTGTTTCTCGCTTAAAACTCAGACAGCCAACAACATCCCATTCCATTTCAATCACATCTCCTTTTGTACGGATGTTGACATTGATAGAAGGTTCATTGGGATCAAATGTGGGATTTTCGGTCAAGTGGGGCTGTTGGTGCTGCCCTTCTACGGCATGGTAGGTGGCACAACTGTCTACATAGTGGCAATTCACGCAAATACACATAATAGAACCAACTCCGGAGCCTTTATTGTTAATCTAGCGTAAGCCAAACTGTTATTCATTAATTGCTGGGTTGATTTTTATTACAATGCATCATTTAGCTCTTTCTAGCCTAGCCGCCGAAAATTGGCCTTTTAGCCTGGAATTATTACCAGAACCCGCTTACATGGTAGGTGGTGCAGTGCGGGATGCCATGCTTGGCAGAACTCGCGAATACCTAGATTTAGATTTTGTTATACCATCTAATGCTGTAAAGGTAGCAAGAGCGATCGCCAAACATTATAAAGCTGGTTTTGTCTTACTTGATCGAGAACGGCATATTGCCCGTGTGGTGTTTCCCCACGCTACAGCTGACTTTGCCCAACAAGAGGGAGATAGTTTAGTTACTGATTTGCATAGACGAGATTTTACAGTAAATGCGATCGCTTATAATCCCCATACGCAAGAAATCATTGACCCTTTACAAGGCTATGTCGATTTACAACAGGGTATTTTGCGAATGATATCACCTGCCAACCTCGAAGATGACCCTTTGCGGTTAATGCGGGCTTATCGCCAAGCTGCCCAACTAGGTTTTACTATTGAGCCAACTACCCAAGCCACTATTCGCTCATTAGCATCACATCTGAGCAAAGTGGCAGCAGAACGAGTTAGGGTAGAAATTGGTTATCTGTTGGCAAATGCTCAAGGTACTCCCTGGATAACCACTGCTGGCGAAGATAGTTTACTTGCTCCTTTCTTCAAAAGCGCCACCCGCGAAAGCTTCAGCAAGCTAGCAGCAGTTGACAAAGCAGCTGCCTTACTTTCACAAACTTGGCCACAACTGGGAGTGGAACTGCAAGAATATGTACGCGAGACAGTTAAAACCACTTGGTTAGGTATTGCTAAGCTTGCTTGTCTTGTTAACCAAAATCCAGAAGCGGCAGAAATTGAATTACAGCAACTAACTTACAGCCGTATCGAAATCCGGGGTGTTACTACTGCTTTGCGACTGTTCGCGCAACTTAAGGTAGAAAATATGTCCTTGAGAGAACAGTATTTCTTGTTTCAAAACGCAGATATTATGTTTCCCGCTACATTAGTTCTTGCTGTAGCACTTGATAATTGGGTAGAGGCGATGTTTGGTGACAAGCTCCTTGGCGCTTACACACCCTTGATCAACCGCTACCTAAACCCCGATGATCTGGTTGCTCATCCCACTCCGTTAGTCAGCGGGAAGGAGTTGATTATAGCATTAGATATTCCGGCTTCGCCAATTATCGGCGAACTGCTAACAGAGATTGCTGTAGCAAAAGCTGAGGGTAGGGTTACAACCGGGGAGGATGCGATCGCATTTGCACGCCAACTACTTGAGACTCTAGAGTAGTTTTATGGGAAGCGCATAACCTACAAAGTCAGGTAAATAAAACATGGTACATAGCTTCATACTCCCAGAAGAAACAATTGCCAGCATTCAAGAGCAGTTAGAAATACTTGAGAGATGCTTGAATGATGCTAACGTGCAAGATGAAGCAATGGCAGAGCTACTTGAGTTGGCAAACAGCAGACAAATATCTCTCAATCAGCTTAGAGAGGAGTTAAAGCAGTTTCGGCACAAATTTGATAAGCTTAATCAGCTTATTGAGAAGTTTATCAGCCAATTAGAACAGGGTGAGTTAATAGTTTTGCTTTGTGTCAGATACAATTTTTTACTTAAGGAAATTATAGATAACTACTGGTACTTTCTTGAGAAAAAAAACTGCATAGAATTTATCAAAAACCAGACATTGAATTCTGTAGCTGCATACAAAGATTTAAAAAGTAAGACCAGTTCTGGCAGTTCTCAAGAGGATGATAACTATATTATTGTAGAAACTCTAAAACACGTAATCCAATCATGTATTAAAGCTAGTTTTCAAATTAACGCATTATCCAAAGAAGAGGTTAATGCACTGCACTTAGGAGATATCACTCCTCAAGAAACTGAAACTATGCTGACTTCTTTAGCATCTACAAAAAAATGGGATTGGGTGTATAGAAATCTTGCATAGTCCTAAATTTATTGAAAAACAAGATGTGTTAAGTATACATAGTAAGCAGATTAGTCTTTATGGTGGCTCACTTGGCATACGTGATGAAGGTTTGCTAGATTCTGCTATTTACCAACCTCAAGCAACTTACGGCGGAGAGTTTTTACACGCTACAATTTTTGAACAAGCAGCAGCATACTTATTTCACATTACTAATAACCATGCTTTTATAGATGGTAATAAACGAACTGCTTTTGATGTGATGGTGACATTTTTGAATATGAATGATTATGAACTTAATATGACACCTAAAGAAGCTTATGAACTATCAATACAGGTTGCTGAAAACAATGTTAGTAAAGAAGAATTAACGGCAATGCTGAAGAGTTACATCACGGAAATAATTTAAACTTTTCACAAAATTAAATTTCCATCCCCAAATGGCTCACTTCCTAATTGATTTTTACAATGGTAGGTAACAGATTTGCCCTTCCCATTCCCTATCAAGGCTGTATTTTGCTAACAATAAAATATCTTCAATTACATGACCAATTGGCAGGTCAAGGCTAACTTCAAAGACTCCAGGCATAGGCAGTCCTGCTTCAATTCATTCATAAGCATAATGTGTAATTGTTGCTACATCATGCGTTAGTAACACTCGTCCTTCTTGTGCTGACTATTCCAAGACTGTGGGATCATCAGCGCCACTCAAACCCACGTCTTGAATTCGGACTATATCTAATTCTGGTTGCCGACGCCATAACCCTCTGAATAATGTTGTTATTAAAGTTTTTGTCGGCAACAAATTGCAGCATTGTTTACTGTTGTGTACGACGGGATAAAAGGCGATCGCGTACACCTTGAGGATCAAACTTAGCCCCTAGCTATCTAATTGGTATTTCAGGGCTTGAGACTCAAGCACAGTCAGAAGTTCCGTATGTTGATCGACTAAAGCTTGTATTGTGGTAACTGGATGACGATGAAGGCGATGTTTTTGTTGACGGGGTGCTTCATCCATTGCTAATCTGCGACGTTGAGTGTTGTATTCCGCTACAGGCACTTCCCGAATTTGTGTCAGCAACATTTGTTCACTTTCGGCGAAGAAAAGAACTTGATATTGCCCAAAATCACGTAATTCGGCAGTTGATTTGCGCCCACTAATTCGCCGTTGATTGCGACGCAAAAGGCTAAACATAGCTTCCATTTTCAAGTTATCTGGCGGTAAGCCAGGAATGTCATAGCAGTGCAATAAATCAGTACCGTATTTATGCCATAGTTTTTGTAGCTTTTTCTTCAAGGCAAACTGTGCGGGATTTTGTTGAGGGTCGGGCTGAAATTGCTGTAATAACTCTTCCATTTCGCGCCGAACTTGAAAACTTGTTAAAGGTAATTTTACAGTTTGTGTAACATCGGTCGCGCAATCAATGCGTGGACTGGTTTGTTCAGGATAGTGCAAACATTCTGCAATTCGTTGCAACCAATTGTGTGTTTCTTCTAAGTCGGAGGCTAATGAACGATTGCTACTTAAGGCTTGGTCAATCCATACTGACAAGAGAGACAAATAATCTGTATCAAGTTCTCGACATGGTAAACTACGTAGTATCTGTCCAATAGTTTCTAATTGCTGGTAGCCGCTTAAACCGCCCCAGCGAAAAGGTTTGCGACTGGTGCGATTGACACAATCCCGAACCGCAGCCCGAATCTGGGATTCGATTGCCATTAACTCTATGTCTCGTGACAAATAGGGGATTCCTGAAAAAAAGGGAGACTGTCTTGCTGCTGTTCGGAGCCTGGGTGTTGGGCTCTTTCTGAGTACTCAGGGACTTTTGGCAGATCATCTAAATCTGCTTTTAATTGCTGTCTGAGCTTTGTGTCTAATGGCAGCACCACTTCACTTAAATTACTGAGAAAGTGGGCTTGACAACGTTGATGGGGTGCATCTGGCCAACTTGAATTCATTGCCGCAATGATTGATTTTTCCCCATCTGACAATGTTGCTAGCACTTTATACGGTAACTCTTTATATGGTTGCAGCCACTCAATTAACCTTTGTGCCTGTGCCTGTGGTAACTGAATTCCACTTACTGGTGTACCGCTTAATACCTCGTACAATACATACAGTAAGGTTCCGTGGCCTTCGGGCTGTAAGGCATCTATTGCCCAAATCAAGCCACCATGATGGACTGCTGTGGCAGCTAATTTCTCCTGTGTATGTGCAATCGTTCCACCCAATAGTGCCAGAAATTGACGGTATAGCTTACCTACATTGCTTTCGTTAATTTCAACACCACGCTGGTTTAATAAGCGCCGAATTTCTGCCAACTGTTGATGCTCATTTTCATGTTGCCAACCAATAAATGCCAGCACGTCTAGCCCATAAGTACTGTAAGGCAGACTGTATTTTAACACGCCAGTCGCGTAGTAATGTTTACCAAAATGTGTGCAACTATGATTGGTACATTCTTTACTCTTGCCTGCCACAAATACTGCACCATCCATTGTTTGAATGGTTTTACGCATGTGTCTTGGTCTGCGTAGCGCTAATTCTGCCCCACAATGCACGCACTCAATGAGTGAACATTCTAATACTATTCGTTTGATATTACTGAATTTTCGTTCTGGGCGATGGCGAGGCAACTTTACTATCACTAATTTTTTACTGCTGCTAGGTGCTTTCCTCAGTTTACCTGCTTTGTATACCAATTAGATAGCTAGGGAACTTAGCCTCATTTATTTTACGGGTTTCACTGGCGCGTTGTTGCCTTTGCTGTAAATATTCTTCAACTTCCTGCCGATGCCGTAAATAATAGCTAATGACAGCATAAACATCAGCTAACTGCAAAGATGGGTACTGAAACACAATTTCCTCAGCAGTCGCCCCTTGGTTAAAGGCTGTTACAACTGTATCTAGTGTCACTCGCGTTCCACCCACTTGTACTACGCCATCAGGATTCACCGCCAAGGGTAGGGGTTCAATTGTAATTGCAATGACCATATCATTTACCTTTTTAAATACCGCACTACAATGTCTTTCGATTTTTTTATCATATTTTTAGTTTGCATAAATTATGCTTATCGCTTATTTTACGGAATATTATTGACATGAGTAACAATATAACCTGCGAAGGCTTTAGTATTGGTACAGCAGGCATTATATTGAAACTTCTACTTCACGAGTTATTACTGTTAAAGGCATTCCTTTTTCAACTCTTACCTCTAAACACTCTTTTATTGCTTCTTGAATATTTTCCTCAGCTTCCTGTTCAGTATTGCCTTGGCTTACACAGCCAGGAATAGACGGACATTCAGCAATAAATATTCCGTCTTCATCTTGAAAGATAGTAATCAAAAATTTCATCGCTTTTCCTTATTTCTAAACTGTAACGCCCTCTAATTCCTCATCTGTCAACTCATACAGCTGGCGCAACTTATCCAACTTATCTGTATCAGCTTGCCAGAAACCGCGCCCATGCGCTTCTAACATTCTGCCAAGAATATTACGAAAAGCTTCAGGGTTTGCCTTGCGTAATTTCTCCGCCATTTCTGCATCTAACGCATAAGTATCTGCGGCTTGGTCGTATACCCAATCATCGGTAAAATCGGCAGTACCACCCCAACCAATCAACGCCGTCATCCGTTGGGAAATTTCAAATGCACCACCAGAACCTTGATTTGCCATCGCTTGCGCCCATTTAGGATTTACTAATTTTGTGCGGTACTCCATGCGTAGCAAATCATCTAAGTTGCGGGGTGTGGTATCTTTCGAGAAACTCTCAACAAAGCTGGTTGTAACTTTCTTACCGCGTTGTTTTTCTGCTGCCTTTTTCAAACCGCCTGTATTGGCGTAATATTCTTGAATATCGGTTAAACCATATTCTACCGAATCGATTTCTTGAACAATGCGATCGCTTGTTTTTAACAAAGTATTCAACACTTCTGGTCTAGCTTGGCCTTTATCTTGTCTCCCGTAGCTAAACACATTGCGGCTTTGCCAAGTATTACCTAACTCCTCGCCAGATTCCCAATTACCATCGACTACTCTATCATTTACCAAAGAACCAAAATCACCCGCCGGATTAGAAAACAATCTTGCAGATACATTTTCTACACCTTGTGCTTTTAAAGCCAAAGCGTGTTTTCTGATAAAATTCTGTTCTTCTGATTCATCAGCATCAGCGGCACGTTGAAATAAATCATCCAATAATTCAATAATATTTACAAAACTATCCCGGAAAATCCCCGATAAATTTCCCAATATATCAATGCGAGGATGCCCAACTTCCGCCAACGGTTTTAATTTATAACGAACAATTCTCCCTGTACCTTCCTTGACAGGTTCAGCACCCACCAATTCTAACAAAATTCCCAAAGATTCACCCTTAGTTTTAATTGCATCTAATCCCCACAACATCACCGCCACAGTTTCAGGATATGTCCCATGTTCTTGCAAATGCTGGCCGATAATTTTTTGAGCAATTTCTCGTCCCCGTTCATAAGCCGCGGGTGAAGGCATTCTATAAGGGTCTAAAGCATGAATATTCCTTCCTGTAGGCAACACCCCGGCTCCATCCCGCAATAAATCACCCCCAGGCGCAGGCGGAATATATTCCCCATTCAACCCCCGCAAAAGATTTGTCAACTCATCAGTAGTTTGCATTAACAAATCCGTAATTTGCCTTTCCTCCTCTTCTACCTCTTCTCTGTGTTCTCTGCGCCTCTGCGGTTCGTCTCCAAAATAAGCCTCCAAATACGACCCCATTTCCTCTTCATTCGGCGCTTCACCCAACGTATGCAACCCAGAAGAAAACAAACGATTTTCTAGAACTTGCAAATATTCGTACAACTTCAACAGATAATCATTAAAAGCATGAGCGCTAAACATCCTGACATTTTCTGGAGTAAAAGAAATACCCAACCGTTTAGCATCTTCAAACGGGCAATCGGCATCTAAACCACTGTCTACAATTTTTTTACAAATCCCTTCCTTAAGAACATAATTCTTTTCTGGGTCTTCTCGATACTCCGAGATTAAATCGCGCAATGCAACCAATTCCTTATACAAACCTGCACGTCCATAAGGCGGTACATTGTGAGAAATTAACACCCCATAACCGCGACGCTTTGCCAAAATAGATTCCGAAGGATTATTCGCCGCATATATATATAAATTAGGCAAATTTCCTAACAGAATATCTGACCAAGAATAACCTGTATTACCTAAAGGTGAACCGGGCAACCATTCCACTGTACCGTGCATTCCAAAGTGAACTACGGCATCAGCTTGAAATTCATTTTGCAACCATTTATAGTAAGCAGCATATTGAGGATGAGGCGTTAAATCTCGTTCAAACATTAAGCGCATCGGGTCGCCTTGTATCCCCAAAGGTGGTTGTACACCTATCCACACATTACCTAGCTGCACACCACCAATGTGAAATTCATCACTGTATGTTTTAATGCCTGTTCCCGTGAGAGATTTCCATTGTTTTTCAATGCGGGAGGTTCGCAGATATCCCAGCCATTTTTCTAATGTACGAACGTTGACAGAGGCAGGGATGTTTTCTGCGTCATCAATATCTTCATCCGCCTCTTTCACCCTGCGAATCAATTCTTCGCCATCATCAGGCAAATCGCCGACGGTGTAACCTTGGTCTTTGAGTGCATGAAGGAATTTCAGCAGACTACGCGGCACATTCAATAATGCAGCTGTGCCTACAGCACCGTAACCTGGAGGAAAACCATATAAAATAATTGCAATTTTGCGTTCCGATGCAGGTTTTTGCCGCAAAGCAACCCAGCTTTTCACTCTACCAATTAATCGCTCCACCCGTTCGGGAACCAAATAAATATTTTCGCCTACCAAACCGCCAAGCGGAACAGTATCAATTGCGCCATCAAGTTCTGGCAAAGCATACAATACTACACTTTGCAATCCACCGATTCCTTGGCGCGTCCATGAGTGGATATCTTGAATTAGCAGTGGTGCAGCAACTATATAAGGTACATTCTTTGCAGTCAGGATACGCTTTGCTACTTCGATTTGTCGCCCTGCTTCCATTGAACCAGCCGGGCCACCCACAAGAGGAAAACCAATTGTCGAAACTATGGCATCTACTTTCACGGCTTCATTAGAAAGTGAAAGCGTTTCTATGTTACCTAATTGTCGTTGCTGAGTTTCGTACTCGGTTGTCATCCAATCGCGTACTGCTACATGGCCTTCCACGCCGTTGATGAAGATAGGCAAAGGAATTAACCCAGCTTCTTCAAAACGACGAATCAGTTGCGGAATGTAGGGCTGTTTGGTGATGACGTGTTTTCGGTAGAGGAGAATTCCGATAACTGGGGAAACGTGATTAGGGGAGACGCGAGTCATCGCGTCTCTACAATGGGTTTGATACCATTCTAGATATTCGCGGGGCGATTCAAAAAACCCTTGATAGTCGGGATGCAGTAAACCCATGTTGGGGGTTTCGATTGGTGGCGGAATATCACCAACTTTTAAGCCTAAGTATTTTTCTCCGAGTGTCCAGAATAATGAAGCGACGTTTTCTGAACCGCCAGCGTTCCAGTAACCATAGATAATTAACCAGTTGCGTAAGTCTTGGACTTTTTGCACTGGTACATATTTAAGTAACTTGGGGCCAATTTTTAAGAAGCTGATGTAACCAGCAAGTTTATCTTCTTCTCGTCCGTTGCTAAATTTGTCGAGGATGAATTTAACTGGTTTGGGCATTCCTTTGGGTTTATCCCCAATGGCAAAAGCACCAAGCTTGGTTAAACTCATCAATTCCAAAGCAGACTCGAACACAAGGCGGATGGGAATTTGGGCAATACGATCGCGCAGCCACAAAACTTCGTCATAATCAAACAGTAAGCTGCCGAAAAACACATCAGCGCCCTTCAGTGCTGCTTCCACCTCGTCGCGCTTGGTGGTAATATCGCGATCGCTAAATACCCGAATATCCAACTCTAAACAGCGAGAGTTAGCCAAAAAAGCCGCCTTCCTGTACAAGTCAGCGTTGAACGATTCAAACCCAGCAATCAAGACGATGCGTTTCATGCCCGTAAGCTGCGAAATATTTCTTTACTTTGATCTTAATCAAGCTTACAGGTTGATTGATAAATATCTACCTACAGATTCACTTTCCTTGATTCCTTTAGGCGGTTAACACTTCATGCTCACCAATACCCCTTGGATATTTAGATTTTAAAACGGTTGCCATGTGTTTGGTTAAGCCCAGTGCCTCATTGAACTCTTTTGATTCCTGTAGTGCTTCATATAGCGAACAGATTTCTTGTGATGACAGGTTTGTAAATGTCCGCAACTCAGTAATATCTAATCTCCGATTGAACTCATTAGCAGTATGTCGCCATTGATGTAGCAACGAAAACAAATCTCTATCTTGACGCTCTGCAAACACGCCAGATGCGATCGCTGTTTCGGTGACTGATATAATTAATCGCGGAAACACTATTGGTCGCCCTGGCTTGTGTGAGCTTGGGTCAAATCGCCTATCAGATAGAATTGCGACATTCGAACTGCACTCATTCAGTAAAGCTCGCAGAAATTCTATCCTCTTTTCGTTAGCTGATGCCCATCGTTCGCCAAAAATCCCTGTAATTGTTGCTAATAATCCCAAACCTGTCAGTAGCGACTCAAAGTTTGGTTCCTTAGTCCACCAGATGGCAGCTAAAATAAATCCCAATAGTAGCGGGAAAAACGTGATAAAGGTCACTAGGCTTTTCATAGTCGCATCGCCTCATATTAAAGCGGTCTGATTTCCGCCAGCGTTTTATCGCTTAGACCATATATCACGTACTACAGGAAAATTATTGTTAATTCCTGAAGAATCGGGAGCAACTAAGATTAAATCCATACCAAATCCATTCTTTAAACGCGGTTCCAATAGTGTATTTAGACTATCGACAAGTACCAATTTGCTGTCTGATATACTTTGCTGAATGCCAGTAGAAGTATACTTACGACTTAGAAGCAAACGAATTGTATCTTGGTCTGCAAAATTCATCACCGAGCGGTCAGGTAATGTTACTTCGATTGTATTTCCAGTTAAATTGTGATAGAAAATTTTGATCACAATTGCTCTATCAGCCTCTACAAAACCTTCAAAAAATACACTGTT
Source organism: Nostoc sp. UHCC 0302 (assembly GCF_038096175.1). NCBI lineage: Bacteria > Bacillati > Cyanobacteriota > Cyanophyceae > Nostocales > Nostocaceae > Nostoc > Nostoc sp. UHCC 0302. The sequence goes on from NZ_CP151099.1 coordinate 1,083,503, forward strand.
TAAATCGATATGTAAATCAGTATTTTGTAGCAATGCACTTGTGACAAACTCTCTAAATGACCTAGTTTTAGCGTACTCTTTCGCTGCCTTTTGCGCTGCTTCTTCGCTTAAATCTTCAGTTGTTGCTACTTCTAAGAGTAGCTTGTCTTCCGGTCGAAGGAGTTGAGAAAGAGTTTGCAGCAGTTCTGTATCTTGTTGAAAATTAGCTAATGTATTTCCCAAAAGAGAAAACAGTACAGGACTATCATTAACAACTTTGTCAAGTAGTTTTCGTAATTCCCTAACATTTCTATCAATTGAAAAGTCGATTTGAATTGGTAGCAGGTGGGTTCCCTTCAATTGTGAGCCACGAGTTGCTTGCTGTACACCTAGCCTCAACATCTCCGAACTCATATCAACTGGAAAATAGAGTAAATCAGGATTTGATTTGAGCAATAAACTCAAAATATGTTGGTCTTTTTCACCTGTGCCAACGCCTAAACTTACGTAATGGTATTTCTGATCTTTGATATTCTTTAAATTAATTTGTTGCCATCGGGATCTAAAAGATTCTATGCTCTCTTTCATCACTAGATAGAATCGATCATTGCAAGCATGATCCCAGGCGATCGTCGGGCCTATACCCCAATACGAAAAACCTGATAAAATTTCCTTACCATCGCCTGTTGTAGAAAATTCTCCCCTCAATTCCTGCGTGAGTTCTGCAAGTTTGTTCGATTGATCTTCTCCTATAAAACAAAGAGTCCACCCTAAACCCGGTTCATTGATGGAATTCTCTAGTAGCTTCACAAAATTTAAAGGTTCCATATAGAGCTTCGTTTATTAAGCAGTCTATCTAATAAATCTCCTGCAAGTGGCTAGAAGCTAGCATATATTTTTTAATTTGAACGTGAGTTCGATAACTCTATGATGTCCGCTTAATTAGCTCAATCAAAAGACCTCTAAAAGGTTTTACTACGCAAAACCGTCTTTCTGCGAGCCGGAGAGGGACAGGCTTGAACAAAAGTTCAAGCCAGGGAGAGGTTTGTCGAATTCACGTTAATTTGAATAGAACATAAGCTGACTGTAGGGATACAGCAGTGCTTGTGTCCCTACAATGGGGTTTCTAGTTATGTAAATAAAAAGCGCTATAAATGTTCCATAGCTGATTAACTTACTACTGCAACTGACTTTTTACGGCTGGGGCGTTTGCGGTCTGATTTTTTCTTCAGTCCAACCGCTTGGGCTTCATTACTATCTGACCCATATTGTCCACGCACAACATCTTTCATCGCTAATACAGCATTATGAAATTCCCATTCTGCTAATCGCGCAGCATCAACAGCAGCACGGTATAGCGCTAGTTTTTCAGTTTCAGCTTGTTGCAGTGCCACCATAGCTTGATAAGTTTGCTGTAAGTTTGCAGCAGAAGCATCAGTACGAGTTGTGTCATAGGTGCTGACGGTTCGCAAACCGTGCCATGAAGTGACATCTTGACTAATTATTTGAAGACGCAAGCGGTTTCTTACATCTTGGGTAGGCATAGATTTATACGTGGTAAACTATCTATTTAATGTTCCCGTTGCAACACAAAATCTAACAGTAAGGTAAAGTTTTCAGATAAAACAAGGTTACAGAGGGTGGAATAAGTTTACCGACCGATGTTATGCCATAACCAACCGATGTTATGCCATAACCAGCCGATGTTATGCCATAACCAGCCGATGTTATGCCATAACCAACCGATGTTATGCCATAACTAGCCAATGTTATGCCATAACCAACCGATGTTATGCCATAACCAACTGATGTTACGCCATAACACGGGAATGTAAATATGAAACCGCAAGATGACATTAATCAGCAAGTAGCACTTAAACGTAAAGCAGTTTTTTGTTAGACATTGCAAAACTTGTTAATGAGAATCGCTTAACGCGGACAGCATCGACTCCTGCTAATTATTGATTCAAGCTAGATAAGTATCTAAAATTCAGGAGTAAAAACTTAGCACTCACAATACACAAGCTTCCTAACTCCTAACTTTTAATTATCCTAGTGGGGAACCGTGCAAGTTCAATGTATATCATCTGAGATATCTACATTTTATCAAGGGTATTCTCTGAAGAATAGTTACACTTACTGCATTTACAGGTATGTTAAAAATAACTAGATTATTTCTCAGATTGAGAATTATTTTTAATTTTGTTTTTTGTTACAATAGGTATTTTAACAATGAGATTTTATGATAGATAAATTTGGCTATAGAATTTGCTTATAATAGGATTTTGTCTACTAGAATAATCATAAGTCACACCATATCCTAATTAGGAATAACCAAATGCTAAAAAATACTGCTACAAGATGATTATTGGAAAGAGATATCAAGAAGCTAAAGAGTTATTAACTATTCTGACAAGGGTCTAAGGAGAAAAAAATGAGGTATGGAATTGATATCGGACATAATTGCCCACCAGACACAGGCGCTAGAGGTATTAAATTTGAAGATAATCTAACTTTAGATGTAGGTAATAGAGTTATAGCTAAGTTAAAAGCTTTGGGGCATGAAGTAATATCATGTAAACCAGATAGTGCTGGTACAGTAAGAGACTCGCTTTCAAAAAGATGTTCTAAAGCTAATTCAAGTAACGTAGGTGTGTATGTCTCGATTCATTTTAATTGCTTTAATGGGCAAGCCAATGGGACAGAGGTATTTGCAACTAGTGAAACAGGTAGAAAAATCGCTAAGCCAGTATTAGATGAAATCGTCAAATTAGGCTTTTTTAATCGCGGTGTTAAGAGTGGTTCCCACTTGTATGTCCTGAAAAATACGGATATGCCGGCAATTCTTGTAGAAGGTTGCTTCATTGATTCATCAAAAGATATGAATCTTTTTAACCCTGAAGCAATGGCCAATGCAATAGTCAAAGGCTTAACTGGTAAAGTGGCCAGCGCTCCTGTTAACCCTGTACCAGATGAAGAGCAGAATGTAGATACCACTGTTCTCAGACTGCAAAAAGCTTTAAATCGTCTACAAATAAAGGATAAAAATGGTAAGGCTTTAGTAGAAGATGGTGCAGGCGGGGCAAACACAAAATCTGCTTTAGAAAAATTTCAAAGTATTGTTGGGATTCAGCAAACCGGAATTGCAGATCAAGCAACATGGAATGCCATAAATCTAATTTTGGCAAAACGAATCGCCAGACCAAATCATGCTGGTGGTGTAGTTGTTGCATACTTGCAATACCGTTTAGGTATTGAGGCTGATGGTGTCTACGGGCCACAAACAGAAGCTGCTGTTAAGAGCTTTCAACAGCAAAATGGTTTAACCGCTGATGGAATTGTTGGGCCAATAACTTGGCAGAAATTCATTGGTTAGGTTAATGGCTAATTGCTTATTTGGATTGTAGTTTACGTTGAAGTAAACCAGGAGACGCAGTGAAACGGGGGAGTGCTTTAAACTAACTCTCTTGGTCACTGCGTCTTCTCTTTTTTGCATTGATTTGCGCTCTTAGAAATAGACGTTACTGTTTATCGCGAGAGTATTATGAGTTTGTGGTTAAACTTAACATGATCTTAATTCTCGCTTGATTTTAGGTTGGTAACTTCATCTTGCTTAGTTGAGCAAGCTGGAGAAAGAACTTATGGATAGCGATCGGATTTGCCGCTACCCCTTGGGTAATCGCCTACGCCTACTATCAAATCGCTACAAACGACGGAGTTTTTTGCTGGGTGCGGGATTATTAACAGGATTAGCGATCGCTAGTCAATGGCATCCAGTTTTGGCAACACCAAGGTTTTCTGCTTATCCTTTTAGTCTCGGTGTTGCTTCTGGTGACCCTTTGCCAGATGGCATTGTACTGTGGACACGACTGGCTCCAGATCCACTCAATGGCGGTGGAATGCCAGCACAAAATGTTGAAGTACAGTGGCAAATTGCCCTTGACGAAAACATGAAAAAGGTTGTAAAACGCGGGGTAGCATTAGCAACTCCCGAATTAGCCCACTCAGTACACGTCGATGTCCGCGGGCTAGAACCTGAGCGTTGGTACTGGTATCAATTTAAAGTCGGCAATGAAGTTAGCCCCATTGGGCGGACTCGCACCGCTGCGGCATTCAATAGCTCCATTAAACAACTAAACTTTGCCTTTGTTTCCTGCCAAGATTGGCAAAACGGCTATTACACAGCCTATAAACACATAGCCGATGAGGAACTCGACCTGATTGTTCATCTCGGTGACTATATTTATGAATACGGGCCAGAATCTGCTAAACCACGCCAGCATAACAGTCCAGAAATCATCACCCTTGCAGACTATCGCAACCGCCACGCTTTATATAAGACCGACCGAAATCTCCAAGCTGCCCATGCCGCCTTCCCGTGGATAGTCACCTGGGATGATCATGAAGTCGAAAACAATTACGCTAACTTAACGCCTGAAGAGAATCAAAGCCAGCAAGCATTTATTTTTCGGCGAGCCAGTGCTTATCAAGCTTACTACGAACATATGCCACTGCGAGAATCATCATTACCCCAAGGGGCTAACGCGCAGCTTTATCGGCGGTTCACTTTTGGTAACCTAGCTGAGTTCAACGTGCTAGACACCCGACAGTACCGCACCGACCAACCTTGCGATGATGGACTTAAACCCCGTTGCCCTCAAGCTTTTGACAAAAATGCAACTCTGACTGGTTCACAGCAAGAACAGTGGTTACTCAAAGGGTTAGACTAGTCTCAAGCACGCTGGAACGTAATTGCTCAACAGGTGATGTTTGCAGAATACGATTTTGATGCTCGTCCTGAAGTCGGAGTATTTAACGTAGATCAGTGGGACGGCTATGTGGCTGCACGCGATCGCCTCTTAAGATTTTTAAACCTGCGGAAACCTTCTAATCCAGTCGTGATTAGCGGCGACATCCATTCTAGTTGGGTACATGACTTAAAAGTTGATTTTAATCAACCGACCTCAACAACAGTTGGTACAGAGTTTGTGGGTACTTCCATTTCTTCTGATTTTCCCACCTCATTCATCGCCCCAGTTCAAGCTGCCCTACCCGACAATCCCCACACCAAGTTCTTCGACGGTGCTTTCCGCGGTTATGTGCGCTGCAACCTGACTCCAGAACGCTGGCAAAGCGACTATCGCGTTGTATCAACTATCACCGAGCCAAATGCCTCCGTTAGCACACTAGCTTCGTTTCTAGTCCAAAACGGACAACCGGGGGCATATCAAACTTAACCGAGTTTCAATAGAACTAAGCTAAACCTCACAGATTCTATCTGTGGGGTTTTCACTATGCATTTGCACCCATCTAAAGAATTAATCAGATAACAAGTGATTTTCGACTACAACTCTTTACCTGATGGGAACTTGCTCCATATCTACACGTCTACGCATTTTTAACTGAAAGCATTGTCCCTCTTGGATCTGAGCTATTGTATTGTCAATAAACAATCTAGTATAAATAGGTGTAAATATTATGAAACATAAATTCTGGGCAGGCTATGTGCTTGCTGCTTTAACATTTCTGCCTTTAGGATCTATAACCACTAGTCAGCAGGTTTTAGCAGCAAATTCGGTTTACCAATTAGTGCAAGCAAATTCCGGTTACAGCCAATATATGCGGCTTGGTTACACTGAAACCAAGCGGAGAAACTATCGCAGAGCTTTAAGCTATTTCCAACAAGCAGAGCGATTACGCCCTGGAGATAGGTACGCTACTACTGCTATTAGAAATGTTACAGGTTACATTCAGCAGCGTCGCAGAAATCTTATTGCCTTCGTCCCAGGTAAACCGGGGAGGGTAAGGTCAGCCGCAACACGGGGAGGTTGCCTACAAGTTGGACAAACTCCTATTCCTCTGATACCAACGGATAAAGAAGCACAACGAACAACAGCAGAACATCCCACATTCTATTTCTACATTCCTCCAAACTCTGCACAAATACAAGCACTAGAATTTTCTTTGCGGGATGATGATAGTATTGACCCCTTGTATAAGCAAACTTTTAAACCTATTGCTCAGAGCGGTATTATTGGTGTCAGTCTGCCTACTAATCAGCCTTCTCTCAAAATTGGCAAAGAGTATAGTTGGACATTTTCAATGATTTGCGATATCCGCAGCCGTGATAAAGACTTCTATCTGGAAGGCAAAATCCAACGAATGCAAGACGAAAATCTAGCTGAACAGTTGGGGCAGACAAACACAGATTTAGATCGTGCAGTTTTATTTGCAACAGCTGGATTTTGGGAAGATGCTTTGAGAACACTGGCTAATTTACGTCGTCAGCGTCCTAATGATCCAGAAGTCCAAAAATATTGGGAAGATTTATTGCAATCAGTAAACATCGAAGAAGTTATAAACAAACCTTTATTACCCTGTTGTACTGCCCAGACATAAGTTAATACCAATTTGAAAAAAGAATATGACAAACAGGCCATCTGTAGAGACGCGATTCATCGCGTCTTCACCCAAGGATGTGTTGCAATCATTAATTGAATTGGTATAACAATTTCCAAAAAACCTATAAGAGACAAGGGTACGTTATCTAACGCACTGCCTAACAGATAAATAGGTGCGTTACGCTGTCGCGTTAACACACCCTACTGACTGGGTTTTTTAAAAGTCTATGAATGCAACAGACCTTCAATTTTTTTGAGAACTTCTATAGCTGACTGATATCGTTGATTAAAGTCGATGTGTACCATTTTATTTAAAATAATAACTAATTCATCTGTAGCATCAGTTAGCTCACGCCAACTCTGCCAAATTAGTGAATTAGTGTTAGGTTGACATTCAATAATAATTTCACTGGTATTTGAGTCCCTACGAAATATTCTTGGGTCTACCCCAGTTAAAGCTTGTATCCCCATAATTCCTAACGCATAAATATCGCTGTTGAGTTTTGGTAAGCCACTCATTTGTTCAGCAGGTGCATAACTAGGAGTACCAATGGCAATAGTTTGCTCTTCTTGTTGTTGAGGTTGAATATGCTTAACAGCACCAAAGTCAATTAAAACAATATGGTTATCTGATGCCCGCCTAATCAAGTTTGTAGGTTTTATATCTCGATGGATTACACCATAGCTATGAACAAAAACAAGCACCTGTAAAACTTCCTTGAGTATATTCACAACTTCAGCTTGTTTCAATCGCGTACCAAAAGTTATCTCTTTGTCTAGAGGATGTCCTTTAATAAATTCTTGTACTAAAGAAAACTGTCGATTTTCTTCAAAAAAAGCTAGCAGTTGTGGAATTTGTGGGTGCTTACCCAAAGTTTCTAAAATTTCTGCTTCAGCATCAAATAGACGTCTGACAACATTTAAATACTCTGTATCTTGGCGGGGGGGTCGCAACTGCTTAACCACACACTCAGGATTTCCAGGGCGCTTAATATCTTCAGCTAAGTAAGTATTACTAAATCCTCCAGCACCCAAGCGTTGAGTAATTCTGTAGCGGTTGTTTAGTAACGCACCCAGGGGAATTTCTTGTCCAATGGAATCGAAAATTACTGTTGGCGCTTCATTTATGGCATCGCCGCGCTGCCGTAAAAGTGCTTGTAACTCAACAATTAATTCTCTGTGTTCTTGAACCCGTTGCTTAATTTCTTTTTGCTCTTGCTGGCTTTGATATGCGGTATAGGCAAGGACACTCCCTGCTGTCAATGCTAAACCTAATACTGGAGGGATGACTGGCAACCATCCATCTTGAGTAAAAATGATAAAGCTACCTCCAAATAATACTGCAAGGGCTGTTGCTCCAGCTAATCCTAAGCCAAGTGGATGCTGAATACGCAACACTATCAGCCCACCGACTAAAGTCCATCCCCAAATCCAAAAAACTTGACCCCACTCTGGTAAAAACCAAAATAGACGCTGTTTGTTAAGAACAACACTGAGAATCTGACTAACGCTGTGAGCATGAATCTCAATTCCAGCCATTTTGCCAGAATTATCTGATTTACCACTGGTAAATGGTGTATTAAAAATATCATTAAGACTATTTGCGGTTGAACCAATCAAGATGATGCGGTCTTTGACTAATTCTGATTTAACCTGATTTGAAAGTACTTCTGTAAGAGTGACTTGCTGGGCAACTTGACGACCAGAACGGTAGTTAAGCAGAATTTGGTAGCCATTGGTATCAGCTTTTTGATAACCGCCAGAGTTGCTTTTTAGGGGCTTAAATATAATATTGCGTAGTTTTAGTTCTTTGTTTGAAGTGAATTCTGGTTGGATGCCTGCTACTTCCAAATATTTGAGTGCTAGCTGCAAGCTCAAGGAAAATGTACTTTGACAAGGATCAGAATTATCTGAGCTAACTAATAATAAGTTACGACGAATTGTGCCGTCAGTGTCTTCTACGACATCGCTAAATCCTGCTTGCTCTGCTTCAACACCTTTTGGCGTTGCTGTTCCAGGATTGTTATGACCAGAATGTTTGCAGATAGGAATGATGATATCGCTTTGTTGTATGCGTTGCAGCAGCTTTTCATGTCCAGGCTGTACTGGTATGTCACGAAAAATATCTAGACCAATAGCTCGTGGTTCATATTCCTCAAGTTTGCTCAACAGACGCTCTAGAACTTCACCAGACACAGACCAATTCCATTTTTGAATGTCCTTTTCTGTTAAAGCCACAATCAATAGACGGGGGTCTGGGCCTGGGTCAGCCCGTAATTGCATCATCTGGTCGTAGACTTTTAGTTCAAGAGGCTCAAAAACCCCCAACTTTTGAATGCCTACTAAAAAAACTGTAGCGATCGCACTCGAAAGAATAATTGGCTGTTTGAATAAACTTTTTAATTTAGCAAGCATTTCTCTAAATAGATTTTATTTCAAAATATACGGATTTTTTATAGTATTTTTCTTAATTGAAATGATTCTATGCAAATTGCAAATTTTCGCTAATCAAAACCCTCTGCTACTCATTAAATGTAGTAAAGCAGAGGGTATATCAGAAATGCGATCGCTTAATTTGTTACTACTCTGTAATGTATTTAATATAATGGACGATCGCCTCTGCTGTTGACACATTAGTTGCAAGTAGAACTTGGTTGATAGTACATAATCTCAGCAGTGCTTCTTCGTTAGCTTGACCTGTTTGAGGTTGCAGCAAATCTCTTAAGAAAATAACTGCTAAAATTTCTCCTGAGCCAACTGATGAAGCAATTGTTTGATAGCCTCCAGAAGTTGGTGCGGGAGTTTGCCGACTAATAGTTATACCCACCTGCTGATGTAAGATTTCACTAATAGATGGCCAGGTAATTGTAAAACTCCGGGAGAAAAAGTCTTTATGTTGAGCAACGAATTCCGCAAGTTCCGATTTCTTGCTTTCGTGAGCTATGAGTACTATGTTTCTATCAATGATCACTGGAGAAGGCTCACTTACATTTGTTTCTTGCGAAATTTCATCAGGCTGGTCTGCTTGAGAAATTACTTCAATATTTGGACTAGTTAACTCAGTAATTACGCTTTCTGTTGTCTCTAAAGATGGAATATTAACTACATCAGCAACATCTACACTAGCTTGTTCAGTGCTTGTATTACTAAAATCAATGTGTTGATTGCTGAAAACTTGTGAAACGTCTTCTTGAGCCTGAGCCGTCTCATCATGTATGGTCGATACCTCGATGACTTCAATCACTCTCTCAGAAGGAGCAGAACTTTCTACCTCCAGAAATGCTGCGTCAACGTCTGCATTAACTTCTGCCGCATCTGATGTATCCAATACTTCATGAGTGACATCTTGGGAAACTTGGCTTTCCTCCTCTGGTACTTGGTTTAATGGCTCTTGCATCTGAATGTTCGCATCTTGTTCCTCAACATCTGCATTGACTTCTGCTATAAGTGATGTATCCAATACTTCATTGCTGACATCTTGAGGAACTTGGCTGTCCTCCTCTGCTGCTTGATTTAATGCCTCTTCTTGCTGAATGTCCGCGTCTTGTTCTTCAACATCTGCATTGACTTCTGCTGCAATTGATGTATCTAATACTTCATTGCTGACATCTTGAGGAACTTGGCTGTCCTCCTCTGCTACTTGATTTAATGCCTCTTCTTGCTGAATGTCCGCGTCTTGTTCTTCAACATCTACATTGACTTCTGCTGCAACTGATGTATCCGAATTCTCAACCTCATCATGTGTAGCTTCTGGAACCGCGCTCTCTTCTTGAGTAGCTTCGTGGTTAAATATATCACGCGGCTGTACGAAGGTGGATTCCGCTGCCAGTGCTGCCTCCAAATCTGCAAACTGATTATCAGTTTCTGTAACTGAACTTTCTTGCCCAGGCACTTCGCGGCTAAATATATCACGTGGTTGTACAAACGTCGCTTCTGCTGCTGGTGCTGCTTCCCAATCTACAAATTCATTATCAGTAGATTCTGCAACTGCACTCTCTTCTTGATGTGCTGGGGTGACTAAATCACGTGGCTGTACGAAGGTAGATTCTGCTGCCAGCGCTGCCTCCAAATCAGAAATCTCATCAGTAACTTCTGCAACTGCACTTTCTTCTGAGTCAGCCTCAATTATGTTTTCAGGTGCAGTTATTTCTTCAGCAGTTGGAGTAACATCATCAGGCTGAGACAAAGAAACATCTGAGGTTTCGCTGACTGGTGAATTGATGCCCCAGCCAACTATTGGAGTTTCTACTTCACCAACATCAGGGCTAGCTTCTGCTGCAACTTGTGGTGTAGCTGAGTCTGCAACTTCATCACTAATAACTGCTACTGGTTGAATTATATTTTCAGACGTGCTGATATCAGCAAGTGGGATAACATCTTCAGGCTGAGTAGAAACAACTTCTGGAATCTCGCTGATTTCTGGAGAAGCAGCATTAACCACAGGCGTTTCTGCTTCACTTGGAGTTTGACTAATTTCTTCAATAGGTGTTTGACTTACTACCTCTGGTGTTGGATTAACAACATTAGGACTGCTGATATTTTCAGGCGATCGCGGTCTAGCAAACAGTGAAGGATCTATAATTCTAAATACTGTCTCTGCTTGCTCAAACGTAGGAGCAACTGCTTCCACTACCAAGACGTAATCTGCGATTCGAATAATATCGCCATCGTTCAAAAGATATGATCGCTCTTTTTCAGCCTGTTTACCATTAAATATTGAGCCATTTCTACTACCAAGGTCGCTAAAGTAGTAACTGCCACTTTTAATAAAAAATTTACCATGTTGCCGACTGACATCAGGGCTATCTAAGACTAAATCAGAATCAGGAGAACGACCTATTATCCACTCTCCTCTTTTTGTAGTTTCTGAGGTGAAGTCAACTTCATTGATTTCACTTAGGGTTGGTGAGTAGCTAACTTTTACTTTCATATTGATTTTTGGTTAATTTTATTGATTTCGGCTACCCAGCGCTGACGGGTAGTGTGTTCTAAATTTAAAATATCATCTTGTGACCAATGAAAATGATAAGCAATAAAAGCTACCTGCTCGTATAAAGTATCAGAGGGGTAGCTTATGACTCCCCCGCCAGTTCTAGCTCCACTGAAAATTGATTATTGCAGTGGGGACATTGTGTTGGAATGTGTACATTGCCTTGCAGATTGATTCGATTGTAAAATTCTCGAAGATAGGCAATGTCATGTAAGAGCAGTCCTTCGAGTAATTCAGGACTAACAGAGTTGAAACTGCCCAAGCGAGTAATAACCAGTGCAAGCATCACCAAGACGCCGTAAGCTGGATTTTCCTTAACTCTGTGTTCTTGTTGCGTCAAAATTTCATCTTTGGCGGTGGCTAAACGCATCACTCCATGACGATGTATTCGGTTTTCACTATCACTCAACCCTCTAGGAAGAGTAAAGGCGAATTCTGTGCAGAGAGTATCTTTCTTACGGCGCATAGGTAACTTTGGGACTGGGGATTAAGTATTGGGCATGGGGCATGGAGCATTGAGCATTAAGAGTGCTGAGTCAAGAGTCAAGAGTCATTAATTATTCTCCCTTGCTCCCCTACCCTTGAAAGCCCCTGCTTCCTCATCCCCCTCATCCTCCTATTCCCAATGCTCCATACCAACTTAATTATGAACAAGTGGTTCGGGGGAATTTATTGTATCTTCTGGTATGGGAGTTTCGCCCTCCAAGCCATTGATTCGACGGTAAAAATCTTGAAGGTAATTTAAATCTTGGGCAAAAAACTTTTCCACTATTGCTGGAGTCACTTCTGCTAAAGCACCCAAGCGGGTAATCACTCGCGACAAGATAATAATTGTGGCATAAACGGGATTAGCTTTAACGCGTGGGTCACGCAAGGGTGCAATCTCGTCTATCGCCGTTGATAACCGCATTACACCCTTGCGGTGGAGGTTGCCTTCAGAGTCTAGATACCCCTTAGGCAGTGTAAATTCAAACTCTGTAGCAAACATAGTTCTCCTGATTATTTCACGCGCATTCGTAACAGATTAAGACAAAATCAGTTTTGTCAATAGTATTTACTTTACAAATCAGCCGATTAATTCAGTATAAAATTCAGCTTAATACTAAATTGTGAGTGTAAAAATGAATGATGCTTTGAAATATGACGTACAGGCTTAGCTAGCCTTGTCTACGAGACGCTATGCGTAGCTTGTTTTCCCATAGAGAGAGGTACGGTGTCGCTAGCTAAAAAATTATGTTTTCCACCCGATTTCCGGCAGAATTTTAAGCACTATTCCTTATTGACAAATTGTTTATGACCTTAATAACTTATCAAAAATAACCCGTAACAGTAGGCTCCACGCGTTGAAATTCCTCAAAAGCAAGCTCCATCTCCTCAATTTCTATTTCATGACTGTTAGCGTTAAAATCACTAATTTTGTAACTAGTAGGCCAACCACCATTTAATTCAAATCTAGCTCTTTCCTTGCCTTCTTGATTGTAAATAGATAAATAAATATTTTTACGTTCTTTACTCCACTTACCTGTTTCAATTTTTTCAAACCAGTCCCACCAAGTTTTGACTCTGGTCAAACCTTTACGCAGAATAATATTACCACTTTTAGTATTGCCAGGAAGTTTAGTTATAACTGGTCTACCTTTTGATGCTTCTGCCCACTTTTGAGAAGTTACTTCACAAATTTCAATTACCTCCTGGGTTCTTGTAATACCTTGGCATTCTAAAAAGTAGCTATCGCTGTCATTCCAGCCTAAGTTTAGTCCTACAAAAAAACGGTATTGTGTGAGAAATTCTTTGTCTCCTAACTTTGAAGCAAACGGTACTTGGAACATAGTATATATTGAGAATTTGAATTTTTATGCAAATCTAATTTAACTTAAAATTTAAGATTGCTATCTATAAGTTATGGCTAACTCTTGTCTATAACAAACAGCTAAATAAAACCGAACAATTGAGTTTTACCCTCAACTCTTGAGGTTTTTTTGAGTTCTTTCAATCTTAAAACTCTTAATAGTCATCTCAATCTGCTCTGTCGCCAATTCATTGTTTTTAGCATCGAATTCTGGGGCTGTATATGATATAGGAAAGCAATTTATAAAATTTATACGGATTACTTCTGTTGTCCTATACTGGACATAATCAGTAACTGAAACTCCTTTACGGTTGTCCTCCCACTGACGGCTTTCTCCATCTTTGCTGCACTTGAAATACCAATCGTAGATGCTATTGTCAACCATTGTACTTCTGTGTTTACAGAAGTGACTTCACCAATTTCAATTACATCCTGGGTTCCTGTAAAACCTTGGCATTCTAAAAAGTAGCCCTCGCTGTATTTTTAGCCTAAGTTTAGTCCTACCAAGAAACGATATTTTATGAGAACTTTTTTGTTTCCAAATTTGAAAGCGGTAGTTGCCATAATACATATTCTTATTTAACTTAGCAGTTAAGGTTGCTATCTATAATTTATAGCAACCTCTTGCTAATAATAAACAGCTAAATAAAACCGAACAATTGAGTTTTATCCTTAAGTCTTGAGGGACTTTGTAGTTCTTTCGATCTTAAAACCCTCAATAGCTACTTCAATCTGCTCTGTTACCAGATCATTGTTTGTAGAATCAAATTCTGGAGCTGTATATGATACGGGAAAGCAATTTGTAAGATTTATACGAATTACTTCAGTTGACCTATCTTGGGCATAACCAATAACTGAAACTGCTTTACGGTTTTCATCCCAGTTACGCTTTTCTCCATCTTGGCTACACTTTAAATACCATTGGTAGATGCTATCGTCACCATTGTAATTTAAGGTAATTGTGACATTATTATGTTCTACCTGTCCAGGAGTGTTTTGACGGATTACCTTACCACTTTTGCCTGAACCTCTAATATCTGTAGTGGCATTATTTTTTATCCCTAATCCTGTAACTGATTTAACAAATTTCTCCTCAATGCCTTCTGCATTAAAGTAAAAGACTGAAGCACCAATATATTCGTTTGCCATGAGAATCTCATCTCCTAATAAATTAATAGTGTGGAAAAATTGCAGAAAATACTAAGCTGTTACGTATCAAGGGTTATCATTAGTCATTTGTAAACACAAATGACTAATGACGTTCTTACGGAAAATAGTGCAATATATGCGGGTTAGCTTAATCAGTTATTGATCATCAAGTGAATTCCATTGACTGATACGGAAGACCACAAACTCTGCTGGTCTAACGGGGCAAACACCTATTTCGACGTACAAACGACCTAAAATTATACTTTCTGGTGGATTCAATTCCGCATCGCATTTAACATAAAATGCCTGTGCCGGTGAATCTCCAAATAAAGCACCCTCACGCCAAATACGCTCCAAAAAGTTACTGACAGTACGTCTGACACGCGCCCACAAATCTTGATCATTAGGTTCAAAAACTGCCCATTGAGTACCCAGTTCAATTGATTTTTCTAAGTAACTAATCAACCGACGCACGCTGATATAACGCCACTCTGTTTTATCTGGCTCAACTAAAGTTCTCGCTCCCCAAATGCGGATACCTCGGTTCGGAAAATTGCGAATGCAATTTATACCAATGGGGTTCAATAGTTCCTGTTCGCGGAAATTGGTATCGTAACCCAAACCAATTACGCCTCTGGGTACTTCATTTGCAGGCGCTTTATAGACACCTCTGGTTTCGTCGGTGCGTCCCCAAACACCCATCATATGACCACAAGGAGGTACTAAAATGGGATTGCCGCGATCGCGCGGGTTAGGAACTTTGATCCAAGGATAGTAAAGGGCTGCAAACATCGAACGACGGTTAAATCTATTCAACCAATTCACTACTTGTTGGGGTTTAACAGCATCAGGTGGTGGATCAAGTAAAACCATGCGGTTGGGTGGATTAGGAATATCGCCACTGGCAGAACCCTCGCACATGCTGATCATCAGTTCCATAATCCCGTGGACTTGATCCAAGTTCAGCACTTGTTCTTGATAAGCCCGCATGAGATCAGGGCAAGCCAGCATTGTGATTTCATCAATTTCAAAAATCCCGCGTACCCCTGTGCGATCATCTCTTACCCCTTCTATATCTTGTGAGAATCTATCCGCAGGGGGGGCAACAATTGGTGGCGCTAGTTCGTATTGACCATTAACTGGACGGCGAGTTAATGGCTGTCCACTTTGAGTAATGTCTTCTACACTGACATACATAGAATTTCTCAATGCCGCCAGCGCATAAGTTGCTACTTGAGCATTCGGGTCGCGGTTCATCGTCAAGTTCTCGTATTGTTCTAGAAGCTCATCTCCTCGACGAATCTGGATTGTGAAATATTCCCCTGTATTTGGAGCAGTTTCTCCTTCAGTACCTTCAGGTAGGGGACGAGGAGAACCATCGATAATTAAGATATTTACTAATCCGCCTGTTGCTTGCTCAGGGCGCAAAGTAAAGCGAAGGGCTGGACGATTGCCTCGAGCGTTGATTCTCAGGGTAGTAGGTTCTTGAGTTGCGGGTTTAGGTGCGCCTGGTAATTGAGTGCCAATGCTTGTCACCCAGCAGCGACCGCCACCATTCATGAAGTAGCCATAGACTGCAAAGGGTAAGTAGGCGTTGAAATCGGTGAAACCATCAGAATTAGGACGGGCAAAATAGTTGAGATATTGCGTCCAATTAGTCACCAACATTGGCTTAAATAGCTCAGCATCATCTCGAATATCTTCTGTAAAGCCTACAAACCCGGCAATTGCTGTGCTAACACCTTCAATCGGTCGGCTCCCTCGGTCAAACTCTTCAATATAGACACCAGGAGCAAAATAATCAAGTCTAGCCATTAAAGTCTCTCCAAGTCAGTAAAAACTTAATTATTCAGGAGTTAAAAATATCTCTCTAAAAATATAACTATCATCTACCAATGCATTAACATTCTTGGGTAAATAGCCAGGACAATTTATATTTAAAACATAGTTACCTCTCTCAAGGTTTTCAAAAAAGAACAGTCCTTCTTTCTTACTTTCCGTGAATTTTGTAGTTCCTTGGAGAGTAACTTTTGCCGTCAGTAGTGACAGATTTGTTGTCGCACTCTTGACAGAACCTGCAATTACTACTCGCCTAGCCATAACTTGGTTACCACCATATTTACCAGCTGTACTTTGCAGGTCAAAAATTCGTTCCCAAACTAAAGGTGTTATGGTAGGTTGCCTATCAAGAGGCACGCTTATTGTTAAATACAAGGCTAAACGCAAAGGTACATTAAGAGCGCTCCATATGCCGCCAAGCTCAAGTGGCGGCTGTATTCCAAGCATCATAGGCAAACTACCATAACCCCGCAATTCAGGGACTAAAAACTCCTCCTCCAAAGGTTGATGGCGTAGAAGTACAGTCAATGCTTCACTGAGAAAGTGATGCTCGCCTAAAGTCGTCCTATCCCAAGCTGTTAATAGCAGTGAAACATCAAACCAATTAGGTGCCCAATTTACAGTGCCAGGTTGTTGATGGCGTGTAATATTACGTTCAACTTGCCTTCCGGCTTGTTGATACTGCTTACTCTCACGAATATCATAAATGTATAAATTGAGAGTTGGACCTACCCCCTGTTCCCTTCGATTACCAGGATGGCTAAAGTCAATTTGCTCCGTACTGGTAAGTGAGGTTCCTCCAGCTAGAATCTCGGCTAGAGTTTGAAGAACGGATATGAGCATGAAGGTGTTGTGCTGGTAACTAATCCAGATGTATCTACAGTATATGTATCAGCCTTGTAAAGTTAATTAGACTTTTGTCGATATTTTGAGATGGGGCATTAGGCATTGAGAGTACTGTTAGCGGTAGCGGGGCGTTTAGCCCGTACTGGGTGTTGAGTGCTGTTAGCGACAGGAGATTTGTAGTAGGTGCTGAGTTAAGAGTCAATAATAATTGAATAATTGATCTGTATTTATTTCTCTTGTTCCCTCTGCTCCCCTGATCCCCAGAATGATGATTGAGGGGGCTGGAAGATATTAGTTTTTCAAGAATCCGAAAAGCAGCAACTTCAGTTTGTAGATTTGTCTGGAGCAGTTCTTAATCAAACGCACTACATTTCTTTCTTGTGGGATCGGTCGAAAATCCCGTCCTAGTAGTCCACCAGACTAACTTTGATGGATAAATAAGTTCGTTCTCATGCGCTTATACTATATATTTATAAAAGTGAGAAGTACCTATGAATATAAACTTAATAATTCTTGTTTGTCTAAATTATTTAACAAGATAACTTAACAAAAAAATAAGTATTACTGAAACTGCATAATTTTATACTGTTCAGCAGAAGAGTAGCAATATTTGGTTGCAAAAAGTGAGTAAAGCTATGACACTAGGCTTTTCTATACAAAAACTAGAAAATGGCTCTAACTATTTGAGTTCTTCAGATATTCAAAATTTTTGTCAACTCAAGTCTGAGCAGCTAACTAGTCAAGATCCAATTTTTTTCGCTCGGATTGTCTATAATGATTGCTTATTCAAAGCTCATCAGGAAGTTATAAATTATAGTCAATATCAAACTCCTTTTTCCCAAAAAATTTTAGCTTATTTGCGGTCAGAAGCATGGCTTATAGATTTTCCACCTGCTTTTACTTTACATGAATTTAGACTTAAGGACTTTTCATATATTTGTTATATTTGCCCCATAGGCTATAGAAATCAAAAACCTGAATACATTCAAATTATTACTCATGAACCTCTCTCAGAGAGTTTGCAATTATACATAAAACGCTCTGCCATACTCCTGAGCAAGTATGTAGATATTTACTTAGACTACAAAAGACAAAAAACTGAAATTCAACTACTGGAAGATATTCTGCATCGAGTAGGTCATCAATTGCGTAACTCTCTAGGACTTATAGGATTGTATGCACATAATTTATACTTAGGGTTAAAGGATAGTCCTTGGAAAGAGCAAGCAACAATTATCGGCGAAAGCATACAAGATTTAGATACTAATTTAAATGAGCTGATTGATTGTGGACAAAGTGCAAAATTAAGAGTAACATCTCAAAATTTAAGAAGTTTGGTAGTTGAAAGTATCACAAATTTACAACCTTTAATTAATCAAAAACAGCTTAAAATATCGATTCCAGATACATCGACAGTACTGAAGATAGACAGATTACAAATAAAACAAGTTTTTGACAATATCCTCAGTAATGCTGTTCATTTCAGTCCTAATTCAGGAACTATTACCTGTAATTGGCAAATTTTTCAAGATGAAGTTTTAATTAAAATCTCAGATCAAGGAAAAGGACTATCTCAAGAGGATTTACAGAAAGTATTCACCCCATTTTATTCCCGACGTAAAGGAGGTACAGGACTGGGTTTAACTATCGCTAAAAAAATTATTTTGGATCATCAAGGAAGTATCTGGGCGCAAGTTTTGTCAGAACGGGGAGCGCAATTTTCTATAATTCTGCCTCGACCAAGGAATAATTTATAATTAAAAAGATGATTCATGAACAAAAAAAACTTTCAGTTTTGCTAGTGGATGACGAGGAACGGTTCCGCCAAGGGATACGTACTCTCCTCAACTTTTATAGTATTAGTTCTACATTACCTATAGAAATTGTGGGTGATGCAGATACTGTAGAGCAAGTTTTAAAGTTGACAGCCCAGAAATCTCCAGATTTAATTTTGCTAGACTTGCAATTGTCCGGGTGTGATGGAATTACAGTTTTAGTACGTCTTAAAGAAGCTTCTTATAGTGGTAAAGTTTTAGTATTATCTGGTCACCAAGAAGACGATTGGATTTTTAGAGCGATGCAAGCAGGAGCTGCGGGTTATGTGTTTAAAAATCGTTTAGCAACTCAATTAGGTGAAGCTATTGACACTGTAATTAGGTCTGAAGTTTATCTACCTTCGGAAGTTGCTAGCCGTTTTTTCAGGTTTTTTCAGGCTTATTCAGACTCTGCTATCAGAGCCTGTCATCAGTTACATTTAACCGAAAGAGAGCAAGAAGTTTTATATTGGTTAACTCAAGGTGCTTCTAATGAAGAAATTTCTAAGCATTTATATGTAACAGTAGCTACTGTTAAGGCTCATCTGACAAGTATTTTTGAAAAATTGAAGGTTACTAGCCGAACTCAAGCTATTGTAGCTGCTATCAAGTTAGGATTAGTTAAAGCTTGATAACTTCAGAAGCGATAGACGCAATCCTCGAAACCTTTGTATATGCCTTCATTTGAATCTTTTTATAAAGAATATCCTTGCTCATATAATGCTCCTTTAAGTTGTGATCGCCCTTTTCAAACGGCCCAGCAAATCAAAGGCGCTAAATTTTGTTTGGAATGCGGTTTTCCTGCAACTTTACCCCAGGAAGCTGAGATTAAAGGAAATCAAGGTACTTACCAGGTGGGTAGTTTTTTAGGAATGCGAGGTTTAGGGCGCTTATACTCAGGTATCCAAGTTAAAGATAAGCATCCTGTAATTATTAAAGAATACTTGTTACCAAATCGTAGTTTTAATGAAAGCGAAACTCTCAAGCGTAAAGATAGTTTTAAACGCGTTGGAGGAGTGAGTTTAGCAGATAGTAGAATTCAAAACTTTCGTCTTGCAAACACTTGGGAAGCGATCGCTGATGAGAAAGGAGAACGCTGTTATTTAATTACTAAAGAAATAGGAGCATCCCAGACTTTAGGTAAATATCTTATAGAAAAAGGAGCAATGACGGCTGCTGAGGTACGTGAGGTACTAAATCAAGCTCTACAAACTCTACAGTTTCTCCACACCCAAAAACTGCGGTTTCCCTCGAACCAAATACAGCAAGGCTTAGCTCATGGTAATATCAATTTAGATAGTACTTTAATTCAATTAGAAAATAATCAAAAATTTTATATATTCTTTTGTGATTTAGCTGTCTGGGAAAATTTATTTATTCCACCTAGTATTGCTCAACCTGCACCTGCTACGCCTGAACAAGACTTAGAGTCATTAGGATTAGTAGCTTTTTATTTATGGGTAGGACGGACAACAAATTATTCGTCTAACCAACCACTTGATTATAGAGATAATCAACAATGGCCAGATACTGATAGTCACTTAAAACAGTTTATTTATCGCTTAATTGGTCTAAGTACTCCTTTTGAGAATGCTGAAGTTGCTCGTCAAGCACTGTTACAGCTTCCTAAAGAAGGCGATGTAAATAGTTCCAGGAGCTTGTCTACTACTAAAGAAACAGCAAAACGTTTCCCAACACCCTTAATTTTGTTAGGAATTCTAGCTTTGCTATTATTAGGAGGGGGAATCTTATATTATTTTTGGCCTTGGAAGAAATCACCTGATAACCAATTATTAATTTGGTCTGGACTTGTACGGACTTTTTCAGAAGTGGATAATGTCCCTCCTGGAAAGTATATTTATACAGGAGAAAAAGATAGTACATGGAGTTTCATATTAACCCAGTCAGTAGACAACAGTAGCTTAAAAGATGTATTTAATAACCCAAAACCAGATGCAAAAGCAACATTTAACTATGCAACTGTTATTTCATCAGATATAAATAACCCTATTAAAAGTATAGAAGAAGTACAAGCAGGTAAAAAAGACTTTGCAATTACCAGTTTGGCAGAGAGTATCACAGGTAAACTTGATAAAAAACAAGTTGCTTATGATGGACTATTTGTTTTTGTAGCTTTTGATAAAACAGATTCAAACCTTGCTAATGCACTAGGAGGCAAAATTACTATTGACCAATTGCGTAAAATTTTTACAGGCAAAATTACCAATTGGCAGCAAATTAATCCCAAACTGCCAAATCTTACTGTTAGGCCTTTTGCCCCAATAGAACCTGAAGCAATACAGAAATTTCAACAAATAGTTCTCAAAAACGATCCTCAAGACAAAGCTTTATTTGAAGCCAAAGTCCAGAGAATTGAAACAAGCCAAACCCAGGTACGGATACGCAAAGAGAGTGAAGCTCTAAATGGGCAACCTCTTGGCATTATCAGCTTTGGGATTCTCAGTAAAACTTGGGCGCAGTGTGCGGGCTATCCATTAGCGATAATTGATGGCGGTAAGCCAGCGAATCAGCCTCTGTTTCAACGGCGTGAGCGCCGCCCAATAACTACGTCAGATGACTTGTGTCAGCATGACGACTATTTTTTTGATGTTACAACTTTTCAGAGCTACCCCTTGGGATACCCTACATTTGTAGTGTACCCTAAAGACAATAACCGCCCGTCAGGTGGTTCTACATTTGCTGAGATGCTAACTACTCGTCAGGGTCAGTGTTTACTTAGTAAAGTAGGTCTTGTAGCTTTACAACCTATGCCTGATGATATAAATTCCTATGCCTGCAAATCGGTGCCCTAATCCAAATTGCGAATATTTTAACCGCGCCCTGCCCAACAATGCTAAGGTTTGCCCTTGGTGTTCCACTCCTGTGGGTAATGTAGTTACTCCAACCCCACAACCTAGTCAACAACAAAATAATTCACAACCACAACCTATTGAGCAACCTCCACGACCAGTAACAGACCAGCCTAGCTATCATCCTCCCCAACCTCCCGTTGATTATTCAACAGTTTATCAAGAGCGGGCTGTACAACCACCAATACCGCCTGTTTATAACCCGCCACCCCCAAGATTGCCTGTTTTAAAGCTGATTCATACTACAGGGAGGGAATTTCGCTTGCTAGGAGAAGGAGGTTTTATTGGTCGCCGCAGTCAAAGTACAACAATTGCGCCAGAAATTGACTTAGCTGGCATACCTAATGAGGGGGTAGTTTCTCGTCGTCATGCGCGAGTCGATTGGGACTGGACGCAAAATTCGTACATCATTGTAGATATGAGTACAAATGGTATTTTTTTAAACGGGAATCTTTTAACTCCTGGTGTACAGTATCGCTTGCTGAATGGAGATGTATTGCGATTTGGTCAGGATAATTTAGTTAATTTTACGACATATATAATGTAGCATTAGTAGCTAATTTAACAAATGTAACACTTAAGTGGGTAGTTGGTGATTTGATCAACTACCCTTCAATTTGAGTATAGGTGCGCTGTTTGAAGCGTCTCTACAATGGTTTACCTGTCACATTCTTTTTTCAAAATGAAATTACTTCAAAAATACCACCATCCTTAGGAGAGGGGATAAAAATTTGCCTCTATTTTTGTCTGATCTCATCTGGGTTAAGATCAGCGATCGCTTCAGATTGTTCTAAAACAAGCGTACCGATTGAGCGATCGCGCTTCGCCTAGAGATAAAGGTGAGGTTACGCCATCATACAAGTCATATTGCGATCTCATTAAATTGCTAATTCTTCCTCCCGTTGCTGATAATAGTTTTAGAGCTCATTATTCAAGAGGTCTGATTGTGGTCTTTGCTCAAAGCAGTCCCCCAGATGTAATAACAACTCGCCTCACATTAGACGAGTATCGGGCTATGGAAGAAACCAACCCAGAACGCCATGAATACCGCAACGGAGAGATTATTACTATGTCGGGAGGTTCGGAAGCCCACAGTGCGTAGACGCGAAGCGGCTTGTCGTGAGACATCGCTAGCAACTTATTAATAACTATAGGGTTTTTGCTGAGAGACACCGATTTTCGTTTGTATAACAGCGACTTGCGAGTTTGGATTCCTGAATATCAGTGTGGTACTTATACCGATTTGATGGTTGTTAATGGCAAACCAGAATTCAATGGCAATCGCAATGATGAAATTCTCAATCCTTTACTGATTGTCGAAGTTCTATCGCCCTCTACCGAAGCCTACGATAGAGGCGAAAAGTTCAGAAAATATCGCTCTATTGCCAGCTTTTGTGAATATCTGCTTGTGAGCCAAACTGAACCCTACATTGAGCAGTATTACAACCAGGATAGTAACAGTAATGATCGCTGGCTGTGGCAAGTTCACTCTAACCTTGACCGGGTGATCGTTCTGCACAGCTTAAACATAGAAATTCCCCTGACTGAAATCTATCGTCGCATTAATTTTTAAGAGTGGCTAACTCTCTGACAAGAATACCAAGTGAGCCGAGAAATGGCGCATTACACGCACGTTTTTGCCCCTTACAAGAGTGGCGATCGCTTCGTAAAGTTCTACAATCGCTGCTTTGTTCAAAGAATCTGTCAACAACAGCACCTCCTGAACAAAAAATTGTTTCCATTGTAGCGTCTGAGCGATCGCATTTTTGGTGAGAATGGAGAGATTGATCACCGCGAATCAATATGTGCTGTAGCCCAGTAACGCTAGTAGGGTGCGTTAGATGTTTGTATGTGGATATTTGACAAGAGATTTGGTGGTTTACGCCACAGGACATCGAATGATTGGTTCGGTGCGTTACTTCGTTAACGCACCATACAAGATTAGGCGATCGCACTGAACATGGTCTATAGCTGTATTCCATTAACATAATCGTAAAATGGCAAACAATTATTAATCCATCTTTGCCGATAGAGTATCTAGATATACAAGCTTTGTTTGTTTTCCTTCTATTTCGTATGTGAACACTTGGAATGTCTGTTGGTTGAGCTTTTTGCCCATAGTATTAACCAATCTTTGAAAGTCGGATTTCGCTGCGCTCCATTGTTTCGGTCCGCTCATGCCACCGCCGGCTTTGTACATGAGTCCTGCTACTGAATTGGCAGAGAACCCTAGAGTCTGTACTTCATTGTTCTCCAAAGCATTGGCACTTTTCTCCTGGTTTTGTTTGAGTTTTTTCAAAAGGTCTTCTATTTCAGAAATTGCTTTATCTTGCTCAACCAGCTTTGTATCTGGCTGTAGGTTCCCACTAAAAGCATCTTTCTCATGGAACCCAATATATGAATCTCCTACCTGCGATGGGTCGACAAGAACTGCCATGTATCTAGCCATTGTCGTTACTTCTGGTCCCATCTTGAAGTAATTTGGTAGTAAATCTTTATGCGTGAGCGACCACTTCCTAAGACCACTGTGATTCCCTCGTTTAGCCATCTCTAGCGCTTCTTCAACTGTAGCCTCCAAATGATCAAATTCTTTTTCTGCGTGCTGCTTTTGCATGGTTCTAATTAATAAACCCCCAGTATTGAATTTGTTTATTATTTCCTGCGCTACTGATGGGATGCCGACTTCTCCTCCCCCCGTCTCTTCGTCTGGTCTACGTTGTATTATTTGTCGCTGTACTTTTCCTCCTAATAGTTGCGCCGTTTGCCCCCCATTTTGCTGCACCACATGGGTCAACTCATGGGCGATCAACTCCTGCCCCTCCCGACTCCCCGGCTGATACGCCCCCTGCCTAAAGAACACATTTTGTCCGGTCGTGAAAGCCCGCGCCTGAATTGACTGATTCAACTGGTCAGATTGACCATCCGTGTGAACCTTCACCCCACTGAAATCTGCGCCCAATGCCTGTTCCATCGGTTCGCGGATGTTGTCTGCCATCGGCTGTCCACCACCCCTTGCTTGGTTAATCGACGCTTCCAGGTCTGGCGCATCTGCCATAAGAGCCTTGGCCCGACGCTGCACCATCGGCTTCATTTGTAATTCTTCCTCATCCTTTGGTGCTGACTGTCGTTGCAGTCTGCTATTATTCAGAGTTTTCATTTGCAACTCATCTTCTGACTCTGGCAATGCTTCTCGCTGGATAGACTGGGGATTTACAGGCTGCGCTATTCTTTGCATTACCTGCCGTGCTACGCTATCAGCTTCCTCTTCAAATTTATCCCCAGGTTGGCTAATTGAGAGTTTTGCTTGGGGACGAAGCACGGGTATTCGACTAATGTCGTGAGTTGGAGGTTTATTTTGTGCTTGTACCTCAGTAGTTGTTTGAGGTGAATCAGAAGAGGAGTTTAAACCAAAACCGCGTGTTGATTGTTTAAGAGATGGTATTGAAGAGGAACCAGTACTTGCTTTTTTGGCTTGGCCTATACGTTCTCTCATTTTGTTCTCCTGATGCTCAAGCAGTTGATGGGTGAATACCTTGCTGGTGCAAATATGCAAAATATGCTAGTAGCATATCGCGATCGCACTTTTAACACAATTCATCAAAAGTCTAAATCAAGACAAGGACGAAGTTCGACTTTTGGCTACTTTTGATTCTGTTGCAGTACCTCTAACCTTAATTTTAGGAGAAATTTTTTCATGTATGAACTCAAAACAGCAACAAACTTTTTTCACGTTCAATGGAGATGTTGGTGGTACTGCTGGCTACGCAGATGTTTCAGCGTCATCTGATGCTAGCAAAGTTGCTAAAGCTGCTAGTAAATGCCTCAACGACTCACTACTTTTAAACCAACTCACAGAGCGTGTGTATAAACTTTTGCTAGAAGACTTGCGATCGCAGCAGGAAAGGACAAGTAATTATAGTTCCCAAAGGTGGTTGTAATGGTTGGAAATTTCATCGGAAGAGCAGGAGATGCAATAGGTATTCCTAACAGCCTTGCTAAAGGCGACGTTGATCACGAATTAAATTATGTCACTACTAATCGTTTTTACATAGAAATAGACAGTTCTATTGCTGCATCTTTCACTGAATGTTCAGGATTAAGTGTTCAAATTCAGAAAAATGTTTTTCACGAAGGTGGTGTCAACGACCAGCAAAGAATTTATTTAGGTCATACAGAATTTGAAGACATAACTCTTAAACGTGGGTTTACCGATCATCCAGGTTTTTGGAACTGGATGAATACAGTTTTTAATGAAGAAGAGAAAACATCTCGACGCAATGTCAATATTTTGATTTTCAATCAAGCTGGTGAAACGATGATGAGTTGGACTTTAATTGGTGCTATTCCTATAGCGTGGAAAACACCTGCATTACAAGCAGATGGAAATGCAGTTGCTATTGAAGAATTAACTTTGGCTTATGAAGGTTTACAAGTTGCTAGAGAGACAGGAGGAGGCAATTCTGTAGAACGAGATGAAACAGGATATTTCCCTTCTAGTTAATTGGCTATTTTTCAAATATAACTATGCAAATTATTCAATCTTCTCTAGGAAATAATGTTCATCCCCTTGGTGTAATATCATCTTTATTTTATCCTCACAGAATGTTGTTGAGAAAAGATTCTCATTCTCTGCATTCACAAAGTCATGTTATTAGTCCAATACAAAATAAACCACCATTAGTCACATCATCTAAATTTTTATTGTCTCGTGAGCATGAACCGTCGATACAACCATTAATAGGTTGGGATACTCAAGATATAAATAGTGAGTCTTCATTAGTTGAGTTTGATTCTTTTGATTCAAGAACTCCAGGAGAAAATAGTAATGAATTAGTCAAAGACGGTATTCCAAGGATAATGCCAACTCGCATTGATAAAAATACGAGTAATGATACTTCAGAAAAACTAAAGACTAAAAGTAAATCTAAATCAACAAAAACAAATAAATCTCAACAGCCGCCAGGAAAAAAGTCAAAACCGAAATCTAAAACTAAAAAAACAGTCAAATCATCAGCTGCTAATAATGTTGCTCAATTTGTTGATGAAAGCAACATTCCTATTAATCTTAATGAAGATAGCTTATTAGCATCAGATGAGCCTCTACCTGTTGAGATTAATTCGGATATCCCCAAATTACAACGGGATACTCTTTCAGACAACACTACAAGTGATAATAATTTTGTTAGTAGTATAACGACATCCACTTCGCCAAGTGTTGAAGATAAATCGACTTTATTCAGGAATATTGCTAACGATAATCTGCAATTAAATTCTGAGTTACCATCTAGTTTACCTAGTCCAGAGTCAGAAGCGATCGCACCAAAAGTTAGCACCGCATTGCCTGAGATTGGTGAAACAGCGATCGCACCAAAAGTTAGCACTTCATCACCTGATATTGCAGAAGCACCAAAAGTTAACAGCACATCGTCTGAGATTGGTGAAACTGCGAGCGCACCAGTTAGCACTTCATCACCTGAGATTGCAGAAGCACCAAAAGTTAACAGCACATTACCTGAAACTGGTGAAACTGCGATCACACCAGTTAGCGCCGCATCGCCTGAGATTGGTGAAACAGCGATCGCACCAAAAGTTAGCACCACATCGCCTGAGATTGGTGAAACAGCGATCGCACCAAAAGTTAGCGTCACATCGTCTGAGATTGGTGAAACAGCGATCGCACCAAAAGTTAGCGTCACATCGTCTGAGATTGGTGAAGCACCAATAATTCCTGCTATATCCACTGAAATTGGTGAAACAGCGATCGCACCAAAAGTTAGCACTTCATCACTTGAGATTGCAGAAGCACCAAAAGTTAGCAACGCATCACCTGAGATTGGTAAAACAGCGATCGCACCAAAAGTTAGCACCACATCGCCTGAGATTGGCGAAACTGCGAGCGCACCAGTTAGCTCCGCATCGCCTGAAATTGGTGAAGCACCAATAATTACTGCTACATCGCCTGAGATTGGTGAAACTGCAATCGCACCAAAAGTTAGCGTCACATCGTCTGAGATTGGCGAAACTGCGAGCGCACCAGTTAGCTCCGCATCGCCTGAGATTGGTGAAGCACCAATAATTACTGCTACATCGCCTGAGATTGGTGAAACTGCGATCGCACCAAAAGTTAGCACCACATCGTCTGAGACTGGTGAAACTGCAATTGCACCAAAAATTAGCGCCACATCATCTGAGATGGGTGAAGCACCAAAAGTTAGCGCCACATTATCTGAGATTGGTGAAGCACCAAAAGTTAGCGCCACATTGCCTGAGATTGGTGAAACTGCAATTGCACCAGTTAGCGCCGCATCGCCTGAGATTGGTGAAGCACCAATAATTACTGCTATATCCTCTGAAATTGGTGAAACTGCGAGCGTACCAAAAGTTAGCACCACATCGTCTGAGACTGGTGAAACTGCAATTGCACCAAAAGTTAGCACCACATCGCCTGAGATTGGTGAAGCACCAAAAGTTAGCGCCACATCGCCTGAGACTGGTGAAACTGCAATTGCACCAAAAATTAGCGCCACATCATCTGAGATGGGTGAAGCACCAAAAGTTAGCGCCACATTATCTGAGATTGGTGAAGCACCAAAAGTTAGCGCCACATTGCCTGAGATTGGTGAAACTGCAATTGCGCCAGTTAGCGCCGCATCGCCTGAGATTGGTGAAGCACCAATAATTACTGCTATATCCTCTGAAATTGGTGAAACTGCGAGCGTACCAAAAGTTAGCACCACATCGTCTGAGACTGGTGAAACTGCAATTGCACCAGTTAGCGCCGCATCGCCTGAGATTGGTGAAGCACCAATAATTACTGCTATATCCTCTGAAATTGGTGAAACTGCGAGCGTACCAAAAGTTAGCACCACATCGTCTGAGACTGGTGAAACTGCAATTGCACCAAAAGTTAGCGCCACATCGCCTGAGACTGGTGAAACTGCGCTCGCACCAAAAATTAGCGCCACATTATCTGAGATTGGTGAAACTGCAATCGCACCAGTTAGCGTCACATCGCCTGAGACTGGTGAAACTGCGAGCGCACCAAAAGTTAGCGCCACATTGCCTGAGATTGGTGAAACTGCAATCGCACCAGTTAGCATTTCATCACCTGAAACTGCGAGCGCACCAGTTAGCGCTGCATCGCCTGAGATTAGTGAAACAGCGATCGCACCAAAAGTTAGCACTTCATCACCTGAAATTGCAGAAGCACCAAAAGTTAACAGCACATCGTCTGAGATTGGTAAAACAGCAATCGCACCAGTTAGCGTCACATCGCCTGAGACTGGTGAAATAGCGATCGCACCAAAAGTTAGCACTTCATCACCTGAGATTGCAGAAGCACCAAAAGTTAACAGCACATCGTCTGAGATTGGTAAAACAGCGATCGCACCAAAAGTTAGCACCACATCGCCTGAGATTCGTGAAACTGCAATCGCACCAAAAGTTAGCACCACATCATCTGAGATTGGTGAAACAGCGAGCGCACCAGTTAGCGTCACATCGTCTGAGATTGGTGAAGCACCAATAATTCCTGCTATATCCCCTGAGATTGGTGAAACAGCGAGCGCACCAAAAGTTAACAGCACATCGCCTGAGATTGGTGAAACTGCGCTAGCACCAGTTAGCGCTGCATCGCCTGAGATTGGTGAAACTGCGCTCGCACCAAAAGTTAGCAACGCATCACCTGAGATTGGCGAAACTGCGAGCGCACCAGTTAGCTCCGCATCGCCTGAGATTGGTGAAGCACCAAAAGTTAGCGCCACATCGTCTAAGATTGGTGAAACAGCGCTCGCACCAAAAGTTAGCGCCACATTGTCTGAGATTGGTGAAGCACCAATAATTACTGCTACATCGCCTGAGATTGCAGAAGCACCAAAAGTTAGCGCCACATCATCTGAGATTGGTGAAACTGCAATTGCACCAAAAATTAGCGCCACATCATCTAAAATTGGTGAAGCACCAAAAGTTAGCACCACATCGCCTGAGACTGGTGAAACTGCGATCGCACCAAAAGTTAGCATTTCATCACCTGAGATTGGTGAAGCACCAACAATTACTACTTCATCACCTGAGACTGATGAAATTGCAATTGCACCAAAAGTTAGCACCGCATTACCTGAGATTGGTGAAGCAC
Source organism: Nostoc sp. UHCC 0302 (assembly GCF_038096175.1). Lineage (NCBI taxonomy): Bacteria > Bacillati > Cyanobacteriota > Cyanophyceae > Nostocales > Nostocaceae > Nostoc > Nostoc sp. UHCC 0302. Next base: position 1,113,374 of record NZ_CP151099.1, read on the forward strand.
CAACAATTACTACCACATCGCCTGAGACTGGTGAAACTGCGCTCGCACCAGTTAGCGCCACATCCCCTGAAATTGGTGAAACTGCGATCGCACCAACAATTACTACTTCATCACCTGAGATTGCAGAAGCACCAACAATTACTACTTCATCACCTGAGATTGGTGAAACTGTTGCATTCAAAGCTAGTAGCACACCACCTGAGATTGGTGAAGCACCAACATTTACTACTTCATCACCTGAGACTGGTGAAACTGCGCTCGCACCAAAAGTTAGCATTTCATCACCTGAGATTGGTGAAGCACCAACTATTACTACTTCATCACCTGAGACTGATGAAATTGCAATTGCACCAAAAGTTAGCACCGCATTACCTGAGATTGGTGAAGCACCAACAATTACTACCACATCGCCTGAGACTGGTGAAACTACAATTGCACCAACAATTACTACCACATCATCTGAGATTGGTGAAACTGTTGCATCCAAAGCTAGCACCTCATCACCTGAGACTGATGAAACTGCAATTGCACCAAAAGTTAGCAGCGCATCACCTGAGATTGGTGAAACAACAATCGCACCAAAAGTCACCGTAAAACCGCCTGAGATTAGTGAAACTGCGAGTATTTTCAGGAAAATTTTTGTTGATAGCTTAGATAATCCAAACTCCCCACAAAATGAGATAAGCACACTACCTGAAGTTGAGCAAGATAGTTTACAGACATTCAATTTTAAGGAACCAGAAGAAAAAACTGCTCAAGACACTTCGACTAAAGTCGATTCTTTTACAAACACTTCAAACACTTCATTACAGCTAAAAAGCGCTAAGACTCACTTACCTCAAATATCTAATTCTTTAATTTCTTCTTTCTTAGGGTTGAACATTGAAAAACAAAAGCTTTCCATCCTCCATTCTCCACAGCTTAATACTCTTCAAAACAAAACAACTAACGTGGGTGAACCTTCACCTCAATACTCATCGCCTCCCCTGATTTTCCGAAAGAAAAATCTCATCAATCAAACACCTTCTCAATCGGAAAATATACCTTCTCAATGGTCAAGTGTGGAAGAATTACTAAATGGAAATAATGATGAATACAGTAGCTTCAATTTTAATAGTGTAGAATCTAACAAGCAAAACTCATCAGAATCGCCACAAGTTTTTGCTAAACACCTTCCTTCAGCAAAAAGTTTCGCTGCTCGTCGAAAGGCGACTCCAGCCGATATATCTAGAACAGAAATAAAACCAGTAACTCAAACGATAGAGAACACTTACTCGTCTTCTAGAGGTAATAAAAATGATACGGCTGATTCGTCTTGTGGAGGAGCTGATAAACATGATAAAGGTGATTTTGAAGCTCTCGCTCGAGAAATTTATCACAGATTACGGCAACGGATAGAAATTGAGCGAGAGCGTGATGGCCGTTACTCAGGTCGATTACCTTGGTAAATTCTCATTCAATAATTAATTTTAGGAGAAATACTTAAATGGGAATACTAGATACATTTTCAAATATTACTAAGCCAGATATTATTGAAGTTGAAAAGCTTCAATCGAGTCTTGAAAAAGCTAAGCTTGTAGCTTATAACGGTGAAGCGCCAGATATTGAATTAATGTTTAATCCCACAGACATTAGTTTTACTCGAACTGTGAACTGGCAATGTCAGATAGGCAATAGAGGAACTACTCTACTTCCTAAAGTAAATTTTTCTGGAGTTGAGCCTTACCAATTCACACTGCAACAGTTGGTCTATGATACTTATGAAACCAAAGAGTCAGTGATGGAAAAGTATATAGACAATATTAAAAAAGGTGTAGAAGCTATTGAGCAATCACCTGACAGTCGTCCACCTGTTTATATATTCACATGGAAAAAAGAGTATTTCTATTGTGTAATTACAAGTCTAACTTACACTTTAAATATGTTTCTTAGTGATGGTACACCAGTAAGGGCGCTGGTAGATATATCCTTACAAGAAGTAGATAAAGTAAACCTTGCCGGAGGAATAGAATCAGTTTCTAATGGCATAAATAAGATAGATGATAAACTGGGAGAATTTTTTTAATTAACTAAAGAAATTAATATTGATTTATCAATACTTTGTCCTTAAAGACTGCTCTGAAAACCTCATATTTACAAAATAATAGTTATGTCTACAGAAAGCCTTTACTTAAGCCTACTTCGACTCGAGATAGACGGAGAAAAAGTTACTGAACAATTAGCACTAGATGTGTTGCAAGTGACAATAGAAGAAAGCCTTCATTTGCCAGCAATGTTTACGCTAGTAATATATAACAGATATGCTCCTACACATAACGAACCAGAAATCAATCCGTGGCAACATGATCCGTTGTTTGAGATTGGAAAAAAAGTGAAATTGGGTTTTTGTTCGAGTACTACTCAAGATCCTGATTTTAAAGAGGAAATAGAAAACATACTGATTGAAGGCGAAATTACGGGGATGGAAGTTAACTTCGATAACAACAATAGAGCTGATATTATTGTTCGTGGCTATGACTTCTCCCATCGTCTTCATAGAGGTCGTTATAATCGTGCTTTTGAGAATCAAACTGATAGCGATATAGTCGATAAAATAGTTAAAGAAGTAGGGATAACACCTGGCAATATAGAGGCAAGTGGCGAAGCCCATGAGTATGTCTTCCAAGAAAACCAAACTAATATGGAGCTTTTGCGGGAAAGAGCTGCCCGCATTGGTTTTGAACTCTTTATGAGCGATGGCAAAATGAATTTTTGCAAGCCCAAAGCTGAAGGAGATTTAGCATTAAAATGGGGAGATCAGATTAAGCAATTTAGGGTTCGCGTCACCAGTGCTGAACAGGTGAATTCTGTGACAGTACGTGCCTGGAACTATGGTGACAAAGAACCGATTATTGAAACAGCCACTACAGAAAAGCAACTAACTGAAACAGGTAATAAGCTAGGAAGTAGTACCAATAGTGCATTTTCCAATCTTAAGTCCCCCGAAATGATTGCTGTAGATAAACCTGTTGCCAGTGCTAAAGAAGCAGAGATTATGGCTCAAGCTCTGTGCGATGAACTGGGAGGAGAATTTGTTTATGCAGATGCCCAAGCAGAAGGAAATCCTGACATTCGACCAGGACAGGTTATTAATCTTGAGAATATGGGCGATCGCTATAGTGGGAAGTATTATGTTACAGACACACGCCATTTCATGGAGGGACGGGTTTATAAAACTGACTTCAGCGTGCGGGGACTACGTTCTGGTAACTTATTCACAACTTTGTCTACAGAAAAACGCCTACGCCCATCTCAGACTTTATTAATCGGAATTGTAACTGATAACAAAGACCCAGAGGAATTGAGCAGAGTGAAGGTCAAGTTTCCAACGCTTACAGAAGAACATAACAGTTACTGGGCGAGAGTTGTAGCTATAGGAGCAGGTAAAAATAGAGGTTTCGACTGTTTACCAGAGATACAGGATGAAGTTTTAGTAGGTTTTGAGCATGGCGATATTCACCGTCCCTTCGTCATTGGCGGGTTATGGAACGGTAAGGATGCACCACCTGAAAATGTGGACGACTCAGTTGCAGAGTACGGTGTAAGATTACGCACTTTTAAAACTCGTGTAGGTCATATTCTACAGTTTATCGACGGGGAAGGCGAGTTTAGCGGAGAGGAAGACGAGTTTACCGAAGAGGAAGGCGAGTTTAGCGCAGGGAAAGGCAAAAGTAAAAAGCCAGGAATTAGGCTAATAACTAAAGACGGTCATCGAATATATATGAATGATGACGGTGAAGATGGTAGTATTCAGCTACGAACTAAATCGCGTAATCGAATATATATCAATAATGACAGTGACCTACTGCATGACTCAATAGCGATTAAAACTAAAGGCGGTCATAAAATTACAATGAAGGACACGCCCTCTCCATTGCCGACTCTTGAAGTTAGTTCATTAGGTAAGCTGATATTAGAAGCTAAGGCAGGTATAGAGATTTCAACATTGGCTGGAGCCATAGAGATTTCAACATCGTTTGGAGCTATAAACATGACAGCCTCGACCATCGTAGCAGCAGAGGCTCCAACTATAAACTTGACAGCCGCAACTATTATAGCAGCAGAGGCTCCGACTATAAACTTGGCAGCCGCGACTACGGTTGCAATCGAAAGTCCTTTGAATGTCATGGTACCTCTTCCTGTTCCCCCCCCTGTTTAGCTAAACTTAAAGATGCCTCTCGCCTACCCAGAACGAGAGGCGATAAGATGAATTTTTGGGCGGTAATAGCGAAGCAGTAACGAGGAACGAGCGTCGGAGTCCCTGAGAAGCCCACACTGATGCAAGCATCAGTGTGGGAGTATGTCACCCTCCCACTTGACCCTCCCCCTACTCCTCTACCCTACGCATCTTCAACCTCGACCTTTGGCGAATAGGCTTAAACCTTCTGTGCCGATATCTTTAAATCAGTGAACAGTGAACAATTGTCAGATTTATTAATAACTGATAACTGATAACTGTTAAAAAGTAACAGCTGTCTAAGTATTAGATATGGTTTATAGTCGGCAAAAAGATTATTTAGGGGCAGGTTGGGCTTATCCACTGCATTTGAGTGTGCAAGGTGGGATACAACTTAGCCGTGAAGATCAAAAAGTTAAAGAATCTATTTGGATTATCCTCCGCACAGGAGTAGGTGAGCGGGTTTATCGACCTAAGTTTGGTTCGCGCTTGTCAGAACTAGCGTTTGCACCTATGAATAGCGATACCTTACTGCGAATCCGTCTTTATGTATCGCAAGCTTTAGAAGTTTGGGAACCGCGCATTATTCTCGATCAAGTTCTAACTGATCCTGACCCTGTGCGTGGCAGAATAGACATCATCATTAATTATCGACTCAAAGAGAATCCTAATATTATTAATAACTTTGTTTATCCTTTTTATTTAGTTTCAGCTGGGGAGGAGTCGTGAACTTTGACTTTCTACCAAAATTACCTTCTTCTAAGTTAGACGATCGCACCTTCGATGATTTAGTAGAAGAGTGTATTCTGCGTATTCCTCGCTACTGTCCAGAATGGACAGACCATAACCTCAGCGACCCAGGGATTACGCTAATTGAGTTATTCGCTTGGTTAACTGACCAGATGTTGCTCAGATTTAACCAAGTACCTCGGAAAAATTATGTAGCTTTCCTAGAATTACTGGGTATTCGTCTCCAGCCTCCCGCCCCAGCCCACACGGAATTAACTTTTTATTTAAGCGCTGCACTGCCTGAAGCCTACACTATTCCGGCAGGATTAGAAACCTCAACTATTCGAACTGAGACAACAGAAGCTATTACCTTTAGCACAGATTCTCCTCTAATTATCGGCAAACCCCGCATACAACACTTCTTAACTGCCCAAACCAGCGAAGACATTCCCCAATCTCTGCGAGAAAGATTTACAAGTTTATGGACTCGTCAATCAGACGGTTACTGGACAGGTAGTGAACAACCGATATTTGAAGAGGAACCCCAGCCTGGTAACTGCTTTTATTTAGCGATCAATTCTGATGATCCTCTAGATGGTAATGTTCTAGATATTAATTTTCGAGGAGCCGCAGCTACGCCTACTGGTATTAACCCCAATCAACCACCTCGGAAGTGGGAGGCCTGGGATGGGGAAAATTGGCAATCAGTTTTATTGCAAGAGTCAGATGATAAAACTCGCGGGTTCAGTTTTTACGAAATCGCCCAACAGAGTGAAAACCTGTCTATAGGCGCAGCTGTCCGTCTGCATTTACCGCAAAATTGGCCTGTGACCAACTTTATTGCTTACCGGGGTCGCTGGCTACGCTGTACCTTTACTATCCCAGAAACAAATCAATCCGGTTACAATAATCCACCAAGGATTGTTGGTTTAGCAGTGCGGTCAATTGGCGGTACAGTTAGGGCTAGTCACAGTAAGTTGATTCGAGATGAGCGTGTAGGAATTAGTAACGGTAAACCCGGACAGAGTTTTGAATTACTAAGTAAACCGATTTTGGAACGCAGAGAAAATGAATATATCCTAGTTACACCTGCTGGTGGTTTGCCTCAGAGATGGACTGAGGTGAGAGATTTTGCTGATTCTAGGTCTCAAGACCTTCACTACACTATCGATTCCCTCACTGGTAAAATCCAATTTGGGCCGCTGATTCGAGAACCTAGCCAACTTAAACAGCAAACCCAAGTGCGATCGCGAATCCAGCAACCACTACTCGACGACACATCTGTACAAGTTAGTAGTCTGGAAAATAATCAATCTGAACACCAGTACGGCGCAATTCCTCCTCGTGGTTCAGAGATTAAAATGGTTGCTTATCGCATAGGTGGTGGTAGAAAAGGTAATGTTCAAACTGGGGCAATCCAGTTTTTGAAGTCTGCATATCCATATGTTGCTAGGGTGATAAATCTGAGACCAGCAATCAATGGTGCGGATGCTGAGTCATTGGAGCAAGCTGTGATTAAGGCTCCTCGCATCCTCCGTACCCGTGACAGGGCAGTCACTGCCGAAGATTTTGAAGTTTTAGCACAGCAAGCTGGCGCAGGTGCGATCGCTCGTGTGCGCTGTTTACCGGCAAATTCTCTGTCTCAAGCAGGTATAGTAGGTTTACTGTTAGTTCCACAAGCAAATACAGATGGAATTGCCCAAGGTGAAGGTATAGCACCAGAACAATTTGCCTTAAGTGCAGCACTCCAAGAGCAAGTTTTGAGCTATTTAGATGAAAGGCGGTTGTTGGGAGTACAAGTACACTTAGAAGAACCGAATTATGTAGGGGTTTCTGTACAGACAGAAATAGCTCTAGAACCAGCCTATGAAAATCCGCTAGCGCAACAAGAAATCCTTAGAAACTTAAGAATATCTCTGTATAAATATTTAAATCCCTTAACTGGAGGTATGGATGGTAAAGGTTGGCCATTTGGGCGACCAGTTTATACATCAGATATTGTGGCATTACTGCAACAAACTCCAGGCGTGCGTTATTTAGGCCCAGTCTTACTGTTTCCCATACGTAAGCAAGGAGAGAATTGGAGACGTCAATCATCACCAGAACAGTTGATTGACCCAGGAACTGAAGGATTAGTGTGTTCTTGGGCTGATAATAATCTGCGTTCCAGCCACAACATTCAAATAATTCGTAATTAGTCAAGAGTCAAGGGTCAAGAGTCAAAAGCGATGCCCTGAGCTTGTCGAAGGGTCAAGAGTTATTTTCCTTGTCCTCCCTGCCTCCCCTGCTTCCCCTGCTTCCCCTGCTTCCCCTGCCTCCCCTGCCTCCCCTGCCCCCCACTCCCCAATGCTATGGTTCAAAGTCGCTATACTCCAGCTATCAGTGTTCAATTAACTCCAATGCAAATTCCGGAAGCTTTACCTGTAGCAGGTTTGGAATTTGCTGGAGCAGAAAGCATGAATGAGGCTGGACGTAGTTTACTTTTGCATCCTGGTCATCCCAGCGAGATGATTGTGCAAGTGCAAAACTTGGAACAGCGACCTTTGCGGATAAGCTTAAGCGTTGAGGGTAATTTTCCGACTGAGTGGTGTCAGATTGGTACAGAAGGCAGTGAAATTCCTCCTAGAGGACAGATGGATGCTGTCTTGTATTTCCGAGTTCCCTCAACTTTTTTTGAAGATCAACAAGCGATCGCTCCTGGAAAAAAAGACAAATTAACTCTCAACTTTCGCAGCCTAGTTACCATACACATAGACTCAGGCACTGACCGAGAACAAATCTACACTAGCGAGTATTTTCATTTATACATCCGTCCCTACACTGCGTACATGGAATTCTTGCCAATTCTCTATCGAGAAGTCGACTTTATTGGTCGCTTCATGAAGATATTTGAGCAAGGTTTTCAACCAGTCATTGATAGTTTCAATGTCATGTGGGCAAACCTCGACCCCTTGACAGCACCACAGGCGCTACTTCCTTTTGTCGCTCACTGGGTTGCTTGGCAAGTAGATTCAACATGGGATCTTCAGCAACAGCGGCGTTTAATTCGTCGCGCTGTAGAACTTTATCGCTGGCGGGGAACTCGTAAAGGATTGCGTTTGTACTTACATCTTTATACTGGTTTGCCTCTAGACGATGATTTACCTAATGAAGCTGATAAACATATCAGTATCACAGAACCTTTTGGGCCGAGTTTTATATTAGGCGAGGCACAACTAGGTAACGCAGTTTTAGCTGGTGGACAACCTTATCACTTTATAGTGCGGTTACGTTCAAATAGCGCCAATCCCAATATAAACGAACAACTTATTAGAAGAATTGTAGAACAAGAAAAACCTGCATTCTGCACCTACGAATTATCTATTGAAAATCATCATAACTGAAAAAAGGATGATGTATTTTCTTAATTTTGAATTTTTAATTTTGAATTTTTAATTAATATTATGTCGCATCCTTTTCCCCCACCACCTATCAAATCTTTTGAACGCCTACAAGCTTCAGACGGGCTATTAATTAATGCTGAACGCTGGCGGACAGCTCATGATTATCATCGATTACGGCAAAATGCTCAATATCAATCTTTGAACCAACCAGGAATTGTCTGCGGTTTAGGTGTTCGAGACGTTCCAGCCCCCAGCCAAGTAGAAGCTAGATATCGAGATGGGCGTTGGGTACAAATTCAGCCCGGTATTGCAATTGATTTAGCTGGTAATTTAATTGTTGTGCCGAATTCTTATGACTTTCCCATAGATGTAGAAGTAGCACACACAGAGCCAATCATGGTCTATTTAGTAGTTAGCTATGTAGATCCTGATGAACTGCGACGGGGGCAGCAAAGAGATGTTGTTCAAGAAACCTATCGAATTGACCAAAGAAACTCCACACCAGAAAGTTCAGAAATAGAAATATCCCGAATACTTCTGCAACCAGGACAAACAGATATTACTCAGCCTGCGGATGCTTTTTTTCCTGGTTATAACAATATTGATTTGCGTTATCGGCGTCAGGCACAAATGCGTCCTCAAGCACTTGTGCAAATGGCACAGGCGACCCATAGCGATCCGGAATGTGCGCGTAATTTTTTCAACCTTTCCTACTTGCTCCAAGCAGTAGAACCTTTATACCCTACTTTGCGAGGAGCTGATGAACCAGGTCAGGTTTCTTTAGGAGAAAATATTCAAGACTATGACCTACTTTATTTAACAGGTAAACAAGCTTTATCTTTAAATAGTCTGGAATTTGAATCGCTGAAAAATTACTTGAATTTAGGTGGTGTGCTTTTAGTTGATGCTCCTGGAGATGCTACACCTTTAATTGAAAGTACTCAAGCATTAGCACAACAGTTAGAACATCCGATAAGACCTTTAGAAGAGTTGCAGCGGAGTCATCCTTTAAGGACAAAACCTTTCTTATTTGCTGCCTTGCCAATGGTTAATCAACAACAAATTAAACTATTAATTGGTGGAGGAATCATTTTAGCAATTGGAGATTTAGCAACTGCTTGGGGATTGGATAGAGAATTAAATTTACCGCGATTAACTATTCGCACAGCTCAGGAATTAGGAATTAATATTTTGCATTATGCTTGGAAACGGCGACAGTTAATAGGTCTCCAACAAGAGGATAATTCTGGGCAGTGGTAATAATTATGGTAGGGTGTATTCGCGAATGCGTAACTTCCCCTACAAAATATGTGATCGCACTCAAATCAGCAGAGAAATAAACGAGCGATTACTGAGCCAACGGTACAGCCCCAGGAATGATATTGCTTTGGATAGCGTAGTCAATGTCGCGAATTACTTGGGGAAGATTATTAGTAGCTGATGTGGGCAGTGTAACGCTATGCGCCTCACCATCGATGTATGAACGCCTAATTACTACACCTTGATCTGCTCCAGTAGTAACAGAATTATTGGCAGGTAATTTTGTAAATTCAGATTTAAGCAATTCTTGGACGCGCTTAATACCTTCTGGTTGAATTTGGGCATCAAGCCGCCAAGCATAAGGCGCTGTTTCGCGGCTTAACTTGCCATTTACTTGTACGCGTCGAGAGTTAGACCAAGCATATATCTGTCCATTTTCATAGAGACGAGATATGGAACCAGGGCGGTTAGAAGTACTTTTTTGCTCTACTTCCCAAATTGGTTGTGCAGACTTGAGATTTTCGGGAAGGCCCAAGGTGGAATCAGCAGAAAGCATAACAGAATCCTTTGGTTTTGAAGTATCTATCGCTTCAGGACTGGACTTCGCTTCCCCTGGGTTTTGCTGACAGGAGAGGCACAAAAGCAAGAGCGATGTGATAATTAGGTAGCTCTCCATTCATTAACTCCAGTCACTTTTCCTAGCGCCCATCCAAAAGTAGCATAGTGCTGAGGTCGGATTGTATTACCCAAGGACATAATGCCATCGTTATTTTCAGCGATCGCACCTGTAGTACCAATAGCACGAGCCATATCGTCATGTCCCACAGCTGTACCGACTGCTTTACCCGATCCTGTAATGCTACCACCAGGATTTACATCGTTGCTAACATATTCGTCATCTAGCCCAAAAACGTGACCGAATTCATGGGCTGCTACTAGTTGACCTTCTCCACTACCAACAATCAGGTCTACTCGTCGCCATTCTGGGTCTTCTGTAGCATCGATTTCACCCATGTTTTGAGTGGAGACTCGTTCGTTAATTCCAGTAAAACCTACAGAGGCTAAGAATTTCCGTACTTCATTAATTCGTGCTTGAGCAAGTTGCTCATTGTGTTCGTCTGTGCCAGTAGAAGAAGCGTGACCAACTAATTGTACAGGGTTCGTGAGGTCGAGGTTAGCATCTTGGAAGTCAATTGCAAAAGCTTGCAATGTGCTTTGGGCGTCGGGAGTTAGCGCTGATGAATTATTCTCAAATTGGACTGTCTTTCGCAACAGACTGTGGCTTTCGGGTGTTTCGTTGACATGAGTACTAGACATGACCAATTCATTATTGTGAGGATCTTGGTCTCTAGCTTTGTTTGGATCGTTGCGATCGCTATCTACAAATGCACCTACATTATAAGTACCACCATCGGGAACTTTATAAACTGTGGTTTGCAGGTGGTCATTTGTACCAGCAGCACCTTCATGTACGTTGACGTTTACATCTACACTTGCTGTCACACTTTCCCAACCTGGACGAGTTGAAACAAACGAGAGTCCTGTGCCGCTGCTACTCCAAGCACCTTCAACGCGAAACTGTAAGTTGTCAATGAAATCTTCTTTTTGTTCAGAATCCCAAGTGAAGTCTGCAACGAAGGCGGCTCGTTCTTCCGGGGGAAGGTTCATGCCATCAATGGCGGCTTGATTGAGATCAGTGTGATTAGCCGTAATCACGTTAGAATCGTCGATTGCCAGACCATTATTGAAATTTACACCAGTTCTAACTTCTATTAACAAGCCACTACTATCAGGATCGTAACTAGCATCAAAACCACCAATGTTAGTGGGCGGAACCAGTGCCTCCGGCCCGTAAATACCGTGATTAATGAACTCTTGTAAATCTGCTGGTAGAGTATCAGTAGTTGTTGTATCAGTGGGTACGCCAGCAATTGGGCCTGCATCTGTTGGTTCAGGCGTTTGGGTTGTGTTTGCTCCTGCGTCTACATCTTCACGCATGAGTAACTGCTGAGGTTGTCCTTGTTCTGCTTCTGATTGATTGACGTTAAGTTTTGCCTGCGGATGTAGCGAGATTCGACTAATGTCGTGACCGATAGGTTGTTGTTGATGACCTACTGATTCTAAAAGTCCCAGACTTCCAGGTTGCATTTCTTGCTGGAAGTTCGATGACTTCTGAATTACCTTTTCGGGTAAAGCAGTATCTGCTTGCATACCAAAGCTACGTGTTGGATTTGCCAGCGTCGGAGTATTTGGTAAGGTCAACGATGAATTCGTTTGAGTTGATGTTCTCTTGCGTTGGGTTTTTATGCGTAGACGCGCAGCGTCTTGTCTATGGACATCGCTCATCTCACCCAATCCTTGCTTTTAAAAGCTTATATTGTAAATTATTATACTGACCTAACAATAACGTAAATATATTACTTACTTGCTAATTTCAGATTTAACCAGTAAGTCTATTTATCAATTATCTCCCCTATAACCCCTATAAATAGTGTAATTTTTTAGACTTTAGTCGAATTTAATCCCATTTTCAAAAATATTTACAATAAATTGGCTGTATTGGCGTATGTCTTGCTATTTCTTCTATGACTTTATCTCGTTTACAAATGATACTTCCTATCCAAATTTGGTATTAAATTGCTGATTGTCCTGATTTAACTAGAATATCTCTGTTAACTTTGATGTAACCCGGTTCAATGTGGGCAAAGTGTGCATTCAACTTTTTATGAGCATCAGCTAATGCATGGAACGGAATTGATGGGTATAAATGATGCTCTGCATGAAATGGCATATTCCACATGAATAATCGCACAGGCCAGCGGGTTAGTGTTGTGCGCGTATTCGTCAGTCGATTAGCATCAAGAGTGCAACCTGTATGTTCTGCTAATAGAATAAAACGCAGAATCGGTTGACCTACAATCAATGGCAGTAGCCAATAAAGTATAAACCAAGGCTGTGCGACTGCAATTGAAAGAGCGATCGCACCTGCATAAACGGCTAATTGTCCTCTAGTTGAGCGAATAACTTCAGCACGCGCTGATTCTGGTATAAATGGACAATCATCAACTTGACCGAATGCAATCCGAAAATGCCCACGAATTTTTCCTAACCACCAGGGTAAACCGCTAATTATTAATAAGTATTTGCCCCAGTTGCTTGGTTTGGGGTCGGTTAATTCTGGGTCTTTATTAGGAACGCGAGTATAAAGGTGATGCCACTTGTGATAGTGACGGAAGAATGTGCTGTTGTAAAATGAGAGCAAGCCTGCACACCAAGCAACAGCATCATTTAAACTATGAGTAGCAAAAGCGCTTCTGTGAACGCATTCATGCATAGGTGCAAACATAGAAGCAATACTAAAACCATAAATTGCTAGTGCTGGTATTGCTAGTAACCAATTACCAAAGTTTGTTGCCCATAGGTAGCCGCTGCATCCCATGATAGTTAAATGCAAAACCAGTTGAAGTAGTCCTTTAGAATTGGAGCGATCGTTCAAAACACTCAAATCCTGTAAAGAGAGAATCTGACGGGGGTTGTGTTGCTGATTAGCTTTACTATTTAATAATTCTGGTTGAGTAATTGCATCATTAGACATAATTATTTAATTGGTATAACCGATAACCTAATGTAGAGACGTTGCATTGCATTGTCTCTACAGAGACGAAATTTCTACAAACAATCCTTAACTGAACTGTATTGTAGTTTATTCTAATGGATCAAAACAGTGATGAATCAAGTCCGTAGAATTTACTAATCATTGCTTGTAATTCCGAATTTTATAGTTATTGTGCAATTTGATTAGCGGCAGCCTGGACTTGAACGACAACTTCTTTAGACAAAGGAATATATCCAAGTTCCAAGCTAGATTTTTGCCCTTTAATTAAAACCCAATTCACAAAATTTTTCAGTTCTTGAGCTTTAACTGAGTCTTCATATTGGCGATAAGTCAGAAGCCAAGTATAAGTAACTATGGGATAAGACTGAGTTCCCGCAGGATTGGGGTTAAAACCAATCAAGTTTTTAGCAGGTAGCTTGATTGCCTCCAAGGTTTTAGCTGTTGATTCAGGTGTTGGCGTAATATAATTACCAGATTTATTTTCCAAAGCAGCTACACGCAATTTATTTCGGTTAGCGTAGCTGTATTCTACATAACCAATCGCTCCGGGAAGTTGTTGAATCTGAGCAGTAACTCCTGCGTTGCCGTTTGCACCAATTCCTACTGGCCATTCTATGGATTTACCAGCGCCGACTTTATTTTTCCATTCTGGGCTGATAGCATTTAGATGTCGTGTCAACACGCTTGTTGTACCACTACCATCAGTTCTGTGTACAACTTTAATCGGTAGATCGGGCAAATTTATCCCTGGATTAGCTACAGCTATTTTAGGATTATTCCAATTCGTAATTTTTCCCAGGAAGATATCTGTATAGACTTGGCGTGGTAGCTTCAGACCACTTGGCACATTGGAGAGGTTGTAAGCTAGCACTATAGAACCAGCAGTTATGGGCAGAGCAATTACTCCTCGCTTTATATTAGCTGCTTGTTCAGCTGTAATTGCCACATCACTGGCGGCAAAGTCTACAGTACCTTGGATCAGCTGTTGCACTCCAGCACTGCTTCCTATGGCTTGATAGTTAATTTTTACGTTAGGATTTTGCTGATTGTAATCTAACAACCACTGCTGGTACAAAGGCTCAGGAAAACTTGCCCCGGCCCCAACAAGGGAAACTTTTCCTATCTCTGTATGACCAGCAGTGCAAGAAGCAATATTCACCGAAACGGCTATTAGGGACAGAAGACAAGCTAGTCGTTTCGATTGAATTTGAGCAGACATATAAATCTTTAGTTCCAATGTTTAATTTATCAATGTGGTAGTTTCCCAATTTTTAACGTGGGAGTGGTGCTGTTAATTTTAAAACAATAAAAAACCTCATGCATAGGCTTATTAAAAGTTTTACCTAATACTTAAGCTGTATTCAAAAACAGCATCTAGCAATTGCCAAATGAGGCAGCAAGCAACCTCCTCCTCCTGATCCATCTTTTCACCTCACCCTCTCTTAGCTAACCTGTGGCAAGATCGGAATCAGTTCGCATCGAAATTAACTAGGCAAATCAGATGCTGGGAAACACACTTGTAGGAAGATACCAAATTATTAGTCTTTTGGGAGGTGGGGGGTTTGGCGAAACTTTTGTCGCTTGTGATACTCAGTTACCCGGTTCACCTAAATGTGTTGTCAAGAGACTCAAGCCTCAAGCAAGCGATCCAGTAACTTTAGAGACAGCTAGGCGTTTATTTGATACTGAAGCTCAAGTTTTGTATAAGTTAGGGACTTGCGATCGCATTCCTAAACTTTTAGCTTACTTTGAAGAAGATGCAGAATTCTATCTCGTACAAGAATTCATTGAAGGTCATGATTTAAGTAAAGAGATAATACCAGGTAAAACCCTAAGTCAAGACGAGGTGATTTCACTTTTAGAAGAAATTTTGACAATCTTAGAATTTGTTCATCAACAGAATGTTATTCACCGCGATGTTAATCCCCGGAATATCTTGAGACGTCAGCAAGATAATAAGTTAATTTTAATTGATTTTGGTGCAGTTAAACAAATCGCTACTCAAGTGATTACTCCCCAAGGTCAAACTAAATCTACTGTAGCTATAGGTACTCCCGGATATATTCCTGGAGAACAAGCTCAAGGTACACCAAAATTTAGCAGTGATATTTATGCTGCCGGCATAATTGCACTTCAAGCTCTAACTGGTTTATTTCCTGAAGAGATATTAAGAGATGCCGAAACTAATGAAATTATTTGGCAGAACCAAACCACAGTCACGCCGGAATTTGCTCAATTCTTAGACAAAATGTTGCGCTATGATTTTCGGCAACGTTATGCTTCGGCAACAGTGGCATTACAAGCATTAAAGGAGTTAACACAAGCTCCCCCTCAGACAATAGCATTGATTCCTGCTACCCCACAAAATCATATAAAGAAGCAGAAATCGCAAAAAGGCATATTGGGGAAATTTTTCATAGCAATATTTTTAGTAGGTATTAGTGGAGTAGCATCAATATTTATTTATAACCACGTTAATTCAAATAATGCTACAGACTTATATAAACAAGGAAATACACTTTTTGACTTACAACGGTATAAAGATGCATTAACAGCATATGAAAAAGCAGTTAATATTATCCCCAATTATGCCCAAGGGTGGAATGGTCAAGGCAAAACACTCAATGAGTTAAAAGAATATAAAGAAGCGCTGGCAGCATATGATAAAGCAATTCAAATTCAGCCAGATTATTTAGAAGCTTGGAGTGGAAGAGGCTTTGTATTAATAAATTTACAGCGATATCAAGAAGCGATCGCTTCTTTTGATAAAGCACTACAACTGAAAAACGACAACCCGGAAGTTTGGAATGCTAAAGGCGAAGCTTTTAGTAATTTAAACCAGTATGACCAAGCTATACAAGCTTATGACCAGGCAATTGAATTAAAACCTGATTATTATCAAGCTTGGTATGAAAAAGGATTAGCCTTGCAGAATCTCAAACGCTATGAAGATGCAATTGCTGCATACCAAAAAGTCACTGAATTAAAACCTGAGTATCAGCAGGCTTGGTACAATTTGGGTAATGTTTTAGTCAACTTGCAACGTTATACAGACGCATTTACAGCTTATGATAAAGCTGTGCATTATCAGCCCAATTATTATCAAGCTTGGTTGTCAAGAGGTAATATCCTTCTTAGCTTACAACGTTATCCAGAAGCCGTTGAATCTTTTAGACAAGTAATTAAGTACAATTCCAATAATTATCAAGCTTGGTATAATCTGGGCTGGTCACTGCATCAAACCCAACGCTATGAAGAAGCGATCGCATCTTACAATAAGGCAGCGACAATTAAGCGAAATGACTATCAATTGTGGTACAATCTAGGAAATTCTCAATATAATTTACAGAAATATGGAGATGCGATCGCATCTTATGATAGAGCAGTTCGTTATAAGCCAGACTACTACGAAAGCTGGTATAGTAGAGGCAATGCTTTATTAAACTTGAAACGATATCAAGAAGCGATCGCCTCTTATACTCAAGCAATTAAATATAAACCTGATTACCAACAAGCAATACAAGCCCGCAACCAAGCCGAGAGTCAGCTACAATCTGAAAAATTAAAGCCTGTAATTGTACCAATCATCCCATCACCTAGTTCTACCAGTTCACCAAAAAATATACCCTAACATCTGTAGAGACGTTGCAGTGCAACGTCTCTACAGATGTTAAAAAATTAGGGTTTTAGTAGCTGATTTTTTTTTGTGGGCGGCAGAAACATGATTTACAGCTAAATTCTGACTTTGAGTTTGCAGACGTTGCTTTTGAGTATACTCATTTAGTTTGATTTGAGCTTGAGCGTAAACTTGAGTATCTTTAGGAATCTTGCCCAAAAATTTTACAGCACTATTAAAGTCACCAACAGATGCTTTCTTATTAGCATTATGTAAAAAATAAGCTGCCCTGATTTGTCGCTTTTTATTGTACTCAGCTAACTTTTTTTGAACTAAAGCACCAGCAGAACTTTCTTCAGGGATTTGCCGCAGATACTCTAATGCAGTAGAAAATTCTTTCGCACCAGCCATTTCATAAGCTTTTGATAATAAATATTTTGTCTCGGCTTCAATTTTAATGTGTACTTGTTGAACTAGTTGATCTGTTTTAGATTGCCAATATAAAATATCTGGAACTTTAGGAGCAATACGCAGTACTTCTGACCATCTTCCCTGATTTAAAGCTTGTTCAGCAGCTTGGTAATGCTGTGCAGCAACTTGCCATTGCTGTTGCCATTCTTCGATTGTGGCTTGAGCTTCTGGATAAACATTGCTGTGAGAGGGAATTGATTTAACTAAAGCGATCGCTTCTTGTAAATCTCCTGCTTGATATTCTTCTGTTGCTTTATATAAAGTATCTGTCTCTGAGTGCGCTGGTGAGGTATTAGCTAGAGAATAGACACTAAATCCCATCAATAAAGAATTAGCAGCCAGTCCTACTTTCATTCCTGTTAATAGTGGGGATGATTTCCCAGATGCAGAATACTGGTTAGAATTATCATCCTTAACTGCCGCTTCAGCGATTGTATAGGTTGTTTCTACAGTTTGCGGAGTTTCCGATACTATTTGCTTAAGTACCCGCAGTACCTCACTCGCAGATTGGAAGCGATTTAGGCTATTGTAACGGATCATTTGGCTGAGGACAGCTGCTAGATAATCATTTACTGGCGTGTTTTGAGAACGCCACGCACTTTCATTAGTAGAAGTATCAACTTTTAATTGCAGTGGTTCTAGTCCTGTTAAACCCTGAATGGCAATCATACCTAGAGAATAAATATCACTGTTAGGCTGCGTTTTACCAATAAATTGCTCTGGCGGTATGTACCCCAATGAAGTGACAGGAATCCGATAAATAGGCAATTCTGCATCCATGCCAAAATCAATTGGCACAATTGAGCCAAAGTCAATCAAAACCAACTTGCCATCAACAGCACGTCTGATTAAGTTTTCCGGTTTAATATCGCAATGAATAACGCCTTGAGAGTGAACAAATTCCAAAATACCCAAGACATCCTTAAGGAATTCGATAACTTCATTCTCACTCCACAGACTCCCCCATTGTTCATCAATGGGCAGTTCCGCAGTCAATGCATGGCCTTCAATATATTCTTGTACTAAATAGAATCGCTCGTGTTCTTCAAAGCAGGCGATGAATTCTGGAATTTGTTGATGGCGTCCCAAACGCTTGAGGGTTTCAGTTTCAGTTAGAAACCGTAACCTAAGAATATCCAAATAGCTGGATTGAGAACTACTAACCTTGAGCTGCTTAACAACACATTTGGGATTATCTGGATAATCTGTGTCTACAGCTATGTATGTTTGTCCGAAAACGCCTGCACCCAAACTTTGAATAATTTGGTAACGCCCTTGTAGTACTCTACCGATCATGTGGTGGGTCATGAGCTGGTTACTCAGTAAGTCCTTTTATTTAGATTTTCTGGTGTCGCTTTTTGTTTCCGGAATGCTTGAAGAATATATCTTTAGAAAGATGATTACTTAAATGCAAGCTTAATTTAGCACGGTATTTATACTTAGGAAATATGATATAATTATTTTACCCAACAGCATATTCTGTGAGCGTAAGTTCTGTGGACAACAAGGCGATCGCTCAATTGCAAATTAATATTAATATTTAATCTTCAATAACTTCACCAGCTTGAAAAATTTGGTTAGCTGTTATTTTTAAATCGGGAAAAGTCGGGGATATAATGCGACTAAAAGTATAGCTCTGGTCAGGTTTTAAAATTTTATATTTGCTCATGTTTACAATATAAAATAATGCTATTTGTCTGATCTCTGGGCTTCTTCATCATGTTCAATCACCTCAGCTTGATTTTGTAACGGTTTGACTACGCGTGCGATCGCAATTTATTATTTACCAAACAATACTTATTCCAGATGAAATTATCTTGGCATCTCGACTGATCAAAGGTAAGTTCATATACTTAGCTGTAGCAACAATAATCCTGTCTGGCATATCTGGAACAGTATCGCGTGGTATTGTAGCCAGTGCATCAACGATTTCAGTTGTTAAATTGACTAACTCTAGCCCACTACTTTTATCAGCTAATGCAGTATCTAGCTGATATTTCATATTTGCTGAGATTCGTCTTCTTTCTTGCAAGTAAACTATTTCGACTAAGCAAATTGTTGGTATGTAAATTATAATTTCACCCCTATCGCACTTGTCAAATGCTTCGTTAGCGGCAACGCTAAGGTTTGGGCTATCCTCTAAATACCAAATTAGTGCGTGAGTATCTGTTACCAAATGGGACATTAAATATCCTCATGCGGGAAGTTTTGCCAAACTTCTTGCCGCATTTGGGCAATATCTGATTCAGAAATATTACTACCTCGCCACAATCCTCGTAACGACTTTCGCGGTTTAAACTGAATACTTGTTAACTCGCGTTCAATCTGGGGGGCAATTCGCTCTATTAAGCGTATTTTATCTATCAATGAAAGCTGTTTTATTAGCTCTAATGCGTCTTCAAGAGTTATTGTTTTATCCATTGTTATTTTACCTCTTATCTATTTATATAACATCTTAACTCTGTGCTTCTTCATCATGTTCAACCACCTCAGCTTGATTTTGTAACGGTTTGACTACGCGTGCGATCGCTTCTTGAATAAAAGCCTTAATAAATTCGTCCCGGCGGTTAATTTGAAATTGTCGCTGCACTACTTCTGTCATACCACCATCACCCCAATCTTGGTCATGACGAAAATATTCAATGAAACTTTTCCCGGCAATTCTTGTTAAATAAGCTGCTGTTACACCTTGAATTGCCCTACCAATAATAAAAGTAGCAACATTAAGTTGTAATGCAGTAGATAATAATTGAATTGCTCCTTTAACAATGCCTAAACTAGCAATAGTTTTTGCTAAAGAAAGAGCTAATTCGCGCCCTCGCTCCATATTCAATTCGCAACCGTAAACTCTGCCAATTTCTACAACCATTTGAGCATTAACAGCAGCCGTTGCCAGTAAATCTACTACTGGTATAGGCGTGACTGATACCACGCCAGCCCCAATCCACTGAAATCGCTCAACAATTTTGTCAGCTTGACGGCGACGCTGCCCATCGATGAGCTTTCGCGCCTCATCTCCTAAACGCAAAGATTGTAGGAGAATATTATCTGCCACCAAATCTTCACCCTCAGCCCGTAAAACAGCAGCCATTCGCCGCAGCAAGGGGACAATATCCGCTTCCGGCTGGAAAGTTTCCCCAGTTTCTAATTGTGCAGATTGAGGATTAGCAGCGATCGCCACCACATCATTAGGAGCGATAAATCCTAGCACCCGCTGACGTAACCTCGCGAGAATGGCTTCCTTATCATCGTCTGTATACAAGTCAGTTTTGTTGAGAACCAAGAGCGATCGCTTGCCAATTTCTGCTAATCCTCGCAGCGGCTCATATTCTGAACGCCGCAAGTCATTATCCACTACAAACAATAATAAATCTGCCTCTGTCGCCAGTTCCCGCGCTAACTGTTCTCGTTCTGTTCCCGCCACTCCTGCTTCTAAAATTCCTGGCGTGTCGGTAATTAATATCTTGCGTTCTAATCCCTTCAACCGCAAACAATAGGTTTCTCCTACTTGGGTTGTTCCCATCGGTGCATCTACTTGCCCCACCATGCGCCCCATAATGGCATTAACTAGAGAAGTTTTGCCAGCACTCCCTGTACCAAACACCACGACTTGAATCTCACCGCGTGCTAAATTTACTTCAATCTCTCTTGAGCGACTTAATAAAGCTTGGCGTGCCACTTCATCTTGAATTTGGGCTACCTGTTGCCGCACAGCTTGCAGAGTTGAAGAAGCCGCATCAGATTTGGCAGCGGGAATTTGCGCTGGTGTAACTCGCCGAGAACCACGGCGCGATCGCTTTTCTCCAGCTTGCATCACCAACACATAATAAACAAAGGCGGCAACTAATGCCCCGATGAGCAAAATCAGCAGCAACAGCAGCAAATTACCTAACAGCGGCGAATAGGATAACTGCCAGTAGAGGCGTGAGAGGGAATCAATCAGCCACAGGCTTAAGCCCAAAATGACGATTAGACCGACAATCAGCGTTACTATGCGCGACAGAGGCATGGATGATAAAAACTAGTGGTTATTCAGTAGGCAGATGCTTCTAATCTTAATAGGTTCAGTGTTTTTCACCAGGGTAGACAAAAGCAGTTTTTGAGAAACGGAGAGCGCTTATGGTATCAAATTTACTTTTAAACTCTTACGACTGGATTCAGTCTACGATTTCTCTTTCTTAAGGTTCTAGTTTTTAAAAGTTGATTTTTTCATAATAGTGAAGCAGCATCTGGCGTGTAAAAATTTTCTGGTGGACTGATTAAAGTTCGCCTATACAAGTCACTTGAAGTTTTAGCAGGCTTTTTGTGAGACTGTTAGGTAAATCAGAACAAAGGGAGAAATTAACTTATGGGACTTTTTGACCAAATTCTTGGGGCCGTTGCCAATCCCAATCAACAAGGTAATTTAGGTCAGTTGGGAGGTATCATCAATTCTGTCAATCAGCTGAGCGATCGCACTGGTACAGATCCCTCAACAATCCAATCTGTTTTGGGTGTTGTGGGTAGTTATGTGCGTTCTTCCCTACAACAGAAACGAGATACAGCTGGTAACGAAGAAGCGCAAGCCATAGTAAATCAATATGCTGGGACTTCTCCTAATCCCCAAGCTGTGAATTCGCTGTTTTCTCCTCAGATACAACAACAAGTAGCTCAAGTTGCTGCCCAGCGCAGTGGATTAGATGCTGGTATTATTCAACAATTGCTACCTATAGCTGTGCCAATTGTGTTGAATTTCTTGCAATCTGGTGCTAATGCTCAAAATCCCCAAAGTGGCGGAAACTCCGTGCTGAATTCCTTCCTAGATGCAGACGGTGATGGCGATGTTGATATTGCTGATGCCATCCAGTTAGCTAGTCGCCATATGGGACGGTAATCACGCGTTGTAGAGACGCGATGAATCGCGTCTGTCTCAATGCCCAATGCCCCATGCTCAATAACAAATGACAAATGACAAATGACCAATTGAAGAAAAAGGGTAAGTCACTCCCGCCAAAGCTGATTATTTGGTTGGGTAAGTTTGTTTGGACTACTCTGTGGCAGATAATGATGTCTAAGCTGGCTCCCCGCAATCAGTCAGGAGAATATATTCGTCCTAACAGCCAGTTTCGCAATTTTATCGGCGTAGCAGATGGGAATCCTTACCCACCAGCTGCGGGACGTTATACACTCTATGTTGGGTTGAGTTGTCCTTGGGCGCATAGAACCCTGGTTGTGCGATCGCTTAAAGGACTCGAAGCAGTAATATCAGTTTGTATAGTCTATCCTTCTTCCACACAAGGCGGTTGGGTGTTCAATGAAGAAGGACAGGGTTTTCAAACACTTGCTGAACTGTATCAATTAGCAGAACCCGGCTACACTGGTCGTTCTACAGTTCCAGTCCTATGGGATAACCAAACAAAAACCATTGTCAATAATGAGAGTTCAGAAATTATTGTGATGTTGAACTCTCAGCTTAATGAATTTGCAAAAAATCCCCACTTGGATCTCTACCCGCAAGCACTCAAAGAAAAAATTGATTGGTGGAATGAGAAAATTTATCATGCCGTGAACAATGGCGTGTATCGCTGCGGTTTTGCTCAAACTCAAGAAGCATACAATCAGGCTTGTAATGAACTGTTCACAACTCTTGATGAGATTGAGACAGTCTTGCAGAATAGCCGCTATTTATGTGGAGAAAATCTCACACTAGCAGATGTCCGCCTATTCACAACGTTATTTCGGTTTGATAGTGCCTACTATGGGTTGTTTAAGTGCAACCGTCAGCGAATTCGGGATTATCCAAATCTAGGAAGTTATTTACGTGACCTCTATCAGCTTCCAGGTGTTGCTGACACCTGCGACGTAGAAAGCGTGAAACAGGACTATTATGGTAACTTGTTCCCACTCAATCCTGGTGGGATTATCCCTAATGGCCCTGATATGAAGTATCTTAACGAACCACATAATCGCGAGAATATCAGCAAACTAGAAGTTTCATAAGTTACTCTAAGAACATATTCTTTGATGGCTGTGTTCTGGAGTTGGTGTCATTGTGAAGCAGATTAGTCGAGTTGCAATCGTCGGCGGAACTCATGGAAATGAGTTCACGGGAGCTTACCTAATCAAAAAGTTTGCTCAGTTTCCTAACTTGATTACTAGAAATAGTTTTGAGACAGTTACTCTATTAGCAAATCCTAAAGCTTTTGCAGTCGGAAGACGATATGTAGATAAAGATTTAAACCGCAGTTTTCTCAAGCAAGAATTAGAAGATCCCAAACTCAATAACTATGAAGAATTACGAGCTAAATCAATTCACAATAGCCTGGGTTATGGTGGGTATGAACAAGTAGATTTCATCTTAGACTTACACAGCAGTACTGCTAATATGGGTTTAACAATTATTTTGGTAAATAGCCATCCCTTCAACTTAAAATTGGCTGCTTATCTTAGTCATATTAACCCTTTGGTTAAAGTGTATCGCTGTTCTTTTCAATCAGTAGAAGAAAACCCATTTCTAAATTCTTTGTGTGAATTAGGCTTTGCAATTGAGGTTGGCCCTATTGCCCAAGGTATCTTAAAAGCGAATTTATTTCAACAAACAGAGTCACTTGTTCATGCAGTTCTGGACTATATTCAAAGATTCAACCAAGATAAAATTCCATCTATTAATGAAACGCTGACTTTATATCACCACTTATCGAGTGTAGACTACCCAAAACAAGAGGATGGTACAATCTTTGGGATGATTCATCCAGAACTTCAAGACAGAGATTATGAAGCTCTGAACCCAGGAAATCCGATGTTCCTGACATTTGACGGTCAAACAATTGTTTATGAAGGAAAATCAACAGTCTGGCCTATTTTTATCAATGAAGCGGCTTATTACGAAAAGGGAGTTGCAATGAGTTTGACACAGAAGGAGCAAATTCATATATAGATTTCTAATATAATTTATGTCTAATTTTTTATGAGTAGCTTAACTTTGTATTTTCCATGACTGAAACAATTAATCTTGTATTACACTTTAGAGGGAGGGAATTAGCTTTAGTAAGAAGATAAGTTAATGTTTAAGATAGTCCACTATTCCTATGTCTTTGCTTAAAATCTCCAGGAAAGTAATATTACTGGAGGTTATTTTTTTATCTATAAATTTGTTAATATTATATAGCGTTTCTCAAATAAGTGAGATATAGTTACGTAAAATTATCTGATCTGAGTTTTGATAAAAGCATATTCGATTGATTTACGGCAAAAAATCATGATGTTTATAAAAAGGGAGAATTTCTCAACGCCAACTAGCTAAACGGTTTTGTGTAGCTCTGAGTTTTGTAGTCAAGTTACCAAGCAATATCGTGATACGGGAAACGTAGCACCAAGAAAGTTTAATGAGGGAGTAAAACTGAGATTAACTCCAGAAAAACTCGAAATTTTGGCAGATATAATCGAAAACAATAATCATGCAACCTTAGACGAACTGTACCAACTACTGCAAGAAAAAATTGGTATCAGTTTTTGGGGGTAAGTTGAAACGACGCTTTTTTGACCCTTCGACTGCGCTCAGGGTCAAGTTATTTCTGCAATGTGCGATCGCCTCTCATGGTTATGCTGATTTTTTACTAGCTCAAGCCGCTACTTTTGTCTTCGATTTCAAAACTTTGTGGTTGATTGACTTTTTTGGTTGATTAATTTGTCCTGCTGTCACATACTCGATTGCGAGATTGATGGTATTTTATCAACAAAGGCAGAGGGCAGGAGGCAGAAGGCAGAAGGAATACTGTCTTCTGTCATCAGTTGAGTAACCGTAGCGAACTTGGGTTTAAGACCCCGACTGAACTCTTGTTCAATGGCTCCAAGTCAGGAGAAGTCTGAATCTCATAAGTGACTTGTTCCTTCTGCCTTCTTCAATTTTGCACAAACTCCTTTATCCCAATGGCGATACAAGCTATGACACTCAATTTATATTTACTGCGGCATGGAGAAACTACTTTTAGTCAAAGTGGTAATTTCTGCGGTGAAACCGATGCAGAGTTGACTTCTGAAGGGATGCAGATGGCAGAGAGTTTTGCCGATGTTTATCAAGAATTGAAGTGGTCAGCGGTTTATGCTAGTCCAATGAAGCGCACAGTTGCAACTGCCAAGCCATTTTGTGATGCTATCGGTATGGATATGCAGTTGCGTGACGGACTTAGAGAAGGTAGTTACGGCAAATGGGAAACTTTGAGTAAATCGTTTATCCAAGAGAATTACGCAGAAAACTATGTAAAATGGTTGACAGAACCCGCTTGGAATGCACCACTAGGTGGAGAAACTGCGGTAGATATTGCTAACCGTTCTATGCCTGTAATTGCTGAAATTCAAGAGAAACATCCCCAAGGTAATGTTTTAGTAGTTTCCCATAAAGCCACGATTCGGATTATGCTTTGCAGTTTACTGGGAATTGATTTGGGACGCTATCGTTATCGGGTGAATATTTTGGTTGCGTCGGTAAGTATGGTTAAATTTGACGTTAATGGCCCTTTGTTAGAAATATTAGGCGATCGCCATCATATACCCGATCATATTCGCTCTCGTCCGGGAACATAATAGTCCCTTAAACAAAAACCGAAGACCAACACAAAAGGATTTAATTCACCGGAGAATGGCAAGAAATCTAAGGGCAAGAAAAAGTAATTAATCTGAAGTTACCCCATGCTTCTGGTTGAGTCAAGACCGTCAAAATAGTCAACCATTAACCATTGGGGTAGTTCGTACATCTCTTCAATATTGTCAGGGAATCACCTTCATCCTTAAAGTACTACACCGAGAAGCTGTGTATCTTACTGTTCGCGGCGCAGCCCGTCGCAGACATCTCTTCACTATCTAGCAACGCTCGCACTCTTGGTATGATTTCGGTAGCAAAACCCTCCATTTCTGTGGCAAAAGGTTGGAATTGCAACATGAAAGTACCAATTCCTGCTTTGGTAAATTCCGCAAGAAAAAGAGTTTGAGCCTTATTTACTTTTATTCACATAGTTTGGTTTTATTGCACCGACTTATACTAATTCAATTAATGATTGTAATACATCTTTGGGTAAAGACGCGATGAATCGCGCCTCTACAAATGGTCTATTTGTCGCATTCTTTTTTCCAACTGGTATTACTTATCTTCTCCTTGAGAAGAAATTATCAAATTACGCCTAATGTGAATTAGAAAAAAAGGCGGGAGAAGTAAGAAGATGAAAGTTACCAGACTTTTAACTCAGACTTCCCCCATGACTAGCATAGACTTTGGAACATTAATTACAACAATATTTGTAGTAGTCGATGATTGGTATCAAAAGCAAGTAAAAAATGAAACTTTGATAAAACCGGGTGCGAAGACGAGAATGAGTGATAGCGAAATCATGACACTAGCATTGGTCATGGATTATCTACCATTTCCCGGAGAAACACAATTTCTTGGTTTCATCAGGGGAAATTACAAGCAATGGTTTCCAAATTTACTCGACCAGAGTCAATTTAATCGGCGGTTACGCAAATTAGATGGGATGTTAGAGAACTTACGCCGCAGTTGGGTAGAGCAATTGGTTGAAGGAAGTGAAAAATATTTCCTTCTCGATACTAAACCGTTACCAGTATTAGGACTCAAACGAGACAAGCGATATAGTGACTTTGCCGGAAACGCTGCCCCTGGTCGATGTGCTGCTAGAGAAATGAGTTATTTTGGCTACAAGCTAGTAATGCTATCAACGTGGAATGGAATTGCCGTTGCTTATGACATAGTACCTGCTAATACTGATGAAAGAATTGCCGCTGATGCTGTTTTAGAGATGGTTCAGCACAGCGATATTTACGCAGATAAAGGCTTTATTTCTGCCGACTGGCAAGCTGCCATCGCTCGCCGCACTGGTAATCGTATCTGGACAAACAAGCGCGATAACCAGCATCTTCAACATTCTCATGCTTTGAAACGTTTTATTAGTCGTGTTCGCCAACGCGTTGAAGGTGTTTTTCACGAAATTCAAAATACTGGCCGTAATCCCGAACGCCTACTTAATAAAACTGTTGATGGCTTTTGTGTACATATTGCTGCCAAAGTTGCATCTCACACACTACGTCTATTGCTTCGCCGCCGTTTTGGCATCAATGTTCTCACTTTTCAGTCTCAACCTATTTAATTCACATTAGGCGTAAATTGCCAAATAGTAAGTTCTCTAAACCAAACTTTGCTGAGTCTGGCTCAATTACAAGCACACCTGTATTCGGGTTCAACTGACCATAGCTTATATTTGCAAGTCTATTTGAACCATAAGGTGCATTAACGTTTTCTCCAAGACTTGTTATTCTTAAAATGTTTGCTGTAATCGGTGTTACAGTCGCTTGTGAGTTGTAAGTCGTTTCAAATGGATATTGTGTCTGTGCAATTGCATTTTAAATTATAAAATATAGTATTCATCAGATTTAGCGATCGCCGTCACGTATAACCTGAGATTGAGTGTAGCTCAAGCCAGTAACCAAAACGTTATCTGCTGGAGCTTTAGATTTGGGTTTAGGCAGGATAGCTAAAAACAAATTTTTACTCTGCCTTCTGGGTTATAGCTGCATTTACGATTGAAACAGGAACAGTACTAATACCGCGCACAAAAATATCTACACAGGTTTGGATATAGTCATCACGGCTATAGTTACCTTGAGCAAACTTTACTGTGCGGCAGAGCATTCCAGCTAACAGCATCCCCGTAAACATATCAACTGCCGGATATGGATCAAGCTCAGACCTGACAGTACCTATTTTCTGGCTACATTGCAAGTAATCTATTAGCTTTTCTTTTAAAGGATTGGTAGCTTGTTGAATAACTTGCTTGGCTGCTTCAGGATGACGTTTGGCTTCCCCAATAAAGGTACGAATCAAATCTTCTTGTCCTTCTAGCATTGTGTTGTAAAGCTGAGCATACCGCGTTAAATCAATGCTCAAATTCTGTGTCCATGTTTCTGGTTGAGCAAGGGCTTCTATTTGAAGTGCCAAAGCATTTTCAATCACTGCTCCTAACAATTGTTCTTTGCTAGCAAAGTGACGAAATAAAGTTACCTCATTTACACCAGCAACACGAGCTATTTCACGAGTAGTTGCTCCTTGAACACCTAAACTAGCAAAAACCTGTGAAGCCGCTTCTATCAAACGCGCACGGGTAAGGGTAGAGGAACGGACTGTTTTACTCATTTATGCTGGTAAGTACTTACTTGCATTATAATCTATGTTTAAAAAGTTGTTGCATTTTAGAGAGATAAAATGACGATAAACTTAATACATAATTTTACAAATCAGTCAAGATAAAAAAGTATAGCAATTGACTAATTTAGCGCAGACTTAAATGGCTATAAATTAACCTCTGTTGGATATGGGGTAGAGATACTGTGCTCACTAAAGTTAGCAGAGTCAATATTGTTTGTGTGGATGACGGCTTGAAGATTGAATCTTTAGAACATTTTTTCGATAACAGTCCATTTTTAAACCAACTGGCAGCAGGTTGCCTTTTTCAGAATAAGCTTTTCACTTTATTGTAAATAATAACCAGTCCTTCACGAAGACTGATTCTGAATTCTTCTTCAAGAATGTCTAATTAAACTAGCTTGTAGAAATAGTACTTATCAAGTTATATAGCGTTTCCAACTCCAGTGAGGTACAAAATAACCCCACCCGCGCTGTCGCGCGGGTGGGGTATATTTTATATGCCTGGCAATTGCTATATAATGCATATCTGATTAGATGATATCTGATTGCTGTATGTATTTTTGTGACATAGCACTGTCATAATTATGCAATTGAGCTTTCTAAATTGGGCAATTAAGTTTGCACAAAGTGTAAATGACTAACCTAGCTACTTCAACTTATTGTATTGATTAAGCAAAGAGTTGAGCAGCTAAAAAAAAGCAATCAACTCCTAGTAAATTCCATCTCTCTTTATTAAGGATTAAAAACCATGCAAGCTATCAACAACACCCTTTTTACCGACATTACAGTTGAAGAATCTGCTACTGTCAGCGGTGGTACTTACGGTGATATCGTTAACTTTAACCTGAACAAATACCTGTTCGTCTTAGGCGCTGGTGTTGTATTTGGTAATCCTGGATTGACCGCTGATGAAGTACAATTCGGTTTTGAAAATGCTATTTCATTAGGTTGGTAAGCCTAAAGCTTAGGTAACTATTCAACTTTCCTTGGTTAATTATCTGAAAATATTTAGAATTCTATATTCCCAATTTTTCAGATATTCCCTTCCGCTTGAAGAATAAATAAGTAACAAATATCGATTCTTATCAGTACTGGAGCATCTTTGGATGTTCCAGTATTTATATTTGCTACCTGTTTAACCTTGGGTATACTAAGAAATAAATTTAAGGAAAATGATAATTATAAAGACAAATTATTCTAAATAAATATAGACAAATCCAAAGCAAGCTAATCTAAACTTACAATTTTTAGTCACTTATTAGACTTGTCCGAAAATTCCAAAGCCAGACTGTTCAAAACTCAAGAGTGAAAAGACTTAGATTTATACCAGATTTTTTCCTGCCTGCAAATAGGTTGACGCTTGTGCAATAAGTGTAACCTAGTAAAGTGTCACCCCTTGGTTATAAGCATTTACAAAACTGGTATAGTCATACTCGACTTGAGTTGCATAGTTCACCGCAAAGTTAACGATTTCAGCTTTGAACACAGCCTGATTACCACTCACGATATCAGTCACTTCCTGATCAACACTGTCAGAAATAATTGCCGCATCGTAGTCTTTATCAGAGATGGCATGGTTCTTCGCAACGACTTTCCCTGCGTACGCGATCGCATCCATGAACTTGGACTTAGTCGTGAGCAACGTATAATTAAAGCCCACTTCGTAGGGCGATTTTTCATGTAGCATAAAAGGAATGCTACTCACTGTCGCATAGCCAAGCAAAGGGTCAATATTTGAGAGCATAGCTTTAGTGGCTATTGTCACTCTTGCTCCCTCATGGTTTCCGTAGACGGAACTTGGTAATAGATTTGGACTTGCGATCGCAACTGCACTACTACTTTCCTGCTTCATCTCCAAAATCCGGTCATCATCAGTTGCTGAACTCGGCCCCTCAATCAGCAGAAAATAGCGGTACTTACCAAGACTACCAGTACCTGAACCTAATTTCAGACGAATATCCTTGAGAGTGTAGTAACTATTGCTGTAACGTTTACTGCTAGGAATTGAGGCAATGTAGTTGCTTATAGCTCCAGCAATGTCTGAATAGGTGCTACTGAATACAGGCTGGAGTTCAGAGGTTGTCTGGAAGATGCGATTGCCACTAATATTTAGCCGCGTGTACTTACTTAGCAAACGAGAACGGCTCTTATTTGATGCTTTTTTAATCAAATCCTTCACTACACCGCTCGTATTGCTCGATTCTAAACGGTAGGATTGTTCTTCGTTAGTTCCTTTAAAGTCGCTCATCTTGTTGAGGTAACTATCTAAGAAATTCCGCACAATATCTTGAGCATCACTGGAGCTAAGCCCGTTCTCTTTAGCGGCTAAAAGAATTGAAACTGCCATACGTCGCAAATCCCAAACGTAGGGGCCAAGATAGCCTTCATCAAAATCGTTGGTATCAAAAACGTTGTTATCGTTGCTATCTCTCATTCCTCCCAGATTCTGCATATGCATATCTCCCTCTAACCAGATGGCTGAGGTAGAGGAATTGACAAATACAGAACTTGGTAACGTTTGCATATCACGATAAAAGATGTGAGCCGTTCCCCGATAAAAGGCAAAGGAAGTGACTGTCATTTTTTGCATTTTGGTTGCTAGTTCTTGGGGCAACTGAGAAGCAAACTGATGGTTATATTGGTAAATTTCATTTTCTACCCAAGTTGAACGAGGAGTTGCAGCTTGAACTGTAGATGTAAACCCCAAAGTTAAGATGAAGACAGCTGCGATTGCGCTGAGCGCAGTAACTCTTGAGGCGATCGCAGATATATATTTGAGCATGAAATTTTCTTAGACGGTAAAGAAACTGGCTGTTGCTGGACTCTTGTATAAAAGCATCTAACAAGAATTTTTTACCACCTTGAGCGAGAACTTAGAAAGTGATTTCAAGCACAATGCAACAACTATTCATGTAAGGATTCAGGTAACAGAGTATTGACAAAGGGGACAGTTGAGGTGGAGTATCACAAATATGAACCAAAACCTGCCTCAAGAAGTAGAGAGAGAAAGTTTGGGCCAGTTATCGAAAGAAGAACTGGTAAACATGATCATTGAGCAGAGCAAGGTAATACGTGAATTACAGCAAGAAATAGAGCGTTTAAAAGTCAGTAGAGAAATAGAGCAGTTCTAATTCGTCCAAACCGCCATCAGGGGACATCCACAAGAAGAGTGAAAACAAAAAAGCACCCCCACAAGAGGAATCAAATCAGCCGAAGAAGAAACCGGGTGGGCAACCAGGACATCAAGGCAAAACCCGTAAGGGATTTGGCAGAGTAGCTCGTTATGAAATTTTACGCCCTGGCAACTGTGTCTGTTGTGGTCACAAAGCATTTGCTCCTCTTGCATTAAAAAGACTTGTCTGAAAACTCCAAAGGCAGACTGTTCAAAGCTTTGGGGCGAAACTTTGATATCTTCGTGAAAACGTAGTCATAAGGGTTTGAGATAGTTAGTGATAGTTTAGAGGCATAAATAATACTCCCTAATATCGAAGTTAGCATTACTATTAATAGTAATTAATTTGGTAAAACTAAACTACCTATTCTTAGCCTAACTAACCCGCAAACTGTTAAAATAATCTGCTCGTAAGTGTCAAGCTTTAGGCGAAATCTTTGTGAAGCTATACGAAATATTTTCAGCAAGCGAATCAAATGCTCAATAAATATCCGATTACTAGATAAAGCTTTATTTTCATCTTTCTGCTGTTGGGTTAATTCTTGTTTTGGTTTTCTTTTATGAGGAGTAGTAATGTTTTTACCACCTTGATACGCTTTATCCCCTGAAAATGGTTGTGATTCATCAAATTTACTTCGAGACTTACGAAATAATTTTATATCTGCTGTTGGGCCAGGAGTCCCTATATCTACTTCAACAATATCTTTACCTTCTGGCAGCCCAATTATCTGACTTTTTAAAGTATGTTGTTTCTTCTTGCCAGAAAAATATTCTTGCTGCTCTTTAGAGTCAGAAGGTCTATATATTGGTTGTTCCAGGCTATCAACCAATAGCCTAAAATTCATCAATACTTCTTGAACAAAGAGCAAATCGCTTTCATTATTTGAAACTTGTTCTAACAAGCTGGAGGGTAAAATGTCTCGGAGGATAGGTATCCAATCATGGAATGTGTCATTAGCTTCTGTCTTAGAAATACCAAACAAAATTCCTAATACTTGAAATGTTGGCATTTGTCTTAAATAAAACAAGCATAAACATACCTGCTCTTGGATTAATAATTTTGCTGGACGACCCCCACCAGACGCATTGATTCTAATTTTCTGTCTTTCTTGTTTAGTTTTAATTTCCTTGTAACGATTTATGGCACAATTTAACAGTGATTGGAACTGCTCATAACTAATCCCTAAAATTTGTTTTGTTCGGTGCGGATATTTCTGGATGTAATCAAAAACCATAATTAATACAGACAAATGGTAGATACTCACTTAAACGTTTTACCATTTTTCTTTTCCTAAGTTAATATTCCGGACAAGTCTACTGTATCTAGTCCTTTTATAAATAATTTATCTAATATTCTTCCCAGCTTATCATCATTGAGATATTCTGGTTTTACTTCTGCACCAATTAAGTGTTCGCAAGCGATTAATTCAAAGAATTTTGGGAACATATATAAAGGCTGTGACATCATACTTAATCCGTTTAAAATCATCGCCTTTACCACCTGACCTGCACTGACTTTTTCTCCTGGCTCTGCCCCTAGTCATTTATTAATTATTTCTACCATCCCAATTGAATCTACTATTCCTGCTACTATCCCTAAATGGTCAATCTTCTTCAATTCAAGGTCTTTGGTACTAAACATAACAACAGACAGAAATTCCACTAAAATATCTGTTGAAATTTTCTCCTAATTATGCCGATTCAAAACGTTTTTTTATCTTTTTATAGTTATTGAGGATAAAGCTTTCAATGATTTTGAACCCTTTTTGACATCAAAATAACCTAAGAACTAAA
This sequence comes from Nostoc sp. UHCC 0302, assembly GCF_038096175.1. NCBI lineage: Bacteria > Bacillati > Cyanobacteriota > Cyanophyceae > Nostocales > Nostocaceae > Nostoc > Nostoc sp. UHCC 0302. The sequence goes on from NZ_CP151099.1 coordinate 1,146,822, forward strand.
ATTTTGTACTTAGTCGTAAATATTCAACTGTATATCTAAGTTAATTATAATAATTTCTATTTAGCTCTAATAGATTCTAGTCAATTCTTTTAATTATTAGTTCTTATGTACTAAATATATCTGTTCCTTTGGGGTGTGACAGTTGTAGGTGCGGAATGTGGGTTTAAATAATTTCAAGTTTGGTTCATTAGTTATTATTCCTAACATCTACATAAAAAGCTAGAAACCCTTAATCATATGCAGTCTTAGCGATCAGTTTTTCACAGAACAAGATATGACTGGTAAATTATTGAGATGGTCAGCCCAAATTCTCGGATAAAAAGTTTATAGCCATTTGCCATGCTTCTTTGGCTGCAACTGCCTCAGAGCCTTCACGTTTGATGCTTGCAAAGCCATGACCAACATCAGGAAACACCCTGAGTATATGGCGTTTTTTGGCTACAGACAAAGACTTAGTAATACGTTCGTGCTCATCTGGAGTAATCATATTATCCAGCGCACCGTAAATTAACAGCAGAGGTGCTTCCATAGCCTCAACTCGATCTAATAAAGACGGACGATCAAATGGATCTTTTTCTGGTGCGATACCACCACCATAAAAACAAACAGTACCTTTAAGTTGATGAGCATAAACAGAGTTAGCTAAAAAAGCCAAACGTCCACCCAAGCAAAAGCCGATCGCACCAATGCGAGCAGAATCAACCTCTTGGCGGTTAGCTAAAAACTCAAGCCCTGCGCCAGTTTCAGCCATAATCACATCTTCATCCAAAGTTTTAATTTTAGCAATCCCCGCTTGGAAATCTGCGTATTGATAAACATCGCCATGATAAAAATCTGGGGCTAGGCTAACAAAACCTAATTCAGCTAGGTGATTGCATACATTAAACTTGATAAAGTCATTTAGACCAAAACCTTCCATAAAAACTACAACTGCGGGATAAATACCTTCAGCTTGTGGTCTAGCATAGTAGCCTTGCAAATTATCAGCTAGCTCTACAATTTCAGCTTGTATTTCTTTGTGTTCGATAAATTTCAACATTTGCTCCTTCATGTATACGTTCAGTTTTCCTTTTTAACAACTCCAAAAAATAACTGATACCATTTCACGAAAAATCTGATAGAGATACATAAGTAGCCGATTTATGTGTTGCAAAGATTTTTGGAAATGACATGACACAGCGATTGGTGCTTTTTACAGAGAAGTTCTAAAAATTATTCGCTTACGAATATCTGCATTGCTCAGCGTTTAAAATCCTCCTTTAACCAAAGTCCACCTGCCAGGACAGCTAACAAAACAACCACTGATGCTGCAATCCGAAAAGAAGCCTGAAGACCATACACTGTGGTAAAGCAATTCATCTATGGTGCTACTTTTTCTTTAAACTGCTTACCTGGAGAAAACGCAGGCACTCTGGTAGCTGGAATGGTCATTGGTTCGTTGGTTTTAGGATTACGCCCTTCACGCTGGGAGCGATCGCGTCGCTCGAATGACCCAAACCCAACCAGCGTTACTTTATCCCCATTCGCTACAGCTTCAGTAACGACTTCTAAAAAAGCTGATATCACCTCCAATGCTTCCTTTTTTGTGATGTTGGCCTTTGCTGCTACAGCATCTACTAGTTCGCCTTTGTTCATAAATCACCCTGAAGTATTGCAAGTAGAAGAAGTTTACTCTACCATGACTAACTTTTGTGAGGATAGCGGGAAAAGGACTAACAATCAAGCAGCAGACGAAAATTAACAATTCACGGCTACTCCTGTGGCAACTTTGAATTAAGGGGTAAGCTCCTGTGTATGTATTGCTTGCTTCCCAAGAAGGCAGCTACATCACCGGAGAAGTTTATGGTGTAACAGGCGGCGTCGGGATTGCCTAGTTCAAAATGTTGAAACGACTCTAAGAGAACTTTTATAAGAGTCACTGATCTTGAAAATAGGAAAAACCTTCAGATTAATTCAGGTTGGTTAACTGTAATCGCAATCGTCATGATTGTATTAGGCATGATTGCGATCGCATTTCCCTTCTTTGCATCCGTTACTTCAGTGCTAGTATTTGGCTGGATTTTTGTGTTTGCCGGAATTGCTCAAATCATTTATGCCAATAATCCAAAGGTGCAACTTAAGTGGCTCTTTCTCCCCCTCCATCTCCTGAACTCGATTCAACAAGTGCTTGGAAATATACTTCGACGACTGGCGTAACACCACAGTTTGGAAGTTTAGTAAGTACTGTAGCTTTTGGTGACGAATCCAATGATAGCTCTTTCTTTCCTAATTGTTGTGTTAATTCAAGTTACGTATTGCAAGTATTGGAAATCTAGCATTAATAACTCTTATCAGCAAAGGGAGGAAAAAATAAGAATGAAGGAACATACGAAAATTTACAATGCAGATGATACAGCCGCCCTGATGATATGCTCATGCAGTAAATAATTACTGTTAGCATTAGCCATGAACCCTGAAACAGTTGGGCGCAGCTTTCTCACACCTCTAACTTTTATTCAACGTAATGCTAAAGTCTATAGCCATAAAGTTGCTATTACATATAATCAAAAACGTTTCACTTACAAGGAATTTGCTCAGAGGATAAATTGTCTAGCCTCAGCACTGCATCATGCTGGACTTGAAAAAGGGGATCGCGTCGCTTTTTTTTGTTTCAATACTCCACCTATGTTGGAAGCCCATTTTGCTGTACCTTTAGCAGGTGGTATTCTAGTATCTATTAATACTCGTTTAGCTTCCCAAGAAGTTGCTTATATCTTGAATGATTGCGGTGCTAAATTTCTCTTTATTGATACAGAATTAGCAAATATAATTCGACCTGTTCAAAATAGTCTAGAAACTGTTAAACACATAATTAATATTAGAGATGTTGAAGGATTTGAACCTATAAATGGAGAGGATTATGAAGCGTTCCTGCAAACTGGTAATCCTACTCCTTTATCTTGGGTAATTACGGATGAAAGAGACACGATTTCTATTAATTACACTAGTGGAACTTCTGGAAAACCCAAAGGTGTAATGTATTCTCATCGCGGTGCATATATTAACTCTTTAGGAGAAATAATTGAAACAACACTCACGCCTAACTCAGTTTATTTATGGACTCTGCCTATGTTTCACTGCAATGGTTGGTGTTTTACTTGGGCGGTAACTGCTATCGGTGGTACTCATATTTGTTTGCGTAAGTTTAACCCCGGTAATATCTGGAAGTTAATTCAACAACTTGGAGTAACTCATTTAAATGCTGCACCTGTAGTTTTAAGTTCTCTCCTCAATCATCCAGACTGTCCGCAATTATTAGCAAAACCTTTAACTATTACTACAGCAGGCGCACCACCATCACCTACATTGATTGAAAAACTTACTAACATTGGCGCAAAAATTATTCACGTTTATGGTTTAACAGAAGTTTATGGCCCATATAGTGTTTGTGAATATCAATCAGATTGGAATAATTTAAATATTGAAAAACAAGCAAAACTTATGGCACGTCAAGGCGTACCTTATATCGGTGCAGATGATTTACGAGTCGTAGATCAAAATATGAATGATGTCCCGGCGGACGGTGAAACAATGGGGGAAGTCGTGATGCGGGGAAATATGGTGATGACAGGTTATTATAATGACCCAGAAGCAACCGAAATGGCATTTAGAGGAGGATGGTTTCATAGCGGTGATTTAGCAGTAATGCACTCTGACGGTTATATTGAGGTGCGCGATCGCATGAAAGATATCATCATTACCAATGGGGAAAATGTCTCTAGTATTGAAGTTGAACAATGTCTTTACCGCCATGAAGACGTGTTAGAGTGTGCAGTTATTGCTGTACCTCATGCTAAGCGTGGTGAAGTGCCAAAAGCCTTTGTTACCCTCAAAGAAAACGCGCAAGTTACAGAACAAAAATTAATCCAATTCTGCCGCCATCAAATTGCTGCTTTTAAATGCCCTACGACGATTGAATTTACTACTCTGCCAAAAACTAGCACTGGTAAAATTCAAAAGTATTTGTTACGGGAGAAAGAATGGATCGGTTATGAAAAGAGGATTTATGGCAGTTAGTTGCAATACTGAAAGTCCTTAAGAGGAGATGAAATCTCCTGAAATAGATATATAGCAGTGAGTGTAGCAAACAGTTTAATAATTTTGGATTACAGCAAGTAGAAAAACTCGTGTTTTGGGAGTCGAAGTCAACTGACGTTAAGCAAGTGTGGATTGAATATTAAAGGTATAATCTGATAGAACCCTCAGTTCAACCTTAAAAAGTTTAAGTTTCGTTTAAACGCACCCACTATTAATCCCATAGCCAACATCGGCAAAGCTCTTGATATTCTTGGGTGCGACGGGTTGGGTAATTGGCTGCGTGATTGGGGAGAGTGTATAAGCGCAGCCCCTTAAAGTAGACATAGCTCTGTTTAAGCTTTCATGCAGGGTGTTAAACTTGCTCATCTAAGCAGCACAATATGGTAACCTAACCATAAAAAAATTGTGAGTATCTGGACTTGAAAGGATGCCATGCAATTGTATCAACAATATTTTGCATTGAAGCTTTTCTCAGTACTGGGCTGTGGGTTAACAGCCGGAGTCTTCTTCGCCTTCTCGACTTTCGTGATGAGCGCCCTTGCTCGACTTCAGCCAGCACAGGGCATTGCTGCTATGCAATCTATCAATATCACGGTGATCAATCCATTGTTTATGACAGTGTTTTTGGGAACGGCTGCGGCTTGCATCTTTTTAGTTATCTCCTCGTTATTAAAGTGGCATCAACCCGGTGCGCCCTACTTACTCGTCGGCAGCTTGCTTTACCTTGTTGGTACATTAGGTGTAACAATCGTGTTCAATGTACCACTCAATGAAGCCCTGGCAAAAGTCGAGCCGGACAGTACTATCGGTGCAAGCCTATGGTCTAGCTACCTCGCTAACTGGACACTATGGAATCACATTCGGACGGCAGCAGCTTTAGCAGCAGCGGTATCGCTTACCATTGCACTTTGTTTGGGTTCAAGAATTGCAGAGCGGCTCAGTAACACCGTTAGCTAAAAAATGTTCCTCTCATTTTTTCTTGGAACGATTTTTCCGACGAGCTTGTGACTGCATTTTTTTCTGATTTTTAGCTTGAATTTTAGCTTTTTTTGGTGTCCAGGAAATGAATTCTTCTGGTATAAAAAAAGCTGGTATCCAGTTTTTGAGGTCTTAATTGTTGAAAACAGACCCAATTTTCCATTTCTGATATCACATCTTCAATGAAAGAGTAATACCAATTTGAAAAAAGAATATGGCAAATAGCCCATTTGTAGAGACGCGATTCATCGCGTCTTCACCCAAGGATGTGTTGCAATCATTAATTGAATTGGTATAACGTGGATTTGAACGCAGTTTTTCTAAAGACCTTTCTATTCCCAATTCAAAATAATCACCAAAAAATATTTGATTATTACCGGATATGCTAACGTTTCTCTAAATTGTACTACTAAATAGAGCGCATAAATATGTAAAATGCATTCTTCTTTTTCTAATAGCTTTTGAAGATTATTACTTAACTTCTCTAGACTTGATAATAATATGGGAGTTATAGCTGAGCGTTCTTCAATCGCTCTTTCTAAAGCTAAACAGGGAAATCTCCGGTATTGTTTTCTAATTCAGATAAAATTTATTCTAGTTGCATCTTTTCAAATTTCGCTGTCTTTATTAACAAACCGCAGAATTTCTGGTGCTGAATTTTCCTCCAATCAAAACTAGTCTACCAAGGCTTGTACCTCTATACATCACGCTTTCTTTACCAAGAAGGAACTGACCATAAGGAGCGATTAATGCGATTATTTTTGAGCTTATTGAGAATAAACTTCTTTTGTTGGCATGATGCGGCCGCCTTGATAGTACTAGCCTTTTACATTTAGCATTTGTCTTCTGACAAGAGCATGGCCAGATTGAACATCGAACCAATGAATATCTTCAGGAGGCAATGCTAATGTAATATCCTCCCCATTCCAATTTTGGTCTATTGGCAATAAAGCACGTACTGTAATTGCTTCGGATTGCGAACCCTCAATTCTGATACTGACCAAATATTGCATACCCAAGTTTTCTATTAAATACACTCGCCCTCGGATAGTCTGGGAATCCTGTGATTGAGCAATGCGGACATTTTCTGGGCGGATTCCCAGGACAATATGGGATGGTATAGTTGGTATATCTGGGAGACGTAGTTGGAAATTACCCAGTATTACGGATCGCTCTTGACAAGGTAAAGTTAGCAAATTCATTTGAGGGCTACCAACAAATCCAGCCACAAATAGATTAGCTGGATGATTATAGATGAGTTCGGGCGGGTCAAGTTGCTGAACATAGCCATCATTGAGCAGAGCTACTTTTGTGGAGAGTGTCATTGCTTCTGTTTGGTCGTGGGTAACATAAACCACTGGAACTTTTTGCAGAGCAAAAATTTGCTTAAGGTCAGCTCGGACTCGTTCTCGCAACAGTGCATCTAAATTACTTAACGGTTCATCCAACAGGTATACATTAGCATTACGCACTAAAGCACGACCGACCGCAACCCGCTGGCGTTGTCCTCCAGAAATTTGACCGGGCTTACGGTTGATTAAATCTTCTAATCCTAAAACTCCTGCCACTTCTGCTACTCGCCGTTTAATTTCGGCAGATGGTACTTTTCTGATCTTGAGTCCAGAAGCGAGGTTTTCGTAGACTGTCATGTGGGGATAGAGTGCATAGCTTTGAAATACCATTGCGATGTTGCGTTCAGCGGCTGGCTTATGGGTGACATCCACGTCCCCGATCTTGATCTGACCGTGAGTAGGTTCTTCCAGACCCGCAATCATACGTAGGACAGTAGATTTCCCACAACCAGAAGGGCCAAGCAAAGTGAGAAACTCATCATTATCTACAGTTAAGCTAACGTTTTTGACAGGGACGACTTTGGAAGTATAAGTTTTATTCAAGTTTGTGAGTTCAAGTTTAGCCATTTTTCTTTTTTATCCTTTGACAGCACCAGCTGTAAGACCTTGGACAATTCGGCGTTGGAAAAACAAAACTAGTAAAACCAGGGGAAGTGTTCCCAAAACGGTGGCAGCAGCGATCGCACCATAAGGAATTTCAAATACTGTTGCACCACCTAACTGAGCAGCAGCAACGGGAATCGTCTTCAACTCTTCACGAGTCATAAATGTCAGAGCGAAGATAAACTCGTTCCAGGCAAAAATAAAAGTGAGAATTCCAGTAGTCACCAAAGCGGGAAGGGTCATAGGCAGCACAATTTGCCACAGTAATTGAAAGGTGTTGTAGCCATCAACCCTAGCGGAATCTTCTAAGTCTTTTGGTAATTGTTGAAAAAAGCTTTTGAGTACCAGAATTGTCAACGGCAAATTAATGGCAGTGTAAGGTATAATCAGCGCCAGATAGTTATTGCCTAATCTAAGCACCTGAATAATTTCTAACAGTCCCAAGAACAAAAGAATTCCAGGAAACAAAGTGACGATCAGAATGCTTGCGAGGATAAATTGTTCACCCCAAGGGCGTAGCCGTGCTAGGGCATAAGCCGCGGGCGCTCCGATCGCTAAAGCTAAAGCTGTAGAGGTAATCGATACAAAGGCGCTGTTGAGGATGTAGCGCCAAAATGGACGACGGGTGAATAATTCAATGTAGTGACTGAAAGTGAATCGCTGAGGGAAATAAACAGTAGGAACAGCAGCGATATCCTCGTTGACTTTAAACGAGGTCAGTACTTGCCATAAAATTGGTGCGAGGCTGAATAGTACCACTAATACAACTGCTATTAGTAGCAAGATTTTTTTAAGAGAAAACCTAGTTTTACCTGTTCGTCCTGGAGTTGCTGAAACTGTTTGTGGAATTATACTCATCAGTTAAATTGCTCCTGATGTTTTGGCACGGTATTTTTTGAGCAATAAACTAGCGATCGCCACCGCAGCAATCAATATTAGAAATGTCACTACTACTAGGGCTGCCCCATAACCAAAATCTAGGTAGCGCATTACTGTAGAGTAGATGTACAAAGACACCACTTCAGTAGCGCCACCAGGGCCACCTCCGGTCATCACAGCAATTAAGTCAAAAATTCCGAAAGCTTGAGCAAATCGAAATAGGGCTGCAATCAAGATTTGCGGCAGCAGTAGTGGCAAGGTAATATTACGAAAGCTTTGCCAAACATTTGCTCCATCGACAGAGTAAGCTTCGTAGAGGTCTTTCGGTATCGATTGCAAACCAGCCAGCAATAAAATACTAATAAAGGGTGTGGTTTTCCAAATATCAGCAAAAATCACTGCGAGCATTGCTAGAGTTGGATCTCCTAGCCAGTTAATCCCAATTTTAATCAACCCCAACCGACGTAAAATGTCGTTTACAACTCCAAATTGGTCGTTAAAAATCCAAGCCCATGCTAGACCAATTAAAGCGGTAGGCAAAGCCCAGGGTAGAATGGCTGCTGTACGCACTATACCTCGTCCTAAAAACGCTTGATTGAGAACCAGAGCAATCAAGAGTCCTAGCACTAGTTCTGAAAGTACAGATGCTGTTGTGAACACGGTCGTCGCCCAGAAACTCTGCCAGAAACGGCCATCCCCTACCATCCGCACATAATTGTCCAAACCAGAGAATACGGGTTGTAACTCTGTCCCTAAATTTTTGGTAAATACACTTAGCCAGAATGCTCGTAAAATCGGGTAGCCAAATACAAACAACAACAACAGCAATGTTGGTATTAGCAAGATCCAAGCCGTCTGTTGTTCCCTATTTCGAAGTGTATGCAGATTAGTCATTAGTTATTAGTCATTTGTCATTAGTCATTTGTCATTAGGCATTAATTATTCCCCTTGTCCTCCTTGTCTCTAGTCCCCAGCCTCTAGCAGCCGGCGAGTTTCATTAGCAGCAGCTTTCATTGCTCGTTCCGGACTTATCCGGCCGGATAGCGCAGCGCTGAGATAACGCTGTAAAATATCTGATGTTTGGGCGTATTGCGCGATGGGCGAACGTAAAACTGCATTATCTACAACTTTTAGCAATTGCGGATAGTGAGGATATTTGGCAATAATCTCTGGATTTGTAAACAAATCCCGGCGACTTGGTACATAGCCTGCACTCAAAATGAATCGCCGCTGGGCATCTTCACTGGTAAAGTACTGAATTGCTTTCCAAGCTTGTTCGGAATGTTTAGAAGATTTAGAAATTCCTATACCCCAGCCCCCTAGACAAGCCGCTCCAGCCATCCCAGGAGCATGAACCATTGGTTTAATTGCAATTTTGCCTTGGATTGGTGAACCTTTTGCTTGGGCTAAAGGCCACGCATAAGGCCAACTGCGTAAAAACGCCACTTGACCACTTTGGAACAAGCGCCGGGTGTCTTCTTCTTGATAAGTTGTAACCCCTGGAGGAGATATGCCCTGACTGATGGTACTACGTAAAAACTCAATGGCTCGTAATGTTTCTGGACGATCTAGCCCTACTTCGAGCGTATCGGGATTAACCCAAAAGCCGTTAAAGCCTTTAAGGATTTCCACAAACATCGCTACGAGGCCTTCATATTGGCGCCCCTGCCAAACATAACCCCAATTCACCTTGTCTTTCTTCTGCAAGATTTGGGAAATTCGCATCAAATCCTCAAAAGTTTCTGGCGGTTGCAATCCTGCTTCTTTTAATAAATCTTCCCGATAGTAAAGCATTCCTACGTCAGAACGCACTGGAATGCGGTAAAGCTTGCCCTGGTAACGTCCCCCTTCTACATCCTTGGGTGAAAACGCTGCTAACTCCTGCTTGGAAATACGATCATCTAAAGGTAGCAACCATCCAGCAGCAGCGAACTTAGATGTCCAGATAACGTCCATATTAACCAGGTCATATGGGGATTCGCCTAAGATAAAAGACGAAGTATACAGGTCTTCAAGCAAATTTGTCGCATTTGGCCCCTCAACCAAGTTAATGCGAATGCCTGGGTTCTCAGCTTCAAAGTCTTTAATTAAACCTTGTTTCCAAGGTTGGGCATCAGGTGCAGTAATCAACATATTTAGGGTAACTGCTTGCTGCGAAAGTGTTACCCAACTAAACAATGTGATACTTAGCAAAATTGCCAAAAAAATTCCTATATGCAAAAAACTTTGTTTTTGTATAATTTTTGGCAATTTATTTATTGGCTTTCGGTACAACATTATTAACTTAGCAATTACTAATGGTAATTATTATTAGTAAATAACAGCATGGCACCTTTAAGATAACTATCAATACTACTTTTTAACAAAAATGCTTCAGCAATAAATAATAAAATAATATTTAATAAAGTTAATGAACTTAATATTAAGCTGTTCTTGTAATAACCAAATTTATTTTAGATAAGCGTAGTATCTTGAGAGTATTACTAATACAAAAAGTTTACAAAAATTATTTAGTATCTAAGTAAATTTGGACTCAGCAAGTGAAGCGCGTTCGCCTTTGGCGTTGGCCCAGCGATCGCGCTTGTGTAACATCTGCAATTCAACACTCACGTTCTCCCTGCCGTTATCTATGCTGTCTGAAGAACAGCGATTGCAATGCCTGCTTGCTCAATTGCATCACAGTATTTTGGGTCAATGATCTATGACAATCAGTTGGCAGAGATTTGATAAAAGCTGTCACCTCTGACCCAGTTTTATATTTCCCCCACTCCGAGCATCAGCAATCTGTTTCGCTACCTTATCAGCATCCTCTCACTTGGCATGAGCAGTAATACATTGAATATCATGTCCAGTAAATGTAATCCATGTCTGCCAAAGTCTTGTTACTGGATGTTGTACAATCCCTGTGGTCAGTTCATTGTCCTCAAACACTGGTTTTCTCTTTGGGCGACCAAATCCTTTAAACATGACTGTATTCAGTAAACACAATTAAATGCCCAAAATCAACACAGCGATCGCGCTTGTGTAACATCTGCAATTTAACACTCACGTTTGTCCCCTGCTGTTGCCCTATACTGTCTTGAGAACAGCGAACGCGACAGCGGGAGCAGTGATTATGATTGCTTGTGGTAAAGCAATTCATCTATGGTGCTACTTTTTCTTTAAACTGCTTACCTGGAGAAAACGCAGGCACTCTGGTAGCTGGAATGGTCATTGGTTCGTTGGTTTTAGGATTACGCCCTTCACGCTGGGAGCGATCGCGTCGCTCGAATGACCCAAACCCAACCAGCGTTACCTTATCCCCATTCGCTACAGCTTCGGTAACGACTTCTAAAAAAGCTGATATCACCTCCAATGCTTCCTTTTTTGTGATGTTGGCCTTTGCTGCTACAGCATCCACTAGTTCGCCTTTGTTCATAAATTACTTTGAATAGATTTCTGTTGTTCTACAGACTTAATATGTTTATCACTTGCTGGTAACAAGCGATTGAATATTTCCATTACTGTTTGATAACACGAAAATGCTTTTTCGTAATCTAATAATTGCTCAAGACACTGGGCCAATTTTTGTACAGTCCGAGCTTTATCGAACTCAACAGCCTTAATGTATTTAAATTTCCATGAAGTATCATAATTTGCCAGAGCTTGCTAATAAAAATCAATAGCTTTTGTATATTGCAGCAAACTCAACATTAGTTCTGCTATTGATGTTTATAACTATGTCATCAGTTATAACTTTTACACATCACGCGCTTTGAAAAAATTATAGATTGCAAGAGCAATGGCTAAAAGCAACACTGCATGAATTAAATTTCCGGCAATATGCAGTGCCAGTCCTAATGCCCAAAAAGCAACTAATACAACAACAATGCCCCAAAGTATACTTAACATATCTTTACTCCAGTCAAGTAATTTTTACTTATTCCAACATTTTATCGTCTCACTTGAGTTTTATAAATAATAGTTTACAAGTCGTCGTCAAAATTCAGATATGCTGTTAATGTTGGGTGAGGAGTATTGGTTAGAACCTTATCTCCTCCTGAATTCCCAAGTCAATATTATTGAAGAATTCAGAAGTCAGAATGGGCTGCACCTCGCTACGCTAACAGGATTAAAGCTGGAGATGCTCCGCCTCCGGTCAGAATCAATTAGTGGGGAATTCAGCGCAAAGTCAGAGCGGAGGCTGACTCTGATCTGAACTTTGATAAGACAGACCCGCCACTAATTGAAGACCACTAAATCATAGATTTAGTGGGTGTCTAAAAAGAGCTTATAATTCAAACAGAATTCTGGCTCATGAATTCTGCTTGATAAATATTCTCCTGAATTGTTATTGCTGTTTATGAAGTTTGAAGCGTTGGTATAGTTCGTATAAAACTAACAGTAGAATAGCGACACCCAGAGGCAGCAAATAGTAAATTAATCTGTAAGTTAACAAAATACCAAAAACTGTAGCCATATTGTTATTATCAGCCTCAAACCATAAAATTACTGTCTCAAATACACCTAGACCTCCAGGAACATGGCTAATAATTCCCGCTATTTGAGCCAAGAAATAAATGCTGAAAAAACTTGGATATGAGAAATCGGTAACATCAATAAGTAAAATATAGAGAACACCAGCAGCTAACACCCAGTCAGCAGAAGCAATAACTAACTGTATCAGAGCAAATTTAGGAGATGGAAACGAAATTCTCCAAGAGCGAATTTTCAACGGTTGCTTTAGTCGAAAGCTGCCTAATACATAGCAGACTACTAGAGCCAGAAAAATCCACCCCAAAGAATGAGCAGAAGTGAAAGGCAAATGCAGTAATTTCGGAATAGTCAGTGGTTCAATAATAAATCCAATTCCGCCGATAGCGAACAAGCCTAGCCAGAAGCTGAGATTACTGAAAGCAATTATTTGTGCAATATCAACAACTGATAATCCCCAGTTAGAGTAAAGCCGATAGCGAACAGCACTACCTGTTAATACAGCAAATCCAACACTATTACTAATAGCATGACCCGAAAAAGCTGCAAGAATAATTTTTAAATAAGGCAGTCTCTGACGAATTTGGTAGCAAGCTAAGACGTCGTAGAGTGTAAGTACTAAATAACTGAGAGTTGTTAATCCCAACGCTGACAACAGATGAATACTTGTAATTGCTTTGATACTATTGATTAATTCCCAGCAATTATACTTTTTTAGTTGTTGAATAATTGTGACTACAGCACAAATAAATAGTAAAAGACTCAACAACGAAATAATTAAATTGATTGGGCGCTTTTGCTTGCTCATACAGTTGATGATTACAGCAGTATCTAGTAGCTTACTGTGATTAGTCCATTATGAGATCCAGATTACTTTGTGGGACGGTGCTAAACGGCGAATGCATCACTGATCCTTAAGCAGTTCGCCAAGTTCCATTGATGGGGAAAAAAGAAAGGGCCTCATGTTTTAAATCCCTTACCTTTTAATCTTTTTCCTTTTCCTAAACCTAACCCAACAATTTTGGGTTGGCAGACTACTAGTAGGCAGGATTTGGAAACTATTTGTTGTCAAATTTTCGTAGACATCGGCTGCTGCAATCAAGTAATTCGACTTTTGGCGATTGTGACCAAAACGATAGCTTCTCCTAGCGGAGACACTGCGCGAATGCCAACGCCAAGGACGAACTCGGCAATACTCTTCAAAAGTATGGTGAGTTGAGCGGTACAGTCAGCGATCGCAAAAAGGCGGGGCGTAAACCCATCGCGTAATTCAGAGAGTGCCTTTCCTGCCTCACTCAAAAAAGGCTCGTTCTACCTTGCGTTCTAGATGAAGGCGATCGCTCTCTTCTACCTCTGTTAATTCTGGAACTTCAATGGCGGTAACGGTGATTGTTGCTGAAGCTGGGTTTTCCTTTTGGACAATGTTATCAGCATATTTTTCCAGCTTTTTTGTAAACTGATATTTACTCCAGGTAAGACTTGAATTAGGCAAATGTTACTCTATTTTTGGAGTATCTGTGGCTCTGTTTCAATCCCTAATAGGGTGTAGATGAAATTGCAATAAGAGATATTTTTTTACCCACATAGGCATCTTGGTCACAAGCATTGAGTATACACACTGTCTCATGACTGATAAACTGAGGTTGTAACCTATTACTCTAGCAATGTGCTACTTACTTCAATCCCACCAATAGGTAACAATAACTGCATCACGATCCTGTTGAACCTCCTCACCCCATAGCGCTCCTTCTAACCGAGTTTTCAATCGACGCTGAAGCCGGAAACTGTAGTCTTCATTCGTACCATCAGTGACTTCCACAGAATCAGCTTGCCACTTTTTTCCTAAGTCCAAAAGTTGAGATACCTTCGTGTCTTGATTTTCGGCAAGAATGTAGACAGTATCCGCAGGATAAGCAACGAAATGGATAATGCTAGTTTCAGGCATAGGACGATAATTTGCCATTGCCAAGAGAGTATCGATGACACCACTAAAGCTCAGACCGTTTTCGTCTGGTGCAAAAATCGGTTTTGTAAACAGAAAGCTTGCCCATAAATCCGTATGGGAGGCAAGGTCAATAATCACTTGTTCGCCATCAAACTGATTAAATTGACGCTGCCAAACCAAGGCTGCAAAAAGTTCTTGAGGAGAATAAGATTGAGCAATCGATTGGATTTTCGTTAAGTCAAGCATCGCTATTGTTTAGTTAGTTGCTTCGCTTTCCTGCTTGAATTATAAAGCTATATAAAATGTAGTTGATATGGCTTTATAAGCTTGGGTCATACTAGCCAGTATCTATGAAAAATTTTTGCACTACCAATAGCAGATGTTAATGGTGTGACAGGCTAACTCTGGTAGCAAGGTAGGGCAGCCGCCGCATCATGTCATTGCATAAAGCGAAACGGGGCGTAGCAAGAGTGTGAATTGGTTTCATCGATTTGATTGACGAGTATCGCTCTTAGGTATGCCAGATTGTCTAAACATTATTTGCTGAATTAAATTAGTAGCGATTGCTTCAGGAGGCAAAATTTCAACTGCTGCATTTAGTTGAACTGCTGCTTTGGGCATTCCATATACAATTGAACTTTCTTCATCCTGAGCGATTGTATGCCATCCCTGCGATCGCAAAAGGCTAAGTCCCTGGGCCCCATCTTGTCCCATTCCAGTAAGTAATACAGCAGTTTCTTTGTGGTTCCAGTACTGGGCAAGACTTTTGAAGAACACATCTATTGATGGGCGATAGGGATAGTCAATGGGTTCTTTTATGTAATGCAGAGTCAGATCAGAACGAAGACTTAGATGATCGTTCGTGCTTGCAACTAAGACGATCCCTTTCTCTAAGCGATCGCCCACTGTTGCTAATTGCACAGTTAGAGGAGTTTGTTGATTTAACCAATCAACCAGTCCAGCAGAAAACTGCATATCCACATGTTGAATGATCGCAATTGCAGCCCCAAAGTTTGCCGGAAGGCGGGAGAGAATTGTTGCTAGAGCTTTTGGGCCACCTGTTGAGGAGCCGATCGCCACTAGGGGAGGAAGCAGAGTAGAATGTGTGGAGAATGAAGTTAGCTTTGAAGTTTGGGGTTTAAGACTTGAGGTTGGAGATGATTTGCCAATAAGCTTGGCGATTGTGGTAATTTTTGTTAGTAATAGTTGTGCAGATTCCGAGCTTTCTTGAGTTCCTAAGATAGGAACATTCACTGCATCGCGGGCACCATATCCCATCGCCTCAAACACTTTTCCGGCATTCTTGCTGACACTTGCGGTAACAATTATTATGGCGCAGGGAGACTGTTTCATAATCTGGCGGGTAGCTTCCACACCGTCCATGACTGGCATGAACAAATCCATCAGAATTAAGTCAGGAGTGTCTCTGGCGCAACGGGCAACCGCTTCTATACCATCTCGCGCAATCCATGAGATTTCGTGACCTGGAACCGTCAGAAGCACACGTTTGAGTGCTTCCATTGCCATAGCCGTATCGTTGACGATCGCAATTCTCATTAGAAGTCCAGACTTATTATCCGAATCGGGGATATATCCACTGTAGATGTTTTTACCGGAAAATCAGAGCTTTTAACCTACCCTTAATCCTTCGCTAGCTCTGCTGAAATAGCTATTGTCCAATCAGATCGATGATCGCGTTAACTAATGTGTCGTCGTGGAAGCTGCTTTTAGTGATATAGTAATCAGCCCCAGCTTCCATACCCTGGATGCGATCGTCTTCGCGATCGCGATATGACACAATAATCACTGGCAGCGAATGTAATTTGGGATGCTCTTTGATTTGTCTGACAAGTTCAATCCCGTTCATGCGAGGCATATCAATGTCGCTGAGGATTAAATCATAGGAATTGCTGCGAATGGCTGTCCAGGCATCCATGCCATTTACGGCAACATCAACATCGTAGCCTCGATTTTGCAGCAATTTACGGGTCATTTCGCGCACGGTAATGGAATCATCCACGACTAAAAGGCGTTTGCGGCTTGACACCTTTTTCGCTTTGTTCACGTTAACGGGTCTTAATTGACCACTATTAAGCATGTTGTCAATTGATCGCACTAAATCGGAAACATCCACAATTAACACAGGCGAACCATCGTCCATGAGGGCAGACGCACTAATATCTCGAACTTTGCCTAAACGCGGATCAAGGGGGCGCACCACCAAATCCCGTTCGCCCAGAAATTGGTCTACCAATAAACCGTAAGCGTTGGATTGGTCACTGATGACAACTACACAGAGTTCATCGTTAACAGATAGAGTTTCTGGCAAGTCTAGAATGTGAGAAGCAGCAATTAAGCCAATATTTCGACCATCCTTGGTGAAATATTGGCGGCCTTCTACCACATAGATATCAGATTTGTTTAGTTTGACAATCTGATCCACCCGTGCAAGAGGAAAGGCGTAAGGTTCAGCAGAAATCTCGACAATCAGCGTCCTGACGACCGAAAGCGTGAGGGGAAGCTGAAAGTAGAAACTGGTACTTTTTCGGAATTGAGATATGGCACGGATCGTGCCTCCAACCTCTTGCACCATGCTCTTAACAATATCTAATCCGACACCCCGCCCGGAAATTTCAGTTACCTGCTTAGTAGTAGAAAATCCTGGTAGAAACAGAAATTCAATGATTTCAGCTTCGGTGAGTTGAGCAGCCGTTTCGGGTGAAGCTAAATTGGACTCGACAATATGTTGACGGATAAAATCGGGATCAATGCCTCTACCATCATCAGAAACGCTAATAGCCAACATACCGCCGCGATGAAAGGCTTCTAAGCGAACAGTACCCTCAATCACTTTACCAGCTACTTCTCGCTGATCTGGCGGTTCAATTCCATGATCGATCGCATTGCGAATCATGTGAGTTAGGGGTGCTTCCAGTTTTTTGAGAATATCGCGATCTACCGGGGTTGACTGACCGACAATCTCTAACTTGACTTGCTTATTCAAGCGTCGGCAGAGGTCACGAACCATTCGCGGAAAACCTTGTACTCCATCAGCAAAGGGGCGCATATGAGAAGCAATCACTTCCCGGTAGAGGCGATCGCTCAAGTTTGTCGTGCGACGGGCATAAAGTTCCAATTCCCCCAAGCGATCGCCCAGAATTTCTCGGCATTCTTGGGCTTTACGTCGAGCAGTATCTAAAACTTGCAAGCTCTCGGAACTAGCTGGAGTGTTTGCTAAAGTAGTATGAATAGTTTCCAGAAGTCGAGAAAGTTCTGATTGACGAGACTTGAGCGCTGTAAAGGAATCAGCAAAAGGTTGCAGCCAATTTGCCTCAACCAGCGATTCACCCGCCAGCCCCATAATCCGGTTCAAATTCTCGGCGGTGACGCGCACTACTCGGTCAGTTGGCGTTGTAATTGCTTCAAAAGTAACATTCTCTTGGCGAACACTTTGACTTAGGGCCGAGTTGTGATCCACCGTCACTAAGGATGATAATCGACGCTCACTAAAATTCGCTAATTCTGTCTACATCTTCGACGCTGTGAACTACAGACTTTGTAAACTTATCCATCTCTGTTACGCCGATAGAAACTGCTGATTGCATCTCCTTAATCATCTGCTCAATTTCTAAAGTTGCAACAGCAGTCTGATCGGCTAATCGGCGAATTTCCCGCGCCACAACCGCAAAGCCTGCACCATATTCTCCGGCTCTTTCGGCTTCTAATGCTGCGTTGAGCGAAAGTAAGTTGGTTTGATCTGCCACAACCGTAATGGTTGTCACAACTCGGCTGATATTGTTGGCTCGTACATGCATGACTTCCAACTTGGAGGAAATTACCTGAGTGGCTGCTAACAACTGATGCATTACAGAATCAATGTGGTTTAGATTGTCTTTACTGTTACCTGCTGCCACTGTAGTCTGTTCAGCCATTGCAGCAACCTGCTCCATTGTTTTCACTAATTCCCTTGATGTTGCTGCAATTTGATGAGCCGTTGCTGTAACTTCATTAGTTGAAGCAACCTGTTCTGTAACTGTTGCTTCTAGGTTTCTGCCAGATGCTGTAATTTGGTCGGCAGAATTGGTAATTTGATTACCTGACTGTTGAATGCGATTGACTAGGGCATTCAGGTCTTTATTCATGGTGTAAAAAGCATTCTGCAATTGACTGACTTCATCTTGCTGATCAGCGAGTGAAATTTGGCTGGTTAAATCTCCAGAGGAAATCTTTTGAGCAATGTCAACTACCCCGGCAATCTTGGCTCCCAGAGGTCTGGCGATCGTGTTGCTAAAGAAAATTCCAAATAAGACGGCAGTTCCCGGGCCAATCAGGATTGCCACAAATGCCCAAAATCCCACTTGGGAAATGTCTTTTGCTGATACGTGTTCTGTTTCACCTGCCAAATCCTCATTCATTTTCAACACCTCCATCAACGCAACGGTTGCGGTTGTACAAGGTTGACGGTTGGCTTCAACTTGCTTTTCAAGCTCTTTGTGGGCAGCGATCGCCACACTAGCATTTCCTGCTGGATTTTCCAATAAATTGAAAACTCCCAAACTCTCGAACTGGAGATTACGTCTCAAAAACTCTTCATGGGCTTTCTTCCACGCATCCCATTTATTTAAAAAGTCTTTGTATGCTTCTTTTTCTTCTTTCAACTTAGGAGTAGCTTCATACTGTTGAAACCCCTCCTGAATTTGCTTCCAAGCGTTATCCATGCGATCGATTTCTGTTTGCCGCCCATCCTTACTTAGATTGACATCCAGTAAACCCCGTTCTGACGATTCAATTTGGGTTTGGCCAGCGTTGATTTTCCACAAGCCAGAGATGCTGGGTACACTGTTGTTGGCTAGGGTGTCGATGTGCTGACTCAACCGAAAACTGCCACTCAGACCCACCAACGCCACAATCAGCACTAAAAGCCCCATGAAGATGAATGCAAAGATGAGGCGTGCCTGCATGGATTGATTTTTAAACATCTCAGGTTTCCTCTTCTAAGCTTCTGTTCTAAGACCGGACTGCAAGCGCTGGATTCGTTGTTGAATAATTTTTGCCCCGACTGTATCACCTTGATGTTCCTTCAACAAAGCGAGGTGAACTAACGCTTGATATGAGGTTGGCTCTAGGTAGATAGCGCGTTGAAAACATTGCTCTGCTTGGTGATTCTGCTGATCAGCCTGATACAGCGCTCCCAAAATAAGATAAGCCGCTGCACTGGTTGGATGATGAATAAGGTATGACTTACAAAGCGTCATTGCTTCTGGCGATCGCCCTTCATCCGCCAGCTTTCTCACTGTTTGTAAATCAACAGATGGCGTTGATTGAGAGCTTGAACCGTTTAAACTTGCAGATATATTAGATTTTTGGATTTGCTGACTATGGAACGCAGAGTAATTTTTCACTCCTAAAGGTTGCTTGACAGGGTTTTGAGGAGTTGCTGATTGAGATTGAATAATATTAAGTGATTCCAATTGTGGCAGTGATGATTCTGACTTGCGATAAGCAAATGTGAAAGGCTGACGGATAGAAGTATACTGGTCTGCGACAATTTTTCCGGTTTCAGACGCTCCCACAAACAGTAACCCTCCTGGTCTAAGTAGGCGATCAATCGCTGCTAACACTTGTAAACACGCTTCTGATTGTAGGTAAATCAACAAGTTGCGGCAGAAGATGATGTCGTATTGCTTTTGAGTCAGTACTAGAGAGGTCATAACATTCCCCTGCTGAAAATTGACTAGCTCACGAACAGATTGGCATAGTTCGTAACCTTCCGCTGTTTGCTGAAAGTAGCGCTCTCGCTCCCTCCAAGCTTCGCCACGAAAGGAGTTTTTGGTGTATAGTCCGCGTTTTGCCTTTGCCAGTGATCGATGACTAATATCGATCGCATCAATGGCAAACTGTTGCGGATGCAGACCGACTTCTAGTAGAGCGATCGCCATTGAGTAAGGTTCTTCACCAGTAGAGCATGGAACACTCAACAGTTGCAGTGTATTGCGGTTTGGCAACAGCCGCCATTGGTCAGTGACGTAGGTTTTTAGGTAATCAAACGGCTTACCATCTCGGAAAAACCAGGTCTCTGGCACGATGAGTAGTTCAATCAGCTCCTCTAATTCTAAAGCGGAGGTTTGTAACCGCGCCCAATAGCTCTCTATGTCAGGCAATTTACAGTCGAGGCGACGATTCTCGACAGCTCTGGCAATCCGGTTGGAGCCAACTGTATCGGGATCTAAGCCTATGGCTTGGTTCAGCAATGTGGCGATCGCAGATAATACCATTGTCAGCCTATGCAGTTTTAAACCGAGCAATTTCTAATCGCAATCCATTTGCCGCCCCATCAAGCTGCGCGACAGCATTGTTCGTCTCTCGCAAAGCATCCACTGTCTGCTGAGATGCTTGACTTAATTGCCCCATCGCTTCACTAATCTGTTGCGCTCCCTGCGATTGCTCCTCAACGCTTTGGCTCACCTGCTCAAAGCGTGGGGTCAATCCTTGCACCTGATGAATCACCTGAGCAATCTGATCGCTAATCTTGCTGACATCCGCCACGCTATCAACAACAGATTTATTAAATTTATCCATTTCCATGACTCCGGTAGAAACAGCTGACTGCATCTCCTTAATCATCTGGGCAATTTCTAGAGTGGCGACGGCGGTTTGGTCAGCCAATCGGCGGATCTCCCGTGCTACAACTGCAAAGCCTGCTCCGTATTCTCCAGCCTTTTCTGCCTCGATCGCCGCATTTAGTGACAGCAGGTTAGTCTGGTCGGCAACCTTATTAATGGTTGTTACAACACTGTTAATATTGTTTGCCTTTTCATTCATCACCCCAAGCTTGGTAGCAATGGAGGTGGTTGCATCTGAGAGATGGCGCATCACGGTTTCCATGCGATTTAAGTCATTTTGACTTGCACCGGCAGAAGTTGCTGTAGACTGTGCCATCAGCGCCACCTGATCCATCACTTTTACCAGCCCTTTAGAGGTGGCGGCAATCTGCTGCGAGGTTGCACTCACTTCATTGGTTGAAGCGAGTTGTTCTGCAACCGTGGCTTCCAATTCTTTACCAGCTGCCGCAATCTGAGTTGCAGAGGTACTGATTTGCACTCCAGACTGTTGCATCTGGAAACTCAGCGAATTCAGATTTTTAGACATGGAGTGAAACGCACTCAGCAACTGCCCAATTTCGCTGCCATCATTGCTTGGCTCAATTGTTTGCTGTTTGGTAGGGATGTTTGACGATAATGATCCGGGTACTGAGGTGCGATCGACTGGGTGTCCCTTGAATCAAATGACATACATCGATCACGGGCAAAATCGCTCCTCGGTAGTTAAATAAAACAGGCACGTATTCTGGTACATGGTGTACTTTTCTAAGACTCACTCGCGGAATTACCTCAACGATGTGAGAACTCTCGATCGCGTAGAGGTCTTTCCCAGCGTAGAAGAGTAAAATTAGCACTTTTAATGATAAGTTCTCATTGAATTAGGACAAACAGAAAGAAGAGGCAGCACTTTGCACTACATCTTCTTCTGAGTTTTAATTTAAGAGCTTTGAGCGCTTGCTCTGGTCAATAAAACACCGATTTGGATACCAATCATTCCAGCGATCGCACTGCCAACAAAATAAATTAACAGCGTTGTAATATCGCCCTTATCTAAGAAACCTTTTGATTCCAAACCATAGGTTGAAAAAGTAGTGTATGCACCGCAGAAGCCTGTTGTCGTCATCAGGCGAAGTGCCGGCGAGATGATGCGAAGATTCTCGGTTGCTAGAGTCAAAATATAAGCAATTCTTAAACAGCCAGTCACGTTAATAGTGAATGTGCCGTAAAAGCCAAAATCTTTGCCAAAAATAGCTTTTGCTAATTCGGTTCCATAAAAACGACTCAACGCTCCAAAAATTGCCCCAATCGCCACAGCTAGGGGATAACGTCCTCTTAAAAGATTCATTGTTTTTTACCTAAAAACGTGTATGGTTTTTCGTAAAGACCTTTTTCAAATTTGCTCTCAGGTGGATTCCAACCTGAATGGGATTATGATATTGTTGAATTTATTGAATATTATTTACGATTATTTATGGCGATGGAGCTCGCCATAACTGCCTTTCCAGTATAGGTTAAATTCATAACTGGAAGGCTGATGGCTCCTACTTTCCTGACTTACTGTGGTAGAGTAGGGCTTTGCTAAATGCATTACCTGACTCCCTTGTAGAAAGTGTAAGTCTACAAATTGCATCTCAAGGAGTCATGGTATGAAACACTTTCGTCAGTTTGAACCGTTTATTGCATTACCCCACCTGATCAAGTGGTTGCCCATTTCCTTTGTAGTGGGTATTCTTGCTGGAACAGCTTCTGCGGCTCTTTTGGTATCATTGGAATGGGCAACTGATTGGCGAGAATCGCATCGGTGGATCATTGCCTTGCTGCCACTGGGTGGCTTATTGAGCGGTTGGATTTATCATCAATTTGGTCAGACTGTAGAAGCTGGAAATAACCTTTTGCTTGAAGAAATCCATAATCCCAAAAGTATTATTCCCTTCCGTATGGCTCCTCTTGTTTTATTAGGAACAGACCTCACTCATTTATTTGGTGGTTCAGCCGGTCGTGAAGGTACAGCATTACAAATGGGTGCTTCTTTGGCAGACCAGTTAACTAAAATATTGCGCTTTAAAGGAGCCAATCGGCGAATTTTGTTAACGGCAGGTATAAGTGGGGGATTTGCTTCAGTTTTCGGTACCCCCTTAGCTGGAACTGTATTTGGTCTGGAAGTTTTAGCGATTGGTAAAATTAATTACGACGCTCTTTTCCCTTCTTTAATTGCTGCGATAGTTGGAAATCAAGTAACCTTACTATTGGGTTTACATCATATAGCATACTTACACTCTCCCTCTATACCGCCGCTTACAATTTTGGCACTAATTTATGCCATTATTGCAGGTGCAATTTTTGGAATAGTGGCAAGATTTTTTGCTCAAATAACTCACAAAATCAGCCACTTGTTTAAAACCAAGATATCCTATCCTCCAATGCATCCTTTGATGGGCGGTGCGCTGATAGCAATAATTGTTGGATTGAGTGGTACAACTAAGTACATTGGGCTTGGTATTCCAACTATCGTTGATTCTTTCTCCACTCAGCTACCTCCTTGGGATTTTGCAGCAAAATTGGGTCTGACTGCTTTAACTTTGGGTGCTGGATTTAAAGGAGGAGAAGTGACCCCTTTATTTTTTATTGGTGCAACTTTAGGTAATACTTTGTCGTTGCTTTTGGCATTACCTGTACCACTATTAGCAGGAATGGGATTTGTGGGTGTCTTTGCAGGTGCAGCAAATACACCTTTAGCATCGATTCTAATGGGAATTGAGCTATTTGGTCTAGAATCGGGGCTGTTTATTGCTATTAGCTGCGTAGTGAGCTACCTATTTTCAGGTCATTCCGGAATTTATACTTCACAGCGTATTGGGTTGAGTAAATACTCTGCTTTATATTTAGAAGAAGGGGTGACTTTAGCTAATTATGGACGAGAAAAAGTTAAGCCAAAAATTGATTTACCTGATGATGGCAAAGAAAGAGGAAGTAAAAGCATCTAATTTCGCTTCCTCAAGAGGAATTTCCAGTTTATAGCGATCAAATGGATAATTTTTGGTGTCCCAGTTGTGATACAAAGTTGCCTTAATCTCCTGTTCAGACACGAACACATATTTATTTGCCTTAAATGTATCCGACAGATTTTCGCTTCGAGAAAAACTGTTGTAATTCGTGCTAACTTCTTTGCTGTTAATCACCTTCAGGCTTTCTAAGGGTTTTGGAGTTTCAAAAGGACAAAGGCTCCAGACCCAGAAGTTTGCAGAAAACGACTGCTCTGCTGGATTAAAATCCCGCAAGGATGTTAAGTAAACTCCAATTTGACAAGTTTTCGGAGATGTAACAGCCTCTGCCTGAACTGGCAAAGTTTGAAAAAGCCAGCAGCTAAAAGCGGCGAGAAGCAAGCCACCAATTAGATGTACTCTCTTAATAACTGCTTTAATAGCAAGATGATGCAGTTTAGAAACATCTTCCCTCACTCATCAACTCCCTGGTTAAGTAACCTCTAATATAACCAAGCAAACGATTATTGCAGAAAGCTCGTTAATTACCTATCAACCTGCGATCGCTGCATGGGAGATAACAATCGCGTTGAGAACGATAAACGAAATTGTAAAAGCCCGAAACAAAAGCCGACGATCTAGCAACATTGCCTGCTTTGCTTGCCCTGCTTCTGTTGTTAATCGTGAAAAGACGGTTGCAAGAGCTGCGGCAAAGATGTAAACGATCGCGGCAATGTGAATTTGATCAACCAGCGTTAGACTCTCCGTGCGTCCTAAAACTGATTCTGGTGCCCGCATATTAATCAATGCTGAAAATAAACAACCCACCAGTAAACTTGTGCGGGCGCTAACCAAACTTGGCTGTCCAGTTTCATAGAAGAAGGACAGCATCGCTACAGCAAAAGCGACGTACACCCCAGTAGTCAGCTTAAAGAAGCTCATATATTTGACTCGCTGGATTGGAATTGAAACTATCAAGCGAGAATAGACCCCTTTTCGATCAACCAGTTCTGGATCGCCAAAGGTTGTCTGGTAGGCAACCTTTTCTTCTTGAAGGCTGAAGTTCGTAATCTTCCATCCTCCTAGCTTCATATCACGCTGGTAACCAGAGTTCTTAAAATCAGGTGTATAAACAAACCCGAAGGCATCTTGAGTAGCTTCTTCTAAAGAAATTTTTAGGGTATGGCGATCAAAGGGATAGTTCTGAACATCCCAATTCTGATTCAAAACGGCGCTAATGTCTCGTTGAGACCAATAAACCTCTCCCTTTGTGAAAAAGGAGCTAGAACGATTTTTTTTATCAAATGTACTGTCAGAAATTTCCTCAAACTCTAAGGAATCAATAATCTCCATACTCTCTAGAGGCTTTAAGCTTTTCTCAGGGCAAACACTCCATACCCTAAAATCAACCCTAAATGATTTGTCTGCAAACTTAAAGTTTCGTAAAGAGGTAATGTAAATCCCTACGCGACAGGTCTGAGGAGATTTAACAGGTTCTGCTAAAACAGATGGAACTTCTGTAAACAACCATGCGGCCACGATTATGATCAATACAGTGACAAATTTACAAGCCCTTGAGTACAAAATCATGACCCTGCTGGAGAGTAAGCTTAATATAAAGTAGCAGTCTAAAGACTGTAATCAATGTGTTTAATGATATCCTTATTAGTAACTTTAGTAACTAATAAGAAATGCTCAAGTGCCTAAGTATTAGCCTACGATAATAGCATGGGCGATCGCAATTACATTAAACACGATAAAAGAGAGGGTAAATAGCCTAAAAAAAACGCGGCGATCAAGCCACATTGCTTGCTTTTTTTTACCGCTTTCAGAAGTTAGTCGAGAGTAAACTGATACAACGCCAGTACCAAAAACATAGAGAATGGTGGCAATGTGAATCTGATCTACTAGAGTTAAATCTTCAGTGCGACCTAAGATGGATTCCTGTACCCGCATATTCAGTAACGTTGCAAACAATGCACCTATATAGATTGCCCTTCTAGGGCTTGCTAGACTTGTCTGATCGGAGTCATAGAAAAAAGACAGCATGACGACTGCAAAGGCAATGTAAACACCAATAGTCAGCTTTAAAAAACTGAAAAGTTTAACGCGCCTGATGTCAATTGAAATCACTAAGCGCGAGTAGCTATCCTGCGGTGAAACCAAATCTGGATCGCCAAAGGTGGTTGCATAAGGAACCTTTTGTTCTACAATTTTAAAGCTGGTAATTTGCCATCTGTCCAAATCCATATTTTGCTGGTATCCTGAGTTCACAAAGTCAGGCGTATAAACAAACTGCGAAGAATTTTTGGTTGTTTCCTCAAGTGCGATCGTTAAGGTGTGCCGATCAAAGGGAAAATTACTAACATTCCAGCTCTGATACAAAGTTGCTCGAATTTTACGCCCTGACCAATAAACATTTTCTTTTGGATAAAACCATTTCGGTAGATCCTTTCGCTCTAAAGTACTATCGTAAGCTGTTTTGAAATACTTATAATCTTCAACATTTAAAACTTTCATACTTTTTAGAGGCTGTAACTCCTTAAAAGGACAGACACTCCACAAGTAGAAATCTGTACTAAATTTTTTCTCTGCTAAATTCAAGTCACGCAGAGATGCTACAAAAATCCCAGTTCTACAAGTTTGAGGTGATAAAACCGTTTCTGCTAAAACCTCAGATCCTTCAACAAATGACCACAAAATTATAATCAAGGTCAAACAGGTAAACACTTTACAAATTATTATAAACAGAGACAAAAGTTTTACAAGCATAAAGTGATTTGAGAGAAGCCTTATAGCGATTGCTTCTCTATTCAATCATAGGGTAAGTGCATCTAATTTTGTCTCTCTTGATACAGATAAAAAGCTTAAAGCTCCATCTAAATATCAATTTTTCATTCAAAATCGAACGAATTTTCGTAAATAATTGAAAAAACATGGTTCCAACAGCTTTTTATGTTTTTTGACCATATAAAGACTACTAGAAAAAATACCTCTGCGCGTAGGGTAAAGAGGCCGGGACAATCTCCTTCTACTACACCAATACCCATCAGTTTAGATGATCCTATCCCGCTAATAATATTCTTTGAATCCACATATGTGTAGCGAACTGCAAACATTAACTCAGGAGTGATCGCGATATTCTCTTACCTCTAGTAATGTCTTAACCAAGAAAAAAAGATTTAGGATTTGGATTGCTTATCTACAAGAAATTGATGTCCATCCAGCTTATGGACGCAGAGGCATTGGACGCGAACTGGTTGAGCGCGTTTGTGTTTGGGCAAAAAAACAGAACTATCACAGGATATTACTCTCGACCTTTCTCGACATTGAGTGGAATGCCCCATTCTATGCAAAACTTGGTTTCCAGATTTTGCCTGAAGTTGAACTAAGCTTTGGTTTTCAGCAGATTAGGTGCAAGGAAGTTAAGGCAGGATTACCCATCGATCAACGTGTCATTATGTATCGTGATTTAGGCAGATGATGTCTTTGACAAGCCGCTAAGAGCGTCTACGCTTAACTCGTGCAATTTGGCAATGTTTGTTTTGTCCATCTAGCTTGTGCCTACTTGTAACGGTTAGGAGTATTGATGTATGAGTTATTCTGTTTACCGAATCAATCTTCCAGAAAGCCCAGAAGCAATCGTTTTTGTAAATGGTTTTGTGGCTCGCGATAAGCCGGGTACGGCTTGCGCCAAGGGCGATCGCGCTGGCTTTTTCTGGATGTGGAAACAGCTTTGGCGGATCAAGAACGTGACTGCTAAAGCTAAAGACTGTATGCAAGTCAAAGCAGGTATCTGTGGTCTTAATGAAGCGATCGTGGTGAGTTACTGGGTTTCAGAAAACAGCCTGAAAGAATTTTTTCGGGGTGAACCTAATCGACAGATGATGCAGTTTATTGCCAAAATTCTCAGAGCCTGTGTCTTTACAACGAGACATACAGCCGCTTACATAGTGGTAAATACATCAATGAACCGCAAGGTATGGCAACCATTTATGCGATCGCCACATAACAACGCCCATGCACACCGATCGTCGAGAGTCTAGAGGTTGTGATGCAGTCAAAATTACCAAACTATGAATTGCCAAAGGAGGGAAACTAATGAGTTCATTTGTGCTTTGTTTTCAAGATATTGATAAAACAAAACTCAAGGTTGTTGGGGGTAAAGGCGCGAACTTGGGGGAACTATCCAAGATTGAAGGAATCTACGTACCGGATGGCTTTTGTATTTCTACTGAAGCTTTTAAAAGAATCATTGGGGAAACGTCGTCGATTAACGAATTACTCGATCGGCTATCGCTTCTAAAGGTGGAAGACCGGGATAAAATCAGTGAACTTAGCGGTGAGATTCGCTCTTTCATCGAAGGGATAACTGTCCCTCAAGACATTAATGAAGAGATCACCCACCTTCTCTCCAGGCTTGGAGAAAAAAATGCCTATGCAGTACGATCCAGCGCAACTGCTGAGGATTTACCGACAGCCTCTTTTGCAGGCCAGCAAGATACGTATTTGAACATTATCTCAAAGGAGGCAATCTATCAGCATATCAGCAAATGCTGGGCATCGCTATTTACCGAGAGGGCAGTAATTTACCGCCTTCAAAATGGCTTCGACCACCGTAAAGTCCACCTGTCTGTGGTTGTTCAGAAGATGGTCTTTCCGCAGGTGGCAGGAATTTTGTTTACTGCCGATCCCGTCACTTCTAATAGGAAGGTGTTATCCATTGATGCCAGCTTCGGACTTGGCGAGGCCATCGTCTGTGGCCTTGTGAATGCTGATCTCTATAAAGTGTGTAACGGCAAGGTTATCGATAAGAAGATATCCACCAAGAAACTGGCTATTTACGCCTTAAAAGATGGCGGTACGAAAGAACAGGAGATTGAGCAACAGAGACAGAACAGGCAAGCGCTGACGGATGAACAGATTGTACAGCTTGAGCGCATAGGCAGAAAGATCGAAGAACATTTCGGCCGCCCCCAGGACATTGAATGGTGTTTAGTGGATAATACATTTTATATTGTCCAGAGTCGGCCAATCACTACTTTATACCCGATCCCTGAAGCGAGCGATCGCGAAAATCACGTCTATGTATCTGTTGGTCATCAACAAATGATGACTGACCCCATGAAACCATTGGGATTGTCTTTATTCCAGTTAACAGCTGCTCGACCCATGTATAAAGCTGGTGGAAGGTTGTTTGTTGATATCACACACGATCTGGCTTCACCTGTTAGAAGAGAAATTCTAGTAGATGTCTTAGGAAAATCCGATCCGCTCATCAAAGACGCACTTATGACCATCATAGAGCGAGGAGATTTTATAAAATCGTTCCCAAATGATCAAAAAGAACTAAATAAAGGTATATCGCCTGCAAATTTTCAAACACAAATCGAATATGATCCGACAATCGTTCCTGATTTGATTAAAAGTAATCAAGCATCGATAGACAATTTAAAACATAACATCCAAACGAAATCAGGAGCGGATCTAATTGATTTTATTTTGGAAGATGTCCAGAAATTAAAGAAGAGTTTATTCGATCCACAAAGTTTGGGTGTAATTATGACTGCTATGAATGCTTCATCATGGATCAATGAAAGAATGAAGGAGTGGTTAGATGAAAAAAACGTAGCAGACACGCTTTCTCAATCTGTACCCAACAATATTACTTCGTCTATGGGTCTGGAACTATTGGATGTCGCAGATGTGATTCGCCCTTATCCGGAAGTAATTAATTATTTACAATATGTAAAAGATGATAGCTTTTTGGATGAACTGGTTAAGTTTAATGGTGGAAAGGAAACCCAAGACGCTATCTATGCTTTTCTCAACAAATACGGAATGCGATGTGCCGGAGAAATCGATATTACTAAAACTCGTTGGAGTGAAAAACCAACTACACTTGTCCCCCTGATTCTCAGTAACATCAAAAACTTTGAGCCTAATGCCAGCAATCGGAAATTTGAGCAAGGGCAACAGTCAGCTTTGAAAAAAGAACAAGAGTTATTAGCTCAATTGAAGCAATTACCGGATGGCGAACAAAAGGCCGAAGAGACAAAACGAATGATCAGCCTAATTCGGAATTTCATCGGTTATCGTGAATATCCAAAATACAGCATGATTAATCGCTACTTTGTTTATAAGCAGGCTTTACTGAAAGAAGCGGAACAACTCGTACAAGCCAACGTTCTTTATGAAAAAGAAGATATATACTATTTCACTTTTGAAGAACTCCGCGAAGTTGTACGCACAAATAAACTTGATTACCAGATTATCAGCAAACGAAAAGACGAGTACAAATTATATGAAAAACTAGCTCCCCCACGTGTTATCACCTCTGATGGTGAAATCATTGCAGGTCGGTACAAACGAGAAAATCTCCCTGCCGAAGCTATTGTAGGTCTACCTGTTTCCTCCGGAGTTATAGAGGGACGAGCACGTGTCATCTTAAACATGGAAGATGCTGATCTAGAAGATGGAGATATATTAGTCACCTCCTTTACTGACCCTAGCTGGACACCATTGTTTGTATCCATAAAAGGCCTAGTGACCGAAGTTGGTGGACTGATGACTCATGGAGCAGTGATCGCACGTGAATATGGCTTACCAGCAGTTGTCGGAGTAGAAAGCGCTACCAAACTGATCAATGAAGGACAGAGAATTCGGGTTAATGGAACGGAAGGCTATGTAGAAATCTTATATTAAAACGAAAATTACAAAATTGGATTTTAAATATTGAGGATTAATCTTTCTATTAACATGGTAGCCTAACAATTCATTCAAGCCAGCGCCGTTTATCGGCGCGGCTTAATTCAAGCGTTATCCAGACTATGAAGCCGTAGGAAAATCATCTGTACCTCGCATGGTAAGGGTAAAGAGCATGATTTCCGTATGTTTAATCCGTATATTTAAAAACAGTAAAGTGAGGTTGGAATAAAACATCGAGTGTTTAGGAGATAAAGGCTATCTACTCTGCTCAACGTGTAAACAATAATTGATTGTACTGCAAACTCTCGATTGAGAATTAGAACAAACAATTTTGATTATCAGCTAATTGCTTTGGATTTTTGGGTTTATGTGTGTTTCCTAACCTCCTTCCCCTTTTTTTTAATACTCGTCGTAGTCGGTCGGGACTCAAGTAAACTTGACGTTCAGATGCCAGTTTCTTTGCTAGTTGTTTAGAATTATAAGTTTGTGGCTCTTGAACTAAGCAGTTTTCGAGATAAATCAAGTCTGATTCAGAATATCGGGGTTTTCCACCTCGACCCGGAGCATCCCACAGACCTGCTAACCCCATCTTGTCCCAGCGATGAAGGGTTTGGCGTACTGTTGAAATCGCCCAGTTCAAGCCTTGAGCAATTTGCTCGTTTTTTAAGCCACGAGCATTCAACAATAAAACTTGAGCGCGATCTTTAGTTCGTTGAGGAACATCTTTGGCTCGCCTTAATTCTTCTAGAGTCAGTTTTTCCTCTTCAGTTAAAAAAATCCTTAATCGGCATCCCATAAGCGATATTCTTTGACACGTCAGTTCTTGGCATTGTTATGTCTACTAACGCCTATATACTTACTACACACGGATTAAATAACACACTAAATTTACTGAACTACTAAGAATTAAGGGAAGCAGAGTCTAACTTGAAGCTTCTATGTGAGAAGTATTGGCTTGAAAAACACTTATCTGAAGGTTAAATTTCAATCAGAAATGATTTAAGTACCAAAATTGGGCAAATCAAAATCTTAGCCTTAGCCTTTAAGGGCAGAGTCATCAGATAGCTATCAGCATCAACTTCCAGCTATGATGATAATATTTTGTAGGCGTTGTTTTAATTAATGCCTTAAATCCATAATAGAAGAGTCTAGCATCAAACTTTAGTTGATTCTTCGTATTTTTACTGAGATTTTATCGAAACTTTAAAAATTATTTTTACGTAACTTTATAATAAGATGATCTAATAAAGATGTAAAAGCCCAATTCTCTTTTGCTTAACTTGTTTTAGGAAATATACTTTGACTCCGAGAAATTACTGTTTTCTATACTTTACATAAATTTTACACTTTAGATGTAAAAATTTTTATTTAAACAACAGCATATTTGATGCCTTTTAACTAAGAGTTTAAAAACAGTATATTTGATGCTTTTAAAGATTAGAAAGAATTTATACTAATTTTCTCTAAATAAAAATATTTCATATTAACCTGTTCCAGACTTAACTTGCATATACTGGGCGGGCAAAATGCTTACCACACAGTAATTTGATGAAAATTATACTGTTTTTCTAAAATATGACAACAGATTCAACACTGAGCGTAGCCGTACCCCTCCGGGGAAGCAAGCTACGCGTAGCGTCCCGCAGGGAAGGACGCACTTGTGCTGAGCGTAGTCGAAGTAGCCGAAGCTTCAATCAGGCAAGGAATTGTGATTAAGCGCTAATACCAACGATGTGTTGCTTTTATTTAAAGAATTGGTATTTGATATTTTTTAGCTTAGTAGATTTAGCAACTAGATCAAAGCCGAAAGCTTAAGCTTTCGGCTTTGCACTCATCTCTCAGTCAAACATAACCAAATATATTTATAGAGAGTTAATCAATTAGCTTTAGGTGTCCCTACCTGATGTATTAGTTCTGAGGGGTTGTAGTTATCAGTGATTACTTGCGGACAACGCATACAAGCTGCTTTACCTTCTTGTTGCCACCAACGGCAATCTCGGCGTATAGAACAGGGGGGAAGTTTCTCTGTTACCGCAGGCAATTTCTCGACGATTTGCACTGCCAAACGACAATCTTTGCTATCAAAATGCTGGCAACCCTTAGCCGCGCAAGCTGCCGCTGTCCGAAAAATTTCAGTGGGTGTAACTGGGCTAGCCTTCGCCATCAGTTCATCAGTGACAGGTATTGGCTGCTTGAGATAAGCGACACTAGGTTCTGTCACCGTCCCAGTGATTAGACCAAAGACAACACTATCCGCTATTTCTGGTCTAGCACTGGGGCAAAGTGTAGTCTTATTAGTATTAATGTTATCCATTGATGGAGCCTCCAACAAAAAGTATTTTTTAAACTTGAAGGCTGACAATTAAGCTAGTAATTGATCTGGTGGCGGTGCAATTATCCCAACTGTAACTGGCGGTTTAATCGTTTGATGAACAGGCTTCAACCCTGGTAATACTAAACCACCAACAAGATTTGCTGCTTCCTCATCAGATAAACTCAAAGGAGCTTCTGAATGTAAAGAATTGTTCCGTCTCGCTATTGCATTTTCTACTGCTTGTTCGATTAAGTCTGTAATTTCAATTGTGTGTTTCCTTTCCATGTCCATATTCCTCCTAACTTTGAACTTGAGTTAGTAACATTATTCAGTGAAGAATAATCAGAGGTAGGATGAAGTATCAGTGTTACTTAATAATTGCCTGACAAGTTAAGTAACTTAAGATAAGCTAGCTGTATCAATGTACGTATTACTACTTAACCTATCTCTTTTTTATTTGCAGTTAGTAACTTAGCCGTCTTGAATTCGGTATAAGGAATAAAAAGGATTATTGCCTCAACCTTATTCACAATTTTAGGTACTGAAAAATTTATTTAACCAAAAATTAAAACCTCAGACTGAACGTAACTAAACTATTTTCAATTGTCTATCAAAATTTATAGTCACGTTTATTCCTACCGTTAGATATGGCTTCTTATAGGGTAATGTTACTAGAGCTTATTTTTCATTAAACGTCCAGACGCCCTCATCCCAATCTAACTCTGATGGAGGTGATTGCAACCAATGCTGACAACGTAGGAGATGCAACATAGCAGCTTTGTCATGGTTGTCGGCTGCCAAAACTTTGGCAAACTCAGCTCTAGCAAAGGTAAACTGACGATTCAGGTAATACTCTCGTCCTTTGTGATAATGCTCAATCACTTGTAATTTTTCGCTACTAATTGGATCAGAACGTAAACTCACAAGTTCATATATCGCCACTGGCTCATTTCTGCCCTTAACACGAATGTAATCTAGTTCCCTAGCCCAAATATTATCTTGGCAAGGTTGATAGGTGTTTTGGCTGATGATTATGTCACAACCATACTGTTTACTGACACTTTCTAGTCGAGAACCAAGGTTAACACCATCGCCAATGGCGGTAAATTCCATCCGCTTACTAGAGCCAATATTGCCACTAATCACGGTATCAGAATTGATGCCAATGCCAATGTTGATTCTAGGCTTATTAGCTGCGTAGCGACGTTGATTAAATTCGTGCAGGCGAACGCGCATTTCTAAAGATGTTTGGACTGCCATCCAAGCGTGTTCTTCCAAGGGTAGGGGAGAACCAAACACAGCCATGATGGCGTCGCCGATATATTTATCTAGAGTGCCTTTATGTTTAAAGACAGCTTCCACCATTGATTCAAAATATTCATTGAGCATACTTACCACTTCTTCTGCTTCTAGGTTTTCCGTCAAAGTGGTGTAGCCACGAATATCCGAAAATAAAATTGAAACTTCTTTGCGATCGCCTCCAAGTTTAGCATCATCCAATTTCAGCAATTCTTCCGCTAGTTCCTGAGTCATGTAGCGGTACATGGTACTCTTGAGGCGCTTTTCATCACTAATATCTTCCATTACCACTAGCGCCCCACGGACTTGCTGTTGGTCGCTGGCATCAGCAATGGTGTTAATCGATAAATTAATACTATGCTGTTCTGTACCAGTGGAGATGAGTGTGCGATCGGGGTAATACTGCTGGCGCTGTTTTAAGTCAGCTGCGTGCAAAGCAGTCTGACACCACTTGTTAAAGTCGCCTTCTTTGATGCCGATGACATCATTAACTAACTGCCCTTCTAAACGGTCTTCGACTTCAAGTCCTAGTAGACGCTTGGCACTCTCATTAGCGGCGATAATCAACCCAGCTTTATCAGTAGAAATCACACCATTGGAAAGACTACGCAGAATATCCCGCTGCATTTGTTCTTGTTGCTTGACTGTGGCAAACAACTGAGCATTTTGCAACGCCACTCCCGCTTGAATATTAAAAGCTTCCATAAACTCTTCATCATTGCGGTCAAAGCTAGCTTGGAAGCAGTCAGGAGCTTTCGGCCAATTAGCTGGATTATAAGGTGGAAACTCCCCGGATTTCTTTTTGTTTACTAGCTGCGTAACACCAATTAATTGTTGATCGGCGTTAAATACTGGCATACACAGCAAGCTGCAAGTGCGATAGCCATTTTGCTGGTCAATTTGTTTAGCAGTATCAGAGTCAGGATGGTCGTATAAATCAAAAGCAATATTCAATTTCTTGCCAGAAACAGCTACTATGCCCGCAAACCCTTTACCTATAGGTACTCGCAGCTCTTTAGTTGAGTTATCATCTTGGGTGATTTTCGTCCATAACTCATGGCGATCGCGGTCTACTAGCCATAGGGTACTGCGATCAGCATCCATTAGTTCTTTCGCCTCATCCATCACCCGCTTCAGGGTGTCTTCTAGGTCGAGGCTACTTTGAGAAAGTGACTTTATCGCTTTCATTAGCGCCGCTACGGCTCTTTGTTTTTGGGTTGCTACATAAAAAGAGCGGGACGACTCTAAAATTAGTTGAATTGAAGGTGCAAATTCTTGAAATAATTCTTCGTCAGCCCTACTAAAGCCTTTGGTATCAATGCGTTCTGCCAAAGGGGCATCCGAATTATTAGCAGATTTTAATTTATTCAGTAATTGTACCACAGCGACTAATTGCCCATGTTCATTTAACAGAGGCAAAGCCAGCATGGTGTAAGTACGATAACCAGTTCTTTTTTCTTGTTCTTGGGCAAAAAGCGATCGCGGATCGTTATAAAAATCAAAAGGAATATTGATAACTTGCTTTAAAGTGGCGACTTCACCACCAATACCTTTATTTGCTGGGATGCGAATTTCGAGAGAGCGATCGCCCTCTCCCTCAGCTACTATTGACCAGAGTTCTTGTTTTTCTTCATCCAATAAAAATATTGTTGTGCGGTCTGCTCCTAGTAATTCACCAGTTTTTAAGGTAATTGAATGCAACATTTCTTGCAGAATTGTTTCAAACCCATGAGAATCCAGCATCGACAGGGTTTGATGGACAATCTGTAATTTTTGCTCGACATCTTTAACAACCTGCTTAAAAGTATCCTGAGTCAGGGGAGCAAGAAACGTAGAAATAGTTCCTTGTCTATTGGCAAGAGCGCCCACAGGAGCAGAATTTGCTTGTAAGTCGAGGTTTTCTTGGTTGCAAACACCAATAATCAAATCGGCGGTTTCCTCACAACTACCTTGTCTCATTGAATATCCAATCTGAAATTGCGTTAGCTCTAGTTAACCCGCGACTTAGGATTC
Organism: Nostoc sp. UHCC 0302; assembly: GCF_038096175.1. Taxonomy (NCBI): domain Bacteria; kingdom Bacillati; phylum Cyanobacteriota; class Cyanophyceae; order Nostocales; family Nostocaceae; genus Nostoc; species Nostoc sp. UHCC 0302. The sequence continues at coordinate 1,183,046 of NZ_CP151099.1, forward strand.
GCAGATATGACCAACCCACTGTAACGATTACCTAGTAGACTGGCAACGCTTGTGGAGGTACTGTATACATACTTCCCAATCCTCTAGTTAAAGTAACAATTTCTTCAAAAAGGGGCTGGAGACTGGGAGAATAACTAATGCCCAATGCCCGATTTTCAAGACAGTATAAACTTGTGTAACAATCTTTCGGTTTTTGCGTAAAGCCTAGATGAGGAAGTGAAGTTATAGATCAGGGACACAAAATTCCATCTGGAAAGTTTCTAGATGATTGACTGCTTTTTGTTTGCGTAAATCCTCAGTAATGAGTTTTCAAATATTGAACTCAATTGCTGTTTTTTGCAAAAGGGAAATTTACATATGACTCACACATCAGGGCTATCAAACAATTTAGGGAATAATGAGGAAGCGATCACAACTTCCCAAGAGCAAGAATTTACACAAACTTCTGGTCTAACCCTACAGGCACTTGGTGATTTTCCACCACTTCCACCGCCACCACCACCACCGCCACCACCATTACCACAGCCCAGTGGCAATAATGCAGGTCTGATAAATTCAGACATCATAAAAAAGGTATCGACCTCCACACTAAAAACCTCTAGTAAATCTGAAGATTCATCTAACTCTTCGAGTGTTTCCCAGATTTAATCCAGTTCATTCAATAAGTTTAGGCTTCTATAAAGACATCAGTTTATCCCACCTTTAAACCCTCCACCCCTCTTGATTTACTTCGAAATAGTGAAACCATAGAGGGGTATGGAAAGGTGAAAATTAAAGTTATTCATCTCTGTGACCAAAGAGAGGTTTACGCATAAGGTTTTTTCATATTTATTAGTGAGTACAATTTTTTCTGAACCCAATTTGGTAGTTCATAATTCAGAGGCACATTCTAAGATGACTCAAAGGGGCAAAGGCCGCTCTTGGCAATTAGGTTTAGCAAGTTCTTTAGCAACTGCTGGAGCATTATTGTCTCTCAGTATCACCTCTCCTTTCGTAAATTCTGCCTTTGCTCAAAGTGCAATCACTCCTGATGACACATTAGAAAATAAATCTCAAGTTATAAACAATTACCGCGGTGATCCTACAACTGAAGTGTTGACAGGAGGAACACGTCGCAGCAACAATCTGTTTCATAGTTTTTTGGAATTTAACGTTAGTGAAGGACAATCTGCATTTTTTTTGAATCCTAGCAGTGATATTCAAAATATTCTGGTTAGGGTAACGGGTAGTAAGCCCTCTCACATTCTGGGTCAGATCGGAACTTTTGGTTCTTATGCCAATCTGTTTTTAATTAATCCCAACGGGATCGTTTTTGGGGCGAAAGCTACATTAAATGTTAGTGGTTCGTTTGTGGCTAGTACAGCTAACGGCATCAAATTTAATGATGGTGCTTTTAGTGACAATGCTCCTCCAACAACGCCTCTACTGACAGTGAGTGTACCGATTGGGTTGCAATTTAGGGGGGCTGGTGGAGAGATTAAGATTGACGGGCAGACTGATGGGGAAGGATATCTCCAAGTGCAACCAGGTAAGACCTTGGCATTAGTGGGCGGCAATGTCAGCTTGAGCGGAAGAGGTGATCAAATACAACTCTACGCACCAAATGGTCAGATTGCTTTGGGAGGAATACTGGGAGCAGGAACAATCGGACTGAACCTAGAGAATGCGGATAGCAACAACCAGATTTTAAGCTTTCCTACTAACGTAGCATTAGCAGATGTATCATTCAGCAATCAGACCATAGTTGATGTCACAGGTGAGGGCGGCGGATATATCCAGATACAGGGTAAACGCATCGCGCTCAAAGATGGGTCAAGAGTTGACGCACAGACTTTAGGTAGTCAAAACGGCAGAGGAATCTTTATTCAGGCAGAGCAGTTAACCATCCAAGATGGATCAGTAGTTAATGCTTCCACCTACGGAGAGGGTACTGGGGGAAGTTTAGTGGTGAAGGCAACTGACTTTGTGGAAGTGAGCGGAATTAATGCAGATGCTAAACCAAGTGGTTTGTTTGCTGAGACTTATAGTAAAGGTGCGGCAGGCGACGTGACCATTGAAACAGGACGATTAATTGTTGAAAATGGGGGAAACATAGCAGCATCTGCTCGCGAAGGTAGCGCAGGTATTGGAGGAAATTTAGAAGTAACCGCTGATTTAATAAAACTGAGCGGTTCACCACTTCCTAAATTTCCTAGCGGTTTGTTTGCTCAAACTTACGGTAGCAACGATGCAGGTTCTTTAACGATTAAGACAAGGCAGTTAATTGTCCAGGATGGAGCGCAGATAGTAGCAGGAACTCAACCAGGTAGCCAAGGCAATGGAGGAACTCTTAGCATAAATGCTTCTGACTTCATAGAGCTAAGCGGAAAAGCACCAGTTGGTGACAATACCAGTGGCTTGTTTGCGCGAAGTTTGGGTAGTGGAGATGCAGGTTCTATTTCTATTACTACAGAACAGTTGAATGTACGAGATCAGGCTCAAGTAACGGTGAGTGCTTTAGAAGGAGGAAATGCAGGCAACCTGTTAATCATAGCCGACGAAATCCGTCTAGATAGAGAAGGAAAACTGCTTGCTCAAACCACATCAGGTAATGGTGGCAATATTAAACTACAAGTAGAAAACTTACTGCAATTACGCAATAAAAGTCAAATCTCTACTACAGCAGGCACTGATGATAGTGGTGGTGGAAATGGAGGAAATATCAAAATTGATACCCCTGATGGTTTTATTGTTGCTGTACCTGATGAAAATAGCGATATCAGCGCTAATGCTTTTGGAGGCAAAGGTGGCAATGTCGATATCAAAGCTTTTGGGATTTACGGCACGCAACCTCGAAAAAAACCGACCCAATTTAGTGATATTACTGCCAGTTCTCAGGTTGGGCTAAACGGTGTAATTAGAATCACCACCCCCGATGTTAACCCTAACGAGAGATTAATCAACTTGCCCACTCAACTGGTTCAGCCAAAGCTAGCTCAAGTATGTAAAGCGAATGTAGGTCGAAATCAAAATAGTTTTACTATCACTGGACGCGGCGGTGTGCCTTCTAGCCCTACAGAACCCCTAAGTGCTGATGCTGTTCTAGCAGATTGGATTACTCTCGATAAAGTTAATGAAAGTGCCTCTAATCAAAATGTGAGTAACGCTAATATTCCCACTCAAGCCAGCCCAGAAGCGATTGTGGAAGCTAACGGTTGGGAAGTCAATGCTAAGGGAGAGGTAGTTCTCATAGCTAATGCATCCAGCGTCACGCCCCATACTTCTTGGCAACAATCAACTGATTGTGATGTAGCTCAAGCATCGTCTTGAACTATTAAGTTTTCTCTGTGTCTTGGTGTCTTAATGGTTCGATAACAAATTTGTTGAACCACTAAGACACTAAGTATGTGTATAAATTAAGCTGCAATCCGAGTTCGGCTCTGCGGTACAGATGCGGCTGGAGCCAGCAGATGAGTATATAGTTGAGTCAATCGGGATGCTACACTATACCAGCTAAAGGCGATTTCTGTCCGTTGCTGCGCTGCTTTACCTAACTGGTCTCGCCATGTCGGGTTAGCGAGAATGCTGTCTATGGCAGCAGCAAATGCTACTTCGTCTTTAGGGGGCGCAAGTAAGCCAGTGACTTCTGGAACAACAGTAAATTGCAATCCGCCAACGTTACTAGCTACTACTGGAGTTTGACTAGCCATTGCTTCTATGGCAACTAAACCGAAAGGTTCGTAGTGGCTTGGGACTACGCAGACATCGGCAGCAGCGTAGTAGAAGGGGAGGATAGCCTCATTTAGACGACCAGGAAATGTGGTGCAATCTTCTAGCCCAAGCTCTGCGACAATACTGGCAATGCGATCGCGTTCTATGCCATCACTCTGACCAGGACGGCTACCACCCCCAATCACTAGCTGGAGGTTAGCTTCTCCTCTTAAACTAGATTTAGCAACGGCTCTTACTAAGGTTTCAATGCCTTTGCGTCGATCAAAACGACCAACGTAAAGAACCATTTTGGCATCTTGGGCAATTCCTAGCTTTTCTCGTGCGTCAGACCGCTCAATTTTCCCAAACTTATCAGTATCAGTACCACAAGGAATCATTTCAATTTGTCCCTTGCTGGAAACAAGTATCCGCATATCTTTCTGCTCTTGCGGACTGGTTGCAACTACGCGGTCTACTGTTTCTAAACAGGCTTTTTCTACAGCTAATCGTTGGGTAGCAATTAAGGGAACATCACTAATACTTCTATATTTAACTGCTCCTAGAGAGTGGTAAGTATGAACTTGAACTAGCGGTTGCAGCTTTTTCAATTCCATTCCCACCCAAGAGGACAACCAGTAATTAGTATGAATTAGGGAATAACAAAATCCTTGCTGCTGCTGGAATTGCTGAAAGTGAGTGATGAATTCAGGTAAATGCTCAAATAAGTTATCTCGTCCAATGAATTCAGCTGGCCCAGCTTTTAACCGAATAGTACGACAGTTTGAATTATGTTGAACGATCGCAGCTTGTTCAAGACTACTGCGACGCGTGAACATATCTACTTGCCAACCTTGTTCCGCTAGTGCATATCCTACTTGACGCACATAGACATTTTGACCCCCAGCTTCTTCTTGTCCAATTTCAGCGGCTGGGTCGCCATCAACTGAAATGAGGGCAATACGGTATCTGTCATTCTGGAACATAGTCTAGTTTTACCTCAAGGCAACTAATCCTGCCTCAGACGCCAGAAGTTAAGGTGATTTTAGCCTTTTCTCAAGGCCAAGGGCAGGTACAACGAAGCGTAAAGTTACCAGCCAAGGACACTGACGAGGACAGGGCATTACTTGTAAGAATGCTGCTCGTTCAATCTCCTCTCAATGCCTACGAAGTTAGCTGACGGGCTAGGACTGAGAGATGTCCTTCTTCAAAAAGTTGTGAGTTGCAAGCTATGAGTTGCCAGTTACATATTTAATAACTTCTAACTCTTCACTCCTAACTCTTTACTTTTCCCCAGATACGCCCCAAACTTGGTTCCTCCGCTCCTGGCTACTCTTGTAAACAAATATGTTTAGGGTAGATAGTGGATTAGGCAGACTGATTTATATTTGTTCATACATTAACGTATACTCTTATGCTTAGTCAAGCGGATGAACAAAAAAAGTGTGATTACAATCACTTCAAACAGTTACTGATAATGCTTCTAGGCGAACTTTGCCAAAGCGATCGCACTGCAATTTTTGTCCCTCAAAAGAGACTTCTGCATCGTCTACCCAAGCTTGCTGTAGCTTCATGCCATGCAGATGTAGTTGCACACTTGTGTAAGGAAAAGGATAATCACCCTGTTCCTGCCAAGTGATTTCTAAACCGTTTGCCGATTGTGTGATCTGGAATTGATCCAATCGGGATGCACCATAACCATCACCCGCATCACTGTACAGCTGACTCACACTGGTATCCTGTACAGGTGGATATATATGCAGAGTTAGTTGTTTGCCTTCTGCCATTGGTAAGATGCTCCCCGCTTTCACTAACAAGGGAATCCTGTCTAGTGGTGCTTGCAGATGTACTTGTTGCTGATTCTCAATCACAGTATCATCCCAGAAATTATACCAACATCCTGGGGGTAAAATGACTGAGCGTGAGTCTGCCCCTGCTTCAACAATTGGGCAAACCAGCAACGCATCACCTAACAAGAAAGCATCTTCGACATCCCAAAGTGCAGCGTTATCACTGGCAGACCAAAACACGGGACGCACAGGAGGATAACCTTTTTGTGTAGCTTCCCAAGACAGAGTATAAAAGTAGGGAAGCAGCCGATAACGTAATTGTAGAAATGAACGAATGATACTCAGATAAGGTTCGCCATAAGTCCACGGTGTGCGGTGTTCTACGTTATTGGAAGAGTGGGTGCGGCAAAAAGTGAGAAAGGTTGACATCTGGAACCAGCGCAGGTAAAGTTCGCCACCAGGATTTCCTTGGAAACCACCGATGTCTGGGCCGCTATAGGGAATGCCGGAAAGCCCTAACCCTACTATGGTTGATATAGTTTGGCGCAACGCCCGCCAACTACATTCAACGTCGCCAGTCCAAGTCCAAGCATAGCGCTGAAGTCCTGCCCAACCTGCACGAGAAACAATGAAAGGACGCTGTTCGGAGCGATATTGACGCAAACTTTCGTAGCCTGCTTCAGCTTGTAGTAAACCGTAAACATTGTGTGCTTCGCGATGATCCCCGCCTCTGCCTTCCATGAAGTGTTGGGTGACTTTGGGTAAAGAGCGATCGCCTGAAATAATAAAAGCAGCTGGCTCATTCATATCGTGCCAAAATCCTGCTACACCCACATCTAGCAAGTATGCATACTGCCGACTCCACCATCTGCGAACCTTGGGATTGGTAAAATCAGGGAATACACACCAACCAGGCCATACAGGTGCAACTACTAGTTCTCCATTAGGGAGTTTGCAAAATCCATCTAATATCTGTCCTTCAAGAAATAAGTTGCTATCACGGCTGTACTTAATTCCAGGGTTAAGAATTGCGATAAATTGCACTCCCAACTCTGCAAGTTCTTGTGTAAAACTTGCTAATTGGGGAAAGCGTTCTGGGTCGATTGTAAATGCTCTGTTGCCAACTTGACAATCGATATCTAAATGAATCGCGCTCAAAGGTATATTATGAAATTGAAAAGCTTTAGCTTCTTCTCTAACTGCTTGTTCGGTACGATATCCCCATTTAGATTGGTGGTAACCTAATGCCCAACGTGGAGGCAAGGGAGCGCGTCCAGTTAACTCAGTGTAGCGTTCTAGGAGTTGCGCGGGTGAGCCAGTAATAAAATAGTAACGTAGCGCTCCTCCTGTAAAGTTAGCTGTGGCAGTTTCAGCAAAAGTAAAATTGGCATCAAAAGAATTTTCATAGAAAATTAAATAACTACCAGATGAGTGAAACCCCAAATATACAGGAATGCAGAGATACATGGGATCAGCACCAGGAGTATATTTGCCAGCAGCGTCATAGTTCCACATCCGATAAATTTTACTTTGTTGCTGCTCATCTTTGGCTGCGCGTAAGTTGAGAGAAGAAGCCCGTTCTCCTAGTCCGTAGATGTGTTCTTCTGGTCTGAGTTGTGCTTGATGAATCCATCCCTCACCTTTGCTTTGTGGTGGTAATTCTTCCCGCAGGATTTGCCCAGAATTATCTAAAAATTTCAGGCTACCATCTACTTCAATAATTACTTTTAACTCACGACTTGATACAGAGTAGTTACTACCAGTTTGTGCCAATTGAGTTTCTACTTCCTGCCATTCGTGGCGAACAATTCCGTAGGGGATTGGCGGGATTCCGGGTTTCCAGTCAATTCGAACTAAATCTTCAGCAAGAAAAGAAACTTCTAATTCTGCAAGTTCAAAGTAAAAGTTAGCACCTGTAGATTTCGGTTCAGCACGAAGTAATTTTCCTGGTTTTTCAAAACCTTCTTCAGTGGGTGCAAGTGTAAACTGACGTTCTATGATGTCTCGCTTACGAGTGTACAAAAATGCTTTTGGAGCATAGCTCAAATAGAATAATGAACCAACTAAATACTTAAATTTTAATTGGATTTGCTTAAATCTATCTATCATGATTATGCTCCAGTACGCAAATTTAGATGTAGACTAAAGGGTCTCGATAAAATTTGCTGTTTCATCCTGCCCTATCCTTTGATCATGCTTGACAGCAAAAGGCAAGCCACTTTATTGGCGTCTACTTTCAAGAAAAGTTTAACTCTTCAATAATTTGCTAATTTGAGGCAAAAAGTGAATTGATCCTGGGCAGGATTTTTTGTGAGTAACTAATCAATTGGTTATAAGTCTATAGATTTGATTTTCAACTTATTCTGATTTGCTATTTTGCTGCGGCAATGGCATCTTGGCGAATTTGGGTAAATCTGGGTTCATGTAATCCCACGGCTGGGCGCTAGCTGTGTAAAAGTCCATTGCAGGTTTGAACCAGGTGGGATCATCGAGAGTCCCTGCTAAAATGCCCATCAGTTCAGGAATCGGGGGCTTGCTAAATAATCGGGAACCGCAGTTTGGACAAAAGCCTCGACCAACAGTGCTACCGCTATCGCCAATCACATCATAGTATTTGACATCTCCGGTAATGGTGACTGCCTTCTGCGGCACGAGAAGCCCGGATGCATAAGCACTTCCTGTGGCCCGTTGACAATCGCGACAGTGGCAATTCCCCATCGCCAAGGGTTCGGCTGAACACTCGTAGCGAACAGAACCGCACAGACAACCACCTGTAAATTTTGTAGCCATAAAAATATCTATCCTTGGAAGCGTTCTAACTTATAAAGTAGCGATCGCACCTTATTTAGTCTTACAAGTTTTTGCTTTTTTTACAGGTTTCTGCTATTTTTCTCGAACCACTTTCGGCGTGACTCCCAGCAGGCGTTTAAAATGACTGGTTAAATGTCCCTGATTGGCAAAGCCAACTTTATAAGTGATATCCGCAATTGATAAGTCACTTTTAACGAGGAGTTCTTTAGCGCGATCAACCCGGCATTTAATCACAAATTGATGGGGTGAATATCCTGTCGATTGTTTGAATAATCGAGAGAAATGCGAAAGACTCATCTGAGCCATATCAGCCAATTCAGTCAAGCCAATATTACAGTCAAGATTGGCGTGGATGTAATCAATAACTTGTTGTAATTTGTAGTTAGGCAAACCACTGTTTGTGATTTGCTGCTTTTGTTTACGAAGAGCGTAACGATGGAAAAGATGGTTAACGAGAAACGTGGCGGCAGATTCTGCATATAAGCGGCTAGAATGCCGATTTTGTTCTAGTTCAGCTTTCAGCGCCAGTCCAATTTGATAAATCAGCGGGTCAAACGTTGGAAATTGAGGATGCAGTTCTAGACAACCTATGTCAATCGATTCCGCCGAGAGAGTGCGGGCAAGAAAATCGGAGTTAAAACCCAAGGTAATGCCTTTGCTTTTCTGGGTATCTGATTGCCAATAAGCTGTACCACGTGGAATAATCAGGCTATGGCCTGTGACAAGAGAGCTTTTTTGCAATCGTCCATTAATTCGCGCTTCCACAGCATACTCAGACGGCATCTCTGTATAAATATGAATCGCATTCTCTGGAAAGATAATCTCTTCTGGTAATGCACTGGCGCTTCTACTATGAGTGAACTGGAAGCGGATACCATTCCAACCCGAATTGTCATTGCAGAGTAAAGATTGACGATTAAAGCTTTTTAATATTGCTGTTTCTACAGCACAGGATTGATGGTGGTCTGTCTTTGACATGACTCTTACTTACCTTATGAAAAATCTAAGCAGATGCACCAGACTTACAGCTATTTTCAGGTAAATGAATTTTTTTTAGCGCATACCGTTACAAAGATGCAAAAATCTGGTCTAAATAAATGAAACCTATTGTAATTGCCATTTTTGGGAACAATACATAATTTATCTGATTTTATGTATTTCGGCTAGAAAATTAGTGTAGGCGCTGAAGAGGTGGAAGAGTACAGGGGATATTTTTGGTTTATGCATGGCTGTGAAATTTTTTCATTCCGGCTGCATTGTTAATACATCGCCTCGTTATGCCAATGCATCGCTTCGTTATGCCAATACATCGCCTCGTTATGCCAATGCGTCACCTCGTTATGCCAATGCGTCACCTCGTTATGCCAACGCATCGCCTCATTATGCCAATACATCACCTCGTTATGCCAATGCATCACCCGTTATGCCAATACATCACCTCGTTATGCCAATGCATCACCCGTTATGCCAATGCATCGCCTCATTATGCCAATGCATCGGCTAGAACACTAATTCAGTAATCCAGGAAGAACCTTTTCCCCTCACCCTTTCCTTGTTCCCCATTGAATCGGCATAACGTTGTTTAGGAGTTTGGGTACAACCATTTGTAGAACAACCGAGTCAACTGAGGCATGACAATGTAAGTGAGTAAACACACGACGATGCCAACAGTAATCAATTGCGCGAGTAACCAAGGAAGAGGCGCAAGTAAGGGAGCTAAAATATATCTCACCGTTGATAATGTCACGAATACAGCTAACCAAGTGAGTAACACCATTTTGTAACGTTTCGGTGGCGATTGTGACGATCGCCTTGGCAGTCTAAACCAAGTTTCTAAACCTGTAAGAATTTGTACATCTTCCGATGCTTGAATCAAGGGTTTAACTCGTTCAATCCACTCGCGACGCACATCTGAATCTAACCAAGCTTGTAAATGCTGGTGATGGTCAAAATGCAGAATTATAATATACTCTGGATGCAGTCCCTTCTGCGGTCGCAAGATGTTGACTCCTAAATGTCCTTTAAATGTTTTGGCGACTGGGATAATTCCTTTCATCCATTCTTCATATCCCTCTTCCCTACCTGGTTTAATTAAATGGGTAATCACAGCCGTGACATGATGCTCAGAGTTAACTTCAGGATTATTCATTAATTTAGTTGTTAAAGCTTAAGGCATAAAAATACTACCATTTAGGATAAATGCGCCATTCTAACAGGTGTACGCGCAAAGCCAGAAGTGAATTAGACAGCACCAAAGGAAGAAAATATGCCGTGGATAGAATTGAGCCTTGACACAACACACGAGGCGGTTGATTGGGTTCGGACGCTGGTTGCTGAAACTATTAATATTGATGATATTCATATTACAAAATATGCTGCACAGAACTTAGATGCTGAGGACATAGCACATCCCCCCTGGAGTTTTACGATTCGCTTGTATCTAGCCTACGATGTGCATTCGCGGCTGCGTGTAGAAAAAATCGTTAATCTACTATCACCCTTGTACCGTACAGGACTAACAACAGAAATTCAAACAACTGTGGTTGAAGAGAAACTCACAAACGCAGATGTACTTAACCCTGTTGCTCATCGAATAGGAAAACGTTTCGTTGTGCTAGCTCCTGATGTACTTTATCAGTCTCAAGCAGCAGATGAAATAATTTTGAGACTCAAGACTAGTCTCTCTTTTGGTAGTGGTCTCCACCCAGCAACCATTCTCAGCCTACAACTAATTGAGCGGCATATTGTCCCTAAGATGAATGTTCTCGACTTAGGAGCAGGTTCAGGTATTCTGAGTGTGGCGATCGCAAAATTAGGTGCAACTGTTTTAGCACTAGACAATGACAGCATTGCTGTGCAAGCAGCTCAAGACGCTGTACATCTTAACAAAGTAGAGCAGCAAGTAACAGTCATGGAAGGCAGTTTGGGATGTGGCAGCGAATTAGGGCATTGGATGGGTGGAGATAGCATCAACAATGTGCCAAAAATTGAAGCTATAGAGAAATTTGACGTCGTAGTCGCCAATATCCTGGCACGGATGCATACTGCCCTCGCTAATGACTACCAAAAGGCGCTGCGTCAAACTAACCCACAATCAGGACTACTGATTACATCTGGTTTTACCACTGATCATGAGGAAGATGTTAACAGGGCTTTAACAGAGGCAGGATTTGAGTTTGTCGATTGTGAACGATTGAACGAGTGGGTTGCCCTTGCTCATCGTAAGTAATTAACTCGCTTTGATCAATTCTTCGAGTTGCCACGCACTATTATAAATAAATCATTGGCGATCGCAGTACCCAACAAAATCAAACTACAACCAAATATCATTTACTAACTAACCTGCGGAATCTGGGGTATATACAGCAGATTTCAAGTTGATGAAGTACACGATATAGGTCTCATGGTTACTGAGCGTACTTGTACTGAGCCTGTCCTGAGCGTAGCCGAAGGGCGCAGCCGAAGTAGTCGAAGTAAAGTTAGGTAGAAAGCTTGTTTTCCTTCTGACTCACCTCGGCTACGCTCGGCGACCACCGAGCGTAGCCGAGGTGCGACCACCTGAATTCTGAATTCTGCTGTATGTATGTGATTTTGTTTCAGTCGGGGTCTAAATCCTCATGTAAAACAGGATTTAATTACGAATTACGTTAGCGTAGCAAGGCGGAGCATCGTTACGAATTATGAATTATTTTTATGTAAACTGTAGGTGGTCACTAGTGTAGAGGTTTAACGTGGATACCATTGCAATCCCTACTGTGAATCGCCCAGTGGATGCCACGGTGGAAATTCCCGGTTCTAAAAGTATTACGAATCGAGCATTGTTAGTTGCTGCCTTAGCACAAGGCGACTCGATTTTAGAAAATGCTTTATTTAGTGAAGATAGCGAGTATTTTGCCAAATGTATAGAGCAATTAGGCATTCCCATTACACTCAATCCTAATCAGGCTCAAATCCAGGTAGCGGGAAAGGGTGGTGATATTCCAGCTAAGCAGGCAGATTTATTTGTGGGTTTATCAGGGACTACAGCACGGTTTATCTCCGCACTGGTAGCGTTGGGGAATGGCGGCGAATATCGTTTAGATGGTGTTCCCCGAATGCGGGAACGACCAATGGGCGATTTGCTCAATGTACTGCAAGCAGGCGGAGCGACTGTTAACTTTGATGGGAACCCAGGCTTTATGCCTTACACCGTCTACAGTCAGCAATTCTCCGGTGGAAATTTTCGCTTGAAGGCGAACCAAACGAGTCAGCAACTTTCGGCATTGCTGATGATTGCTCCTTATGCTCAACAAGACACACTTGTTGAGGTTGAGGGTACGCTAGTTTCCCAATCTTACGTCAAAATGACCTGTAGCTTAATGGCAGATTTTGGCGTGGAGGTGATTGAAACTAAAGAGAATCAATTTCAGATTAAATCGGGTCAGTTATATCAAGGTCGAAATTACACAATAGAACCCGATGCGTCAAATGCCTCTTATTTTTTTGCAGCCGCGGCTGTCACAGGTGGACGGGTTCGGGTTAACCATTTGACCAAACAATCCTGTCAAGGTGATATTCTTTGGCTAAATGTTTTAGAACAGATGGGTTGTCAGATTAATGATTCTGACACTTATACCGAAGTCATCGGCCCGAAGCAATTGCAAGGTATTGATATTGATATGAATGATATATCAGATTTAGTGCAAACATTAGGAGCGATCGCACCTTTTGCCAATTCACCAATTACTATTCGTAATGTAGAACATATTCGATATAAAGAAACCGAACGCATTCACGCCGTTGTTACCGAGTTGCGTCGCTTAGGAGTCAAGGTTGAGGAATTTGCAGATGGACTGAAGATTGAGCCTAGTCCGATTACTCCAGCTGCGATTGAAACCTATCATGATCATCGAATGGCGATGGCGTTTGCTGTCACTGGTTTAAAAGTTCCAGGGATTGTGATTAAAGACCCAGGTTGCACAGCAAAGACTTTTCCTGATTACTTTACCCGATTCTTTAAAATGTTAGAACAGTAATTTGCGGGAGTTAGGAGTAGAGACGCGATGAATCGCGTCTCTACAGGAGTTAGCGTGTCTACCCTAACTCCTGAATTTTGACTATTTAGCTAATTAAAGTGAGTTCGATAGCTCATGTAGTAAGCACCTAATTAGCTTAATAAAGAAACCTCTCCCTGGTTTTACTACGCAAAACCGTCCCTCTCCGAATCGGAGAGGGACAGACTTGAACTTTAGTTCAAGGCAGGGAGAGGTTTGTCGAACTCACGTTAATTAATTGTCATGGTCATGGTCTGGATGAAGACTATTTGTACCTTTATCAGCCTCTAGCAATCGGGAAATAAATACGTCTGGTTTTCTACTAACAACAGACTTAACTTTATCAATAGCAATTACTTCATTGATTTTTGTAACCATTTCCCATAGAGTATCTTCCTCTGTTTCTTTGTTGTAAGTTCTGTGTTTAAACCATAACAAATCATCCCAAACTCCAATAACTGTAGCGAAATACCACTTATCTCGTATTAGTATCCAGATGTCTTGTTCTAAATAGGTCTGTAGAATAGATTTCACAGTGGCTAAGATAATAAAAAGGTATGGTGTTACATAATACGCAAGGATATATAGCAGATGCAACAGTGTAAATACAGATAGAATGTTGGTATATAGATATATAAGAAAATTAGTAAATTTAAACTATAACCGTTTGCAGGCGAGGATCAGGTGAATATTTAGAAAGTATCAATTAGTTCACGAAGATAAATTAATAGACCTATTGCATAGAGATTCGGTGTAATATCCAGATTAGCGAAGTGCTTTGAGAACTGCGATCGCTTTTGGAGAAATCGCTGTAAAACGAATCAGAAAATCATGCTCGTCAACTTGCGATTGTTTCATCACCTTGGCATAGAAGTATGCATCTTCTATTGTCAGTTCCGGTATCAATAACTTGAGTTTAAGATTACTCAAAAGTTCTAAGGAATCTAACACTCGCAGTTGCGCTCCTTTCTCTAAGAGGCTAATCAATTCCCCTTGATATACTGTTCCAACAGCGTGTTTTCCTTGTAAAACGGTGTACTCTACAGGTATTACTTGATTCAAGCTAATCATCAAATCATTATCTTCAGGCAAGAACAAGTTATATTTACCGCCAATGCCACGAATTTCATAAATTGTCACAGGGTCTTTCATTCCCTTGGGTTCTATTTGTTGTTGTCCAGTAATCTTGATATCAATATTGGCATCTTTACAGGTATTTTCGGAAATCAAAATCTGTCCTCCTACAGTATAGGACTCAATTCGAGAAGCCAGATTTACATGACTACCGATAACTGTGTATTGAGCGCGTTTTTGAGAACCAACGTTTCCCGCAACAACTTCGCCTGTATTGATTCCAATTCCCATTTCTAGGATTGGTAGATTCATTTGCTGATTTTGTTCATTCACCTGCTGCATTGCTAATTGCATCGCCACAGCACAAGCGATCGCTCTTTGAGAATCATCTTCGCGGCTTATAGGCGCACCAAACATTACTAGTATACCATCACCCATAAACTCATTAATCGTGCCTTTATAGCGATTAATTTCATCTGTCATGGCACTCAAATAAAGATTGAGAATTTTCACTACTTGCTCAGGTGGTAACTGTTCAGAAATAGCAGAAAACCCTCTTAAATCAGACACAAGAATTGTGACTTTTCTGCGTTCTCCTCCTAGCTTTAACCCAGAAGGAGTTTCTAGGATATTGGCGACTACTTCATCAGTGAGATAGCGACCGAAGGTTTTTCGCATTTCGGCAGCACTCTGGGCAATATACTGAGTGAGTGCGATCGCTGATCCTGCAAATGCCAGTAGTGAAGGTACAACGGGAATCCACCAACCGCCAAGAAACGCTAGAAAACTGCCACTAAGTAAACCGCCACCCGCCAGACTGACAACCATTAAAGTCTTCTGGTTGCTGCTATGGCGTTGTTGCCAACACAAGGTAGCACCAATGATTGACCAGCCCAAAATCAATAGCCATTCTAGTGACTCAGGTAAAGTTTTAATTGGTGGACGACCATCTAAAGCTGCGCTCAAAATTTGACTAATTAAATTGGCATGAATTGTTACACCCGCCATCCGTTCTGGCTCAGAAAATACATTACTGCTATAAGGCGTAAAAAACAGATCCTTCAAACTCTCAGCGGTTGCACCAATTAGTACTACCTTACCTCGCATAAAATCTGCTGGGATACGACCTTCTTGCACAGTTGTTAGAGAAACTTTGCTAAACTGCTGTATTCTGCCTCGGTAGTTTAACAGTACTTGATAGCTACCAGCATCGGCTCGGACGTAACCCCCATCATTAGCTTCAAAAGTAGGGAAAACACCGCGACCTAACTGCAAGTAATTTGAGTTATTTTTTGCTGGCTGTTCAATAATACCTTGAGGTTTCAAGTATAGTAATGCCAGTTTTAAGCCAAAGCTTTCGATAACTTCGTCATTCTTTAAATTTACGTATAGCAATCCGCGGCGAATTTTGCCATCCCCATCTAAAGGTATGTCATTTGCCCCAACTTGATGACGTTGTTTTAAAGCTGGAGGTGCATCAACCGCAGAACTATCAATAGTATCAGAAAATTTTTGCACTCCAATTAAATTAGGAGTAGATTCAAACACCTTAACTAGGTCTTGATGACCGGGATTTATGGGTAAATCACGATAGATATCTAAACCGATCGCCTTTGGTTGCTGCTGTTTGATTTTCTTTAATAAGCTAGCGAGTGACTTATCAGACATAGGCCACTGTCCTTGCTTGCGGATATCTGCCTCATTAATCTCAACAATGACAATGCGGCTATCAATTGGTTCTGGTGGACGGAAAAGAAAAAATTGATCTAGCGCTGCCAATTCCAATAATTGCAGCAGTCCACTCAAGCGTAATGCAATTACTAAAACTGTAATATTAGGAACTGCAAATATAATACCCCGCCATTTCCAGATTTGCGGTTTCATAAATAGAGACGCGATTCATCGCATCTTTTGTAGTGATGAATTCTCAAATGTGCAGCAATCGAGCAATGGCTCTGAGGCGATCGCACTCAAACCAACTGATTTAAAAAATTGTCTCCAATCAAGTCTGACTTTTATATTATTTGGCTCTGTACGGCGTAGCTGCACCAGAGAAGTTAGCGCTTCATGCCAGATTCCAGCTTCTGCATAGATAGTGGGTAACTTCTGCAAATCTGCCTTTTTTAGTGCTTGGGATAAAGATAATTCTGGTTGAGTGCGTTCTACCCAGCCATCTACACTAGGATTTTCGCTGGAGTCTTCAGCATCGCAAACAATTGTTAGATACCAGTGATATGTTTTACCTACTGCAAGCGGAGGTGTATTTTTAGGAAGTGTCAAGCTAATAATTCCAGGTTTATTCGGCAGCGTCAAAGATGTTTCATAAAATACTGCCTGATCTTTATTTGTCAGAATTAGAAATTTGGCTGTTTTGACTGTAATTCTAGGTACGTACCAGAAAAATGTTGGATATTGAGCAAATGTCAGCCCTAATTTATTTGCAGGTATTAAAGGGGTTATAGCTTTGTTCCTTGGTAAGCAAGAAGAACCGCGAGTTGAACCACCAGCACTTGCAGGAGGATTTCCCCGCTTTGGTGGCTTAAATGTTTGACTAATTTGCCAAGTTTTGATCGTCTGAGATGAGTGACTGTCTACCTGTGCTGTAACAGCACTCAGCGGAACAAGAGCTAAACTCAAGGATAAGGTTGCAAGATATAAAGATGGCTGAAGCAATTTCATTTGGATCTGGGAGTGTATTGGTTCTAGCCTGGCAATGATAGGCAGTCAAGATTTTAACTGTCTAAATCAAGTGTTCCCAAAAGCAAGACTAGATTTTGCACTCAACCACAAACTGATGCATTGGCATAACCAAACGATGTTTTGGCATAACCAAATGATGTTTTGGCATAACCAAGCAATGTTTTGGCATAACCAAACGATGTTTTGGCATAACCAAACGATGTTTTGGCATAACCAAACGATGTTTTGGCATAACCAAACGATGTTTTGGCATAACCAAGCGATGCATTGGCATAAGCTTTTACCGTCATGTATAAAACAGCAATATCTCTTATACCTTTATATTTGTACACCCATTTTCAAATTGGGCGATCGCTCAAAGGAAAATGGCAAAGCCAATAGCTCCTTTTACTCACAGTAGACAAGGATGTAATTGGCGCAGTTTTTCTCTTGCTTCTGGGAATTCTAAATCTAAGAAGTTATTAAATCGCGAGAGAATAAAGGTGTCTTTATGAGTAAATGGAAGATAAATGATTCAATACAATGGCAATTTCTTCCATTTGTAGCGGCTCGTACTGTTGTCTTTGCCAGCATCTTGTTCTTTTCAAAATCGAGTGTGGTAAATGCTCAACAGTATTCGGGAAATATTGCACAGTTAACACAGACAACTTCGCCAGATGCAACTAGTGCTGCTGAACAAGTATATCAGCAGGCAAAGCAACTATATGAGCAAGGAACAGCAGAATCTTTAACGCAAGCGATCGCCAAATTTACAGAAGCACTTTCACTATATCGTCAAATAGGCGACCAGAAATCAGAAGCTTTTACCCTTGCTCACATTGGTAAAATTTACTCAGATTTAGGGCAACAGCAAAAAGCACTCTCTTATTTAAATCAAGCCTTATTACTCAGGCGACAAATAGGAGATAAAACAGGAGAAACTATTACCCTGAACAACATTGGCAATGTCTACTCAGATATAGGAGAACCCCAAAAAGCACTAGATTTTTTTCACCAAGCTTTGGTACTCAAGCGAAAAATGGGAGATAAAGCAGGGGAAGCTATTACTCTCAACAACATTGGCAATGTCTACTTAGATTCAGGAGAACCGCAAAAAGCATTAGATTATTTCCAACAATCTTTGTTACTTAGACAGCAAGTAGGAGACAAACTAGGAGAAGCTCGTACTCTTAATAATATTGGTAATGTCTACTTAGATTTGGGAGGACAACAAAAAGCATTAGATTATTTCCAGCAATCCTTGGTTTTACATCAACAACTGCGAGACAAGTCAGCAGAATCTCGCGCCCTCAACAATATTGGTACAGTCTACTTAGATTTAGGAGAACAGCAAAAGGCACTCTCTTATTTTCAACAATCCCTGATTCTTAGACGACAGATAGGAGATAAATTAGGGGAAGCTCGTATCCTTAACAATATTGCTACAGTTTACTTAAATTTAGGAGAACACCAAAAGGCACTGGATTTTTTCCACCAATCCTTACCTCTATTTCAATCTGTGGAAAATAAATTAGGGTTAGCTGCTAACCTCAATAACATTGGTAGAGTTTACTTAAATTTGGCAGAACATCAAAAGGCACTAGATTTCTTCCAGCAATCTCTGCCTTTATATCAAAAGTTAGGGAACAGAGGAGGAGAAGCTCAAACTCTTCATAACATCGCCTCTGTTCAACGCAATCAAGGCAATCTTAATGCAGCCCTAACTCAGATCAAAACAGTAATCAACATTGTTGAAGACCTACGTACTAAAATTGATTCTCAGGAACTTCGCGCTTCCTATTTTGCGACAGTGCAGAATTATTACCAGTTCTATATCGATTTGCTGATGCAGCTGCACAAACAGCAACCATCTCAAGGATATGATGGGTTAGCATTGCAAACCAGCGAACGCGCCCGCGCCCGTAGTCTTTTGGAACTGCTCACAGAAGCTAACGCCGATATTCGTCAAGGTGTCGAACCAAAGTTACTTTCGCAAGAGCGCAACTTACAGCAACAACTTGATACTTTAGAAAAACGTCGCATACAGTTATTGGGTGGCAAATATACTGAAGCGCAAGTGCAAGTTTTAGAAAAAGAAAATGAGGCAATTCTAGAACAGTATCAGCAAATCCAATCAAAGATTCGCGCCACTAGTCCACGTTATGCATCACTAACTCAACCTCAACCTCTTTCAATGGCACAAATTCAGCAGCAAGTCCTTGATGAAAATACCTTGCTTTTAGAATATTCTCTGGGAGAAAAGCACAGTTATCTTTGGGCAGTTACAAATAAGAGCATTACTAGTTATGAATTGCCTAAGCGTGCAGACATTGAAGCTAGCGTCCAAAAGTTCCGTCAAGCTATAACCACGCCATATCTCAAAAATAGCCCATCTATAAATGCTCTATCTCAGTTAATACTCGCACCAGTAGCCCAACAATTAGGCAAGAAACGTTTAGTAATCGTCAGCGATGGTGCTTTGCAGTATGTGCCATTTGCTGCATTAACTACATCTATTTCGCAGGGAAGCAACTATGAACCATTACTGCTCAACCATGAAATAATTACTTTACCCTCAGCCTCTACAGTAGCTATTCTTAGACGTGAACACAAAGAACGCAAATCTGCGCCGAAAACATTAGTTGTGTTAGCAGATGCAATTTTTAGTAGTGATGATGAGCGACTCCAAGGTAAAGTACAAGTATCTCGCGCACCTGAATCAGGAAGCAATTTAGATAGCCTGACTTTAACAAGATCCGCTAAAGATTCCAACATTAATTTTGAGCGTTTACCCTTTACGCGCCAAGAAGCCGAGCAAATTCTTTCTCTTGTATCACCGAGCGATCGCAAACAAGCTTTTGACTTTACTGCTAGTCGCACTACAGCCAGTAGCAAAGATTTAAGTCAATATCGTATCATCCATTTTGCCACTCATGGCATTCTTAATAGCAAGCATCCAGAATTATCAGGAGTAGTGTTATCACTATTCGACGACAAGGGAATGCCGCAAAATGGCTTTTTGCGTTTGCACGATATTTTTAACCTCAACCTCCAAGCAGAACTAGTGGTACTAAGCGCCTGTCAAACCGGACTGGGTGAGGAAGTCAAAGGAGAAGGATTAGTGGGGTTAACGAGGGGGTTTATGTATGCAGGTAGTCCGCGAGTTGTGGTGAGTCTGTGGAGTGTCGATGACAAAGCAACATCGGAACTAATGAAGGTTTTTTACAACAAAATGCTAAAAGCAGGATTAAAGCCTGCCGCAGCGTTGCGGGCAGCACAATTAGAAATATGGCGTACTCAAGAATATGCTGCACCTTATTACTGGGCTGCTTTCACTTTACAAGGTGAATGGAGGTAAAAAATTTAATCTCAATTGTTTAGCTTACTAAAAAGTCATTATTTGCAGACAATCCCGTCAAACAAATTAAATACTCCGTTAAATTCTGTCTCAAGGATGCTTGACAAATACCCTTGGGAAGATGCTTTTACATAGTAAATCAGTATCAAATATATCAGGTAAATTAGCGTTCTCCTCTGATAAGGAGACTGATGGGATGAATTTGCAGGCGATTTTGGAGTTGTTTCAAGAAACATTTAAAGAATGGAGTGAAGATAAAGCTTCACGGTTAGCGGCGGCGTTAGCTTATTACACGATTTTTTCGATAGCGCCGTTGCTAATTATTGTAATTGCGATCGCCGGCGCAGTATTTGGAGAAGAGGCGGCAAGAGGTCAAATTGTCCAACAAATTCAAGGTTTAGTTGGCAGAGATGGAGCAGAATTGATCCAAACGGCGATTACCAACGCTAACAAACCCCAAACAGGTGCGATCGCCTCACTTATTAGTCTTGCACTTTTACTATTAGGTGCTACTGGATTATTTACCGAGTTGCAAGATTCCCTCAACACAATCTGGGAGGTGAAACCGAAACCAGGACGTGGCGTCAACAACATCGTCCGCCAACGCTTTCTGTCTTTTGCGATGGTGCTAGGTATTGGGTTTCTACTTTTAGTTTCTCTAGTAATTAGTACAGCGTTGTCAGCAATAGTTACATACTTTAGTAATCTGCTACCGGGCGTTGATTTTCTCTGGCAACTGGTCAGTTTCATCATCTCTTTTAGCATCACTACCGTACTGTTTGGTTTAATATTCAAAGTACTGCCAGATGTCAAAATTACTTGGAGTGATGTTTTAATTGGAGCTATTCTCACCTCATTTTTGTTTTCAATAGGTAGGTTTTTATTAGGACAATATTTAGGTAATGGCAGTTTTGGTTCAGCCTACGGTGCTGCTGGTTCATTAGTCGTGATTTTAGCTTGGGTTAACTATGCCGCCCAGATTCTCTTTTTTGGTGCTGAATTTACTCAAGTTTATGCCAGAAAATACGGCAGCGGTATAGTTCCAGATAAAAATGCCATACCTCTTGCTAATAATGCAAAACTCAATAGCACTAATCAGACTGAGCAACCGCCTACGAAGAAAAAGCGTTCTTCTAACTTAATGAATCGCTTTATTCAGTATTTTAGAAAGCCCAAGCGCTTAAAACAGAAAAAAAATCAGCGGTTTTAATTACTCAATGCTGACAATTTATCCATTCCAAGTAATATTTGAAAATGAAATAAAACGAAAAATTTTAGTGTAAACATATTTGTAGGGTGTGTTGTCGCCAAGTGCCGCACCATCTAAGATTTGCTATCAAATTAATTAAAGTTGCTGTAAATCAAAAGGAAAATCAGATTTTTCAAGTTTTATAAATAAAGCTTAAGCCTGAAATAGGGAGAAATTATCGCTAATGGAATGGTTTTTTATCGATTGGCAGGCAATTTTTATTCCTAGTATCAGCGTCTTTGAGTTAATTATACGTGGATCGCTGGTCTACTTAGCACTGTTCTCAGTGTTACGCTTCCTTCCAAGCCGGCAACTAGGAACTTTAGGAATTACCGATTTACTTGTGGTTGTGCTATTTGCGGAAGCCGCCCAAAACGCTATGGCAAGTCACTATACATCGATTACTGAAGGGGCTATCCTGGTAGGAACTGTCATTTTTTGGAGCTACTTGCTCAATTGGTTGGGTTATAAACTTCCTCAGTTCCAGCGCTTTCTTAATCCGCCGCCGTTGCTGTTGGTAAAAAATGGTCGGATGATTCAGCGCCATCTGCAACAGGAGTTGATCACACAAGAAGAGTTGATGAGTAAGTTACGTCAGCAAGGTGTAGAATTTATCACTGATGTGAAACTGGCATATATGGAGGCTGATGGTAGCATTAGTATCATCACCTTAGACTCAAAAAGTACTTCCAATGCTGAGCAAAAAGCTGAGTCAAAAATAGAGTTAAAAAGCGATCTACACTAATTAAACTGTAAAATATGACGGTTGTATTCTGTGCCAAACTGTGATTGAGCGTTATACTCTACCCGAAATGGGTAATCTGTGGAGTGAAACCTATAAGCTAAAAACTTGGCTGCAAGTAGAAATTGCTGTTTGTGAGGCTCAAGCTGAATTAGGTTACATTCCGTCTGAGGCGGTTGAAGAAATTAAGGCAAAGGCAGATTTTGACCCGAAACGGGTATTGGAAATTGAGGCTGAAGTCCGCCACGATGTCATCGCCTTTTTAACCAATGTTAACGAATACGTGGGTGATGCTGGACGTTATATTCACCTGGGTTTAACAAGTTCGGATGTCTTGGATACGGCTTTAGCATTGCAATTAGTTGCCAGTTTAGATGTGTTGTGGCAACATCTGGAAGATTTGATTCAGGCAATTCGCCAAAAGGCAAAGGAACATCGTCATACGGTGATGATTGGTCGATCGCATGGTATCCACGCTGAACCCATTACCTTTGGTTTTAAGCTAGCTGGATGGTTAGCGGAAGTATTGCGCCATCAAGAACGTTTAAGAATTCTTCGGGAAACCATCGCTGTCGGGAAAATTTCTGGTGCAGTGGGAACCTATGCCAATATTGAACCACGCGTAGAAGCGATCGCTTGCCAAAAACTCGGACTTAAACCTGATACAGCCTCAACACAAGTTATTTCCCGCGATCGTCATGCCGACTATGTGCAGCAATTAGCTTTAATAGCCGCATCTATTGAACGTTTTGCTGTCGAAATTCGCAATCTCCAAAAAACAGACGTTCTCGAAGTCGAAGAATTCTTCGCCAAAGGTCAAAAAGGCTCTAGTGCCATGCCGCACAAGCGTAACCCCATCCGTTCCGAACGACTAACAGGAATGGCGCGACTCGTCAGAAGTCATGCAGGCGCAGCTTTAGAAAACGTTGCCCTGTGGCATGAAAGAGACATTTCTCACAGTTCTGTAGAACGGGTAGTTTTGCCAGATGCTTGCATTTTGACGCACTTCATGCTTGTAGAAATAACCGACTTGGTGAAAAACCTGCTAGTTTATCCTGAGAACATGGAACGAAATCTCAACTGCTATGGCGGCGTTGTCTTTAGCCAGAAAGTGCTACTAGCGTTGATAGATAAAGGACTCAAACGCGAAGAAGCTTATGCGATCGTCCAAGAAAGTGCTCATGCTGCTTGGAATAAGCCAGAAGGCAACTTCCAGGAATTGATTAGCAACGACCCGCGTGTTACTCAAAAGTTGTCTCCAGCAGAACTTGAAATATCTTTTGACCCCCAGCAGCATCTTAAGCATCTAGAAGCAGTTTACCAGAGGTTAGGAATTTAGTTCTAATTGTCATTGGTCATTGGTCATTTGTCATTTGTCATTGGTCATTCTTCTCTCCCTTGTCCCCCTTGTCCCCACTCCCCACTCCCCAATCCCCAATCCCCACTCCCCACTCCCTAAAAAGAAGTGCTGGAATTATCGGCAGCAATGGGTAGTATAAATAACAAATCCTGGCTTATTTATTAGCCCTTTGAGCGCCCAGATGATTGAAATCTTAGCCACGCTTTCTGCCTCAGCGGCAGCAGGAATGAGAATCGGCATACCTCTGCTGATAATTGGACTCTTGCAGGGCAGTCATTTTTGGTCACAAGTGCCAATTTTATCGCACATTTCTCCGCCAGTCTTGTTAGGCTTACTTACCATCTGGTCGCTAGTTGAACTATTTGCTTCAAAAAAGCTTACAGGACAAAGAGTACTACAAGTAGTTCAGTTGTTATTGTCTCCCCTTGTAGGGGCAATCATGGGCTTAGCAGTAGCTTCGGCAACAGCAACACCAAACTGGCTCATTGCTTTAATTGGTGGTTTGTTAGCTTTAGTACTCCAGCTAGTTCAAGTTGGTTGGTTCTATCGCTTGCGTGGTTTACCCTTGTGGGCAGTCTTCCTTCAAGATACTTTGGGTGTTGCTCTCGTGCTGTTTGCCTTCGATGCTCCTTGGCAAGGAGGATTGATTGCTTTAGTCCTCTTATGGTTTGCACTTCGTAGTGCTAAGCAATGGTATGACTGGTATTGGAAGGGACAAGGACTGGGGACTAGGGATTAGGGACTGGGGATTAGGAGGACAAGGAAATAAGGAAGAATAATAACTATTGACCCTTGACTCCTGACCAATACCCAGCCCCCAGTCCCCAGTACACAATACCCTCTACTGCAAAAGTCCAATCATATGCAATAAGCCA
The DNA here is from genome assembly GCF_038096175.1 of Nostoc sp. UHCC 0302. Lineage (NCBI taxonomy): Bacteria > Bacillati > Cyanobacteriota > Cyanophyceae > Nostocales > Nostocaceae > Nostoc > Nostoc sp. UHCC 0302. Next base: position 1,207,704 of record NZ_CP151099.1, read on the forward strand.
TGCCCGGTAATGATCTCGATGATTAAGGCAATGAAACCCAGCATGGCAATACGACCATTCCATACTTCAGCACTAGTAGTCAAACCCCACTGCCAACCTTCTTGCGGATACATTTTCACCATTTTTTTGATTTGGGCAGCTTGCGAAAGCTTGAAACTGGGTTTTTGCAGTGCATCAATCACTAAGTCTGCTAATGCTTTAATAAATACCGGATGGGTATTGGGAGCAGGTACGCGGCGAAAGTTATGAATTCCCGATTCTTCGGCGACTTCCCGGTATTCAATATCAATTTCTTGTAGTGTCTCGATGTGTTCTGAAACAAAACTGATCGGCACGACTACCAAATCTTTCACACCTTTTGCGCCTAATTCTTTGAGCGCATCTTCTGTATAGGGTTGCAACCATTCTACAGGCCCGACGCGACTTTGGTAAGCCAGTGTGTGAGTATTGCTTCGATTGAGGGTCTGCATAATCAAAGCAGTACATTCCTCAATTTCTTGCTGGTAGGGGTCGCCTGCCTCTTCAACATAGCTTTTAGGAACGCCATGAGCGCTGAAAAAGATATGAACCTCATTAGGATTGGGAAATTGATCTAGTTCTTGAGCTATGAGTTCCGCCATTGCCTGGAGATAACCTGATTGTTTGTACCAGGAAGGAATGACGGTGTAATCAATTCGCTGAAGTTTTGGATCTTCTTGCCAAAGTTTTTCTAACAGCCGGAAGCTAGAACCACTGGTACTGATGGAAAACTGGGGATACAGTGGTAAAATTACTAAGTGTTCTATATTATCTTGAGTCAGCTGTGCGATCGCCTCTTCGGTATAGGGATGCCAATAACGCATTCCTACATAGATATTTGCTTCTTGCCCCAAATAACCCAGTTGTTCTTTCAGAGCTTCCCCTTGGGCTTCCGTAATTCGCCTTAATGGAGAACCACCACCAATTTGTTTATAGTTTTCTTGAGATATTTTGGTTCGCCGCGAGGCAATGAACCAAGCTAAAGGTCGTTGCAACCAGCGAAACGGTAGGCGAATGATTTCCGGATCGGAAAATAGGTTATACAAAAACGGCCCGACATCTTCTAATTTATCAGGGCCACCGAGATTGAGTAATAAGACGCCTACACGACCCATAGCAGTTACTTTCCCCCAATCTTTTCAGGTTTTTTACTAATGTTAACAATATATCTTTATTAAATATAAAGCTTAACAGCAAGGAAAAGTTGAATGGCAACAATTTTAAGGGATTGGAGTTACCGCTATCAGTGGCTTTATGATAGTATCTCGCGTTTAGCAGCCTTGAGTGTAGGCGGTGAAGGGCGTTTCCGGCAATTAGCTTTACAAGGGTTAACAATTGACTCAGATACTCAGGTTTTGGATTTATGTTGTGGTAGTGGTCAAGCAACGCAATTTTTGGTAAAACATTCACAAAATGTTACAGGCTTAGACGCTTCACCTTTGTCTTTGCGACGGGCGCGGCAGAATGTGCCTACTGCTTCTTATGTAGAAGCTTTTGCGGAGGATATGCCCTTTGCAGATAATCTATTTGATGTGGTGCATACCAGTACTGCACTGCACGAGATGCAACCTGAGCAATTGCGGAAAATTATTCAAGAGGTTTATCGGGTATTGAAGTCAGGAGGAGTGTTCACGCTGGTAGATTTCCACACTCCTACGAATCCGATATTTTGGCCTGGGATAACACTGTTTTTACTGTTGTTTGAGACTGAGACAGCTTGGCAGTTACTGAAAACTGACTTGACTTTGTTGCTGCGTGAGACTGGGTTTGATGCGAGCGAGCCAACTTTGTATGCAGGTGGTAGTTTGCAGGTAATCCAAGCGAGGAAGAGATAAATCGCACCAAAAGGTAAAATTAAAAAGATTTTTGACTAAAATCACGTGAGTTCGAAAGTTAGAAAACGGCAAAAAGCTTGCTAGATATGAAACATGAGAAACCGAGCAGGTGTTGCGATGACTAAGTTAGATTGAGAATCAGCAAAAAAGTCACAAAAAAACGCCGAGACTAAAAATATCTGATAAAAATGAGAGTTTCGGCTATGTCCATTATTATATCTCGCCTCAACATCACACAAATCTTTTGAATATTTGAGTTTTTATAGCGTTTCTAACTATGTTTTAATGATTAAAGCCACTTAAATAAAAAATTAATTAATGAAGATATGTTCGTATACTAAAGCCAAGTTTATAGCTCTAGTATTATTATTTATAATTAGTACTTGCATTTTTGGCTTGCTATTTATTAATAATCTAACCGAACCTTTGGCTGGTGGTAGCGATGTAGATATTTGGGAATATATAGGATTTTATGTAAATAAAAATCTTAGTTTTTCACCACTTCCTAAACTAAATTTAAATAATAATCAAGTTTTATACCCTTATGGAACAAATAGTGTATTTCAACCTTGGGCGCTTGAAAGAGATATTTTGTACGCTATCCTACATTCATTTTCTAGCGGCCCTTGGTTAAAAATTTACTATCTGCTCACTATATTAGTTACAGCATTTGGAAGCTTTATATTACTCTTTCGAGATTATGGTTATGCTCGTGCTATGAGCTTTGGATATTTAGTTACCTACGGTAATTTCTATGCAGTACTAGAATATCCAGTGCATATTAGTAAAGCTGTACTTCACTGGACTACACTTAGTTTTATAGCTGACTTTCTAATAGTTAAGAGAGTTTGTTTAGGAGAGTTTTTATCTATAAGACTAATTTTAGTAAGAGTTTGCTTGCTTGTTCTATCTCTTGGTCAAGATTTGGGATATATAGCTGGCTTTTCCCTAACTTCTTTTACAGTTTCCACCCTTTTTATTACAGTGGTAGTTTGCTACAGATACTTCAAAAGTAAATTAGTTTTTAACCACTTATTGTTAATTCTTAAAAGATATAAAAAAGAATTTTGGATGTATCCGCGTATATCATTTTTCCTAATTATCTTAACTACTATTGCGGCATATATTTATATACCTTTAATTTTACAGATTAGGAGAGAAACTAAAAATTTTGACTTTACAGGAATTAGTAGTGGATATTTATGGGTTCACCCTTTAAGATTATTTATACCTTTTTTCCCACAATTTAATCCAGCAAATATTGATTTCAAACAATTATTCGGTGACATACCAGAAAATATAGGTGCTGGAAGCCCTGGCTGGTTTTTACTCATTGTGGCTACTATGGGTTTATGGAAAGCACATAAAAAAATTATTATCTATTTACCATTAATTCTAATATTTATAATTTTTGTTTTCTATCATCCCATCAACTTCCCTACACTTAATATATTTCCCTGGCTTGCTTTTAATAGAAAACCGATTAGTTCTATTTATCCAGTGATACTTGGTCTTTTTGCTCTGGAAGTTAATTTAAATGGATTACACGAGCATCAAAGAAAGCTAGTTTCAGTACTCTTAGTCTGTTTGGCTTGCACTGAAGTTTATACTGCTTACTCTATTAAGCTGAACTATAATCCTTATTCAATAGACAAAAACTTCTTATTTGATAAAACTTTTTTTACTTATATGAACTATATTAAGAAACAGCCAGGAGAAGCTGTATTAGATTGGCCATTCTGTGTAGCAGGTGGTAATGGAGTAGGCTCTGCAAGCCTTTGCCCATACTATCATCTAAATTCCGGAGTTTTCTCTCTCAGGAGATTTCATGAAAAGAAAGTGATGGGACAGTACTTTGGACGTTTACATCCTTCTCAAATAGAACCATATCTTCAAGCTGGTTGGGATAAGCTATTTTTCCCTGATAGCAGAGATATTTTTAAAGCGAGCCGTCAAACGCGTTGTTTCAAAACAGAAGAATGGTCTTTCCTTACAGATTTTTATAAATTTAATGACTTTGCTGGCATAAATCTTTATGTAAATTTTTTACCGGAGGATTGTATTGCTAAGTTCTACAAAAGTTTTGGTACTCCGGTTATAGAAACAGTAGTACCTTCAGCAGGAAGAGTACAATTTATTCCAAAACCATCTAATTTAAGAAATCAAGTTAACTTAACATTAGGTGCTAGCCTGAAGTTTGAACCTCTGCTAGATTTATCTGAATCTAATTTGATAAAAATCAACTCACCTCGTAGTTTAGCACTCCAGGGATTAAGTGACATTGAAAAAGATAATAAATCTAATAGCTGGCGTTGGGCGTTAGGCCCAGAAACTGTAATTAGTTTTCAATTAGCAAAATCTCAACCTTTAAAACTTAATTTCAAGTTTATCAACTTAATTGCTTCTCAAAATGTAGATGTAGAGATTAATGGAGTCGCAATAAATAAAAATTCTTATGAAGTGGGAGATCAGGTTGAGCATAGCTTTAAATTCCAAGGGACTGTAGGATTGAATAAAATTATTTTTAGATATAAAGACTGGAATAAACATAACACTACATTTGCTCCTAATGATGTTAGACTAATGGCAATTAATTTTCAGGAACTATTGATTTTAGCCCAAAATTAAAAAACAGCTCAGGTGAGCTTTTGGAGTAACGCTTCATACCCAAAATTGAGGATTTTAAAGTTAAGAAAGAAAATTTTCTATCAATACAAAAAGTCAGTATTGACTTAGTTATCAATAATTTAGAAGCAATTTTCCTGAAACAGTAAGATTAAGGCTAGATAGCTGAAGATAAAGATCATGAAAGAAATAACGCGTCGCAATTTTATCGCAACTGCCACTTTAGCAACAGGTTTTACTCTAGCTGTGCAACCTATTTCTGCCGCAGTCATTACCACTGATGCTAAGGGTTTAGTAGCAGGTGCAGTAAAAATTCCTGTTACAGATGGTGAAATTCCTGCTTACAGAGCAGTTCCTGCAAAGGGTAGAGATTTCCCAATTGTCTTAGTTATTCAGGAAATTTTTGGTGTACACGAGCATATTCAGGATATCTGTCGTCGCTTTGCCAAGTTGGGATATTTAGCGATCGCACCTCAATTATTTATCCGTCAGGGCGATGTCTCCAAGTTAAGTAATATTGACGAAATTCGCTCAGTAGTAGCCAAAGTACCTGATGCTCAAGTGCTATCTGATCTTGATGCTACAGTCAACTGGGGTGTAAAATCAGCTAATGGTAATGCCGATAAATTGGCAATAACTGGCTTCTGCTGGGGTGGGCGCATCACTTGGCTGTACGCAGCACACAATCCCAACGTGAAGGCAGGCGTGGCATGGTACGGGCGATTAGTGGGCGATGTCACGGAACTCACGCCTAAGCATCCTGTTGATATTGCCTCTACATTAAAAGTCCCCATTCTCGGACTATATGGTGGCAAGGATACGGGTATTACCCTTGATACAGTAGAGCAGATGCGCGATCGCCTTGCGTCTCGGAACGAGAATCGCCTTAAAAAAAGCAGCAGCAAATCGGAAATCATCGTTTATCCCGATGCACCTCACGCCTTTTTTGCCGATTATCGCCCTTCTTACCGTGAAAAAGAAGCCAAGGACGGTTGGAGACGGCTTCAGGCATGGTTCAAGCAGCATGGTGTGTAACTTGGAGTTATAACAGTTGTCGCTGAACTTTTAACTCAGCGACTTCTAGAGAAGATGGGACAGCAGGTAGGCGGTGAGAAAAAATGACGCAGGAATTAATAGACCTGAGAACTAGTATTCTGGAAGGACGTTACGCAGACGCCTTAGCAATTGTAGATGAGCTACAAGGAATGAGTAAACAGGCTATTCTGCGAAATATCCAATCTTATTTAAATATTTTGCTCATTCATCTGATTAAAAACCAAGTTGAGAAAAGATTGACTGGTTCTTGGGCAAGTTCTATTCGGAATTCTGTCCGAGAAATCAAAAAAATGAATCTTAAAGAGAAGGAAATAGATTATTACGTGAACTTAGATGAATGGGCAAATTTGATTGTAGAAGAAGTTATTGAAGATGCAATAGCTGATGCTAGCGAAGAAGTGCTAGATGGTATGTACAGCCAATTTCAACTTTCAGAAATTATTGATAGAACTCAGTTAATCCAAACTGCATTAAAATTATTAGCTCTAACACATTCTCAATCAGCTAAGAATTTACCAGGATCTGTTGCAGGAACTTTAATAGAGTTACCAGGAGGGCAAGATTGGATAAACAGGAAAAATTGAATTCCCTTCCAGTTTTCTCTCTCTGTGTCGCGCCAGTTGCTACAACGAGGGGAACCCCCGCAACGCACTGGCTTCTCTGCGCCTCTGTGGTTAAATAAAATTCTTTTGAACCGCAGAGACTCAGAGAACACACAGAGAAGATAAATTCTTTTCACAAAATTTTATCCACTTTGAAAGGGCTACTCTTGACTGTTGACTTCACAGAGTGAGTATTGAAACTTAAATTTACAAACTTAATAACCAATCTTGTGCAGCTGAAGGCGATCGCAAATGTACAACCTGAAGATGGGCATACTCAGATTCTTGGAATAATAACTGATATTTTTGGCGATTTTTGCCGTAGGTTTGCAGCGCCCACAAAACGACCGAATCGCGGCTAAAGAAAGATTTTTTCCATGTTTCGCGGTTACCATTGCAGACTTCTTGTTGTGTTACTACCCGCGAAACTGTTCGCCGTAAAATCCGACTCATAACTACTGTCCAAGAATAGTCTAGCCAGATAACAGTGTCAGCGCGTTGCCAAACAATATCGTGCACTATGCTGTAATTACCATCTACTAAGTAGGTAGGCACCGAAATTTTCTACTATGTAACAAAATCTTAAGTTGATAATCTAGAGCTAAATTTTACACGATGTGTGTTGTGATTGTTTTTTTTTCCTCTAGCTTGAACACCATTGATGACGGCGTAAGCGAGATCTAGCTCATCATCAAATGCTTGCCCGGATAACTCATCTTTCTTGAGATGTTGCCATTCCAATTCAATTGGATTCATTTCTGAGCAATATTTCGGGAGAAAAAAGATGTACAAACCCTGACTTTCCCATTTTTTCCACAATTGTTGAACTTCTTGGCAGCGATGTATTGGCCCGTTATCTTGCACAATCACGCTGATACGTCCAGTTTCTTGGGCTTGTTTGGCTTCTTTCTCCATCATTTCTATATAAGATTTACGGTCAACACCACCGATAACTAAACCGTAAACAAAACTGATTAAAGGTTGGAGAAGCCCGATAATACTTAATCTGCGACCACGGCGTTTAGTCTGTTCTAACCGTTTTTGCTCACCTCTAAAGTAATATGTATAACTAGGTTCGCTCCACATACAGAACCCTGACTCGTCTAGGTATTTCAGGTCTATTTCACCAGTGGCAGCAGCTAATTCCAACATGTCTAGGTCTGCTTGCTTGTTTGCTCGTGCTACTGGGTCTTGTTTTCCTTTATGGCTTTTCCTTGTCCGTTTCCAATCGACCCCCTTTTTTTGAGTACCCGTCTTAATCTGTCGGCACTCATCTCAACGTTGCGTTCTGTTTTCAACTTCAAAGCTAACTGAGAACTATTGTATGTGCGTGGCTCGTTTCTGAGGCATTCTTCTAAAAATATCATGTCATCCTCAAGCCACTTTGGTTTCCCCCCTCGCCCAGGAGATTCCCAAAGCCCTTCTGTGCCCAGTTTTTGCCATTGATGCAAAACTTTTGTGACTGTTTTTTTGTGACAATCAAAGTGATCTGCTATCTTCTCTACATACCAACCATGTGCATTTAGCCTGATTATTTCCGCCCTGTCTTTGACTTTCTGTGGTACATCCTGTTTTCTCAGATTTAGTAAAGTTTGGTCTTGCTCAGGAGTCAGAAATACCCTTAAACGCGCACCCATACACCAACTACCTTGTAGATGCATTATCAGTCTTTACATATCTTAACATAGCTGACTTTTTTGGCACCTACCTACTTACCCAGCGATCGCTTGACAAAGCTTGAGTAACTTTCTGATGCATTATATCATTTGGCACTTCTACCCAATTAGGTTGCCAATGCAGATAGTCTAGTTCAACATGGGGAATCGCGAGACGTTGGGAAATTTGCTTTGCCAACGTTGTCTTACCTGAACCACTAGTACCAACTACAGAAATCCGCTGCATAAAATCTTGTTGATTCTGAGATAGGAAAACTTTTATGTTTTTTTGTTTGCATTTAGCTGATTATCATGTTCGGCTGAGCAATTATAAAACGTCATTGCGATCGCAATGATGTGAAGCAATCACTATGTCTCTGCGATTGCTTTGCTTCTACTGGCAAAAACGCTACCGCGAAGGCTCGCAATGACAACTATATGATCCGAACTTGAGATTAAATCCCTATAAAGTTACGGCTGAGGAATTATACCAAAACTTTTGAGTTATTGAAACAGCGTAATTTTTAATCGTCAAGTATATTTGCTGATTACTTTATCAAAACGTTTGTATTACTTTATCAATATCTTTAATTGCTTACTGAAAATACCTAATTGCTTTCTCAATATCTTTAATTGCTTACTCAATATCTGTGATTGCTTTCTCATTTCAGTAGATTTAGCAAGCAATTAGAGGTATTGCTTTATGAATATCTGTGATTGCTTTCTCATTTCAGTAGATTTAGCAAGCAATTAAAGGTATTGCTTTATGAATATCTGTGATTGCTGACTCATTTCAGTAGATTTAGCAAGCAATTAAAGGTATTGCTTTCTCATTTCGGTATATCGCGTATTCCTTTTGATATATTCAGCAAGCAATTAGAAGTATTGCTTTTTCAACATCTTTGATTACTTAGCTGTACGGCGGCTTTTTGGAAATTAAATAAGTTATTAAATTCGCGGGAGATGCGAAATTCTGAAAGTACGGTGATCGCTTCATGGGATAAGTGGTAAGCTATCTTGAGGTAGATGTAATATGGTGAGATTAACTCAACTCTTGCCCAACTCTGATCAATAATTTCAGCCAGTTCTTGCGAAATATCTATACAACGGTAATATTGCCAGCGATCGCTAAACCACTTTTGCAGTTTATTGAAAGCATCGTGATTTAAAATATCAACTCAAAACTCTATAAATATTTCGTACCTGTGTTATGTGAGTAAAAAATTTTTCCAACCAGAGAAGGGATGACTCAACAACTGGGATATAGGGAGAGCAAAAAGAGATAGCTTTCAAGTGTTTATGCTTGTATGCCAGTTAGGAAAGAACTTTATTGTTTGCGTACAACAGCTATATCTGATACCATGCTGTCAAAGCCACTGCTAAACCATCTGCGGCATCATCCGGCTTAGGAATTTCTTCTAAATTCAACTCCCGTGCTACCGCCTCTTGCACTTCTGACTTATCAGCATTACCATATCCAGTCAAAGCTTGTTTAATTTGGGCAGGGGTAAACTCTACATACGGGATACGACGTTGCCCCAACACCAAAATAAGTACACCCCGCGCCTGTGCAACAAGAATAGTACTTGACATACGATAGAAAAATAATTTCTCGATCGCAACCAAATCCGGTTGCAATTCCTCAATCAAAGCGTGCAAATCGTCGAACAAGGTACACAGCCGCTGTCCCATTTCCGTACCCGCAGGCGTACTGATTACCCCAAAATCCAGTACCTTAACTGTAGTGTCTTGTACCTTGCCTTGACTTTGTTGGCAAGTAATTGCCCCAAACCCTAAAATCGCCAGTCCTGGATCTAATCCTAAAATTCTCTTTTCCATTAAATTCACTAATAATAAGGGTGTAGGGGATAAAGAATTAATTCTTCACCTAGATCCCTGCACTCCCAAACCCTTGCAACTCTTCCTTTCACATACGTTCCTACACTACCAAACCCTTACACCCCGATTAAATACTGGCAACTTTGGCGATTTCCTCTTAGTGTAATGGAATTGAAAAATATAATAGTTCCACACTTGGTGTTTAAACTAAGTGGTGTAGATTTTCTGTCAAACATTTTTTGTAGCACTGCTCATAATCAGGTATGTCAATCGGTTTTCTTAGACAAGCCCTCAACGCCCTGCAAAAGCAGTCGCGCTCTCGTACTTCCTATCGGGTTAACCAGTGGTTCAAGTGGCTATCGCCTGGACTATCGGTAAAACGTTGGTTGCTCATTAGTGTTGGGGGTGTAATATTGGCGAGTTTGGGGTTGGCTATTTGGATTAAGCTAACCCCAATTTTTTGGCTGCTTGAGTTGCTTAAGGGTTTTCTGGGAGTAATCACCGATATATTACCCAACTATATCAGTGGCCCTTTGGTACTGCTTTGTGGCTTTATGTTATTGCTCTGGGGACAAACTCGCACTGTAGGCTCAATTACTAGGGTACTAAGACCAGAAGGTGAAGAGGAACTCATTGATGTCCTGCTGGCGCATCGTCGATTGTACAGAGGGCCTAAAATAGTAGTGATTGGCGGTGGTACAGGACTTTCGACGTTGTTGCGAGGACTGAAAACCTATAGTGCTAATATTACTGCGATCGTGACTGTAGCCGATGATGGTGGGTCTTCTGGAAGGTTGCGCCAGGAGTTTGGAGTGCTACCACCAGGGGATATTCGCAATTGCTTGGCAGCATTAGCAGATGAAGAAAAGTTATTAACAGAATTGTTTCAATACCGCTTTCGGGCTGGAGATGGATTAACAGGACACAGTTTTGGTAATTTGTTCTTAACAGCGATGAGTGATATTACTGGAGATTTGGAACAGGCAGTTGCGGCCAGTTCCAAAGTGCTAGCGGTACGGGGACAAGTACTGCCAGCAACTCTCAGTGATGTTCGTCTCTGGGCAGAATTAGCCGATGGTCGCCGAATTGAGGGTGAATCGAGCATTCCCAAAGCTGGGGGTAAAATTGTCAAATTAGGCTGTATTCCTGCCAATCCTCCAGCTGTACCAGCAGCTATTAAAGCAATTAAAGAAGCTGATTACATTATTATTGGCCCGGGTAGCCTTTATACCAGTTTAATTCCTAATTTATTGGTTCCAGAAATTGCGGATGCGATCGCCAAAACAGAGTCCCCCCGCATTTATGTCTGCAATATCATGACTCAACCAGGAGAAACAGAAGGATACACTGTTGCTGACCATATTAGAGCCATTGATGCAGCTTGTGGAGATAGACGGTTATTTGATGCTGTACTAGTACACAAAAAATCCCCCTCTGAGCGATCTCTCATCCGCTACGCCGAACAAAACTCTCATCCCGTTTTTATAGATAGAGAAGCCGTATCTGAACTGGGACGACGCATTGTCCCAGCTAACGTTTTGTATGAAGATGAGATTGGTTTCGTACGTCATAATCCGCAGAAACTCGCACGAGTTTTATTGCGTTGGTACAGTCGAGTGCATCATGGGAAGTAGAGACGCGATCATACTCTTACGAGAAGCCGCTCTTTGAGCGTCTACGCGTCTGTACATAGTCATTTGCCATTCTTCTTTGTTCCCATTGTCCCCCTCCTCCCGTCTCGCATCTCCACCACCATGAAAATTTTTCTTGCTGATGCAGAAGCTACGCTACGTTTCGGTATAACTCTTGGCGAATCCCTGAGTGCTGGCAGTGTAATTTTACTAGAAGGTGATTTAGGCGCTGGTAAAACTACTCTCGTTCAAGGTATTGGGAAAGGTTTAGGAATCAATGAACTCATTGTCAGTCCTACTTTCACTCTCATTAATGAGTATACAGAAGGACGCTTTCCCCTTTACCACCTAGACTTATATCGTTTAGAACCACAAGAAGTTGCCGCTTTGAATTTAGAAAGCTACTGGGAAGGTGTTGAGGTTACGCCAGGACTTGTGGCGGTTGAATGGGCAGAACGAATGCCCTACAAGCCAGATCGCTATTTGAGCGTATGTTTGACTTATGCACATGACAGCACTCGTCAAGCTGAAGTTACGCCATTTAATTGCACTATTAGCGAATTCATCACCGCTATCTGATGTCATTTCCAACTTATTAACATATAGCAATCCTGTTTTCTTTATGAATCTCGCAAGGCTCAGATTCTCCGTTTATCTAGGCAGTTGAGAATCTTTCTATTCACGAACTATTTAGGATTGGTATATATAATATTTTATTTCTCAGTAATTGGTCATTTATTATGAAAAAGATAACTGAGAAATAAAAACTAACATTTATTAAGACAGTAAAAATTTATCTAAAAACGGTTGATGGAGAATTCTAGACTCTTCCTATCTACCACTACCACGCTCACCAAAAAGAATTACTAACATTGTTATCTCAACTGTCTAAAACTAAATGAATAAGAACTCTTGATATATAAAGGATGTTTAACTTATCCTTGTTCTCAGTATGCCCTACTTTAAGTCAATATCTATACATTAAAGACACTGATTTTTGATTGTTCAGGTAAATTAATTTAAACAAACTATTTTTCTATAAATTCTTATATTTATATCTAGAAATAACACGGTTGCCAAGATAATATTAATTAACTATTAACGTATTTATACAGGATAGAAATTTTAAAATGTCCTAATATTTAAGGGTTATTTACTTCAATTATGTATTTCTAAGTAGATGCACTAATTATCTTGAATTATGAAGTTATATTTCGCGACAGAAAGATGTTATTTAGATATTTTAATATCAGTATTTACAACTTTTTTATGAAGATAAAATGATAGATCCATAAAGTTAAAAAAGCAGAAAAAGCATGGAGAGAAACATGATTGAAATTTCTGCACAACCGAAGTCGCCTGTTGCGCCTGTCAAACTTGTGACAGACGACTCCTTTGAGGTGAAAGACAATTACCGTTACATGGAAAACTTCAACCATGAATAGGACTTACGCACTAAAGGCTGAAACATTTATGCCCCTTATAAAGGCTACTGTGTGCGTATAAGTCTCTATCATGGGAATTTATAGTTTATCGAATAGATCAACAAAACTTCACCCTGGTTCTGCTACGCAAAACCTTACCCTCTCCTTACCAACGTGAGTTCGATGAACCTCTCCCTCCCAACCTCCCTCTCCGAAGCGGAAAGGGAGGAGCAACGAAAAAATCATGGTTTTACTCCCCTCTCCTCGTAGGAGAGGGGCTGGGGGAGAGGTCAAGATAGCACTTATCGAATTCACGTTTACCAAGGTCAGGGCAGGGTGAGGTTTTAAAGGAATGATGTCTTTTTCAACGTCTCCAAGAACGAACTGACATTTTCACCTTTATGATGTGACAATTCGGCATGGAGGACTATCAAGCCCAAGCCAGCGCAATAAAAAAGATTGTTTATTAGAAGTTATACTTACGGCGAGAAAGTTAAAGCTTGACCCCGTACTTCTGTATTTAATTTGCCTTTATCATAAACAATCTGACCACCGACAATGGTTGTTACAGCCCATCCTGTAAGGTTCCAGCCTTCAAAAGGACTCCAACCACACTTGGTTAACAGTTCCTCGCGCTGGACTGGACGGTAAGTGTTCAAATCTACAAGCACTAAATCGGCATCATAACCAGGAGCGATCGCCCCCTTATTCGGAATACCATAAGCTACAGCCACAGCCGTAGACATCCACTTAACAACTTGGGCAACAGTACATCGTCCTTCCATCGCCGCCGTTAACATTACAGCCAGGGAAGTTTCTACCCCAGGCATTCCCGAAGGACTATTAGGATATTCTTGCGCTTTCTCTGCTAAGGTATGCGGTGCATGATCTGTGGCGATGAAATCAATTACGCCATCGCGCAAAGCTTGCCAGAGAACTTCGTTATCATGAGGCGATCGCAATGGTGGATTCATTTGTGCTAACGTGCCAATCTTCTCATAGGCACTGGTATTCAACACCAAATGCTGTGGTGTCACCTCTGCTGTCACCCAACTTGGTTTATCCTGACGCAGCAACTCTGCCTCTTCTGCTGTGGACATATGTAAGATATGCAAGCGACGTTGGTATTTGTGAGAAAGTTTTAATGCCAGTTTCGTCGCTAATAAAGCCGCTTGATTATCTTGAATTTGGGAGTGAACTGCTGGGTCATGAATACCAGCAAATTCTTGACGCCGGTGGTTGATTCTAGCTTGGTCTTCGGCATGAACCGCAATTAAACGCTGACCTTTAGCAAATATTGCCTCTAGTGTTGTTTCACCATCAATCAGTAACTGACCATGCATCGACCCCATGAAAATCTTAATTCCTGGTGTCGGTTTGGCCAAAAGCAAATCTGGTAAATTCTCTGCTGTTGCCCCGATAAAAAAGCCATAATTAACCAAGCATTTATTAGAGGCACGTTGTAACTTGTCGTCTAAAGCTTGTTGCGTAGTAGTCAGGGGGCGCGTATTCGGCATTTCTAGAAAAGAGGTAACTCCCCCTTTGGCACAGGCACAACTGGCAGTGAATAAATCTTCCTTGTGTTCTAGCCCTGGTTCCCGGAAATGCACCTGCGGATCTATGACTCCTGGCAACAAAGTTAAGCCTTGTGCGTCAATTTCTGTGGTTGCTGTTGCCTGGGAGATTTCTGGTGCAACTTCGACTATTTGGCGATCGTGCGTCAGCACATCCCCAATGATGAAGTCACCATTGGGTAGAATTATACGGGCGTGGCGAATCAGTAAACTTGTTGGAGATGACATGGCACTAAGCAATTCAAAATTAATAATCACTGTACCCCTACGGGGAAGCCAGCTACGCGCAGCGTCGACCATCGTAGAAGTTCTGATTGCCAAAAGTCGGCGCTCAGATTTATCTCAAAATTCAAAATGTAGTCAAAGCTAAAATTTTGCCTATTGACTCCATATAAATTACAGCAAAGACTGCCTATGCTTGACAGATAACTATCCTTATAAGGTTAAACTTTATTGCCCTCTGAGTAACCAATTTTTGCTGCACGCTAAAAAAAAGTTTATTTTTAAATTATGGATCTCTTTGTAAAGATGCCAACCTAACCAATAATTTAAACTTCTCCCGTTAAGATTAACAAATAAAGTCTCCCTCAGTGAGTTAATTACCTGTATCTTGCCTTTACTTAAGTACTTTCATGCAAAATCAAGTGTCTGATAACAACTCTAGTCAACAACCTGATAATTCTTGGATCGCTGAGCTAGGTAGAACAATTATCTTGAGCATTGTTTTAGCCTTGGGAATTCGTACCTTTGTTGCCGAAGCACGCTGGATTCCGTCTGGCTCTATGGAACCGACTCTGCATGGTACGCCAAACCAGTGGGAAGCAGACAAAATTATTGTCGATAAGTTGAAGTATAAATTTTCTGACCCACAACGAGGAGATATTGTAGTATTTTCACCTACGCAAGAACTACAAAAAGAGCAATACCAGGATGCTTTTATTAAACGCGTAATTGGCTTACCTGGAGACAAAGTAGAACTTAAGGATGGTAGAGTCTATATAAACAATAAACCCTTGCAAGAGGAAAATTATTTATCTTCCGCACAGCGTACAGCTATTGATGTCTGCCTATCAGGACAGCAGCCTCCTTACTTGAAAACACCCAAGACAATACCAACCGACTCATATTTAGTGCTAGGTGATAACCGTAACAGTAGCTACGATAGCCGTTGCTGGGGTGTTGTTCCACGCCAAAATATTATTGGTCGTGCTGTACTTCGCTTCTGGCCGCTAAATCATGTTGGAAGTATTGATAAATCACCAATATACCCATAGAAGTTAATATTTGAGGTTGGGATCTCGGTGTTGGATATTGAGATTAGAAGATGAATGGCTATTTACTCATAAAAGTGGGCAATTAGCACTAATCTAAAAAATCCGGGCAACCGTGTTCCCAGGCAGAAGCCTGGGAAAAGTCCACCATTGAGTAAATATTTTATACAAAATACGGATTCAATAAAATTGATTTAAAAGTTAGTTACAGAAACCTGATTAATATAAGGCTCTTAATTTAAAATTATAACAATTAAACTTGTCCGAAATATTAACTTAGGAAAAGAAAAATGGTAAAACGTTAGATTGGGCGTCTACCATTTTCCACAATTAGTTATGATTTTAGATTATATACAAAAGTATCCACTACGAACAAAACAGATTTTAGGGATTAGTTACGAACAATTGCAATCACTGCTAAATTGCGCCTTAAAACGAAATCGATACATCAAAGCTAAACAAGAGAGTCATAAAATTAGAATTAATGCGGCTGGTGGTGGTCGTCCCGAAAAGTTATCAACCGAAGAACAAGTATGTTTATGTCTATTTTATCTAAGACAGATGCCAACATTCCAAGTATTAGGAATGCTATTTGGTGTTTCCAAAACCGAAGCTAATGATACATTTCACGACTGGATACCAATTCTTCGTGATATATTACCTGCTAGTTTATTAGAACAAGTATCAAATAATGAAAGTGATTTACTATTTGTTCAAGAAGTATTAACAAATTTTAGGCTATTAGTCGATAGCTTAGAACAGCCAATATATAGGGATTCTGACCAAAAAGAGCAACAGAAATATTTTTCTGGAAAGAAGAGACAACATACATTAAAAAGTCTGATAATTGGCATACCAGAAGGCAAAGATATTGTAGAGGTAGAAGTAGGTGTTCCTTGGCCAACAGCAGATATAAAATTGTTTCGTCAATCTCAAAATAAATTTGATAAATCTCAACCCTTTTCAGGTGATAAAGGCTTTCAAGGAGGTGAGAATATCACTACTCCTCATAAAAAGAAACCAAAACGAGAATTAACTCAACAGCAAAAAGATGAAAATAATGCTTTATCTAGTAATCGGATATTCATTGAACATTTGATTCGATTACTTAAAATATTCCGCATAGCCTCACAAAGATTTCGCTTAAAGCTTGAGACGTATGAGCAGATTATTTTAACAGTTTGCGGATTAGTTAGGTTAAGAATTGGTAGCTTAGTTCTGCCAACTTAGCTAGTAGCAAAAATCATAAATTTTTAGAAATTAGGAGTTAATTTTTATGCCTCTAAATTATCACTAACTATCTCAAAGCCTTATAATTACGTATTTACGAAGATATCAAAGTTTTGCCCCAAAGCTTTGAACAGTCTGGCTTTGGAATTTTCGGACAAGTCTATTGCTACTACCCTCCGGGTATCTACAAATCTCTTAAACTTTGTAAGCCCAGTGGCTCCAATATCAAAAACTGGTATAATGCCTTACCTAGCGAAGATTTTAATATATCCAGTTAAGTCACTGGATGGCGTTGAAGTTGAGAATGCCAGAGTGTTAGCCAGTGGTGCATTACAGTATGACCGAGAGTTTGCTATTTTTGACGAAGTTCCAAATTTGGTCAATGGTAAGCGTCATGCCAAAATTCATTTACTACGGGCATCTTACGCCAGTTCATTGGGGACATCGCAGTTTGAACTATCAAATAGAACTATCTCGTTACAAATCCCCGGTAGTGATTCAAAGCAATTTCATCTAGATGATGAAAAGCAAGCGCTAGAAATGACTTTGAGCGATTTTTTTGGATTTGCTGTGACATTAGAGCAAAACTCTCTGACAGGCTTTCCTGATGATAAAAGCTCAACAGGGCCAACGGTAATTAGTACAGCAAGCTTAATAGAAGTGGCTTCCTGGTTTCCCGGTTTGAGTGTTGATGAAGTACGTCGTCGGATGCGTGCCAATATCGAGATTGCTGGTGTACCAGCATTTTGGGAAGATCAGTTATTTACTCAACAAGACGATGTAGTCTCCTTTCGAGTGGGAGATGTTTACTTTTTTGGGGTTAATCCATGTCAGCGTTGTATAGTTCCAACACGCGATTCTCAGTTAGGGGAAGCTTATACAAACTTTCAGAAAATCTTTGCCAAACAGCGCCAAGCAACTTTGCCAGAATGGGTAGCTTCATCTCGCTTTAATCACTTTTACAAATTGAGTGTCAATACACGATTATCCGCATCAGAAGCCGGAAAAATTTTACAAATAGGCGCCGAAGTTGAAATACTTCCGCAATCAAATTTAGGTCTTAGGCACTGAAGTCTGAAACCTTGATCCCCTTACAAAGGCAGGGGAAATGATGCTACTGGATTTGATATGACTCCAGAGCGCGTCAAGCCATTGCATATAATTAAGAATTACTACGGTGTCCTAAAACCCAATATTGTAGCTTAATTGTTCAGTTTCTCCACATAGAGCTGGCATTGTTAATGAGTATAAAAATATTTTGCGGTTAATCAAAAAAAATTGTTGATACACTGCTAGATGAAACTGGGCAAACTAAGGTGTTATAACAAAATTTAAAGATTAAGTTTTGGAGGAACTCAACTAGTAAAACAAGTATAGTAAATAAGTTTTAGTAGCATATCATACTCAAGTTATGGATATGCCTTATAGCTTTGGGTGTGAGAAAGAGTACTTACCCTGATATTTTGAATGTAGCTAACTGAGATGGCAAAAGCATCCCAAGTTTAGTCTTGGGAAAAATTAAACAACAATGTTATCCAAACTTCAGCCTATCAAATTTCTCAATCGCTTAGTTGGCAAAATTTATGCCAAGATGCCCATTAAATATGTTCTAATTTTGCCCTTTGTCTTGCAAATTTGCGGAGCAGTGGGACTTGTAGGCTATCTTTCATTTCAAAATGGACAAAAAGCAGTAAGAGAGCTTGCTACTCAGTTAGAAAATGAAATATGCGATCGCATTGAACAGCATCTCAATAGCTACTTAACAACTCCTAAGCAAATTAATCAAATCAATTGGGATGCGATTGAGCTAGGTTTACTCAACGTTTCTGACTTTAAAACTACCGGACATTACTTTTGGAAACAAATGCAGGTTTATAACATTGGTTACAACAACTTTGCCAATTCCAAAGGTGAATTTATCGGTATTGAACGCCTAGATAATGGCAGGCTATTGATTAATGAAGTAACTAAAAAGAACGGCATCGGTAAACTTTATGTTTACACTACAGATAACCAAGGAAATCGCCGCCAGATTCAAGAAGTTAAGAATTACGATCCTCGTGTAGAAGCGTGGTACGCAGATGCAGTCAGGTTAGGCAAACCCGTTTGGAGTCCAATTTATCAATGGAAGGATAAGCCAGAAATTCTATCTATATCTTCCAGCTATCCTCTTTATGATGACAGTAACACACTAATCGGAGTGATTGGGGTTGATCTGATATTGTCCCAAATTAACAATTTTTTAGCCAACTCTAACATTAGGCAGTTAGGCAGAACCTTTATTTTAGAGCGTTCTGGGCTAATAGTCGCTTCTTCTAGTAGCGAGCCATCATACACAGTCATTAATAGTCAGGCGAAACGTCTATCAGGATTAGATAGTCAGGATTCCTTAATTCGCCTGACAACCCAGTATTTGGTCAAAAAATTTGGCAGTCTAGGGTTCGCTGTAGGTAAACAACACCTAAGCTTTACCGCTGATGGAATACGTTATTTTGTGCAGCTAAAAAGTTGGAAGGACGAGCTAGGTCTTGATTGGCTCATAGTAGCGGTGATTCCTGAAAGCGATTTTATGGAGCAAATTCATGCCAATACTCGTATCACCATCCTGCTATGTATAGCTGCCTTTTTAGTAGCAATAGAAATCGGCATTCTAACTGCTCGCTGGATAATTAAACCGATTCAGCAATTAAATATATTAGCCAAGAAAATTGCTGACGGAGAATGGGAGCAGACAACAGAAATTAAGCGCTCCGACGAAGTGGGGGATTTAGCCAAGTCATTTAACATTATGGCGAAGCAACTAAAAGAATTATTTACAGCTTTACAAGTAAAGCATGGTGAGATGAAAGTCTTAAATGAAGAGCTATGTAAAAGCCAAAGTCGTCTGACTCAATTTCTGGAAGCCATGTCAGTAGGTGTGTTTATTACAGATAGTCAAGGTAAACCTTATTACACAAATCAAATAGGACAGCAGATTCTTGGTCAAGGAGCAGTCACTTCAGCTAGTGGTGAACAATTGTCAGAAGTATATCAAGCTTATGTTGCTGGAGGTGATCAACTCTATCCGAGCGATCGCCTACCGATCATCAGAGCATTGCAAGGAGAAAGCGCCAAAGTTGATGATATAGAAATTCGCCGATTTGACAAGATTATTCCAATTGAAGCTTTAGGAAAGCCAATCTATGATGAATCGGGCAATATTGCTTTTGCGATCGCCACTTTTTTTGATATCAGTCAACGCCAAGAAGTAGAAAATTTATTAGCAGAATATAATCGCAATCTCGAAGCTCAAGTAAAAAAACGTACAGAAGAATTCCAGCAAGTTATCGAGCAGCTGCAAATCACCCAAGAAGAACTGATTCGGTCGCAAAAAATTGCCGCACAAGGACAACAAGCAGCCGAGCAAGCAAACCGCGCCAAAAGCGAATTTCTCGCCAATATGAGTCACGAACTGCGTACACCACTCAACGCCATTCTTGGCTTCACACAAATCATGAGCCAAGATGGTTCTTTATCCAATGAACAGCAAGAAAACTTGTTAATTATTAATCGTGCAGGCGAGCATCTGCTCAACTTAATCAACGACATTTTAGAAATGTCTAAAATCGAAGCTGGCAGAATTACATTGAATCTCATCAGCTTTAACTTAATTCATCTGTTAGAAAATCTAGAAGAGATGTTGCGGTTGCGTGCTGCATCTAAAAACTTACAACTAGTGTTTGAATATGCACAAAATATTCCCGAATATATAGAAACTGATCAAAGTAAACTGCGTCAAGTCTTGCTAAACCTTCTAGGAAATGCAATCAAATTTACTGATACTGGAAAGGTGACGCTGCGCGTGAGAATGGGGACTGGGGACACTTCTCTACGAGAGGCTGCGCCAACGACAAGCTCAGTGCATCGCTGGGAACTAGGGACTGGAAAAGAATCGAACCTATCACGCCAGTCCGCTCAACGGGGGGAACCCTCCGAAGTTCTGAGCAGAGGAAGCCTCCGCTCAGACTTCTCTCTGCACGCAGCTGGCTCCCCAATCGCCATTATCCCTTATCCCCAGTCTCTAATTTTCGAGGTACTAGACACTGGTTGCGGTATTGCTAGTTCTGAAATTGACTTGCTGTTTAAAGCTTTTGAGCAAACAGAAAGCGGCAGAAAATCGCAACAGGGTACTGGATTGGGTTTAGCAATTAGTCGCAGATATGTGCAACTCATGGGAGGAGATATTACTGTAAGTAGTACTCTGGGTGTAGGTAGTACATTTGCCTTTGATATTCAGATTGGTCTAGCTTGTCCTAGAGAAATCCCAAAAAACCAAAGTAGATTTCAAATTCTTGGTTTAGCACAGGCTCAAAAAAAATACCGCATTTTAGTAGTTGACGACGCCAGAGAGAGCCGATTGTTGTTAGTTAAAATCCTGACATCTATGGGCTTTGAAGCTAAACAAGCTAAAGATGGTGTGGAAGCGATCGCCAATTGGGAATCTTGGCAACCACACTTGATTTTTATGGATATGCGAATGCCAGTCATGGACGGCTATGAAGCTACAAAGGAGATTAAGGCGAGAGAGAAAGGCAAAGAACAAATCTCAAATTGCAACACTATTATTATTGCTCTAACTGCCAGCGCTTTTGAAGAAGAACGACAGAAAATTTTGTCAATCGGTTGCGATGATTTTATTCGCAAGCCATTTACACAGGAAGTATTACTAGAAAAACTTAGTGAACATCTGGATGTAAAATATGCCACCCGAGCAGAAACCGTAAACAAAGTAACTGTCGCTCAACCTAAACAGAGGGTTGTTAGCAAAGCCGAACTGCTAGGACATTTATCGCGGATGTCGCCTACATGGCTGGGAAAAATACATCTTGCCGCAGCCAGCTGTAGTGATGACCTAATTTTAGAATTACTCAAACAAATTCCACCTGATAATGTTCAAGTTTTCCAAGTTCTCACAGATTTAGCAAACAACTACCAGTTTGAGAAAATCATGGAATTGACCAGAACGAGCGCAGAATGAATTACGAGCGGTTAGAAGCTGATAAAAAAGATATTTTGCTCATTGACGATATGGCAGTCAATTTGCGAGTTTTATCTGCAATCCTAGCAAGGGAAGGATATAACGTTCGCAAAGCTTTGAACTGGCAAATGGCATTGACAGCTTGTCAAACAGTATTACCCGATTTGATATTACTCGACATTATGATGCCAGAAGTCGATGGCTATGAAGTTTGCCAGAGGTTAAAAGCGAGTCAGTTAACTGCGGATATTCCAGTAATATTTATTAGTGCTTTGGATGACGTTTTTGACAAAGTTAAAGCATTTAGTGTAGGTGGTGTAGACTATATCACCAAACCTTTCGAGTCTGAAGAAGTTTTAGTGCGTGTACAAAATCAATTAGCATTGAGAACAGCACAATTAGAAATATTGAAACTCAACGCTGAGTTGGAACAAAGGGTACAACAGCGCACTTCGGAGCTAGAAAAGGCTTTGCATAAACTCCAAGGAGAAGTTACCTACCGCAAACATCTGCAAAGTAAATTGCTAGATATAGCATTACACGATTCATTGACTGGGTTACCAAATCGAATTTTGTTTATTAGGCGATTAGAAAAAGCTCTAAATAGTGCTAAGCAAGAACCCAATTATCATTTTGCTGTATTGTTTTTAGATTGCGATCGCTTTAAAGTTATTAACGATTCCTTGGGACATCTGGTGGGAGATGAATTGCTTAGGGCGATCGCCCGTCGTTTACAAGCTTGTCTAAAACCTGTTGATACTTTAGCACGATTAGGTGGTGACGAATTTGCAATCCTCCTAGAAAACCTCACAGATATTAGCATAGCGATCAAACTTGCTGAGTCCATTTTGCAACAGCTATCACTCAGCTTTCAGCTATCCAGGTATGAAGTGTTTATGAATGCCAGTATTGGCATTAGTTGGGGCAATAAAGATTATGATCGTCCAGAATATTTGCTGCGGGATGCTGACACAGCAATGTATCGCGCTAAAGCTCAAGGAAGAGCCAGGTATTACGTTTTTGACCCAGTCATGTATCAGGAAGCTATTCAGATTTTAGAACTAGAAAATGACCTGCGAAGAGCTATTGAACGGCAAGAATTCCTCGTTTACTATCAGCCAATTATTTCCTTAAGTACAGGTAGAATTTCTGGTTTTGAAGCATTAGTGCGCTGGCAACATCCAATTCGTGGTTTGGTTTCTCCTATAGAGTTTATTCCCGTGGCAGAAGAGACAGGTTTAATTAATGCTATTAACACTTGGGTATTACGGTCAGCTTGCCAGCAATTAAGCATTTGGCAACATTATCCAGTGACGCCAGAACCTTTAACTATCAGTGTTAATTTGAGCGCAAGATTATTTTTGCAACCTGATTTACTAGTACAAATTGACCAAATTATTGAAGAAACTAAAGTAAATCCTGCTTACTTAGAATTGGAAATTACAGAAAGCGTAATTATGGAAAATAGTAATGCAGTCAGAATAATTCTCCAGCAATTAAAGCAGCGAAAAATGAAGTTAGTTATGGATGACTTTGGTACAGGCTATTCTTCTTTAAGTTACCTGCACAGTTTTCCTTTGAATGCGCTTAAAATTGATAAATCTTTTGTCAAACGTATGCAGGAAAATCAAGAAAACATGGGATTAGTACCTGCAATGATTGGCATTGCTGATTCTATGGGGATGGTAGTGATTGCTGAAGGTGTGGAAACAAAAGAACAGTTATTGCAATTGAGAAGTTTAAACTGTAATTTTGCTCAAGGATATTTTTTTGCTAGACCGTTGGAGCAACAATCGGTTATCAAGTTGCTTGCTGCGTCCCCTCAATGGTGATTGAAGAAGAATACATTCGTCAAAATTCAAGAGCAAAGCCAAAGACGCTCCGCGAAAGCTAGTCGCTCCTCTATGGAAACCAAAAAACCGCGTTAGCTCACCGCAAAGCTAATGCTTTAGTGGCGTGTTTCACTATTTATTCATTCACCCGTAAGACTCCAATTCATACTTAATTCTGGCAACTAGACGCCAGGTACTTCAAGTTGGCAAGCCCTTCGGATTCGGCAGTCCACGACGCTCCTCCGTCACTAACGGCGGCAAAGCCCTTACGGGTTTAGTAGTCCCTCAACTTGGGAAGACCCCCAAGATCGGGCTGCTTCACCGCCCAACGCATTGTCTACTCCTGAATTCTTTTTTAATAGTCTGCGCGTGCTATCTACTATACTTACGTAAGAGGGCTATCAGGTTAGCAAAGCTCTAAATAAGTGAATGGCTTTGAAAAGTTGTGAAAATCTTGTACTAAATTTAATTTTGCTAAAAAGTAGTCAGGAGGAGGCAGTGTAATCGCTGGAAGACTATTTAGAGCGGTGTATTTTGTGGACGCATAAGTAAAAAAATTAATAATTAGTTCAAATAAATATTTATACCAATTCTCCAAAATTAAGCTAAAGATGGCAGCCTGAAAACTCAGATTAAATTTAACTTTCTGAATTATAAATTGGTATTATTATACCCACTGCTGATAAATATAGATTTAATTAAAAGATGGATATCAATCAAAATAACCAACATAAAGGAAACATTTTGGTGGTCGATGATACCCCAGATAATTTACGTCTTTTATCGGCAATGTTGACTGCACAAGGTTTTGAAGTTCGGAAAGCCTTAAACGGTAAAATGGCTCTGACCGCCTGTCAAATGGTTGTGCCAGATTTGATTTTACTAGATATTAATATGCCAGAAATGGATGGCTATGAAGTTTGTCAACAATTGAAAGCCAATGAGAAAACTTGCGAAGTTCCAGTAATTTTTATTAGCGCCTTAGATGATATTTTAGATAAAGTAAAAGCTTTTGATGTTGGTGGTGTTGATTATATTACCAAACCTTTTCATGGCGCAGAGGTCGTATTGCGAATTGAAAATCAAATAAATTTACGTTTATTCCAAGTTAAACTTAAAGAAAAAAATATCTTACTACAGCAAGCTTTAGATAACTTGAAAGCTGCTCAAGTCCAACAAATTCAGAATGAAAAGATGGTAGCGCTAGGGCAGTTAGTGGCAGGAATAGCTCATGAAGTGAATAACCCCATCAGTTTTATTTATGGGAATCTTCAATATGCTGGTCAATATGTGCAAGAGTTAGTCAATATGATTGAGGCTTATCAACAAGAATATCCCAAACCTGCACCAAAAATTCAACAAATAGTTAAAGATTTAGACTTAAATTTTGTGATTAAAGACCTGCAAGATTTGATAGGTGCTATGTATAGAGGATCTGATCGGATTCGAGAAATCGTACTAGCATTACAAAACTTCTCTAGGCATGATGAAGCCGAAATGAAGCAGGTGAATATCCATGAAGGTATCGATAGCACTTTAGTGATGTTACAACATCGATTTAGGGAAACAGTAGACCGACCTCATATTGTTGTAGTAAAAGACTATGGCGAATTGCCTGTAGTAAGCTGTTATGCAAGTGAACTAAACCAAGTATTTATGCATCTCTTGAATAATGCTATCGATGCAATAGAAGAGACATTTGTCATTAAGAGCCAGTTACGTGCAGAGAGAAGTCGGAGCGCCGACTCGCGGCACTCTGACCTTCTCCCAAAGGGAGACGCCAAGAGCGAACGGGGGATTTCTCCAGTGGAGCAATCTGGTGTTATTTTGTCATCATCAGAAGATAAAAAACAAACAGAAAAGTCTGACACCCAGCTTTCTGCAAGCAGAACTTCTCCTATGGTTGACCGGAGGCGAACGGAGGCAACTCCACAGATTCGAATTCGCACAGAGGTAAAAGATTCTAATATTGTCAGGATTGCGATCGCTGATAATGGCCCTGGTATAGATGAATCGTTGCGATCGCGTTTATTTGATCCATTTTTTACCACAAAACCTGTAGGTAAGGGTAGTGGCCTAGGATTATCGATTAGCTATCACATTGTCGTCCAAAAACATCGAGGACAGATTATCTGTATCTCATCTCCAGGACACGGAGCAGAGTTTGTAATTGAGATTCCCATCAAACAACCTGAGACTAATTCGTAACGATACTCCGCCCCGCTACGCTAACGTAATTCGTAATTCATAATTCGTAACGATGCTCCACTAACTTAATTCGTAATTAATACTAATCTGGGCAAGCGAAAGAATCTGACCAACTGCTAATTACTTTGATAGGCTCAACGGTAATTTAACTGTAAAATTTGTCCAACCTTGAAAGCTTGTAACTTCTATTGTGCCTTGGAGACATTCTACTAGCTTTTTCACTAATGCTAAGCCTAATCCTGTTCCCCCATGCTGGCAGCGATCGCTTTGAGGAATCCGGTAAAATGGCTCAAATATTCGAGATTGTTCTTTTACTGGAATTGTCACACCAGAATTGCTAATTTTAATTTCAAAGTATGGGGTTTTCTTATTAAGAGTAAAATTAGATTCAGCATCTTCATTAATTAAACTTGTTGTCGTGTAGCTCAACTGAACAGTTAACCTAATCTGTTCATCAGGAGAAGTATATTTGCAAGCATTATTGAGTAACTCTGACACAATTTGAGTTAGGCTAGCCAAATCTGAAATTAGAGGTGGTAAATTTGGGACAATGCTAACTTGTAAATTTTGTTGCTGAACCTGAGTCCGTTCTTGAAAACACTCGACAACGTGAGGCAGCCAGTCTTGGAGTTGAATTGAAGTTAATTCTAATGGATAAACGTCTGCATCAATCATTCGCATATTCAGCAAATCGTCCACCAGATTTAGTTCCTGTTCGCACTGGTCACGCAAGATACTTAAGTAGTGGACTACGGACTCAGATGCAAAAACCGACTCTGAACTCAAAATGCCTTCTTGAGTTAAAGCATTTTCTAGCATATAAATTGCCATTTTGATGTTTAACAACGGCGTTCGCATTTCGTGAGAAGTAGTTGCTAAAAAATCCTCTTTCAACTGGTTGAGCCGTTCCAGTTCTGCCACTTGAATTTCTAGTTGCCGATTACGTTCAATTGTAAGATGAGGTTCATAGGTCAGTCGCCGTTGCGTGTCATCTCGAAAAACCATTACAGCTCCCGTAATTAAGCCACTATTGTCTCTAAGGTGAGTAGCGCTGTCAGCTATGGGAATAGTTTTTCCGTTTTTGCCAATCAGTAGAATGTGATTGTTAAGATAGACAGTATTTCCTTGTTCCAGGGCTGAGATAATCGGATTTTCTACAGGAAGCTTAGTTTGTTCATCAATAAGTTTGATTACCTCATTTAAGTTCCGTTCCTTTGCTTCATTCAATCGCCATCCTGTTAATGCTTCAGCTACCTGATTCAAGTATTTGACACGTAACTCAGGATCAACCACAATTACTCCGTTGCCCATTTCTCGAAGCACAGTACTCAAAAATTGCTCACGTTCATAACGACTGAGTGCTGTTTGAATGGCGACGTACAGTTCTTGCTCCCTGATAGGTTTAAGGATGTAACCAAAGGGTAATGTTAGCGTTGCCCGCTCTACGGTACTTTTATCAGAATGTCCTGTGACGTAGATGATGGGAATTTGCAGACTATTCCAAATTTGCTCTGCTGCTTCGATACCGTCCATTTCACCCCGTAGCCGGATATCCATCAAAATCAAGTTTGGGCGAAGCTCCGTAGCCTTTTCAATTGCTGCTTCTGCAGAATCTACAATATCTGGAACAGTATATCCTAGGGACTCTAAACTTTCTTGTAAATTGATAGCAAGGATATACTCATCCTCAACAACTAGGATACGAACCATCTTGGTTGTTTGGATATTTGATGAGATGCTTATCATATTTAGCCCCTGATTTTTTAAAAAATTATTTTAAATTTTGTTCCCTGATGAGAGTCAATCTCAAGCTTTCCTCTTAGCTGCTTAACTAAACCATGCACAAGGTTTATCCCCAGTGTTTTAGCTTTTTTACTATCAAAGTTTTCTGGAAGGCCAACACCATTGTCTTGAATAATTAGTATTAGCTTACCCTGCTGTAACCCCAACATCAAAGGTTCGCATTCTTGATAAAACCTGACCTGAATTTCGCCTCCACAATTACCGGGAAAGGCGTATTTCAAAGCATTGGAAACTAGTTCGTTGATAATCAAACCGCAAGAAATGGCGGTTTCAATGTCCAGGCTAGCATCATCTACTTGAATATTAAGTTTTATCTGGCTTGAACTGACGTTATAAGAATCGAATAAATGGGTTGTTAAATCCGGAATATATTGAGCGAAATCAATATCAGCTAAATCTTCAGAGCGGTACAGTTTTTCATGAACCAGGGCAATCGAAGCTATTCGGTTTTGGCTATCCCGGAGAATTACACTGGCTTGAGAATCTTGTATACGTCTAGACTGCATCTGAAGCAAACTACTTACAATTCCTAAATTGTTCTTGACACGATGGTGAATTTCTTTGAGTAATACCTCCTTTTCTTTCAAAGATGCTCTAATTTGTTCCTGTGCTTGCTTTTGTTCAGTAATATCTTGGTGGACAGCAACCAGAACTTTTCCATATTCAGGATGCCCAAAAACGGTCGTCATTGCGCTACTCCAAAATGGAGTGCCATCTTTCTTAACGTTCTGGACTTCATAATTTGCCTCACCATGATGCAATACGGCAGTCCTAATCGCCTGATTAACTTCTTCGGCAGTGGTATATTCATCTGCATAGTTAACAATCGATACATGGTGACCTATTAGCTCACCAGGATCATAACCAAACATCTGGTCAAATTTAGGATTGGTATAGACAATTACGCCATCATCGGCTCTAACTAAGCAAATTCCCTCAGCTATGTTCCGGGTAATGACTGCTTGCAGCTCTAACATCTGTTCAGCGCGTTTGCGATCGCTAATATTAATGCTATTACCAACGATGCGATAAATACGCGCGTTTTCGTCTCGTAGGGGAGTCAAACTGGTTAGCCACCATGTTTCCTGCCCTTTGAAAGGTAAGCATTCCTCATAGGTAATAGTTTTGCCAGCCGAGACGCAATCTTGATAATGCTGCCGCACAATCGCTGCCATAGTGGGAGCAAGGATTTGCTCCGGGGTCTTGCCCTGTAATACATGAGAATTTAAGCCGGTGAGCCTTTCATGGGCAGGGTTTACACCCACGAAGCGAAAATCATCATTTAAAACATCTACAACAAAAATTGCTTCTCCAACACCATCGTAGATACTGCGTAAAAAGTTCTCCTTTTCTTGAAGCGCTTGCTCTGCTAGTTTGCGATCGCGCAGTGCAGCTTGTTGTTCGCTAACATCAATTATCACACCTAGCATCCGTATGGGTTCGCCAGCTTGGTTGTAGATACCGCGCCCTTTACCAATCAGCCAGTGTACCCCGCCATTGGGATGAATAACTCGATATTCAGCTTCATAATTAGTATGCTCTGTCAGCGCTTTAAATAAAGCTTGTTCAACTCGGTCAACATCTTCTGGATGAATAGAATTGCGCCATAGTTGATATTCAGCTACTGATGTTTCTGGGAGCAATCCTAGCAAGCGATAATGCTTATCATTCCAAGTGACTTCATCTGTTTGAATATCCCAGCCCCAACTACCGATGTGAGTAAATTCTAATGTTAGCCTCAGATGTTCTTCACTTCTGGCTAAAGCTTCTTCTGTCCGTTTACGTTCGCTGATATCTGTGACTCTTACCAAATTCATCACCTGCCCAGCAATTTTGATTTGTTTGGCTGCGATGTTTCCCCAAAAGCAATTGCCTTGTCGAGTCAAGTATTCAATTTCTCGATTCCAAACCCTTTGCTGGTTAACTTCTTCCAAAATGGTAGTTAATTCATCGGGAGGAAATGGTTGTTTTTGTAGAGTTTGAGCCTCAATATTAATTAGTTCTGCCTTACTAGAGACATCAAACAGCTTCACAGCGCGATCATTACAGTCAGTTATTAGTAATGTTTCTGCATTCACCAGAAAGATGGCATCAGTAGATTCATTGTAGATAGCTTCTCGCAGGTCGCGGCTCTTGATGATTTCTAACTCAGTTTGTTTACGCTCTGTAATATCGAGAATAGCTCCTAACAGCTTAACTGCTTGCCCGCGAGGATCACAAGCTATCTCTGCTTTCGACTCAAGGTAGCGCACTGAGCCATCGGATCGAATAATTCGATATTCAACATTAAAGGGGGTTCTTTGAGCGATCGCCTCTTGGAGGCAAGTTTGCCACAGTAAGCGATCGTCTGGATGAATCATCTGGAGAAATTCAGCTTCGGAGGGTTCTGATTGAGTTGGATTTAAACCAAAGATGCGAAAGGTTTCGATTGACCAATCTCGCTTCTGAGTTTCTAAGTTCCATTCCCAACTACCCACATGAGCAATCTGTTGAGCTGTGGCTAGTTGCGCTTCCCGTTGTCGGAGTTTTTCCTCAGCCTGTTTGCGGTTGCTGATATCTGTTACTCGTACCAAATTCATCACCTGGCCAGCAACGTTGATTTGTTTGACTGCGATGTTTCCCCAAAAGCAATCGCCTTGTCGAGTCAGGTATTCAATTTCTCGACTCCAAAACCCTTGCTCATTAATTTCTTCGACAATGCTGGTTAACTCATCAGTGGTGAAGGGTCGTTTTTGCAGTATTTGGCCCTCAATGTTAATCAGTTCAGCTTTGTTAGAAGCTGCAAACAATTTCACTGCTCGTTGATTACAATCAGTAGTCAGCAATGTTTCTGTATCCACCAGAAACAGAGCATCAGCAGACTCGTTAAAGATGGCTTCTCGTAAATCTCGGCTGCGAATAACTTCTAACTCGGCTTTCTTTTCGCTACTCTCGGTAGTAATTTCCGTATCCATCCAGCAGTTTGCCGCAAATGATGCAGGTGTCACAACAGCTAGCACCTGTCCTTGATGATCAACCACGGGTAAGTGGCGAATTCGATGTTGATAAAATCTTTGCCAGACAGCAGAAATATCCTCAGCTTCCGTCTCACTTAAGGTAATAACAGGTTGAGTCATCAATTTAGCAACGCTTGTATTTGCCAATGGAACAGCATTGGCGATCGCCCGAACCACGTCTCGTTCAGTGAAAATGCCAACTAGCTGTTGCTGCTCTAAAACCAGCGCACAACTTGCCTGGGTTTGATTCATCAAATGAATCACGTCAACCAATAGCATATTTCCGACAACTTTTAGCAATGGTTGTTGACAATTTTCATTAAATAGACACAGTTTAGGAATATCCATCTGAGCGATTCCTTTTTTATTTACCCCATTCAACTTTAAGGTGGGTATAAATGAGCAGCAAGGGTTAGAGGAGCAGGAGGGTTTTCTGTACCAATAGTCTGATTACCCAGAATTCCAGATGAGGAAATCCGTACTTTTTATCGATTACAGGCTACTCTTTTCAGTCGCATAAACGCATAATAGAAATGTGACTGATCTGTTCGCCCCTTTACAATCTCTCAAACAAGGTCACTGGTTCAAGCTCATCTGCGGAGCTAGTTTCCAGCATCTTCCTGCGGTCAGAAGTTTAACAT
The DNA here is from genome assembly GCF_038096175.1 of Nostoc sp. UHCC 0302. Taxonomy (NCBI): domain Bacteria; kingdom Bacillati; phylum Cyanobacteriota; class Cyanophyceae; order Nostocales; family Nostocaceae; genus Nostoc; species Nostoc sp. UHCC 0302. The sequence goes on from NZ_CP151099.1 coordinate 1,238,961, forward strand.
TAGCCTACACTTTGGCGGGTGCTGACTGCATAGATGTGGCAGCTGATCCAGCGGTGATTGCCGCAGCGCAAGCGGCGCTACAAGTAGCCAGAGGTCTAACTAGGGATGCCCAGGAGCGAGGCTTTGGCTACAAAGGCAACTTACCCTTTTTAATGGTCAGCCTAAACGATGGAGAAGACCCTCATTTTCGCAAAGCAGAATTTAATGCCACTGATTGTCCTACAGACTGCCCTAGACCCTGTGAACGGATTTGTCCGGCACAAGCAATCGTTTTTAACCCGATAAAAGACGATTTTTCGGGAGTTATCTCCCAAAAATGCTATGGCTGCGGCCGTTGCATTCCAATTTGTCCGTACGATATAATTTATACATCATCGTATATGTCAACGCCAGGAGCGATCGCGCCATTGGTAATGTCAACGGGAGTAGATGCCGTAGAAATCCATACAAAAGTAGGGCGGTTGGCAGAATTTCAGCGATTGTGGCAAGCAATTTCACCGTGGGTAGATAAATTAAAGGTAGTAGCCATCAGCTGTCCAGATGGGGAGGGGATGGTTGACTACCTACGTGCATTGTATGACCTGATTACCCCGTGTCCTAGTACGTTAATTTGGCAAACCGATGGTCGCCCAATGAGTGGTGATATTGGGGATGGCACTACTTTAGCCGCGGTGAAATTAGCACAAAAAGTTTTGGCAGCTAAGTTATCAGGATATGTGCAATTAGCAGGTGGTACTAATAGCTACACCGTTGCCAAGTTAAAGGCAATGGGATTGCTGCAAAGAGAGGCAGAGAGGCAGAGAGGGAGAGGGGTAGAGTGGAATTCTTATTTCCCCCCCTCCCCCCATCCCCCACTCCCCCCCTCTATTTCCGGGGTCGCCTACGGTAGCTACGCCCGTGTACTGTTGTCACCAATTCTGGAGCAGTTAGAGAATAAGGAGGTGAGTAACACTAGTGTTAAGGCGACTGTCCGCCTTGAAGACGAACCCGAATTACTCTGGCAGGCTGTAGGGCTTGCCCATTCTCTCGTTTCCCAGCTCAAGTCACAGCAGGAGCGCTAATTGCTCGTTCTGGAAAATTTCCCAGGGCGGGGGTTCTCCTCTATGCAAGTGTCCTCGCTATCTCTAAAAACGTCACCATAGAAAGCATGACGATTACAGACGATCTCCAAAAGTTATTAGACATTTTGCCCCAAGACCTGCGACAAGTACTAGAGAATCATCCCCAACGAGATAGTTTAGTTGAAGTGGTCTTGGATCTGGGTCGTCGCCCAGAGGCTCGCTTTCCCAATCAAGCTGAGTATCTGAGCGAAATACCCGTTACTCAAGAACAGATAGATGATTGCATTAGGCGAGTCGGAATTTTCGGCGGAGATAATCGCGCAGGAATTGAGCAAACTTTGCATCGGATCAGCGCCATCCGTAACCGCACCGGTAAGATTATTGGCTTGACCTGTCGCGTCGGTCGAGCGGTATTCGGAACCATTGGCATGATTCGCGATTTGGTAGAAACTGGTAAATCGATTCTCATGCTGGGACGTCCGGGCGTGGGCAAAACTACGGCTTTAAGAGAAATTGCCCGTGTTTTAGCGGATGATCTTAATAAGCGTGTAGTAATTATCGACACCTCTAACGAAATCGCCGGGGATGGTGATGTTGCTCACCCTGCGATTGGTCGCGCTAGGCGGATGCAAGTGGCTCATCCAGAACAACAGCATCAAGTGATGATTGAGGCAGTGGAAAACCATATGCCAGAAGTCATTGTGATTGATGAAATTGGCACAGAACTGGAAGCTTTAGCAGCTCGTACCATTGCTGAACGCGGTGTGCAATTGGTAGGTACTGCCCACGGTAATCAGATAGAAAACCTGATTAAAAACCCCACCCTGGCTGATTTAGTTGGCGGTATCCAAGCTGTGACTCTGGGAGATGACGAAGCTAGACGACGCGGCTCTCAAAAGACCGTTCTAGAACGTAAAGCTCCTCCTACCTTCGAGATTGCTGTGGAAATGTTGGAACGGCAGCGCTGGGTAGTACACGAAAGTGTTTCTGACACAGTAGATAATCTGCTTCGGGGACGCCAGCCTAGCCCACAAACGAGAACTGTTGATGACCACGGCAAAATCTCAGTTACGCGCCAGTTAGCTGTTGTCAACGGTCGCGGTGGACAAGTGGCAACAGCAGAAGAATCTTTCGCTTCAGGGCGAGGATCTAACGGCTGGCGTGGATCTGGACAAATGGTTGCACTGCCGCCATTGCCTATAGAACGGGAACGGGTGACTGGGCGAAGCGAGTTTGACCGCTTGCTGGATGAATCCTTCAACTACCCGGAGAGGGAGAGCATTGATTTTAGTGCCACGAGACAGCCGGGGCCAAATGGCGAAGATTTACCACTGCACATTTATCCTTATGGTGTTAGTCGCCATCAGCTAGAACAGGTAATTAGCGTACTAACTTTGCCAGTAGTCTTGACAAAAGATATTGATAGTGCTGATGCAATTTTAGCACTGCGATCGCACGTCAAAAACCACGCCAAATTACGGCAAATGGCAAAAGCTCGTCATGTACCCATCCACATGATAAAATCCAGCACCATTCCTCAGATTACCCGTGGTTTGCGGCGGTTGCTGAACATGGATGATCCAGAAATCGCCGATGACCGAGAACTGCAACTGTTTTTACACAGTGGCAGCGATGATGAGATGGACGCCCTCGAAGAAGCCAGACTTGCCGTTGAGCAAATTGTGATTCCCAAGGGACAGCCAGTTGAGTTATTGCCCCGTTCTCCCCAAGTTCGCAAAATGCAGCATGAATTGGTAGAACATTATCGACTCAAGTCGCATAGTTTTGGCGAAGAACCAAATCGTCGTCTGCGGATTTATCCGGCGTAAATTTCCCCTACACCCCTCTTTGTTAGCAAAGAGGGGTGTAGGTTGTTGTATCTGAATGTGGATGATTTTTCTTGAAATGGAATCAACACACATAGAGTTGTGTAGGGGCAATTTATCAAAAAAAACCCCTAGTGTAAACCAGGGGCGAATAAAGTCGGTTTCTCTCTGCATGGAATGTTTTTGACTTGCTCACCTTAGCAAGCCTTCACTATGCAAATGTGCCATCTTGCCAAACAAAAAACTCGGTATATTTATTCAGGGAATACAATCACCTCTAAACTAGACCAGCGTTCTTGTAGCAGGCCGGCTAGTGTACGTAAACCCCAGGCTTCGCTACGACGATGACCAATAGCGATCGCTTCTATTTTAGTTTCTCGCATCGCCTCAAGAGCTGGCTGTCGAAATTGTCCAGTGATGTAAACGTCTGCACCACGGGCTGCCGCTTCTCGTACTAATGCATCTGTATTTGCACCAACAACAGCAATTTGTGTGACATCAGTATGAATTGCTGCAAGTACTTGCTCTTGTCCACCAAAAACTTGAGTTACGCTATTGCACAAACATCCAAAGCTTTGAGTTGGTATTTTTCCAATCATTCCAATTGGTCTGTTTTCTTTCTCTCCCAACACTTCTAAATCAGACATACTCAATACTTGAGCTAGGCGGGTATTGTAACCCATCGTTAAGCACTCATCAAACGGCAGATGATAAGAAATTACCCCAATATCGGCAGGAAGTAGCCCAGCTTCTAACTTCCACGGTCGATGTAAAAATAGTGTGTCTAAACTTTGGGTACTCGCCCATTTTTGTAACTGTATTCCTGGTTCAAGTGCTAACCCCAAACGTCTCACAGAACATGGAGATGGTAAATATATACCTCCTCTTTCACTTGCAGGAAAGCGATCAACAGCAAAGAAGCGATCAAGAAATGCTGTTATCTCTTCTATAACAATTGATTTGCATTCCGGCGTCATGAATATATGCTACAAGTAAAGCTCTTCGATTAGACAAGAATATTAATATTAATACTAAACCAAACTGCTGTACTTTTTGACTACATTGTTAGAACATTTGTATTCCTGATGGAAACAGCGTCATCCTACAATTGTAGGTAACGTAAGTTTTTGGCATTAGCGACTAAGATTATTAAATTGTTAAATGTATTTGTTGTGTAGAACCCTCTCATATTAAGATGCCAAGTGGATTACTGAGCAAGTAGACATAAATAATTTTTATAAATACATTGATTTACAAGAGATGGAAGAGATATTAAATAGAATTGAAACATGGTTTGAGCATTATCTACCAGAAGTCTTAGCAACTTTGAATAATGGTGCAACTGAAAACGAAATTAAAGTATTAGAAAATCAAATAGAAACTCAGCTACCAGTTTCATTTACTAAATTTTACAAGTGGCATAATGGCCAAAAAAATGGAAGTTATCCAGGACTTTTTTATGGTCTGGAATTTATGACATTGGAAGAAACAGTTAAAAACTGGAAAGTGTGGAAGGAACTTATTGATAAAGGGATAAATGGCGTTATTCTTGGAGAATCTCATATACCCGGAAAAATTAAAGCAATGTATGCAAATAAAAAGTGGATTCCATTCGCTTACGATTGGGGTGGAAACCACTTAGGCATAGATTTAGACCCTGGTGTTAAGGGTACAGTAGGGCAAGTGATAAATTTTGGTAGAGATGAGGATACTAAATTTGTTTTTGCCGATGATTTACAAACATTTTTAAATTGGTTTATTACTCAGTTAGAATCAGGAAACTATATTATCAGTCTTGATGAAGATGGTAAAAAATTTTTTAGTACTAAAAATCCCGAAATGACACATTTTCTTGATTATTGGAAAATTACTGTTCAAGGACACCTTTAATATATACAGCAGAAATCATAAGTCAGAAGTAAAACAGTCTTCTTACTTGGTTTTGATAGCTAGTTTTTGTGCTTCGCCAAACTGAAATCTGCTGTATATTATCTCCATTTAGCTAAGAGCTAATAATAGCGAAATAGCTCTATGGTAGGTGAGCGTAAACAGTTGGCTAGAGAGTAGTTTACGGAACCAGTATCGAACGAGATTTGATTATCCCTGCCTCTTGAATCGCTGAAAAAGCAGTTTCCCCTATAATACGATGAGCGGCAGTTGTCGGATGAATACCATCCCAAAACAAAAACTGCTCTGGGTTTCCACTGGGTGTAGAGCCAGACAGACACGAACTAATGACATTAGTGAAGCCAAACGCTGCCGGATTTGCGATCGCGTTTTGATACAGTGCATTAGCATCTAAAGCTGCAATCTGAAGCTCAGAATTTTGGTGGCTTAGCACTTTCAGGGAGCGTCTCAAGCCTTGATTATGTGCTTGTGTTAATGCACTGAGATAGCCAGAATTCGCACTGCTTCTCGTCGCAGGTAAGTGTCCTAAATCTGGTAAATTTGCCACTAGAACCTTTTTCGCACCTACATTAGTAAGAGCAGTCAATGCATTCATAACATTGTTAACAGGGATAGTTGCACTATCTACACCTTGCAAATAATCATTTGCTCCTGCCCATAGCACACATAAAGCATCTGAATTGATTTGTTTTTGTGTCTGTGTAAACGATTGCACTTGATTTAACAAGCTAGGTACAAAACTGTTGCCAACATTGCCACTAGTCGCCCCTCCGTAAGCAAAATTGTTAGTTTGCTGAGAAGACAAATGCAACTGTTGGGCAAGATACTCAATCCAAACCTTTCCGTTAGAGTAACGCCCTTGAAAATAAGTTGAATTAGGGGGATACATTCCGCCTGTCGCTCGGAATACCATACCTGCATCCGAAAGACTGTCCCCAAATACATAGAGGTTTGTGATGGGATAAGTTTTATTCATGAATTTTCTGAGTACACCGTGATCGAAATCAACAGAGCATTCCCTGTTGTTAAAAACCAGTTTTTTCTTGTGTTAAATTTTTCTGCGAGCTGCAAATATAACAACTCACGCTAACTAAACTTTAGTTGATAGTTACTTTGACTGATTAAAAATTGACCTGCTAATTGAGAACTTCTCTAGGCTAACAAGCTAATTTCAGGACTAATGAGTGAAACCTGATACTTTCAGGTGTGGATTTTACCAATTGTCGCATTGCCGTAGGATACTTCCTATTTGCGGGAAATTCCATCTCATCTATTATCTGCCGCGATCGCGTTCTAAATCATCAATCACTTTTTGCAAATACCACTCTTCTGACATCCCCGGATAGTAATCCTGTTTCTGTTCAATCATCCGTTCGGCAAGTTCCCAATATCCTCCTACTAGTCGTAATAGCCGCTGACGTAGCAAAGTATATTTCTGTCTTTTTGATTCAGGACTAAATTTTTGAATTTTTTCCAGACTTTTTAAAACTTGGTGGTAATTTTCCCAGTCTTCTTGTTCACAAAAAATACTTGCCGCCCGTTGATAATCTTCAATAGCGCCTTGCATTTCTTCTAAAAGCGTATAAGCAATGCCGCGGTTGTAATAAGCTTGGGCATCATTCGGATTGACTTGTAGTGCTTGGCTGTAATCTTGAATTGCATCGAGATAATTGCCCATTGCCCGATAAACATTGCCTCTGGCAACATATACTAAGACATCTTTGGGTTGTATCTGGAGTGCTTGATTAAAATCAGCGATCGCTCCTTGATGATCACCTAAAGAAGAACGTGCTTTACCTCGGTTACGATAGACAATTGCATCTTGAAAATTTAATTGCAGTGCTTGATTAAAATCAGCGATCGCTTCTTGATAATTACCCATTTTGCAACGTACTACCCCCCGACAGCAATAAGCTTGGGCATCTTGCGAATCAGCTTGCAATATCCAGTTTAAATCTGCGATCGCCTCGCGCGTATTTCCTTTTTCAGCTTTTTCTAATAATTGCTTGAAATAATCATTTGTAGATAAAATTGGCGTATTTTTGGCCACAGGCTGCTCAACAGCAGGTTTTTCGGGCGATTGTAGCTGTTTAATTTTTTCTAGACAGAGACGACAATTCTCCTTATCCTGTTGTTCTAAATATAATTGTGCAGCTTTTTTAAAATTGGCGATCGCATCTTGAATATATCCCTGTTTGCGCCGTACTATCCCTCGCAGATTATAAGCAGCCGCATTATTTAGATTAAGACGGATAGCACGTTCTACATCATCTAGCGCCCCTGGCAAGTTTTTCAGCACCAACCTTGCCAATGCACGCCAATAGTACGCCTCTACACTTTCAGGATTTAGCTTAACGACTTCAGTATAATCTGAGACAGCTTGCAAAATCGCGCCAGAGTCATAATATGCCAAACCCCGTTGTAAGTAGGCTTCAGGAAAATAAGGTGTCAGTTGCAAAGCACGATTAAATTCCTCAATAGCTCCAGCGTAATCTTGTTGCTTAGCTTTTTCTAATCCTCTATTGTAGAATTCTTCACTCATGGCGTTTTCTATTGACTCAGTTAGTGGAATTCCAAAATGCACTAATCCTTATATTTTAAGTATTGTACGTGACTTTGATTCATTTCTTATTTTCAGTGAAACAAAACTAACACGCCACTATAAATTTTTATAAATAGGATACGCCAGGTTTTGGAGTTACATTTAGTCCAAAGCTGCTAAGAATTAGTATGAGTACTATTACTAATTATAATATGTTATCTCAATGAAAATCAGAACTATCACAACAGGAATCTCGCTTCAATCCCCAAAAGAAATAGAAAAAATTAGACAAGCTGCAAAGTTCAATCAGCAAGTACAGATTATCTTTGAAGAACAGGGATATGAAGTGCAAACAACTAGAATAGCCACTAATGCTTGGGAAGAATATCTAGCTACTTCGTCAAAAACCGAAATTCTCAGTGAAATTCAAACTCTAGAACAGCTTTGCCAAAGCCTTGATATCAACTTTTTCAATATTGGTTATGCCAACCAACCCGAAAGCATAGATATCATTCCAGATATTAACAAAAGTACATCGATTATTTACTGTTCAAGCAAAATTGGCGATAGAGACAGTGGCATTAACTTTGAAAATGCCTTTGAATCTGCAAAAGCTATTAAACGTATTTCTGAAGAAACTGAAAATGGCTACGGTAACTTTCGCTTTTGTGCTTGGGCGAATTGCCAGCCAAGTATCCCCTTTTTCCCTACAGCTTACCATATAGGTAATACATCCTTTGCTATAGGTTTAGAGCTAGGTGATTTAGTAATGCAAGCTTTCACACAAGCTCGTAATATACAAACAACAGAAAAAATTTTGCAACTCCTATTAGAAGTAGAACTAAATAAAATTGCAGTTATTGCTGAAAAAATATCTGAAAAATTTGCTATTGAATATAGAGGCATTGATACCTCTCTTGCACCATCCTTGGATAAAGAAAATAGTATTGCTTTTGCTTATGAAATATTGATGAACGGCAAGTTTGGACATCAAGGAACACTAGCTATTTCTGGAATGCTGACTCGTGTATTGAAAAGAGTATCAGTAAAAATATGTGGTTATTCTGGCCTTATGCTTCCTGTTTGTGAAGATGTTGGTTTAGCAGCTAGGGCTAACGAACAAACCTATGATATTACAAATCTATTACTCTACTCAGCAGTTTGTGGATGTGGCTTAGATACAGTTCCGATTCCAGGCGATATAGCAATAGACAAGATTGCAGCATTATTAATTGATATGGCAACTTTGGCTATCAAGCTAGATAAACCACTTTCAGCCCGATTATTTCCAATTCCAGGTAAAAAAGCTGGAGAAATGACTACATTCAATTCCCCATATCTAGTTGATTGTAAAATATTTACACTCAACTAAGTAATAAGATATCAAGAAAATGAAGTTTACAGTGGCGCTCTAGCGCCACTATAAACCATTCTTTATTCTTTTTTGACAACTCTTACTCCGAAAGCAAGCTAGGAGAAGTCAAAACAAAAACATCCCTACTTCCTTGAACATTATTTTGTGGTTTTATTGGAGTAGTGAAGTGGAAAAAATCATGATCATTAACCAATAATAGCTCTCCCGGATTTAAAGTTTTACTAAACACAGGCTTTTCTTTTTTGGCAGTATACAAGTGTGTTTCTCCACCTTGAATATTGTCTCTGTCAACAGAAAAAATGCCAATAAAATCTGTGCCATCTTGATGGATACCTTCAGGTGCTGGATTACCCAAATTATTTGGTGTACAAATAGTTCTGATTTGATGTACTCCGATTTCAGCTTCGGGGTGAAGTTTACATGAATCACTAAATGCTAAGACAAGATTTTTAAATATATCTAGTTTGATGAGTGCATCATCTAATTCTGTAAACTCTCTTTTGACATCACCTACTAATGGATTATATTTTTTGCTCTGAAAGAGGTAACCATGAGGTAGTTTAATTATCTGTTCGCCAGAGATGATGAATCGAGATAGTCTTCTTGAGCGATAATTGCCTTTAATATAAGGGTCAACAGGCATATTATTAAAAAATACCTTGAACCCTTCTACATTGATTGAATTTACCTTTCTTAGAGTGAATAGAAAAGCATATTCTAATTCTGTTGATCCCAATAGTTCTTGCATAGGATTAACCTCCTTGCGTATTTAAATTTTCCCGAATTTTCCTTTATGGGAGGTTTATACTATCAAGTATATGCTACTTTTTATTAAAATGTCGTAAAGCTGACTACAAAAATGGTCAATTCATGATATAGACAAAACTTCTGCCTAGAGACGTAATACTAATTTCTAGTTAGTATTTCGTAATTGAGAAAGTCTGATTTTATCTGGGTTTCCAGGTTTCAATCTGTAGCGTTCTTTTCGATAATTGGTATATTTTATGGCTTCTTAGCAAAGCCTGCTTTAGCAGGCATATTTTAATCAAGCTTTCGTGTTACTCAGCTATTCACAGGAAAAACTACAGCAAAATCGACGTATATTTACTAGCAGCAATAAGGTTTCATAATGATTGATTGGCTTTACCGCTACCCGCCTTTGTATCCTGGCATTCTGCTTAAGCGTTACAAGCGCTTTTTTGCCGATGTTCAACTTACTTCTGGCGAAGTAGTGATAGCACACTGTCCAAATACAGGCCCAATGACTGGTGTTTCAACTCCCGGTAGTGCAGTACAGCTTTCTAAAAGCGAGAATCCAAACCGCAAATTGGCTTACACTTTAGAACTGATTCAGGTAAATGATACTAAGCCGACTTGGGTAGGTGTGAATACTCTATTGCCGAATCGAGTAGTTAAACTAGCTTTGGCAAAATATCTTTTCCCAGAATTGGGTGACTATAGCCAAATTAAGGGCGAGGTGGTTTATGGGCAAGATAAAAAAAGTCGGGTGGATTTTTGGCTCACCGGAATTGACACTATCCCAATCTATTTAGAAGTAAAAAACACAACTTGGGCGCAGGAGAGGTTGGCACTATTTCCCGATACTGAGACAACGAGAGGACAAAAGCACTTGCGGGAATTGATGGTATTGTTGCCTCTAACTCGTGCGGTGATGCTTTACTTTATTAATCGTGGAGATTGTACTGAGTTTGCTCCTGGTGATAGTACAGACCCTATATATGGTAAGTTATTGCGGGAAGCGATCGCTCTTGGTTTAGAAGTACTACCCTGCCGCTTTGATGTTTCTCCAGAAGGTATCCGTTATTTGGGTTTGGCAAAGCTAAAAATTTGAATTGGGAATTTTGCATTGGTTATTTTGCTCATGGGTGTATCTGGTTCCGGTAAAACTACCATCGGTCTACTGCTGGCGGACTCCTTAAACTGGGAATTTAAAGATGCTGATGCTTTTCACTCACCAGCGAATATTGAGAAAATGCAGCGTGGCATCCCCCTGAGTGATGCTGATAGGATGCCTTGGTTGCAAGATTTGCAAAGAGCGATCGCTCAGTGGTTGCACGATAATAAAAATGTAGTCTTAGCCTGTTCTGCACTTAAAGCTAGCTATCGCCAGTTTCTAGTATTGGATAGTGAACGGATTAAGATAGTTTACCTAAAGGGTTCTTTTGAGGTCATTCAAAAGCGGTTGCAAGAACGCCATAATCACTTTATGACTGAAAAACTTCTTAACAGCCAGTTTGATACCCTTGAAGAGCCGTCTGATGCAATTCCAGTAGATGTTTCAGAACCACCAGAGACAATAGTAAAACATCTAAGAACTTTTTTAGGAATTTAGTTAAGTAGCTGAATATTAAAAAATTGCGACTTTCATTTCAATATTGTTGCCAATTTACAAGGATTCAGCGCTTGTAAAAACGGGATGAATACGACAGTTTGAAGATTTGTTTAGAGCAGAATAACTACATTCAGATTTTTATCCAACGGAAAATTAAAAGGCATCGTTACTCTCCCATTCATTGCTAGCATTGCTATTATTATGTGGTTAAACTTAACGCATTGCCGTAGCGTTTATTTGCGGTAGCAGTGATAGGATATCAAACATGGGCTTGTTGTAGCTTTTGAGTTGTCGTTGTGAGAGACAACAACTCTAATACATCAGTTCTACAGCGGATTTCAAGTTGATGAAGTACACAATATAGGTCTTAGAGTCAGGTAGAAAGCCTGTTTTGATTCCCAATTCTGATGCCAAGTCTCAAGCGTCTCCGGCTTTGCTACTTAATTCTGAATTCTCCTATATCTTCTTATTACTCTTTTTTTTGGCTAAGGTGTTGTCATACGGAATGCCGTTATGGACAACGAAAAATCAACCATTTTCAGTCCCTGTTTCCGTTTTACTCCTGATCTCGGCTCGAACTCTATCTAGATTTTGGAGATAACGTTATAATGGTTACAAGCATCTACTTAGTAAGCAAGCAATTGAAAGGAAAAACTTGTTATCTAGCAAGCCTGATCGGTATTACCGCTCTTGTCATTAATGCTACTCCTGCCGTGGCAGTGGAACTCGTATACAGCAGTCCAGGCAATGTCAGTAAAATTCAAGGCTTAGTGGTTGATGGCATCAATTATGATGTTACGTTCAAGTATGATTCATTCTTGAATATATTTGGCTCTCCGAATAGCTCAAGTTTTAATAAACCTACTTTTTGGGATAATAGCCAAACAGCCCAAAAAGTTGTTGACAACATTGCATCTTTGCTGAACTCTCAAAAAACCGTACCAACAAAAATTAATAATTATCCATCAGCTCTGGTTGCATATCGAGGAGTTGTCGCCTCCGACGGGTCTCTGTTTATTGTTAGCAAAATCGATAACTATATTACAAGGTGGGATAATTTTAGAGGAGAGAGTCAAGACATTTTCACACAGGGTAATGAACAAGCAAACTATGCTATATTCAGCGTCCAAGAGCCATCGAAGCCAGTTCCCGAAGCAAATTTTGAGACTGGTGCAGTGGTGGCTTTTTTGTTAGGTGGTGCGAGTACTCTTAAAAAATACGGTGAAAAGGTAAAAGGGAAAGGAGCAAGGGAGTAATGCGATTTTGTTAGGTAGGGCAAAAAACGAGTGATGTCTTCTCTTAGAGAGGCTTCTACTGCCGGAGATGCTTTGTGCATTTTTCAGGCTGGAGTATCAGCCGCTTGTAGTTGATACCCCAGCTGTTTATGCCACTTTCTAAAGTTGATGTGAGGCTAGAAAAGCTTCGACTTCAGCAGCAGTAGGTTGAGAAGCGATCGCTCCTGGTTTAATGGTAGTCAGCGCCCCAACCGCACTAGCATAGGTGACAATGCGTTTTACTGTTTCTACATCATTCAAGTTTTGAATACTATGCTGACTCAGTTGGTGGATGAAACCAGCCAGAAAGCTATCTCCTGCACCTGTTGTATCGACTACGGGGATAGAAAACGACGGTAATTTCCCT